>CAZBQX010000040.1:0-20448 GCA_964494155.1 uncultured Syntrophales bacterium
TTTCAGGCGGACTTCTCCTCGCAGAGCCGCATCGATCAAATCAAGGGCTTTTTGTTTCCCGCTGGGCAGTTTTGCCTTGATCGGCAGATAGTTGGAGGCGTGGTTTGCGAAGAAATATCCGTGGGTTAAATTGGTACAGGCAATCATCTCCCGCAGTTCCCGCAGCAGCCCGGTTTGGTCGGGAAGATTAAAAACCCCGTTTATAAAATCCTGATGAAGTGGTGTTTCGGGAATGAGCATGACCGTCAGAGCTCCGACAAAATTGGGATCCATGGCGCTAAGCAGTTCGCCCGTCGCCCGGGCATGCCGGAGAGATGCCTCACGGCCGCCGATTCCAAGCAGAACCGTTGCCCAAACCTGGATGCCCGCTTCTTTCGCTTTGCGCCCTGCTTCAATGCAGGCCGCTGCGGTGGAGCCTTTCCGGATGGCCTCTCTGATCTCATCGTCACCGGTTTCGATCCCGTAATGCACGATGCTGAGGTTAAGACGGCGCAATTGTTCCAGCTCTGCCTGCGATTTCAGCTTGATGCTCTTTGTGTTGGCATAGGTTCCAACTCGCTTGACCTGCGGCAGGTGTTCCTTGATCTGCTCCAGAATCCAAACCAATCTCTGCTGTGGAATAATCAATGCGTCGCCGTCCATGAGAAAAAGGCGGTCTTCGCGGGACATATGCCGGGCGGCATATCGAATGTCGCTCAGGATAATATCATCATCTTTAATCTTGAAACGCTTGTCACGATATGTGCCACAAAAAGTGCATCGGTTATGCGAACAACCCAGGGTCACCTGCAGGAGGATGCTGTCCGCCTCACTGGGCGGCCGGATACAATAACCCTCATAGTGCATGCCTTCATCTTGGCCGATACGATTCATAAACTTTTCTCTTATTGGGGCAGAAAAGCCCCGGAAAAACAACGGGGCTTTCATGCATTGCCAGTCCTTCAAGAAACTTCAGGCAGGCCATGCCTGCCGGCTACGTCAGTCTTTTATTTATCCAATGCCAGACGCAGCACCTCGCGCATATCGTCCACAAAGTGGAAAGTTAAATCTTTTCTCACGTTGGGAGGGATATCATCCAGATCCTTTTTGTTCCATTTCGGCAGGATGAGCGTTTTAATCCCCGCCCGGTGGGCGGCCAGCACCTTTTCTTTGATCCCGCCGACCGGGAGGACCACCCCGCGTAGCGTGATTTCTCCAGTCATGGCGAGGTCCTTCTTGATGGTCTGGTTGGTCAGGAGCGAAACCAACGCCGTGAGCAGCGTCACCCCCGCGGAAGGACCGTCCTTCTGAATGGCTCCCGAAGGAATATGGATGTGCAGGTCGATTTCTTTGAAGAAATCCGGGTCAATGCCCAGCTCCTCGGCGTTGGTGCGGATGAAACTGAGGGCGGCCGTCGCCGATTCCTTCATCACGTCTCCCAGTTGCCCCGTCAGGGTCAGACCCTTTTGGCCTCGCATGGAGGTCGCTTCGATAAACAGGATCTCCCCACCGACCGGAGTCCAGGCCAGGCCGACGGCGACCCCGGGCTTGGACGCCCGGATGCTGATTTCAGGGATGACCTTGACCTGTCCCAAGTACTTCATAAGGTCCTTGACAGTGATGGTGGCCCCTTGAATCTGCCCTTCGGCGATGGCGCTGGCCACGCCCCGGCACACGGAGGCAATTTCCCGTTCCAGATTCCGTACGCCCGCTTCCCGGGTATAGCAGGTGATAATCCGCTGCAGAGCTTTGCGGGTGAAGCGGATCTGGTCCGCCTTGAGGCCGTTGGCGTCGATCTGCCGGGGGATCAGGTAACGCTCGGCGATCTTGATTTTTTCCAGTTCCGTATAACCGAGGAGTTCAATGACCTCCATCCTGTCCCGCAGAGCCGGCGGAATCGTTTCCAGCATGTTGGCCGTTGTGATGAACATGACATGCGTCAGGTCGAAGGGCACGTCCAGATAGTGATCCGAAAAGGAGAAATTCTGTTCCGGATCGAGCACTTCCAAAAGCGCCGACGACGGATCGCCCCGAAAATCGCTGCCGACCTTGTCGATTTCATCGAGCATGAAAACGGGATTGTTGGACTCGGCCCGGCGGATGCCCTGGATGATGCGCCCCGGAAGGGCGCCGACGTAAGTCCGGCGATGGCCGCGGATTTCCGCTTCATCGTGCACGCCGCCCAGGGAGATACGAACGAATTTCCGGCCCAGAGCCCGGGCGATGGAGTGACCCAGGGAGGTTTTCCCCGTTCCGGGAGGGCCGGCAAAACAGAGAATGGGCCCCTTGGTGTCGGGCTTTAATTTCCGGACCGCCAGGTATTCGATGATCCGCTTCTTGGCCTTCTCCAAGCCGAAATGATCTTCATCAAGGACACGTCGGGCCTTTTTAATGTCCAGGTTGTCCTCGGTTTTTTCGTTCCACGGGAGCGCGGTCATCCAGTCCAGGTAGGTTGACGCGACGGTGTATTCCGCGGAGGACGGGTGCATCCGGGAGAGCCGTTCCAGTTCCCGTTCCGCCTCCCGCCTGGCCTCTTCCGGTAGATTTTTCTTTTCGATTTTGGCCCGGTATTCTTCGATCTCAACCTTGGATTCGTCTTCTTCGCCCAGTTCTTTCCGGATCGCGTTCAACTGCTGGCGGAGATAATATTCCCGCTGGGACTTATCCATGTCGTCCTTGACCTGGGACTGGATTTTATTCCCCAACTCGAGAATTTCCACCTGATGATTGACCAGGCGCGTTACTTCCTTGAGACGTTCCTTGACGTCAAGGGTTTCCAGAATCCGCTGTTTTTCATCGATGGAGGCGTTGATGATCGAGGCGACCATATCGGCTAGGGTGCCCGGTTCGCTGATTGATTTGGCCATGGTGCCGAATTCCTGGGGGAGGAAAGGCGACAGTTTGACAACCCGGTCAAATAGATTAACGAGGTTGGACATCAGAGCCTCTACCTCAATATCGCGCATCTCCGGTGTTTCCAGGGGTTCAATGCGCGCCTGCAGATAAGGGGAACCTTCGATGAATTCCTTGATCCGGAAACGCTCGACACCCCGCAGCAGCAACTGCGCTTTGTTATCCGGCGATTTGGCCATTCTCAGGATAACGACGCTTGTTCCGATTAAATAGAAGTCTTCCGGCTGATATTTGGTTTCCAGGGGTGATTTTTTCGAGACGGCAAGGCCCATGAAACGATCCTTGGCCATGGCTTCGTCAATCAACTGGATGGACTTGTCGCCGAGGACTTCCATGGGAAAGACCATCTTGGGGAAAACGACATTATCGAATAAGGGTAGAATCGGAAGAATTTCCGGCAGAGATGAAACGGAGAAATCTTCAGATATTTTTTGTTCTGTCATGTGAACCTCCAGGCAAAAGTAAGGGGGTGCTGCCTATTAAAAAAAAACATTATTCATCTTGGTTTATCTTTATTTTATGAGCCCGTTCCGGGGATAACTTCGCTGCCCGGATTTTGAGAAGACCTTCATGGTAGGTTGCATGAACCGATTCCTTGTCCACCGGACAGGGTAACATCAAGGTTCTCTCAAATGAACCGTAGGAAATTTCCGCGAGGTGATAGCGGGGATGCGCCCCGGTGTGCCTTACCTGCCGCGTTCCACAAATTCTCAGGTTTCGCATGCCGAGTTCGATGTAAATGCTGTCGCTTTTCGTTCCGGCAAGATCGGCAATGATGACAATTTCATGAACGGTTTCGAAAATATCCACCGGCGGACGCCATGTTCGCTGGTACAAGGTGCAACTCGGACAGTTCATATTGAAAATATCCTCGACGGCTTTTCGGAACTGTTTTTCCAGGGAGCTATCCTTTATGTGATAATGAATTTTTACACGATTCATGGCCTGACTCCTGCTCCAATGGCGGTCCTTCTTTAATCTAAGACTTTACAAAGCAATCAAAAAGTAAAATAACACCGATCCTCTTTTTGTAAAGAGACCTGGGAAAAAAACCCGACAATCCATTGCCAAGGCGGTCGCTTATAAATATGTTTCCGACGACTTTTGAGTTTCTATCAAGAAAAACATTGACAGTAAAATTCAGATGGTGATAATCGAAAATTAAAAGTGATATTAGTCTCTTTCTCCTAAATATAGTGGAAGATATGAGTGGGATGGGTTCCGGATATCTAATTCGGAAGCCTGTCGCAGTTTTTACGGGCCTGAGGATAATCGTTCCAAACCGAAAATATCCAGTCCGGAAGGCAAAGGGATCGCATGTTACCCCGTTGTTCTTCCTCGTGAGGTAGTAAGGTCAAGACCTGTTAAACCATTACTTTTAGGGGAGGGGATTATGAAAAAAGCGGTTTGTAAGATCTGTCAGAATTATCAGGCGGAAGCACAGATGTGCGTGGCACCGAGAAACATGTTTGCCCTGCGTGGAAAGAACGGCATGGAATGCCGGGCTCTGCGATCTCCGACTGAACTGAACAAGAATCAGAATTGTGCCTGGTTTGATAAAATCCCTTTAACAACCCGTCTTTTAACGATGTTGGGATTGAAAAAGCCCCAGTCTCTGTCACCAATGGGCGCCTAAATCAGGCGTATTTGTTCTCTGTAATTGTTTTTGTCAATGGGACATGATGTTTGAGCTTTGTCTAAAATTTAGACGGCTGGGAAAACACCATTGACATGGTAAATATTACCCATATCTTAGTAAAAAAAGCAGTTTTTGGTCCAAGCGTTTTCTCATTCATATGACACTGTTTTAGTCCGGTATGGCAGTGAGGTATGCAATGAAATCATCCATTCGTAAGTATCTCTCGTATCCCCTCCGGAGATGAGTTATCCGGAGGGGGTGACCAGTTTTGTCTTTCCATATTAAAATTCCATGGGGAGGTGCGCTATGTATTTCACTATGATTTGTACCTGGGAGCCGATGGATGAGAGAGAAATTCGAACCAGGCGGGTGACTTGGGAGTGGCCTTCGGATGTCAATGTTATCTCCGAGTTTTATGATCTGCAGGGGTGCCGGACGATATATGTGGTTGACACGGATGCCAAGGGACTGATTGCAGCCAAGGCGGCCTGGATTGATGTCATCCGCTTCGAAATCTTTCCCGTCTATCCGGTGGGGGCGACAAAAGAGCGTCTTATGAAGACTTAGACCCGGTTCCGGTTCGAAATGGGATCTTCTGAGAAAGGAGGTTCGGGATGTTAGCCATGGAACTTACACAGGAAGAGGCCAAGGTCCTCTTGGAAATATTGGAGAGATATTTTCCCGAGTTGAGGCGGGAGGTGGTGAACACGGATGACCGGGAATTTCGTCGATCACTGAAGGTAACCGAACAATATATGAAGCAATTCATTGAACGATTGAGAGAGATGCAGAAGTGACATTCAAAGAAATTCCGCTTATCCCGTCATCCTGAAAGGCAGAGTTCAAAGCGACTCTGCCTTTTGCTTTCGGTTAGATCCGTATTCGACAACACTGGAAATTTTCATCAATTTTCTGTAGAAGATTTTTCAACCTTTCCCCATGCGGGATGACCCGCCTGGGGTTGTGGAAGGCCGGGCGAGCGATGCGGCCGCCACAGGCAAACCTGAAAAAGCGCCATTGTGGGGCGCGGATTATAAGAGGGGAAGTCATGCCGATATTTGAACTGGTGGAAGAGATCATTTTCCCGCCGCCCCGCCAGGCATCCCCCAGCGGGATTCTGGCCGTCGGCGGCGATCTGTCTCCTGAGAGAATTCTGGAGGCCTACCGGCAGGGGATATTTCCCTGGTCTGCTGATGAGGAACCGATTATTTGGTGGTCGCCGGATCCGCGCTTTGTTCTTTTTCCCTCTGAAATTAAAGTTTCGCGTAGCATGAAGCAGATTTTACGCCAGGGACGGTTCCGGATTACCTTCGATCAGGATTTCCCGGCGGTCATTGCCGCCTGCCAGAAACCGCGGGCGGGTCAGACCGGAACCTGGATTACAGAGGAGATGAAAAAAGCGTATACGACACTGCATGATCTGGGCTATGCCCATTCGGTCGAGGCGAGACAGAATGATGAACTGGTCGGCGGTCTTTATGGGGTTTCCCTGGGGCGTTGTTTCTTCGGGGAATCCATGTTTTCGAACGTGAGCAATGCCTCCAAAGCAGCTTTGATCACCTTGGCGCAGCGATTGCAAACAAGAGATTTCGGTCTCATCGACTGCCAGGTTTGGTCAGCGCATTTGGCATCTCTGGGTGCGAGGGGTATTTCTCGGGAGGCGTTTACCGGACTCCTCCGGCGCCTGCTCTGTTATGAAACCCTGCGTGGTAACTGGGGCTTCCTGGGTGAGGAGACAGGTTCCCCTGGGGACGGCTCATCTCCGGGCTCAGGTGCGTAATAAACTATACACCGCATATCTTTTTTTACACAGTTTAACCTTTCCAAGGGAGGTTCCTTTTATCTCTTCCTGGGCTCTAAATTAAAATAAGAGTAATAAAAATATCATGTTAAGTAGTGTCAGGCAAATATCGTCTTGCCTGGTATGGATTGTGCTGTAACTTGGCAAACTCACAACAGTGAATTCTCAAGCAGGAGTGATATGTATGACTAAGCATGAAAAAATCGCCGTCGTTTTCCCAGGGCAGGGTTCGCAGCGGCCCGGTATGGGGAAGGACTTCTATGATCAGATACCCGAATGTAAACAGACCTATGAAGAGGCTTCTGAAGCCCTGGGCTGGGATGTGGCGGCCCTTTGTTTCGGAGAAGACGAGCGTCTGAATCTGACGGAATATACTCAGCCGTGCATCGTCACAACGGAAGTGGCCATGATGCGGGGCCTCGAGACACGATATGACTTTTCACCGACGCATTTCGGCGGACACAGTCTGGGTGAATTCGCGGCCCTGGTGGCGGCAGGTGTTCTGCCCCTGAGTGATACGGTGCGCATCGTCCATAACCGGGGACGTCTCATGCAGGAAGCCACACCGGTTGGTGTGGGTGCCATGTCAGCAGTCATCGGTGAGAGTTTGCGTATACCACTCATTTCAGAAACACTGACCGGTCTGCCGATAGATGTTGCTAATGTGAACTCTGCCAAGCAGGTTGTGATCAGCGGCGAGGCGAAATACATGGCGGAAGCGGAAGCCCGCCTGAACGAAGTTCTGGGTAAGGATCAGTCGGTCAGGTTTGTACAGCTGAACGTCAGTGCGCCATTTCACAGCCGTTTTATGTCCCCCATCGAGGAATCTTTTGAGGAGACCCTCCGCCGGTATCAAGCGGGTATGGCATCTAAAAAAGCGACGGGGGTTACCTCAAACTACACCGGGGGATTTCATGCCGACGATAAAGACGAGATTATCCGTAACCTGGTTTCACAATTAAGCAATACCGTGAAATGGATGGACAACATGAGCGAACTATCTTCTCAAGCTGAGAAGATCTACGAAGTGGGCCCGGGCCGCCCTCTCCGGGCCTTCTTCCAGACCATGGATGTCGAATGTTCGTCCGTTACGGCTTTATCCGCGGCAGAGCGTTTATTCCAATAAATGAAGGTTGTCAGGTGACAACACCCGCTTGTCTGGTCTGGGGTGCCCTGTCTTAACGGGTCTCCTTTTCGGTGCAAAGCTGGTGCTGTAAAATCAATTTAAATGAGCCGTGTATGCTACAACGGCTGAACAGAAAGGATGTTCTCCATGGATTTTAGACTCGATGAGAATCAGCAGATGTATTTTGACATGGTGACGAAATTCGTTAAAAACGAAATTATTCCCTTTTCCATGACTTGGGATAAAGAACATGCCTTCCCTTGGAAGACAATACAGAAAGCATGGGAACTGGGTCTGCTGAATCTCAGCATTCCGGAATCCGTGAAAGGATACGAAGTGGATGTGGTTTCCACAACGATGATTATTCGTGAACTTTCATATGGAGATACGGGCATTTCTACCTCCGCCATGTGCAACGATCTGGCCAATGTGGTCATCGCCCAACACGGGACGGACGAGCAGAAAGAACTGTTTCTGAAACCTTTCGTGGACGAACCCCTCTTGTCTTCCTTCTGTCTGACCGAGCCTAACGCCGGGTCCGACAATTCCTCCATGACGACGTTCATCCGGAAGATGGACGGCAGTGAAAATTATCTATTAAACGGCGCCAAATGCTTCATTACCAATGCCTCCTACGCGTCCCAGTACACGGTCTTCTGTAAGGTTGGGAAACCATCGAGCCAGTTGATGGCTTGCGTCATTGTTCCGGTGCCGCCGCTCCGTCCGGACGATCTGGACGGCCCCATTACGACGAGCCGGGAAATCAAACTGCCCCAGGGCGGCAAGATTCTGATCGGCAAGCCTGAGGATAAACTGGGTCAGCGCCTTTCCAACACGGCCAGTGTAACCTTTGAAGACGTCGTCATCGAGCCCCATCAGATCATCGGTGATCGCCGGCGGGGTTTCCAGTATGTCGTCGATGTTCTGGATTTTGCCCGGCCCATGGTGGCAGCAATCGGTCTGGGACTGGCCCGGCGTGCCCTGGATGTGACCCTGGCTTATACCCGGGAGAGAAAGCAATTCGGTCAGCGGATCTGCGATCTGCCGGTGGCCCGGGATATGGTGGTCCAGATGTGGCGGAAGGTCGAATTGGGTGAGTTGGCTCTGATGCGGGCGGCGATCAAGGTTCAGGATCAGGATCCCGATCGGGGTGTGTACGCCTCCCTGGCCAAGAATGTCTGTGCCGAGGCCGGTATGTTCTGTGCGAACGAGGGCCTCCATCTCCATGGCGGCTACGGCTTCATGATGGAATACGAGATTTCCAAACTGGTGCGAGATTCCCATATCATTGATATTTACGAAGGCACCCGGGAAGTGCAGAACATGATCATCGGCCGGGAGATTGTCTAAACATGCTTTATCTCCACGGGATCGGCCATTTCCACCCGGAAAATGTCATCGATAATGCTTTTTTGGAAGCGTTGCATATTGGAACAAACGAGCAGTGGATTCTGGAGCGGGTCGGTATCCATTCCCGACGGACGGTCCTGGATCTGGACTATATCCGGACAACAAAAAACACGGATCCTCGCGGGGTATTTGAGGCCAGCGTTTACACCAATGCTCAGACCGGTGCAAATGCTGCCCGGATGGCAATCGCGCGGGCAGGGATAAAACCCGCCGATATCGGCCTGGTTATTTCGGGAACCTGTGTTCCCGATAATGCGATTCCGGCGGAAGCGGCCAGTATTGCTTCCGAACTGGATATTAACGCCATTTGTTTTGATCTCAATTCGGCCTGTACCAGCTTTGGGATGCAGATCCACTTTCTGGAGGCGATGAAACCGGAAGCCCTACCGCCCTTTGTGCTGGTCGTGAATCCGGAAAATATGACAAAAAGCGTCAACTATCATGACCGTAGCGTGGCCGTCCTCTTCGGCGACGGCAGCTCCGCCGCGGTGGTCTCCACGAAGGTGACGTCCCCGAAGGTTTTTTCCGCCTGCTATTGCCAATCGAAGCCATCGGCTTGGGACAAGGTGGTCATTCCGCGGATGGGTCATTTCCATCAGGACGGCCATGCCGTTCAGGGTTTTGCCATCCGGAAAACGACGGATTCCTTGCGAATGTTGAAGAAACAGTTTCCCGGTGTGGCCGGCCATTTGAAATTTGTCGGGCATCAGGCCAATCTGGGCATGCTGCGGACGGTCTGCGAACGAGCCGAAATCCCGGAGGCCAATCACTGGCACAATGTTGAAGATTACGGCAACACGGGCTGCGCCGGGGCGCCGACCGTAATCAGTCAGCACTGGGATGATTTGGTGCCCGGCGATCATGTGGCGGTTGCCCTGGTCGGATCGGGTTTGACTTGGGCACACATGATGCTGGAGGTAAGGGAGGACGCATGAAATATCAGGAGTTTCTTGAGAGAAACCAGTTCAGTTTGGAGGACTTGATCGGATTTTCCTATGGCCGTTTGGTGGACGATCCTCCAGAATTTTTTGACGCCCGGTTGCCCGCGCCGCCCTTTTTGATGGTACACCGGATTCCCCGAATTGAAAAAAACGGTAATCAGGGTCTGATCGTCGGCGAGCAGGATATTCACCTCGATGCCTGGTATTTTCAGTGTCACATGGTGAGCGATCCCGTGCAGCCGGGTTGCCTGTGTGTCGATGCCATCTGGCAGTTGCTCGGCTATTTCTGTGTCTGGCGGGGGGGCGTTGGGGCCGGACGCGCGCTTGGCTGTGGGGAAATCAATTTCAACGGACAGATTCGCCCCTATAACAAGGTTGTGCGCTTCGAAATAGAAGTTAAACGTTTTTCCCAGCTCAAACAGTCAGGTTCCAGTGTGGCCATCGGCGACGGGCGGATCCTGGTGGACGGCGAGCTGATCGGTGAAGTCAAACGGGCTAAAGTAGGGCTCTTTCAGGGCATCGTATATCCCGATTATCCCAAACGCTCTCCGAATTCCCTCGGAGGCATGATCAAGGAGGCTGTATGACGGAAAAACCGGTAGCAATTGTCACCGGAGGCGGAACGGGCATCGGTGCGGCCTGCACCAGAGCTCTGGCAGCTGAAGGTTTTTGCGTGGGGATCAATTACATCCCCATCGTTGAGAAGGAATCCCAAGCCGTTTTGGATGAGATTGAGGACGGCTTCCTGGTTGAGGCCGATCTAACAGATCCCGAGCAGGTTGAACGGATGGTTGGCCAAATCAAGGAGGTTGCCGGAGGAGTCGATGTGCTGGTGAACGTTGCCGGCATCTCCATCAACGCCGACATCAATTCCATGCGGATGGAAGATTTCGATCGTCAGCGGGCCATCATGCGGGGGACCTGGTATCTGACCAAGAGAATCCTCCGGCAGTTCATGCTACGGAAGAACGCCGGCCGCATTATTAACATTTCGAGCGTAGTGGGCCATATGGGAAATCCTGGGCAGATTCCCTATACCATGGAGAAGGCCGCCCTGGATGCATTCACCAAGTCCCTCTCGAAGGAGCTTTGGGGGAGGAATATTCTGGTCAATTCCGTGGCGCCCGGTTTCATCGATACGACCATGACGAAGGAACTGCCTGAAGAGGTCAAGGAGAAAATATTGGCCAACGTGCCCCTGGCACGGCTGGGCACGGCGGAAGAAATTGCCGACGTCGTCGCCTTTCTGGCGACGCGGGCGAATTACATTACAGGAACGGTTATCCATGTAAATGGGGGGTTATATGGCGGCTGATCGTGAAACCATGGATTTAATTTTGAAGGCGGTTCCTCAGCAACCACCTTTTCGTTTTGTCGACGAGATTATTGAACTGGATGAAAACCGGGTATTGGGGGCGTATCGTTTTCGGGAAGATGAATATTTCTACAAGGGTCACTTTCCGGATCGTCCCATAACGCCGGGGGTGATTCTGGTGGAAGCCATGGCCCAGACCGGTGTTGTCGTGTACGGCCTTTACCTGACGATGATCCAGAACAAGGTATCGATTGAAGAAGCAAAATCATTGACGACGCTATTTACTTTCATTGAAGGGGTAGAATTCAGCGGCATTGTTTCTCCCGGAGAACGGGTGCTGATTCAGGGAGAAAAAATCTATTTCCGTAAAGGAAATTTAAAAACGAGGATAAAAATGGAAAGAGAAAATGGCGAGCCGGTCTGTTTTGGAATTCTTGCCGGAACGGGGGTAAAGGTATCATGAGACGCAGGGTGGTCGTAACGGGAATGGGGGTTGTGGCTCCCAATGCCTACGGGATTGAAGATTTCGAAAAAGCCCTGAGGGAAGGACGGTCTGGCATCCGTTTTGTACAAGAGCTGAAAGACCTGAACTTTTCCTGTCAGGTGGGTGGCGTACCGCAGGGAATCGACAAAGTTCTGGAGCATTACTTCGATGAAGAAGAGCGTATGTCGATTAACGACAATATCGGATATGCCGCGATTGCTTCCATAGATGCCTGGAAAGACGCCGGATTTACCGTTCCCAATCATGATTCCGATCAGGTTGACTGGGCCACCGGCGCCATTATTGGTTCCGGGATCGGTGGTATGGACACGATCGGTAAGATCGTCATCCCGATGGTGAATGAAGGAAAAACCCGTCGCATGGGGAGCCGGATTGTCGAACAGGTCATGAACAGCGGAACCAGTGCCCGGATCGGTGGGTTGCTGGCCCTGGGCAACCAGGTGACCTCGAACTCCTCCGCCTGCAGTACGGGCAACGAGGCAATCATCGATGCCCTTTGGCGGATTCGCACCGGATTGGCCGACCGGATGCTGGCCGGTGGATCCGAAGGGCCGTCTCCTTACATCTGGAGCGGATTCGATTCGATGCGCGTCATCTGTCGTAAATTCAACGACGAGCCGGAAAAGGCATCGCGGCCGATGAGTGCTTCCGCAGGCGGTTTTGTTCCCGGTGCAGGGGGAGGCATCCTCATTCTGGAAGAGTTGGAAACCGCCCGCAAACGTGGGGCCAGGATTTACGCGGAAATCATCGGTGGTGCCGTCAACTGCGGCGGTCACCGGACAGGCGGATCCATGACGGCCCCGAACCCGGAGGGCGTGGCGCGCTGCATCCGTCTGGCCATGGGTGATGCCGGAATCGGTCCGCAGGAAATTGACGCCATCAATGGTCATCTGACGGCCACGTTTGCCGATCCCTACGAATTGAAGAACTGGTCCAACGCTTTAGGCCGGGGACCGGAGAATTTTCCCTATATCAATTCGACGAAGTCCATGATAGGTCACTGCCTGGGTGCAACGGGTGCGATCGAATGTGCGGCTGTAGTCCTGCAGCTTTACAAAGATTTCATTCATCCCTCCCTGAACTGTGAAGACGTGCATCCCGAGATCACCGCATACGCAGACCGGATTCCCCATCGCGTAATCGAAAACGCCGGGGTGAAGTTAATTGCCAAAGCCGGTTTTGGTTTCGGCGACGTAAACAGTTGCCTCATCTTCAAAAAATGGGAGGAGTAAACGGGGACGACCCCGGGCAAAAGCGGTAAAGGAATCCCGGCTGTGATGGCCGGTCAAGACAGTGAGACGGAACGAGAATAATAAAATTAAAGGAGTGAAACGGCATGGACGAAAACAAGATTCGTGAGGAGTTTGTCAACATTTTAAGAGCCTATGTAAAGGATCCGGAACTGCTGGACAAGGTATCGGACAGCACCAACATCCTGAATGATCTCAAGGTTAATTCCGCCCGCCTGGTGGACATCATTATCAAGTGTGAAGATGTTTACGGTATTTCCATTGACGATGACGATGCGGACAAGATCAGAACAATCGGCGACGCTGTGACGGTGATCAAGGCCAAAATCGGTTAGGAGTTCCGCATGGGAAACAAGGCAACGCGGCTCCTTCAGCTGCAGTATGTGCTGGGCTGGATGATGTCCTTTTTCCTGACACCTTTATACTATGCCGTTATCCGGTGTGCCGGATACAGCATCCGTAATATCCGGGAGGTCAGGAGGCAGAGCCGGACTCTGTTTAAAGATCATAAAGGGCCATGGATTGTATGCTCCAATCATCTGACCATGATTGATTCCGTGATCTTGTCTTACGCCTTGTTTCCCATGCATCGTTGCATCCTGCAATACAACCTCCTGCCCTGGAATCTGCCCGAGCGGGCCAACTTCCAGCGCAATTTCCTGCTGACCTTCCTGTGCTATATCAACAAATGTGTCCCCGTCAGCCGTGGAGGTGACCGGGAAGAGATGAAGCAGGTGCTGGACAAGTGTCTGCATCTTCTCCTCCGAGGTCAAAATCTGATGATTTTTCCCGAAGGCGGACGAACACGCACCGGACGTGTCGATACGGAGAATTTTTCCTACGGTGTCGGCCGATTTCTGGAAGGGGTCGAGATGTGCCGGGTCATGTGCCTGTACCTGCGGGGCGATCATCAGGAGCGGTACAGCAATATGCCCAAGTGGGGAGAGAACTTTACCTGCCTGATCGACACACTGGAGATCAAGAAAACCGGGCAGAGCGGTCTGCGGGCACAGCGGCAGTATACGGAACAGATTGTGCGTCGCCTTGCCGCCATGGAGGAACAGTATTTTGCCGGCTGTCGGGAACGATGTCGTGGATTTGAGGCATCCGGATGCCTTGAAGAAAAACCTTGACGGCCGCTTTGTCGGGCGTGTTTTCCTGCCGGATGAAAAGCGGCGGATTTTCAGCGACAGCGATCCCGAGCGAATCCTATGGCAGTTGTGGGCCGCCAAGGAAACCGCCTATAAAATCATCAGCAAGGCTCATCCCGCCGTCCATTCCGGTCCCCTGAAATATAGGGTAACCTTGTCCGGGGTCTGTTCTATTTCTTCAGCCCTGCTGTCCTGCCGTGTGGAAACGCCGGTCGGTGGCGTGTCAATTGTCATCCAAAATGAGGCCGAGTATGTGCATGCCTTCGGCTGCAGCGATGGCTGCACGGCATTAGAGACCATGCACTCCAAAGTCTTTCGTCTGGATCAGGACCGTTTTGCGGATCGCACCGAGTCTGATGCGGTCAGGGAAATGCTTTGTCTTGACCTGGGGTGTTCCTGGGGTGTTCCTGCCGGAGAAATCGACGTGCGCCGTTGTCCGGGGGAGCGCGGGGCCGGCCCTCCGGTTGTTTACATCAGCGGCAAGGCTGCATCTGTGGATATCAGCCTCAGTCATCACGGCCGCTACGGCGCCTTTGTCTGGCTCGGTACTCAACCTTAAGCAAAAAAATCTCCAAATAACGAATTGTGGATCAGGGGGCAGGATTATATCTGGTCCAGCTGGTCAACTGCCAGTCCGGCGCGTCTGAGGATTTCTCTGAGGAGGGGACAAGACCACACTTGCGTGCGAAGTAGCGGTGAAAGGCAAGGGAAGGTGTTAGTTCCGGGTGAAAGACCGTGACCAGGACCTGATCTGTTTCCGCAGCGGCGATGTAATCATCGATCTCCAGGAGAATTTCTACCCCCTTCCCTGTCCGGACGATTTTCGGCGCTCGAATGAAGGTCAGGGGAAGGGGGTTTGTGGCAACCTTCGGGATCAGGGCGTTCCGGACAAAACTGTCCAGTTGACTGCCGAAGCTGTTCCGCTCCAACTCGATGTCGATCAGCCCCAGGTGAGGAGCCTCCCCTTTGAGGGAGCGGGCCAGTAAAATAGCCCCGGCACAGGTTCCCCAGAGTTTTGTCCCCTGATGACAGGCGTCAATAATCGGTTTTTCCAGATCAAAGATGCGGATAAGACGGGAAAGACAAGTACTTTCCCCTCCGGGAATGACCAGACCCGCCAGTGACGACAAAGCGGCGGCCTCCTTGACTGGAGAAGCCGTGATCCCAATACGTTCAAAATGATCCAGGTGTTCCCAGACACCGCCCTGGAGATCCAGAACGCCGATCATACCTTTCTGTGTCTTCACGGTTTTTTTTAGAATTTACCAGCCCCGTCCGGCCAGGAGCTGCTCTTCGGGAATCGATGAGATTTCCAGACCCTTCATGGCCTCACCCAATCCCATGGATGCCTCCATTACTTTCACCGGGTCATTGAAGAAAGCGGTTGCCTTTACAATGGCCCGGGCTCTGGCGGCCGGATTATCGGACTTGAAGATCCCCGAGCCGACAAAAATGCCGTCGCAGCCCAGCTGCATCATGAGCGCCGCATCGGCGGGTGTGGCAATGCCGCCGGCGGCAAAATTGACCACGGGGAGGCGTTTCAGTTTGCGTACCTGGAGAGCCAGCTCGTAGGGAATACCGTTTGCTTTGGCGAAGGGGGTAACCTCTTCGACGGGCATGTTGGTCAACTGACGGATTTCCCGGTTCATGGTCCGCATGTGCCGGACCGCTTCCACCACATTGCCCGTACCCGCCTCACCCTTGGTCCGGATCATGGCGGCCCCTTCGGCGATGCGCCGGAGGGCCTCTCCCAGATTGCGGGCGCCGCAGACGAAGGGAATGGAAAACCGGGTTTTGTCGATATGGCATTCTTCATCCGCCGGGGTCAGAACCTCGCTTTCGTCGATATAATCGATCTTCAACGCTTCCAGAATTTGGGCTTCGACAAAATGGCCGATCCGTGCCTTGGCCATGACGGGGATGGATACGGCTTTTTTGATCTCCGCGATCATGGCCGGATCGGACATACGGGCAACGCCGCCGTCTCGGCGGATATCGGCCGGAACACGCTCCAGGGCCATTACGGCAACGGCACCGGCCTCCTCGGCGATCTTTGCCTGTTCCACATTTGTCACATCCATAATCACCCCGCCTTTGAGCATCTGGGCCAACTGGACATTCAGTTCATATCTTTTTTTATCTACCACGGTTTCCTCCCTCATTGGTAAAAAGCATCGGGATGTTGCGATGCGCGCCCGGTTTTGCTGATCCGACCACTTTTATCGGATACAATACCAAGGGATCCTTGTTTTCCCGAAAATTACACTGCTTTTCTTTTATTTTTTTTTCGTGTAAATCACGAGGGCAAACAGTCTATATTTTATGGAATGCAATCGTCAAGCATAAACATTTCCTCGATTATGGGAACAGAAGACGGCAGAAATGGCTCCCTAGGTGAAAGAGAAATGGAACAAGCCTTAATCACTTTGCTTGCGGAAGAAGCCGCGAGAATCGGGATCACACTCGGCCCTCCGGAGTTGGCCCAGTTCGCCGTTTTTTATGATGAATTCCAAATATGGAACGCCAAGATGAATCTGACGGCCGTGGACGCAGGGCCGCCTTTTATCATCAGACATTTCATTGATTCCCTGCTTGCCCTGCCCTCTATACCCCCTGCAGCAACGACACTTCTTGATTTAGGCACGGGTGGTGGAATGCCGGGCATTCCCTTGGAAATTGCGGACGAAAAACTCAAGGTGACGCTCCTTGATTCGTCACGTAAAAAAACATCCTTTTTAAGACATGTTTTAATCAAGCTGGGCAAAAGTGATGTCCGGGTTATTACCGGCCGTGCCGAAGACCAATTAGAAGACCATGGCCAGCAGGAGTTATACGATGTGGTCATCTCCCGGGCAACCTTCAAACTGTCCCAATTCCTGACTCTGGGCAATGCTTTCGTCAGAAAAGAGGGGGTAATCATTGCCATGAAGGGTCGTGAATGGCGCAAGGAAAAGGAGGAAGCGGAAAACGTCCATGCGTATGATCAACTGCGGCTCACAGAAGTCCGGGAAATATTTCTCCCCCACTATGAGGAGATCCGTGCCCTTCTGGTCTATCGCAAGGATGGATGATTGTGCATCATGATCGACCACGCCGGATTCTGCATATCGATATGGATGCCTTTTTTGCCGCGGTGGAGCAGAAACGACACCCTGAGTTATTCGGTAAGGCCGTTGTAATCGGCGGTATGGGAGACCCGACCCGCCGCGGCGTCGTGGCGACCGCCTCCTATGAAGCACGGGTGTTTGGTATACACTCCGCTATGCCGCTTAAAACGGCATATCGTTTAAACCCTCAGGCCGTTTTTCTCCCCGTCGACTATGATGCCTACGCAGTGGAGTCCAGAAAGGTGAAGCAGATTCTCCGGACCATATCCCCGATCATGGAAGATGTGGGGATCGATGAAGCCTTTCTGGACATTTCCATGCTCGCTCAAGGCAGTTTGGAAATTGCCCAAGAGATTAAAACAAGAATACGGGAGGAGACTGGCCTGACCTGTTCTATCGGCATTGGGCCGAATAAACTGCTGGCCAAAATGGCTTCCGATATGAAAAAGCCGGATGCTGTTACCCTGATCGGATCGGAGGATATCGAAACGTTGCTCTGGCCTCTGCCTGTCCGCAAGCTCTGGGGTGTCGGTCCGAAAACGGAAACACGTTTGCGGGAAATAGGCATTGAATGCGTTGGAGATTTGGCTGCGCAAAGTCCGGTTACTTTAATCGCCCTATTCGGTAAATCCTATGGTCATTTCTTGTACGAGGCTTCCCGGGGAATTGATGGCAGTTCCCTGATCACTCGCTGGGAGCCCCGGTCCATCAGCCGGGAAATGACCTTTCAGCGTGATATCGCCCAGTGGCAGATCATTGCAAAGCATTTGGCGGACTTGACGAAAGAGGTGGTGGTGTCGTTACGGGAGGAACAGTTATGGGCGAAAACGGTGACCGTCAAAATTCGGTTCAGTGATTTTCAGACCCTGACTCGCAGCACAACACTGATGGTTCATTCCGCTTCCGAAGAAGAAATCCGCAAGGCGGCCTTTGCCTGTCTCAAGCGCCTCGATCTGCGTAAACGCATCCGCCTGATCGGTGTCCGTCTGTCGCACCTGGATAAGACGTTCCGGCCGGGCAGTTAAATCTCGAAACCGCTGTTCGGTTTGATGGAAGCGTGAGGGGATTCCATGTCCTGGCTTTCATATCCCCGGGTGATGTAGTAAGCCACCTTGTCGAAAAACAACATAATGCGTCGGTCCAGCTCCAGAGACATATAGATATTGATGGTTTTCTCCCAGACTCCACGGGAGATGGTGAAGGTAAAAACCTGCTTTTTGATGAGGCTCAATGTGCTGAGTACATCCGCCAGGGGTAAATTTTCCCGCCTCCTTTCCTTGCCGACTTTCGTATAAAAAATGCGAATGTCGTTGTCTGAGTAAAAACCGCCCAGCCATTTCCCGAACTGGGACAGGATAATAAAAAACCGCTTGAACAGTCTGGTCGAGTCGAAATCATGATACCCTGTCGTTGACCAGTTTGTGCGTACGTCTGCGACGCAGTTTTCGGCAATATCCCGTGCGTTTTGTTCGATAATGTTCACCAAGTGATCGGAAAGCAGATTTTTTTTCGCCTCGGCCGGGAGCGATTCATCCAGGGATAGGGAAAAGGAATCCCGGATTGCCCAATAATCGGATTTGCATTTAATATAGGTATCGACGGCCTTGGTGTTCGATTTAAAAGCAAGTTTGGGGATCTTCTGCAGGGGGAAATAATCAACCCCCACGGAATCGTCGCCGTATCGCAGATGTCCTCCTCCGTATTCGATTTCAAACGTGACGAAGATCAAATCTCCATAAAAGTAATTGGTACAGGAATCGACATCCACGAGCCCGATAATCTTACCCTGAATACCCGATTCCTCTTCCAGTTCCCGGAGTGCTGCATCTTCGATGCTCTCACCGGTTTCAGCGAATCCCGTCGGCAGGCACCACAACCCTTTATAGGGTGCCCTTCCTCTCTTAACCAGTAATATCCGGCGGTCCTGGACAACAATTGCGGAGACGACGGGCAGCGGATTTTCATAGAAATAGATGTGGCAGTTACGACACCAATCCCGCAGGGTACCGTTTTCGTCTTTTTTTTCAATTTTTTGACTACAGTGAGGACAAAATAAACGGGGATGCCTTTTCATGGATTGACCTCGGTTGGTTTGGGATCGGAACAGATGAAAATCCGGTCATTCTTGGAGATGATCACGCCATTTTTGCCATGTGACTGTTGCTGGAGCAACTCCGGCAGCTGACCCACAATATCGTTCCGGTCTATCTGTGTTCCGGTGAGGAAAAAGGGACTTTTGAAATGAAAATAATCAATGATTTCATGCAAATTATTCAGAGGATAAACTAAAGAATTGGGGTAGTCGATGATGTCAATCTGCCCGAACCAGGGAGCAAGGATGACCGCCCCGTTTTCTGCAGAGAACTGACGGATGAGTTTCTCCACAGGGAGTAGAAATTCCTTGCGGGTATAATGACGGCCCATGATTTTTTTGACGCACTCAAACAAATCTCCCATGTTGCGACTGTCGTGGGTTATGGTGACAAAAATACCCTTGGGCTTAAGAATGCGGGCAATGTGCGGCAGTATTTCCGGAAAAAAATAGAGAGCGTAACTGCAAAGCACCAGGTCATAGGATTGGTCTTGAAAAGAGGCGATCAGGGAAGCATTACCTGGAATAAATTGGCCCTGTACGCCGGCATGGGCACAAGCCTGCAGAAAAAGAGGCTCATGACCGGGAATAAGATCCACCCCTGTAATGGTGGTCCTGGCGGGGATTTTTCCTGCAAGGGCTTCCGTGAAAAAACCGAAGCCGCAACCCAGATCGAGAATGGATGATATCGACTTGAAATTGATCGTTTCCACCGCCACATCCCGAATGTCCTGTTTGTTGGTGGAGCGCTTTCGAATCAGGTCGGCGATGGTCTGGTGCTGGTGGATATTGCCGTATACCTTGACAACACGAGAGATATTTTCTTTTTTCATGGCTCCTCCTTATGGCACATCATTTGTCCGCGCCGTCATACCCCACATCTACCGAATCAGAACATTCTATACAGGTTGTCTTCATAAGGTTGCCATATCAGCCTGAAAACAGGTATTTATATTATGCGATTTCCCTCTGGATTGAAACCCTAAACAAGGCCCCTTTGAGAGGAATTTTTTTCGATTATTTTCTTGACAGGTTTTTGGGGTGTATGTTAAGCACCGCGGTGGTTTAAGGAGAAGATAATCTTTTTATAAGTTTTTGATTTAAGGGTATTTCAGCGTGATTCACGGTTAGTGTCTTTGCGGGTCGCTCAGATACCGGTAAATATGCCGGTATTTGTGTTTTTTGTGGGTCAGGGAGAGTCGGCCGGATTGAGGAGAGG
>CAZBQX010000041.1:0-14981 GCA_964494155.1 uncultured Syntrophales bacterium
CCCGTTTGATTTCACAGCCAACCAGGAGGAAAAAGAAGACCATCAAACCTTCGTTAATCCAGTGGGCCAAGTCCATCCGAAGGTTAAAATAACCAAGGGAAATTGAACAGTTGGTATGAAGAATGTGACTGTACATATCGCTAAGCGGTGAGTTGGCAATCATAAGGGCCACGAGCGTTGTAAACATCAAGACGATGCCGCTTGTCGTCTGCCTGTGTATAAACTCCTCGAAGGGTGTGATCAGGCGATCAAACTGCCGCTCCCATGGATAAAAGAACAGACTGCCCGGTGAACCTTTGTACCCTCTGGCTTGTGCATGATCCCAATCCATTAATGCCCGTCTCCATCAGTCTGGAAGAAGGGATCCTCTTCGTTCGAAGAAAATCACTTCTTTTCCAAGATTCAAATTTGTATTTAAGTTTACCCTTCAAAAGCCAGGCAGTTACATGACTGTTTAGATAGCATGTAAACGGCAGTCAACCTTTTCCTCACCCAATGTGTCTTGCCTGAAAACCTTGCAGGTGGAGCAGGATATGACCTAGGCAAAGAGAAGATAGCATAAAAGCGTTTGATATTGCTACAATTAGCCCATGGACTTTGAAACGTATCGGAAGTTTTACAGGCACCATGAGATTATAATGATCGGCGGCCGGGGTGACAAATACGGGTCAAGGTGCATCACATGCATTCAAAATGGCACCCAAAGGGATCAAGATATCTCGCTATCACCCAACGAAGTGACCCGGCGAAAAGATTTCTCTCTCCGGTAAAAATAACAAAGGGTGGGTATCGGAAATGCAGGGTGCGTTCGTGCAAAGCGAAACGCACCGAAAGGTCTTTTTTGGGTGGGTTCTGCAGGCATAAGCACGCACCACCCGTTTGGGGGCGGCAAGGGAATCACTCTTCCCGTGACAGAGGGGTGACAAGGACCTTGTCCACGCGGTGGCCGTCCATGTCCATCACCTCGAAACGCAGACCTTCCCACTCGAAATAATCCGCCGGGGAAGGAATCCGTCCCATGTGCATCATGACGAATCCCCCCAGGGTCTGGTAGTCGCCCCGTTCTTCCTCGGGCAGTTTCGCGATGTTGAAGAGCTCCTTCAGCTCATCCGCAGGCAGCATGCCATCCAGCAGCCAAGAGCCGTCCTCCCGGCACACGGCAGTCTCCCAGGTCTCCTCGCCCATGCCCGGCATAACCCCCACAATAGCCTCCAGAATATCGTGGAGGGTCACGAGCCCCTGGGTGCTCCCGTACTCATCGACGACCAGGGCAATGTGATTCCCGGATTGCTTGAATAATTCCAGAACCTTGAGTATCGTCATCCCCTCATGAACAAACATGGGTTTGATCAGGTTCTGTTTCAGATCGGGGGATTCACCCCGGGCCATGGACAGGCACAGCGATTTTAACGATACAATCCCCAGGATATTCTCCAGGGAGCCCTGGCAGACGGGAAACTGGCTGTAGCCGCTGCCCTGGATGCGCTGCCAGTTGTCTTCCAGGGAAAGGTTGACATCAACCCAGGTGATTTCGGCGCGGGGCGTCATGAGGACGCTCGCCTTACGGTCGCCCAGACGGAAGACACTTTCCACCAGATCCTGTTCCGCCTCCTCGAAAACGCCCATTCGGGTGCCCTGATCGATGAGGACCTTGATTTCCTCAGGCGTCACCGCCGCATCGGACGACGGCGGAATCCGCAGCACGCGGAGGATGCCCTCCGTCGAAAGGTGCAGGAAATGAACCAGGGGGGAAGCCAGACGGGCCAGCATTGCCATAGGACCGGCGACGGCCGACGCAATCCGTTCCGGATGCGTCAACGCCAGCCGTTTTGGAACAAGTTCTCCAATGATTAAAGATAGATAGGTGATCAGAAGCACGACCACGAACAGGGATACCGTGGTGGCGTAAGGGGCGACGGCGGAATAATTTTTTAGGTAGACCGCCAGCTTCTCCGCCACAGTCGTTCCGCCGACCGCACCGGCCATAATCCCGATGAGGGTGATCCCCACCTGGACCGTGGACAGAAAATGACTGGGGGCGGAGGCCAACTCCATGGCTTTTTTTGCCTTGGGATGCCCTTCGTTGACCCACTGCTGAAGGCGTTCCTTCCGTGACGAGATCACCGCCATTTCGGACATGGCGAAAATCCCGTTGGCGATAATCAGAATCAGGATAATCAGGATTTCAATCCCGATGGACATGCAAGAACCCTTTCTGAAAAAATGTTTTCATCTTTCATATAAGAATACCCGCGTCTTTTCAAGGATAAAGCCCAAAAGCGTATTCGCTTGACCCCCTTCGGCATTTCCGCTATAGTCCGCCGCCAGGATTGAACGACTTGGCTCTGAATTGAAAAAAATATCAATAAATCCAGATTGTTCAGACGACAAGTTCCGTAAAGAAGTCATTTCGAGCGAATACAAGAAATCTTAATGACTAAAAATAATAAACATAAAGATTTTTTCCTGCGGTCGAAATGACCGGGATGATCATGATTTGGCCTGAGTAAAGGGGAAACAGGTTACATCCAGAAGGATGCTTCGTTTATGGTAAAACGATTGAAAAGACAATACCCCGCTGTGGCCACCGTTACAGGCGCGCAGCATATTGATATGGTCGAAGACATCTTCAGCACCATACCCGGGCGCTACGATTTCCTGAATCATCTCATGAGTTTATCCATGGATCGGGGGTGGCGTGCCTTCGCCGTAAAAAAAATGCGCTTCTTCCGGACGCACCGTTTTCTGGACATCGCCACCGGCACAGGGGACCTGGCCATCGCAGCCGCCCGCGCCTATCCGGCGATCCATGTCACCGGACTCGATTTCGCCCGAGAAATGATGGCCGTAGGCACGGATAAAATCGACCGCCGGAGACTGAACGACCGGATCGCCTTTCTCCAGGGCAACGCCATGCAGATTCCCCTTCCCGATCGGTCCGTTGATGTCAGTGCCGTGGCGTTCGGTATCCGGAACATGCCCGACCGCAAAAAAGCCCTGAAAGAGATGCGCCGAGTGACGACGCCCGGCGGGCAGGTTATGGTTTTAGAGATGAACTTCCCCCGACAGGCCTGGTGGGCAGGAGGTTACCGTCTCTACCTGCGGTATATCATGCCCCGGATCGCCGCCGTTTTTACCAAAAACCCGGCGGCTTACCGCTATCTCGGCGATTCGATCATGAATTTCCCTCATCCGGAGGCTTTTGCCCGCCTGATGCGTGAGGCGGGCTTGAAAAACATTGTGCAGTATCCCCTGACTTTGGGAACCACCTACCTTCACGTGGGAGAAAGGCCCGATGGATAAGGACACTCTGAAAGCCTGGTTTCAGGCCAGCCGACCGCCTTTTTACATCGCCACCCTGATCCCCCTGACGATAGGCTGGGTGCTGGCTGGGCAGGAAGGGGCCTGGCATCCCTGGCGTTTCCTGCTCATCAACGCCGGCGCCCTGATGGTCCATCTGGCCACCAATCTCGCCAACGATTACTTCGATTATATCCAGGGGGCCGACGACGGACCCTCCATCGGTGGCTCCCGGGTCATTCAGGAAGGGAAAATCGCGCCGACCGCACTGAAAAAAGCAATTATATCCCTGTATTTTCTCGCCTTTATCGTCGCTTTTTATCTGATGACGACCCTCGATCTCTGGGCCATGTTCCCGGTTGTACTCTTCTCCTTTTGCAGCAGCCTCTTCTACGTCGCCCCACCGATCCGCTACGGTTACCACGGCCTGGGGGAGGTCTTTGTCGGCCTGAACATGGGGCCCGTCATGGTTGTCGGAACCTACTGGGTTAGCTCCGGGCACCTGGCCTGGCTGCCCTTTTACATCTCCTTGCCCGTCGGGCTTATGGTGGCGTCCATCCTCTACTATCAGAGTATCCCCGATATCGAGACGGACAGAGCCATCGGGAAGCGAACACTCGCCGTCCGCCTGGGCCTCAAAAGAGCCCTCGTCGGCCTGATCTTGTTCTGGGCAACCATATACGCCAGCATCATCGCCCTCGTTGCCGCCGGATGTTTGTACTGGCCGGCCCTGGTCGGTTTATTGTCCATCCCGATCTTTCTGCGGCATCTCATGCTCCTGCGCAAGACAACCGATACCGTTCTCATGGACGGATACGGAAAGTATATCCGCATTCTCTATTTCTTCAACGGCGTGGCTATCATCCTATCCATTCTGCTCCAACGTTTTTAATCATCGTACTGGATGATCCCCGTCCGGCTATCCCTTATATATCCTTATATATAAGGATAGGCTCATCATGGCCGCCTGCCTCTCCCTGTGTGAAAAACGCCCGGAGACCGCAAGCGAAAAGAGCTTGCCAACCATCTAAAAATCCCTTAGAAATACCCCCAAGCGCGAACTGATGTTGCGCACGGATTGAGCAGAAGACAAACATGCCCTGGTACGCCATACATACAAAAAGCCGTCATGAAAACAAGGTGTTCGATGGCCTGACGCAGAAATCCTTTACGGCTTTTCTGCCGAAAATCTCTGTCTGGAGCAGCCGCAAAGACCGGAAAAAGCGGATATACATTCCATTGTTCCCGGGATATCTATTTGTCGATGTGGCAGACCTGACGGGATCGAAAATGCTTGAAATTCTGAAAACATTCGGCGTGGTCCGCATCCTGGGGAACCGGATTGACGGGACACCCGCCGCCGTGCCGGAAAAAACCATGACCACAATCCAGAAACTGGTCTCATCCGAAGTCGATATCCGGCAGGCACATTACCCGAAACTGGGGGAACCGGCGGTGATTATTGACGGCCCCTTCGTGGGAATTGAAGGCCATGTGGAGAAAACAGATTATGAAAACGAAATATTTGTCATTTCCTTTGAATTTTTAAACCGTTATGTGTCGATCCCCCTCAAAGGCTACCAGATAAAAAAAATATAGTCCGTCGCATTTCCCCTTTTTTTCTGCTTAATCCAAAAAAAATTCGTTGACATCCTGTAGGATGCACTGTATATGCGAATTTAACTTATATGAGTGCCGTTCGGTCAGTCCGAATGGGGGGACAAGCAAGAGTTGGATGTAAACGTTTTGGGAAGTAAGTTAGCCACCGGGTATCCGTTCTGGATGCGGGTGGTTTTTTTTATTTCTGACGTGGTTGTAATCCGACTTGCATGAAAACTGAAGAAAGGAGGATACGAGCATGTCAGAAGGAAAAGTAAAGTGGTTCAATGACAAGAAGGGCTTCGGCTTCATCGAAAAGGACGAAGGCGGCGACGTTTTCGTTCATTTCAGCGCCATTGTCAGCAGCGGCTTCAAAACCCTGCAGGAAGGCCAGCGCGTAAGCTTTGACGTCGAGAAAGGCCAGAAAGGCCTGTCAGCCGTCAACGTAAAAGCTCTGTAATATTGAACGAAAATGGGGACGCATTCCTTTTATCTTCAGGAAAGGATGCGTCCCCATTTTTATTTGTTTTGATGCGTTGTTAATCCCTAAAAATAGCCCCGGTACTGGCAGAGGTGACCAGCTTAGCGTAACGGGCCAGGTACCCCGTCTTGATCGCCGGTGCGGGGGGGGCAAATCCCTTCTGCCGCTTTTTCAGTTCCGCATCGCTGACCTTCAGGGTGATTTTCTTGGCCGGAATGTCGATGGCAATCCGGTCGCCCTCCCGGACAAAGGCAATCATCCCGCCTTCCGCTGCCTCGGGAGAAATATGCCCGATGGCCGCGCCCCGGGTCCCGCCGCTGAAACGGCCGTCCGTCAAAAGCGCCACCGAAGTGTCCAACCCCATCCCGGCGATGGCCGAAGTCGGAGAGAGCATCTCCCGCATGCCGGGCCCGCCCTTGGGACCTTCATAGCGAATCACTACAATGTCGCCCGGTTTGATCTTGCCGCCCAAAATGGCGGCAATAGCCGCATCTTCCCCATCGAATACGCGGGCGGTGCCTTCATTCACCAGCATGGACGCCGCCACGGCCGACTGTTTGACCACCGCACCATCCGGGGCAAGGTTGCCCCGCAGAATGGCAATGCCGCCCTCCTTGCTGTACGGTTTTTCTAAAGGCCGAATAACTTCATTGTCGTACACTTTGGCCCCGCGAATATTTTCCCCCACGGTTTTTCCGGTCACGGTCAAAATATCCTCCCGGATGACCGCCAGGGAAGCAATCCGCTTCATGACCGCCTGGATGCCTCCCGCCCGGTGAAGATCCTGGACGTGGTGTTCTCCCGCCGGGCTGATGTGGCAGAGGTTTGGGGTTTTCTTACTGATTTTATTGAATAATTCCAGGTCCAACTTGATCCCGGCTTCATGGGCAATCGCCGGAATATGGAGAACCGTATTGGTCGAGCAGCCCAGGGCCATATCCACCGCCAGGGCATTTTTGAAGGCATCCAGGGTCGCGATATCCCGGGGCAGGATCTGCTTTTTTACCAGTTCCATCACCTTCATCCCCGCCTGTTTGGCCAGACGCCGTCTGGCCGCATCCACCGCGGGAATGGTGCCGTTTCCCGGCAGGCCCAGACCGAGGGCCTCGGTCACACAGTTCATGGAATTGGCCGTGAACATGCCCGAACAGGATCCACAACCAGGACAGGCGCAGTCCTCGAGGGCTTTCAACTTCGGCGGTGTTAACTTGCCCGCCTTGACGGCGCCGACACCCTCAAAAACACTGATCAAGTCCGCCGGTGTTCCATCCTGACGGATACCGGCCAGCATGGGTCCGCCACTGACGAAAATGGTGGGAATGTTAAGCCGCAACGCAGCCATAAGGAGCCCCGGTACGATTTTATCGCAGTTGGGTATCATGACCAGGCCGTCAAACGGATGGGCCATGGCCATGGCTTCCGTGGAATCGGCAATTAATTCCCGGCTGGCGAGGGAATATTTCATCCCCATGTGCCCCATGGCGATGCCGTCACAGATTCCAATAGCGGGAAACATGACGGGGGTGCCACCGGCCAGACGAATCCCGGCCTTGACATCCTCGGCAATCGTATTAAGGTGCACGTGACCCGGAATAATTTCGTTGGCAGCGTTCACCACCCCGATCAGGGGGCGGGCAATTTCTTCATCCGTATAACCCATCGCCTTCAACAGAGACCGATGGGGGGCCCGCTCGAGGCCCTTTTTCATCACATCACTGCGCATGTCCTTCTCCCTTTCAGGGCTTCTTTAACTCTTTTTTCTTCGCTCAGGCCGCAATGCCCGCACCGCCGCACCGGCCTGCCACATTTCGCTGTCCCGAATATTTTCCAGTTCCTTCTGGAGACGTCCCCGGTAGTCCGGGGAGGACCCGGCTTCCAAAACGATTCGCGTCTCTTCACCCGTCAGCACACTTTTATAGAGCTGTTCGAAAACCGGCGCCACAGCATCACGAAACCGGTCTTTCCAGTCGAGGGCGCCGCGCTGTGCCGTGGTGCTGCAATTCGCATACATCCAGTCCATGCCGTTTTCGGCTACCAACCGGATAAGACTCTGAGTCAGTTCTTCCACCGTCTCATTAAAGGCTTCCGATGGGCTATGACCATTGGCGCGCAGAACATTATACTGGGCCTCCATAACGCCGGCCAGACAACCCATCAGGACGCCCCGCTCCCCGGTCAGGTCGCTGTACACTTCCTTCTCGAACGTCGTGGGAAAGAGATAGCCGGAGCCGATGGCAATGCCGACGGCCAGGGTGCGCTCCATGGCGCGACCTGTGAAATCCTGGAAAACGCCGAAACTGGAGTTGATACCGCTGCCGTCCAGGAAATTCGTCCGGACCGTCCGACCCGAACCCTTGGGGGCGACAAGAATGACATCAATGTTGGGCGGAGGGATGACACCGGTCTGTTCCTTGTAGACAATGGAGAAGCCGTGGGAAAAATACAGGGCGTCCCCTTCGTTCAGACAGGCCTTGATTTCCGGCCACATTTCCTTTTGCTGGGCATCCGAAAGCAGCAACTGGATGATGGAGCCCCTTTTGGCCGCCTCAATGGGGGAGAAAAGGGTCTCTCCAGGGACAAAACCGTCTTCGATGGCCTTGTTCCAGTTATAATCCCCTTCGCCGACGATGACGCGGAAACCGTTGTCGCGCATGTTCAACGACTGTCCGCGCCCCTGAATGCCATAGCCGATTACAGCGATCGTCTCGTTCTTGAGCACCTCTTTCGCCTTCGCCAGGGGGAATTCCTCCAGAGTTGTTACCTCTTCCCAAACGCCGCCAAAATTAATCTTTGCCATACCTCATCCTCCTTGTTCATGATCGATATCGATAGGTTATTTCTTTATACCTTGGTTTCGACCGGCATTTCCCCGGTCGGGCAACCCTCCCTTAACGCTCAATGACAATGGTACCCGTCCGGGTGTACTCCACCAGGCCCAATTCGGACAGATGGGACAGAATCTTGTCCATTTCGTCCTTATCCGCCGTCACTTCCACAATCAGATAATCGCCGTCCAGCCATACAACTTTCCATTTGTAACTGTCAATATCTACAGCCAGTTTTGCCCGAAATTCATCGGATATTTTAATTTTTGCCAGGGTCAGTTCCTTCTGGACGAATCGGTCAAGATTCACGACATCCACCTGAATCACATCGATCAGCTTGTTGAGAAGCTTTTCAATCCGATTTAATGTCGCCGCATTGCCCCGCGTGGTCAGGATAATCTTGGATATCCGGTAATCCGCTGTGGCATTGACGCATAAACTCTCGATGTTGTAGCCTTTCCCACCGAGGGCGCCGGCGATACGCGCCAGCACGTCCGGTTCGTTTTTCACCAAAAGGGAAATAATATGTTCTTTTCTTTCCATGATTCCTTCCTTTTATATTAATATATCTTTGTTAGTCGCATTTTCGCCAGGGACACAGGGTCATTTCGTTGATTCCGGCGCCCGGCCGCACCATGGGGTAAACACCTTCTTCCCGGTCAACATGAAAATCGATTAAAACCGGCCGAGGCGTAGCAATCGCCTGCTTGAGCATGGATTCCACCTCTGCTGCGGAGTCCGTCCGCAGGCCGACCCAGCCATAGGCCTCCGCCAGCTTTACGAAATCGGGCTGATAGGTCATATCGGTCTGAGAGTAACGTCTCTCGTAGAAGAGTTCCTGCCATTGCCGCACCATGCCGAGAAAGCCATTGTTTAGAAGCACCACCTTCACCGGCAGGTTATGCTGGACCGCTGTGGCCATTTCCTGGATGTTCATCTGGATGCTGCCGTCACCTGCGATGTCAATCACCAGTTTGTCCGGCAGGGCACACTGGGCGCCGATGGCCGCGGGCAGACCGTAGCCCATGGTCCCGAGTCCACCGGAAGAGATAAAAGCATGGGGCCGGTCGAAGTGGTAAAATTGGGCCGTCCACATCTGGTTCTGCCCCACTTCCGTGGTGATGATCGCCTCGCCTTTCGTCAGTTCGTACAGCTTTTCAATGACATACTGGGGCTTGATCACCTTGTCTGTCTGCTCATAGCGCAGGGGTTCCTGCTGCTTCCAATCCTGAATCTGGTTCAGCCAGTCGCTGCGCTCCGCCGGATTGATGCTGTAGTGCCGTTCCTCGATCATTTTGTTCAGGTGCCCCAGAGCCCGTTTCGCGTCACTGACCAGGGCCAGATCAACGGCCACATTCTTCTCGATGGACGACTCGTCCACATCGACATGAATAATCTTCGCCCCGCAGGCAAAACAGTCGAGCTTGCTGGTCACCCGGTCGTCGCACCGGGCGCCAATGATGATCAGGAGGTCGGTATTGGTGACGGACATGTTGGCATAGTAGGTGCCGTGCATACCCACCATACCCAGCCACAGGGGATCTGTGCCTGGAAAAGCCCCCAGACCCATGAGGGTGCCCGTGACGGGAATCTGCAATTTGCGGGCAAAGGCCGTGAGTTCCGTCGATGCACCGCCCAGGACGATTCCCCCACCAATCATCAGAACGGGCCGTTTCGCCTGGCGGATCATCTCCAGAATCTCGTCGTAGGTTTCCGGCGTCGGTTCGTAGGCGACATCCATTTTCCGGCGCTTGGGCGGCTCGGAATTGAACTCCGTTTCCGAAGCCATAACGTTCTTCGGCAGATCGACCAGGACCGGACCGGGCCGTCCTGACCGGGCAATCCAGAATGCCTTCCGAATGGTCTCCGTCAGGTCATCAATGTTGCGGACGAGAAAATTGTGCTTCGTACAGGGACGGGTGATGCCGGTGATATCACACTCCTGGAACGCGTCGTTTCCGATCAGGTGGGTGGCGACCTGGCCGGTGAAGACCACCAGGGGGATCGAATCCATGTTGGCCGTGGCGACGCCGGTGACCGTATTGGTGGCACCCGGCCCCGATGTTACCAGACAGACACCGACCTTTCCGGAAGCCCGGGCATAACCGTCGGCCGCATGGACTGCTCCCTGCTCGTGGCGAACCAGCACATGCCGGATATCGGTTTTGTACAATTCATCATAAATATCGAGCACCGCTCCCCCAGGATAACCGAAGATGGTATCCACCTTTTCCTGCTTCAAAATTTCAAAAAGGATTTGTGTTCCCTTAAGTTTCACTGCCCTTCCTCCTCTGCTTATGGATCATTATCATTTTTGGGTTCATCCCGAATGAATCCGATGGATCGGGATTGATTTAACCTATGTTACGATTATTCTCACTACCGTTGGTCTGTTCTCCATGCATTGCATAAATAAAAAACCGCTAAAATCCTTTAGCGGCCTTTTTTTAGACAAAAAGCCGCGGTGCTTCTGGGGGACCGCGGCTTGGGTTTTAATATCTCTGTTTTTATGACTTCCGAGCTGCAGTCCCCTTGGGTACGATAACTATGGCGACCGTGCTCAGAATCGCACCATCTCCGGTGCTATTCTCTCGATTCTGCATACGATTTTCCAAAATAAATTTAATTGGGAGTGTTTCATACGACAGGAAAAAGGGATTGTCAACAACTTTTTAAACTTATCCGTTGTAACAAACCGAAATCAATAGGGAACGGTCCCGTTGCCTCGATAAATACCCTCAGGCAGCAGGTCCGGACTTGAAAAAGCCCCGCTGTCGGGGGCGGCGCCGTCCAGAAAGGCCTCGAAAACCGCATTCCCTGCAGTCGGCTTGGCGGGTAAACCGGTATCGGGATCGATTTTCACGAAAACAATCCCTTCCGGCACGGGAAACACCTCCACCGGGTAAGTTTGAAGGGCTTTTTCCATGAAATACAGCCAGATCGGCGCTGCGGCCCGACCCCCAACCTCTTCTTTACCGAGGGTCGTATCTTTATCAAAGCCAACCCAAACCCCGGTTACCAAAGACGGGGTGAAGCCCATGAACCAGGCATCCCGGTTATCATTCGTGGTACCCGTCTTCCCGGCCACGGGCCGGCCGATACTTTTCACGCGGTACCCCGTACCGCTTTCCACAACATCCTGCAGAATGTTCGTCGTGAGAAAGGCGATGCGCGGATCAATAACCTGTTCTTCCACAACCTGGGCTTCCTCGAACACCTGCCCCGTCCGATCTACAATTTTCTTGATGAAATAGGGGGTGACCCGTTTCCCGCCGTTGGCCAGCACACCATAGGCCCGGACCATTTCCTGGAGGGTGACGCCGGAGGAACCCAAGGCGACGGAGAGGTTTTTGGCCAGCGGAGACGTAATTCCCATATTGGTTGCATAAGCGGTCGCATAGTCCACACCGATCTCCTGAAGCAGTTTCACGGTGATTACGTTCCGGGAATGAACGAGGGCATACCGCAAAGTAATCGGCCCCATGAATTTGCCGTCGAAGTTCTTCGGCTTCCAGAAACCGTCTTCCTGGGAAGGATCTTCGAAGACGATGGGGGAATCCACCAGGAGGGTCGCCGGCGTAAGCCCCTTATCGAAAGCTGCCGTGTAGATGAGAGGTTTGAAAGCCGAACCCGGCTGCCGGATGGACTGTGTCGTCCGGTTGAATTCACTCTTGGTATAATCCCGGCCGCCCACCATGGCCCGAATGGCGCCGGTCTTGACATCCATACACAAAAGCGCCCCTTGGACCGGTTCTTTTTTATAGTTCCCGCGGGTTTCAAGTTCCTTGAGGCCTCTCTCCAGAGCCTCATTGGCGCTTTTCTGCATTGGAATATTCAAGGTGGTATAGATTTCAAGGCCTTCCTTGTACAGGACATCGCTGCCGTATTTCGCCTGGACGTAACGCCTGACGTTCTCGATGAAATACGGTGCAATCTTTTCCTTGGGCCGGAAGGAGCGCAGTTCGATGGGAGCCCGGAGGGCCGCGTCCTTCTGTTCGGCGGTAATGTAGCCATCTTCGACCATCCTGTCCAGAACATAGCCCTGTCGCTCCCGGGCCTTGTCATAATGCAGAAAGGGTGAATAGGTCGTCGGCGCCTTGGGCAGCGCCGCCAGCATGCTCGCCTCCGCCAGGGTCAGGTAGCGGGCGCTCTTGCCGAAATAGCCCTCGGCGGCCGCTTCGATCCCATAGGTGCCGTGGCCCAGATAGATATAATTCAGATAAAGGTTGAGAATCTCTTCCTTGGTCAGGTACCGGTCGATCTTGTAGGCCAGAACGGCCTCTTTGATCTTCCGGATATACTTCCTCTCCGGGGACAGATAGAGTGACTTGGCAACCTGCTGGGTGATGGTGCTTCCCCCCTGGACGATTTTGCCCGCCTCCAGATTTTTATAGAAGGCCCGGGTGATACTCTGGAGATCCAGCCCGCCGTGATGAAAAAATCGTGCATCCTCCGCCGCGACAAAGGCCAAAACGGCGTAGCGGGGAATATCGGAAACCTTAATGAGTTTACGGTCTTCGAGAAAAAACTCGTCAATCAGTTCGTTGTTATCGTCGTAGACACGCGTGGCAATACTGGGTCGGAAATCTTTCAAGGCGGCAATACTGGGCAATTCCTGGAGGAGCACGTAGTATATGATGCTGCTGCCGATCAGGATAAAAAGCAGGAACAGAAAAAAGAGAACCAGCAGTATCCGGATCAGTTTTGATTTCAGCCAGCCCCGACGAAGGGGCGTTTTGCGCTTGGACGGATTTTTACCGGCCATGGGTGTCGCTCTCCTCCGCAGCCGCCTCTTTTCTGTTGCGCCCTGCGATTTTAGAAACAACGATGCTTACTTCGTAGAGCAGCATCAGAGGCACCGCCATGAGAATCTGACTCAGGATATCCGGGGACGGCGTCAGAACCGCCGCGGCAATGAAAATAATGAGAATGGCATAACGCCTCTGCCGTGACAGCATGGTCGCGTTGACGATCCCCAACTTGGTCAGAAAGAACATGAAAACCGGCATTTCAAAGGATATTCCAAACGCCAGCAGGAACTTCATCGTGAGCCCGAGGTATTCCCGGAAAGACACCATGGGTTTCAGGACGTCCGTTGTGAAGGACACAAAAAATTTAAATGCCGGGGGCAGAGCAATGAAATATCCGAACAGGACTCCCCCGACAAACAAAAGGGTCGAGGAAAGGACAAAGGGAATGACGTATTTTTTCTCCCGCGAGTACAAACCGGGCGAGATGAATTTCCAAATCTGGTAAAGGGTAAAGGGGCTCGTTAAAAACAGGGATGCAAAAAAGGCGATCTTCATGTGAATGAAAAATGCTTCCGGCAGTCCCGTGTAGATAAGGCCTGTGTGCTCGGGTAGGACTTCCACCAGCGGCTTGGTAACGATCCGGAACGACCAGTCCTTGAACAGGTAGCAAACCCCGAAGCCGAGGCCCACCACAATGAGGACCCGGACCAGCCGCTTGCGCAGCTCTTCCAGATGGGTTGTCAGGGGTAGTTTTTCTTCAACGGGGTTTTCCATCAGCAAACCTTGATCCCTTCATTGACTCCATCCGGCCCCTCAGCCCTGGGAGGCGTCCTTTTTCAGTGTGGACGACGGCGCCTTTTTGTCTTCGTTTGCCGGCGGCGCAGACGCGGCGGGATCGGTTTCGTCTTCATGATCCTGCCCGTACAGGAAGGAATTTTTTACGTTCTCCACATCCTTTTTGATTTCATCGGCCTTGATGGTATCCTTCAGGCCGTCCGTCACGTCGCTCGCCGTTTTGCGAAACTCGCTCAACCCTTTGCCCAGGGTTCGGGCGAGTTCCGGCAATTTTTTCGGTCCGACGACAAGCAGGGCCACGATACCGATTAAAATGGCTTCAGGCATGCCGATACCAAACATGTTGTCACTCCTTGGGCAGAATTCGGGGGAACTATATCGTCGGCCTCTTCTTTTTGTCAACGGATTTGTATCGGCCCGGCGAGGCGGAAATCTTTTGCTTTTCAGGGGGTTTTATGATAGACGCGAGGCGCGGTTAGCGTCCAGTTAAACAAGGAACAACCCGGCCCGAACATCAAGGAAAACACAAGCGATGTATCGTAAAACCGGCATCATCAAGGATCGTCGATTTCTCCGCCACGGGAGCGACCCCACCCATCCGGAGTCTGCGGCAAGATTGCAGACCGTCTACAGGATGCTGGAGACCCCCGAAATGACGGGACGATTCTTTGAAATTCCGACCCGTTTCGCTACCCCGGAAGAACTGGAAGGGGTACACAACCGCGCCTACATCGATCGGATTGCACGGACCAGCGGTCAGTTTCACGTCTCCCTTGATCCCGACACGGACGCCACGGAAGAGTCGTACGATATCGCCCGCTTGGCAGCCGGAAGCCTGTGTCATGCCGTCGATCATGTTCTGGACGGTCGGCTGGACAGTGCCTTCGGCCTTGTCCGCCCGCCGGGGCACCATGCCGAGGCGGACCGCGCCGCCGGATTCTGTATCTTTAACAACGTGGCCATTGCTGCCCGCCATGCGTTAAGCCAAGGCAGCGTCCGGAGGGTGCTGATCGTCGACTGGGACGTTCACCACGGCAACGGTACCCAGCACAGCTTTTACGATGACGACCGGGTGCTGTATTTTTCGACTCACCAGTACCCCTTCTATCCCGGAACGGGGCATCTGCGTGAAACGGGTCACGGCAAAGGGACGGGTTACACCATCAACTGTCCCCTCGCCTACGGTGCCGACGACGGAGTGTACGTCCGGATCTTCCGCAAGATTCTGGC
>CAZBQX010000041.1:15081-19463 GCA_964494155.1 uncultured Syntrophales bacterium
GAGCTTAGGGACGAAACATGCCTGACCGATCAAGATTTGGACCGGATCGATGCATCCTGCCAAAGTGATCAAATCGCCACAATCGATCAGGTCATCGCACAGATCAGGCCGTTTTGGCCTGAAATATGATGTTATCATTCGCTTAATGACCTAAAGCGGATTACCCGGTGCACACTGCAGGGAACATAGGGAAGAGAAAGGAATGGACATTGAAGATCAGCAAAGAAGAAGTCGAGTACGTGGCCCATTTGGCGCGTCTGGAATTCAGCGCAGAGGAGGTGGAAAAATTTACCCTCCAACTGGACAAGATTTTGTCTTATATCGATAAGTTAAATCAGGCCGACACAACCGGTATGGAGCCGATGACCCACGCCATCCCCACGGCCAACGCCTTTCGTGAAGACGTTGTGACACGATCGCTGTCCAATGAAGCCGCTGTGGCCAACGGCCCGGAAATCCGGGGCGGCAGCTTCCGCGTACCGAAAGTAATCGAATAAATTGAGGATGTTATGGAATTGAATCAACTGACCATTCACGCATTACGGGATAAACTGCGCACCGGTGAAACGACAGCCGTCGCCGCCGCCGAATCCGTCTTTGGCCGGATCGACGTGGTGGAGGGAAAAGTCCACGCCTACATCTCTCTGATGCGGGACGAGGCGCTGAAAACGGCAGCGGACGCGGACCGGCGCATTCAAAAAGGCGATCAGGGAGACCTCTGCGGCATTCCTGTCGCCCTGAAGGATATTTTGTGCACCCAGGGTTTTAAGACGACCTGCGGGTCCCACATACTGCATAATTTCATTCCCCCTTACGACGCAACCGTTGTGGTCGCCCTCAAGCAGGCCGGGGCCGTCTTTGTCGGGAAGGCCAACATGGACGAATTCGCCATGGGGTCCTCAACGGAAACCTCCTGGTTTGGCGTGACCCGCAACCCCTGGGGTCTGGATCGGATTCCCGGCGGCTCCAGCGGCGGTTCCGCCGCGGCCGTGGCAGCCGACGAATGCATCGCTTCACTCGGTACGGACACGGGCGGTTCGATTCGCCAGCCCGCTTCCCTGTGTGGCGTTGTCGGCATGAAGCCGACTTACGGCCGGGTGTCCCGCTTCGGCCTCATTGCCTTCGCCTCGTCGCTCGACCAGATCGGCCCCTTCACCAAGGACGTCGAAGACTGCGCCATCATGATGAACGCCATCTGCGCCTATGACCCGAAAGACTCGACCTCGGTGAAAGCCGACGTGCCGGATTACAAATCTTTCCTGCATAAGGATATCGCGGGATGGACCGTCGGCATTCCCAAAGAGTATTTTCAGGCGGGCATCGATCCGGAAGTCCTGGCGGCGGTGAAAAAAGCGATTGCCGTGATCGAGGCGGCCGGCGCCAGGTGTGTCGAGGTGACGCTCCCCCATACGGACTACTGCGTTGCCGTCTATTACATTGTCGCCACTGCCGAAGCCAGTTCGAATCTCGCCCGCTATGACGGCGTCAAGTACGGTTACCGGGCGGAAAACGCACGGGATCTCCTGGAGATGTACAAAAAGACCCGCTCCGAGGGCTTCGGGGCGGAGGTCAAGCGCCGGATCATGCTGGGCACCTACGCCCTCTCCTCCGGTTACTACGATGCCTACTACAAGAAAGCCTCCCAGGTCCGGGGCCGGGTCAAGGAAGATTTCGACAACGCCTTCCGGCAGTGCGATGTCATCCTGACACCGACGTCGCCGACGCCGGCTTTCAAACTCGGAGAGAAGACCGATGACCCCCTTCAGATGTATCTGTCTGATATCTATACCATTTCCGCCAATCTCGCCGGCATCCCCGGTATTTCCGTTCCCTGCGGCTTCAGCACCCAGGGTTTGCCTATCGGCGTTCAGTTTCTGGCCGGGCACTTCGCGGAGGGAAAACTCCTCCAGATCGCCCATGCCTATGAGCAATGTGCCGCGATCGAAAAAAGGAGGCCTGCACTGTAATGCACTATGAACCGGTGATCGGGCTGGAGGTACACGCCCAGCTTTTAACGAACTCGAAAATATTCTGCGGCTGCTCCGCCGAATTCGGCGCCGCGCCGAACAGCCATACCTGCCCGGTCTGCCTGGGCATGCCCGGGGTGCTCCCGGTGTTGAACAAAACCGTCGTGGAATTCGCCATGAAGATGGCCCTGGCGACCCACTGCCGGATCAATTTCATAAGCAATTTCGCCCGGAAGAACTATTTCTACCCCGACCTCCCCAAAGGCTATCAGATTTCCCAGTACGCCCTCCCCCTGGCCGAACACGGTTATGTGGACATTGAAACCGAGGCGGGGAAAAAGCGCATCGGGCTCACCCGGATTCATATGGAGGAGGATGCCGGAAAGCTCATTCACGATGAACACCTGCCGTCGAGCTACGTGGATCTCAACCGCACCGGGGTGCCCTTGATCGAAATCGTCGGCGAACCGGACATCCGTAGCGCCGAAGAAGCCGCCGCGTATCTGCGGCGTCTTCATGAGACCCTTGTCTACCTGGAAATCTGCGACGGCAATATGGAGGAAGGCAGCTTCCGCTGCGACGCCAACGTGTCCCTGCGGCCGGTAGGTCAGGAGACCTTCGGCACCCGGACGGAACTCAAAAACATGAATTCTTTCCGCAATGTACAGCGGGCATTGGAATACGAAATCAAACGTCAGGAATACATCCTGGAAAGCGGCGGGGAAATCGTCCAAGAGACACGCCTGTGGGACGATACCCAGGGCTTAACGCTCCCCATGCGGAGCAAGGAAGAGGCCCACGACTACCGCTATTTCCCCGATCCCGATCTGGTGGCGATCCATGTGGACGACGCCTGGATCAAGGACGTGGAAAGCACGCTCCCTGAACTGCCGCTTGAGAAACGCGAACGGTTTATCCGTGAATACGAAATCCCGGCCTATGACGCCGGGGTCCTCACGGCCAGCAAACCCCTGGCGGAGTACTACGAAGCAGTCGTGAAGGTCTGCGGCAAACCCAAGCCGGCCGCCAACTGGGTCATGGGGGATCTCCTGCGCTTCCTCAACGAAGACCGGGGGGACATCCGGACCTGCCCCGTTTCAGCCGAAGGATTGGGCGACATGATCCGCCTCATCGAAGAGGGGACGATAAGCGGCAAGATGGCTAAAGACCTGATCCAGGAGATGTACAAAACAGGGAAACCGCCCAAGACGATCATCGAGGAGAAGGGATTGGTCCAGATCACCGACGAGGGGGCTTTAGCCCAGGTAATCGACGGAATCATCGCCGCCAACCCGCATCAGCTTGAACAGTACCGGAGCGGCAAAGATAAACTCTTCGGTTATTTCGTCGGCCAGGTCATGAAGGCCACGCAGGGGAAAGCCAACCCGCAGTTGATCAACGAGCTCCTGAAGAAGAAACTGGATCAGTCATGATCAGAACCATTGCCTGGCAGGACAACACGGTCGTCATGATCGACCAAAAACGCCTGCCGCTGGAGGAGTGTTACCTGACCTGTCATACCCACCGGGAGGTCATCGCGGCGATCAACGACCTGACCATTCGGGGCGCCCCGGCCATCGGCATCGCCGCCGCCATGGGCATCGCCCTCGGCATGTTGCAAGCGCCGGATGCGAACCGTGCTGTTTTCCGTGAAGCCTTTGACACGTTATCCCGCGAATTCCAGGCCAGCCGACCCACGGCCCGCAATCTCTTCTGGGCCATCGAACGGATGAAGGTGCTATTTGACCGTATTTCTCATTCCGATGCCCCCTTCGACGCTTCAGACTTCAGGCAAATTCTCATCGACGAAGCCAGGAAAATTCTGGCAGAGGACATCGCCTGCAACCGAAAAATCGGCGCCTTCGGCGCGGCACTGATCCGGGACGGGGATACGATTCTTACCCACTGCAACGCCGGGGCGCTCGCCACCGGAGGCTACGGAACGGCACTGGGCGTCATACGGGCGGCGTGGGAACAGGGCAAAAAGATTCACGTTTTCGTCGACGAAACCCGGCCGGTTCTCCAGGGGGCGCGGCTTACGGCCTGGGAGCTGGTGAGGGAGCAGATTCCGGCAACGCTGATAACAGATAACATGGCGGGTTTTCTCATGTCCCGGGGAAAAATCGCCAGGATTATCACGGGCGCCGACCGCATCGCCCAAAACGGCGACACCGCCAACAAGATCGGCACCTATACGCTGGCGGTCCTGGCGAAGGAGCACGGAATCCCGTTTTACATCGCTGCACCGTCGTCGACGGTCGATCCGGCCACACCGGACGGAAACGCTATTCCAATCGAAGAACGGGATCCGGAGGAGGTTACAGCCTGGGGCGGTTCCCGGGCGGCCCCGGAAGGCATCACGGTGTTCAACCCCGCTTTCGATGTGACCCCGGCCCGTTACATCACGGCCATCAT
>CAZBQX010000042.1:0-8977 GCA_964494155.1 uncultured Syntrophales bacterium
AGAAAAGCACCGCCCAGAAGATCAGCCCCGTGAGGAAAAGTCCCAGCAGCAGGCTTAGCAGTCCGAAAGCTGAGGACAGAAACATGGTGATCATTCCTGGCGCCGGTTTTTTCATCTCTTCCAGTCGGCCTTCACGAATCAGACGTTCGTATTCCAAGGGTCGTTCCTCCTGAAGCGCATCGACCGTATAGCGTCCCGTAAAGATATTGTCCTCCAGGGGGAACTTATTGGGCACCAGGTGGTTGTTGAAAAAATGGACGGTGAAGATGAAAATCGCCGCCAGGAAGGCTTCTTCGGAATGGACCAGGGCCGCCACATTGAGCACCCATCCGGGGAATACATAGGAAAAGAGTTCTGGAAACCACAGGGAGAGACCCGAACCGCCGATCACGGTCATGCCCCAGAAAACGGCAAAGAAATCAAACTTCTCCCAATAGGTCCACCGGTCAAATTGCGGCATGTCCCCCCGGTTGATAAACCACAGAAACATGCCCTTGATATCACGCAGATCCTTCAGGTTCGGGCACAGGGAATCGGGTCCGAACAGCCGCCCCACCCATCCGGACGCCTTCCAGCCGGGGAAGAGAAATTTCACGGAAAGCCAGGCAATGTAGAGGAACAGGCAGATCAGCACCGCTGCGGCAACCCGGTGAAAAATCCCTGCCATGGCCGCCCCGCCGAAGAGGTCCATCATGATCTTTGCCCAGGCCATCTGGGGGTATTTCAGGGGGAAGCCCGTCATGACCAGGGTGAAGAAGGACAGGATCAGGGCGACATGCATGAGCCGCTCCGCGACCGTAAAGCGCTGCACCTGTTGTCCGGCATCGCATTCGGGAATGATCCCCCGAGTTTCCAAATATCCCTGCCGCTTCCGGCATTTCAGGCTGTAAACTTTCCGCCACCACAGAATGGAATGACTCCAGAAAAACAGAAATGTCCCCACCAGCAAACCGATCATGAACACATTGACCCAGAAGAGCAGGGGATACCGGCCGGCGTCGGAGTAATCAGGGTGCGCCACATAGCGGGTAAACCGGGGATGAAACCCTTGATGGCACCGGGCGCAACGTTCAGCCAGTTGATCCGGGAACAAGGCGGATCGGGTGTCGTTCGGCGGCAGGATGTTGTGCCCCGTATGGCAATCGGCACAACCCGCCACGAGGGCCGGGTAGCCGACCTGGTAGACTTTTCCATGATAGGTTTCTCCGTAATGTTCAACAACGGTTGGCGAAAGGTTGTTGCGCTTTGCCAGGGCCGGGTCGTTGTGGCAGGCTTGGCATTTTTCGGTCGCTTCGATCCGCTGCGCGGCTTTATCTTTAACAGAGGTGGTGTCATAAGCCGGCATATCATGGACACCATGGCAGTCGATGCAGGAAGCTGCGTCCCGGTTGCCCTTGAGTAACTTGCCCGTATGTCCCAGGTCGGCATATTGGCGCGCCGCGTGACAACCTGTGCAGGTCTTAACTGACATGATCCGCTTGTCCCCTTCCACCTTTCTGAGGCTGTGAATCGGCCGGTGGCAGTCCTGACAGGCGATGTTCTGATAAACATGGTGATAGCTTTTATCGTACCGCGCAGCCACTTCACCGTGACAGCTCGCGCAGGCGAGCAGGCGGGGCTTTTCGTCGCCCTCCATGTGTCGCTCCAGGGATGTGATCCCCTGGTGGCAACTGGTGCATCCGTTGGTGCCATGGACGGATTGGGCAAAGGCTTTTCCGAAGGGTTCATCCCGGTGACAGCTCTGGCAATCTATCGCAGCCGAGGCGGCGCCGGAAATCGAAATCACCAGGGAAAAGATCCAGAACAAAATCATTCGTGTTTTCGACAGGATTTCTTTCATCGCCCCTTCCCTCCCTTTACCCTGTCTCCATTCAGAGACGCGACACCTCCTTCAAGTCTCCCGATGACGGATACCCCCTTGCGGAGCAGAAAGCTCGCGGCCAGAAGGGTTTCGCCGTCGGCGGCATCGACAACCACCACCGGTCGATCCAGGGGAATCTCCCCGTAACGTTCGTGCAGTTGAGACAAGGGAATATTCAAGGCATCGGGTATCGGTCCGGTGACTGAAGGTGTCGCAGACCGGATATCAAGAAACAGGGGTTTCGTTCCGCCTGGGTGATCCTTTTCCCATGCAGCCGCGGAAACACCGGGTATGGCCAGGCGGGGAATCCGATCTATGGATGCCGTGGCCAGACCGTTTTTCTTCCACGCCGCCAGACCTCCCGATAGAATCAACAGGGGCGGTTTCCCTGCCCGGGCTAACCGGGAAACCAGAGGGCAGGTTTCTTCCTGGAGGGTCCGGTTGCCGTAAAGCACAAGCGGCGTGTGCGGCTCCTGTAGCAAGGAGGCCGTAATCGCCTCGCTCGCATCACAGGGAATGCAACGGGAATCCGGAATGTGCACATCACGCCATTGGAGCGGGCTCCCGGCATAGATGATCCTGAGCGGTTTTTCCCCCCGGAGCAGTTTCGATAATTCAGGGACGGTAAGTCTTTGGGTCCGGGATCCGGGCGTGTCTTCCTGGGAACAACCCAGGAAAATCAGCATGGTAAATAAGAGAACCATCATGGCCGGCGATTTAATCATGATCCGGTCCCTCCTTTTTCTGTCCATCAATTGGAAGGTATGTCCTCCAACCCCCAGTCCGTCATCTGGGGCACACTGTTCGGCGCCCGGAATACCGGATAGTCATCCCGGAGAAAACCCCGCATGTTCCGAATCACATTTTTCGTAAAAAACGGCGCGCTTTCTTCATGGCACGAATCGCAGCCTTTGGCTCCCAGGGTCCATTGCCGTTTCAGGGGCGACACCCCGTGGGGAATCAGAAAGATATCCCGCGCGGCAGGCAAGGCTCCGGCACTCAGACTGTCCCCTTTCAGGCGATAAACCCGGTCGGACAGGTAAACGACGCCGACAAAACCCTGCCTGGTCAAGGCGCCGATCATGCGTCGAATATCCGCATCGGATAGCACAGAAGCGACCTTCCGGCTGGTCCCGTCGCCGCCCTTCACCGTTTTTGTGGTGAGACCCTGCAAAGCGTTGGCCGCCTCTTGCACATAACGCAGCGGAATCGGGCGGATCTCCCCGTTTTTCTGTTCTTCCCCAAACCATTGCAGGCCTTTCGGCACATGGGCCGTATAGTATTCCGTTCCCCCCTTGTCCCGTTTCATTCGTGTCGTCCAGGGAATCCAGGGTGTTTTTGCCGGTTGTTCATAAATCGCCGGAAGGAAGGCCAGGGCCAGGTCATCGGCCGTATAACCCTGCGCCGTTCCCGTGCTTAAATCAAGAAGCGCCATGGCTCGGGCGGGACGTTCGGCGGCATGACAACCGGTGCAGGAGATCAGGTAAAAATGAGACGACCCCCGGGGGAAACGTTTGGCATGCGTTTCCCGGGGATGGGTCGCCTGCCCGGGCAGGCCTCGTCGGATAGGCCGGTACTTGCTTTCCAGATGGCAGTCCACACAGTTCTTCATCCCGATCCCATCCAGATCGTCCCGGACATGAATATGTTCCGACTTGCCCTTGGCGATCTGGTGTTGCAATCGTTCGCCTGCCGTTTTCCCCGTCAGGGGATGGCAATCCGTGCAATGGAACCCTTTGGCAATGTGCGCGTCGAACGACGCCTGGTGAATATGGCCGTTATTAACCGCTTCGGCCGGGGCATGACAGGGCAGGCAATTCCGAGAAGCAACGTTGCCACTGATCCGCTCGCCGCGGAGCCGTCCTTCCGGTGTGAATATCCGGCTGTCCCGCCAGGCATACTGGACGATGGGGCGTCTGCTGAAATTCCAGGTTCCTTCGAGATAACTGGGGCTTCCCGGACCGGCAGCGGGATCGCGGTACGTAAAAATCGCACCGGTTACTGTCCCCAATCCGGCGCCTGCGGTGGCCGCCCAGCGGTAGTTGCGGCGGTTGAGCTGCTCGGTCCGCGCATCGAAACGGTAGGCCGGGGCATGGCAGATAAGGCAGTCGGCTTCGATCACGCCGCTTTCGCGGAAATGGCTCCTGCCGTCCGGCGTCAGCAAAGAAGCATAATCCCCGTCCAGGGGTTTCCGGGTCACCCTTTCGCCGGCGATGAGCTTTGATGTCCAGTCGGGACGCCCCTGTGCATTGCGGCCGTACTCCAGGGGACCGCCGCCGGGATGGCAGGCGCCGCAGGCGCGGGACAGATCACGGCCGTTCGCATCCTTTTTCCCGTATCCGCCGATCCAGTCATAGGCAGTCAGGTCAATCTGCCGGATGTGGCTGTTGTTTTTCGCCGCGAGGCGGGCCGGTCCGGCAAAGGGAAAATAACTGCCGAACATGCCGGGCGAGAGAATCCAGGGCCGACGGGAATCGTATCCCTCCCGCATATCATCGAACCCCTGCTGAAAGTGGTAACCTTTTGTAATTATTGTGTAATCGTGGCAGATTCCACATGTTTTTTTGGGGCTGTAGGGATCGACGGCGTTTTGATTCGGGGTGATCCGGTCCCCCTGTTCGTTGAAAAGCCAGACCGGCCGATGTTCCCGGGACAGAACCTCCGTGGGACCCAATCCGGCCAGAACAAGGCATGCAACCGTAACCATCAGAACGGGAGAAAATCGTCTGCGGATCATCGCCTCACCTCCGCGGCAGCTTATCCGAACCGACAATCAATCAACGACCACCAAGCCGGCAAAATAAAACGGTAATACCGAACCCAGATCAACGCTTAGCTTCGACGAAGCGACTCCCGGTCAAACCGGAAGCTTTTCTTCCGCCGCATTCGTCCCGGCGATGCGGCCGAAGATCAGGCATTCGGGAATGCTGTTCCCGGGCAGTCTTTTTTCGCCGTGAATCCCCCCCGTGACCTCCCCGGCAGCATACAGATGGGGAATCGAATTCCCCCAGATATCCATGACTTGCGCACGAGCATTGATCCGCAGCCCGCCCAGGGTATGATGCACGGCCGGCCACTGGGGCAAAGCGTAAAAAGGACCCGCTTCCAGGGGCATCATCTGCGCCGGATTTTCCTTACCAAACTCCAGATCACGGCCTTCACGGATGAACCGGTTATGTGCGGAAACCGTTCGCTTTAATGCTTCCGGGGTCATCTGAAGGAACTGCGCCAGTTCCGCCAGGGTTTCTCCCCGGGCGAACCGCCCGGCTTTCAGGCCCGCATCCACCTCGTCCTGGGTTCCCAGCCGGGAAATCATCTTCTGATTAAAAAGGGCATAGGTCAGCTTCTGATCTTTACCGACGCCGATCTGCGCGCGGGCACAGGTGTTTCCGTCAGCCAGCTCATTCACAAAACGCCGACCCGCCGGATCGACGTAGATCATCCCCGAGACCGGCCCCCGGAGGGCAAAAACCGATGGGACGTCGAATTTTCCCGTCACCGGATCGGCAAAGGGATAGATCTGGATAAAGTTCATCTGCGTAACATCGGCGCCTATTGTGCGTGCGAAATGGATCATCTCTCCGGTTGCGCCGGAATGGTTCGTGGAAAGGTATTCCGGCCCCACAGCCGGGTTGTAAGCCTGGCGCATCGCCAGATCGCGCCCAAAACCGCCGCTGGCCAGAATGAGGGCCTGCCGAGCCGCGATATTGACCCGCTTTTTCCCCCGCTGTACCTCCACCCCGGTGACCGGGGAGGAGAAGCTGCTGCGCCAGATGCGTGTGACCTTCTCATTGGTGCGAACGGTCGCGCCGTTCTGCTCGGCCATCTTTTTCAGCGCCGCCGCGAACAGTTCCCCCGAGCCGCCGATTCCGGTATGGATCCGGGGCGCGGCGTGGCCCGGCGACGGCAAGACATTTTCCCGGATCTTTGCCCCCCCTTTGTCGATCAGCCATTTCAGTGCTGAAGGGGCCTGCTTCACAAGGAGACGAATCAACTCCGGATGGCCGTAGAAATTACCCCCCCGGAGGGTGTCCTCCTCATGGAGGGCTGCTCTGTCCATGCCCAGTCCGAGCTTCTCCCGCAGATGGTAGACGTCATCCCAGGCGGCGTATTCGCCATGACTGATCACGGAATTGCCCCCGTACCCGGACATCTTTTCCAGGACGACGACCTTGGCCCCCCGGTCCGCCGCCTCTGCCGCCGCCGCAAGACCCGCAAAGCCGGACCCGACAATAACGATATCCCATATTTCATCCCAGCGCGCAGCTTTCTCCCGGGTCGAAACGGCCGCCCCGGCCTCGGAAGAAATCAATAGGGCTCCCGCCGCTGTCAACAAACCCGATCCAAGCGCCCCTTTCAGCAACGCGCGCCGACTCAAACCGGAGTGTTCCGACTCCGTCTGATCTTGCTTTTTTTTATGGTGTCCGGCCATGTGTGAATATCCGTCATATCTGATCCGCTTTGCCTTAAAACGGCTCCTGATGATGCGCTGCCGATTTACGGAAACCGGGATCCCCTTCTCCAAGTCAAATTAACACATCGGATGTTGTGCAACAAAGGATTTTTTAGGACGCGCACCCTTTTCCAACCGTACTCGGCGCCATCGCGGGATAGGCCCACAATGCGATGAAGTAAAGGAAAACAGAGACGAACAAAAGGACATGCAAACCCCAGGCGACGGCCAGGAACTGACCCAGCGGAATGGCAATAACGCCGAAAATCGCAAAAACACCCAGAGCCCAGGGCAGGAAAAAACCGGCCCGGTCATTCAGGCAGGCGAGGCCGAGGGGAAAAGGCATCCCGGCAATGAACGCGACGGGAGCCGTAATGATCAGCATGGTCAACACCTTGATCAGGCCGGCCAGGGGAAGCAGGACCGACAGAACCGGAATCAGGAGAAAGACATACAAAACCAGACATGTAATGATCCGGACGATAGACCATTTGATCCCCCGGTCGGAAAAAGGATCGAGCTTCGAGGTGCGATAGCTCCCGCAACCTGAAAAAAAGAGCATGGCGCACACGATGACGGTCACGGCGGTGGCCGTGTCGTTGAGGAAAAACGCACACCGTTCGGAAAGCACTCTGGTGATGAAAACCATACCGAGACCCAGGCAGGCGAAATAAACGGCCATCCGGAATCGTGAATGGGGCCCTGCCGCCTCTTTTTTGCGGATCAGCGGAAGTAAGATGACGCAAACACCCAGGATGCTGGCAAAAAAGAGCATCGCCGGATTGATGAGCTGACCGATCTCAACCCGCGGAATGCCGTGCCGGGCTTTCAGCAGCGTCGGTATCGCACGGACAGGGAAAACGTCATGGAAAAAAGGCCGATCCAGTGTCGCCGGTTCCAGGTTCAAACCGGAGGCGGACGAAACGGTGCGCGGGGTCTGAAACAGCTTCAGCGACGCATGCCGGAGGGCATCCATTTGTTCTGCCCGGCGGTTGTTCTGATCGGTCGTTCCTGCGGCCGGATAACCTTGTAATAGGCTGTTTTTATTGGGTTCCATTCCAGGATACCAGGAGATATCAAAAGATCGTTCACCGCAGAAGGTCTTCAGGGCGGCAATCGCCCCGTCCGTAAACCCTTTCCGAGACACCAGAATCCGGACGCCTGATTCCGACCGGTAAACCAGAATATGCTTTCCCGGATCGTCCACCCCAATCCGGCGCAGACTCTGGTCGACTGTGACCAGGAGCTTCTCGGCGTAGGCGGAAAAACCGGCCGTCGCAACCGGCAGCGACAAAAGGCCGTCGTCTTTGAGGGCGTAGAAATAGCGGGAAACCGCCTCGATTGTTAAGGCGTAACGGTTGGCCTCTCCTTCCATAAGAAAGGTGGAACCCATGTCGATCAGGTCGAACGCCCGCGGTTCGAGGACGCCCAGAGGGGCATTGCAGGACAAGGAGATCCCCCCCATACCGGCGATGCCCTGCCGAACCAGTTCGTAAACCGTTCGAGTCGGTTCCACGGCACGGATGGTCCGCTTTTCACCCCAGATTTCATGAATCTTGAACCCGCCGTCCGTGCCGATGAGCAGGTATGTTCCCAGCGGCTTCAGCCGGTACGGGAAGCCATCGAGGGAGGCATCAAAATACGACCGGTCCCGGGTTCCTTCCCTGTAGAGGCCCAGGATGCGGGCGCCGTCACGATAGAGACCCCTGGCAACCGGCTTCTGGGCGACACGGGGAAACCCATATTGGTGCGACAGGTTAATGGCCCGCCGCTCTGTGAAATTGTCGAGGAGGTGGTAATAACCACCGGGGGTGGGTATCTCGGTCAACACGCGGTTACCCTCCACCCGCATCGCGTACTGGACCGCTTTGTAGCCCGGAATGCGTGCGTGGTTCCCATCCAGAACCCGCCACATCCCGAAACCGGTGATGAAAAAAAGAAGGACCAGGCCCGTCAGGAACATGGCGTAACGCAGGACGAAAAGCCGGGCCAGCGCAGCCAGAGCCAGGACCGGCAGGAGTACCGCCAGAAGCTGGAACGGATGGACGAAGGACTGGCAAACGAAAACCAGGAGCCACCCCGCGGCTGCCCCGAAGAGGTGACAGGCCGAGGCCTGCGCGATCTCACCGGTCAGATCGAGAAAACTGAGGCCGATGAAGAGTCCCGCCAGGAAAAAGACGGGCAGCAGAGCCAGAACATAATAAAGCAGGTTCAACATCTGCCCCGGCCAGAGGCACCCCTGCAGCAGGAACGGGTTGAACCGGTTCAGGGCTATCAGTTGAAACGCCAGGGCCGAAACAAAAAGGAGGACAAAGGGAAGCCAGAAGAGAATCGCCGCACGACGGCGCGCGAAGAAATCGGGAAAAAGGGCCAGGCACACCCCGCTGATCGCAACCCCGGAAAAGGCGAGTGCGGTGACGGCGATCCCGTATTCCGACCAAGCGGCCAGGGCGAAAAAACGGACCAGAAATATCACCAGACCCAGGGTGTATGCGGACACAAAAAACAGGGCCAGGTAGCGGGGTATTTTTATGAGCAGGTCTTTCATGGCATCTCAGACGCTCCCGTCTAATTTCCGTGGAATTTGTGAGGATGAATCGTGGTTCTCCCCTTCGCCCATATCGAATATCGCTCCCCTTGTCAAACATTTGCGGGATGCCCAC
>CAZBQX010000042.1:9077-19067 GCA_964494155.1 uncultured Syntrophales bacterium
AAAGGTTATCAGAAGGGGTGAGGTAATTCCCGAAAAGAACAAAACGGGATAAAAAAAGGACTGCCGCCACGAGTTATCCACAGCCGGAGGCCCTGCGTCAGGCCCTTCGGTAAGACGGGGTGGAAATTGCCCGGATGTGCGTTGCCATCAAGTTTGAGGACACATTTTTTCGCCCTGTTATCAGCGCCTTAGCCGGGGGTATTTTCGGCTTAAAAAAAGCCTTGATTTGTGTTATGGGTTCCCCACACTAACGCTGAACCGGAAGATAAAAAACCCAAACCCATCATGCGTAAAATCATCTGCATCGCGAATCAAAAGGGAGGCGTCGGCAAAACGACTACGGCGGTTAATTTGGCCGCCTGCCTGGCTGTTGCCGAAAAAAAGACGCTCCTGATCGATTGCGATTCCCAAGGGAACGCGACGAGCGGGATGGGAATAGATAAGCGGCAGATCGCCGAAAAAAATCTCTATCATGCCCTGATCGGCAAGATACCTCTGCGGGAAGCGGTTACACCCACTCAGATTCCGCACCTCGATTTGATTCCGTCGAATCAGGACCTGATCGGAATCGAGGTGGAATTTATCCACCTGCCGGAGCGGGAAAAACGGCTCCGCACGTTCCTGCGGCAGATGGACGTCTCCTATGACTACGTCATTTTAGACTGTCCGCCGTCGTTGGGTTTTCTGACCATCAACGCCCTGGTGGCCTCGGACGCCCTGATGGTACCGCTGCAGTGTGAATATTTCGCCATGGAAGGTCTCGGCCAGTTGATGAACACCCTGAAGATTGTGCAGAACCGGCTGAATCCGTCATTGACCCTGGGGGGGATTCTCCTGACCATGTTCGATGCGAGAAACACGCTCTCGCACCGGGTCAGTGAGGATATCCGCAAGCATTTCGGGAGCCGTGTTTTCCAGACGGTGATTCCCCGGAATGTTCGGCTGTCCGAAAGCCCCAGCCATGGGCTGCCCATCATTTTATACGACATCCGGTCCCGGGGCGCCATGTCCTATATGGAGCTGACCCGGGAATTTATGAACTGCGGGAGAATATAAATGCCACCGAAACAATCCTTAGGACGGGGATTGGAAGCCATGTTTCCCGACCTCATGACGGATATGGAAGACCGGCCTCGCCTGATCACCTGCGGCATCGAAGAGATCCGGCCGAACCGTTACCAGCCGCGCAAGGATTTCCGCGACCGTGAACAGAAGGAACTCGTCGCTTCCATCCGGAAAAGTGGCATCATTCAGCCCATCGTGGTCCGAAAAGACGACACCGGCTACGAGATCATCGCCGGGGAAAGACGCTGGCGGGCCGCCCAGGAGGCGGGTCTGGATCGCGTTCCCATTGTCATCCGCACCGCAAGCGACGTCGAAGCCGCCGAGTTGTCCCTGATCGAAAACCTTCAGCGGGAAGGCCTGAACCCTCTGGAGGAGGCCAACGCTTACCGGACCCTGGTCGAGACCTTCGGTCAGACCCACGAGAGCATCGCCACGAAAATCGGAAAGGATCGCTCCACCGTGGCCAACACGATCCGCCTTTTGAAACTGCCGGGAAAAATACAGGAAGCCCTGGTAGAAAAAAAGATCACGGCGGGACACGCCCGGGCGATTCTTGCCTGCGAAGCGACGGAACAACAAACGGCCGTATTTCAATTGATTATCAAAAAAGATCTGAACGTCAGGGAAACGGAAAAGCTCATTCAGACGCTCAGGGCGCCCAAAGCGGAAAAAAAGACGCTCAAACGGGAACATTATCTGGAAGATCTGGAAAAAAAGCTGTCTGCTTTATTGATGACACGGGTGCAGATCAAAAAGAAAAGTAAAAAAGGTTCCATCGAAATCAACTTTTCTTCCACAGAGGAACTGGGACGGCTGGTCGAACTTCTCTTTAAGATGAATCCGGATTGATTCCGCAGATGGTTTTGTACACGTCATTTAACTTTACATAGGCCGACATCGTTAAACCCGGGAAAAAAAGAACCGAGCTATCCACACTTGTGGATAATTATGTGGATGAGGATTTATAACCTTGCAGATTTTATGGGAAAATACACAAAAATTGATCCAAGAAAAGGTCTCCAAGCAAAATTATGAAACCTGGATCAAGCCGATTCGCATCCTCTCTGTTGAGGATAATCAAGTCTGTTTGGCCGTCCCGAATCGTTTTTTCAAAGACTGGCTTGTGGAAAATTACCATCACACGATCCAGGAATGTCTTTTTAATACGATGGGTTACAATACAAACATCGTTTTCATCATTTCCCAGGGTGAAACGAAGGAGGAGACATCCGTCAACGGAAATGGTCATGCGAACCACGTGGCGGTGTCCTCCGTACCGGTTAAAACGTCCAAAATGCAGTATCACCACACCTTGAATACCAATTACAGTTTTGATCGTTTTGTCATCGGTTCTTCCAATCAATTCGCCCATGCGGCGTCGATTGCCGTGGCGGAGCATCCGGCGAAGAACTACAATCCCTTTTTCATCTACGGAGGCGTTGGTCTGGGAAAGACCCATCTGTTGAATGCCATCGGCCTTCTGACCTATGCCCTCTATCCGGAGATGAATGTCTTGTATGTATCGGCGGAAGAATTCATTAACGAACTGATCAGCTCCATCCGTCATGACAAGATGCCTAAATTTCGGGAAAAGTTTCGTAATATCGATTGTTTGCTAATCGATGATATTCAGTTTATCGCCGGAAAAGACCGCACCCAGGAGGAATTTTTCCACACCTTCAACACCCTTCATGATTCAGGAAAACAGATCGTCATGACCAGCGACAATTTCCCGAAGGACATTCCCAACCTGGAGGGGCGTTTGCGGTCACGTTTCGAGTGGGGTTTAATCGCCGATATTCAACCACCGGAAATCGAAACAAAAATCGCCATTCTGGAGAAAAAGGCTCAGGAAAATCATATCGATCTGCCTCACGATGCAGCTTCCTACATTGCTTCCCATGCAGAATCCAACATCCGGGAACTGGAAGGATTTTTGACCCAGACCGTTGCCTATGCATCGCTGACAAAACGGAAAATAGACCTTGATCTGGTCCGTCAGGTCTTGGCGAGAATTCTTAAAACAAATGAAAAGGTCAGCGTCACCATTGACGATGTCATGAAGGCCATTTCCGAGCGCTACGGCATAAAGCTATCCGACCTAAAATCTCCCAAGAAAAACAAAAATCTGGCCTCGGCGCGTCAGATGGTAATGTACCTGTCAAGAAAATTAACCAATGCCTCCTTTCCGGACATCGGGGAAAAACTGGGTGGCAGAGATCATTCCACAGTTATTTATGCGGATAACAAAATAAAGAAACTGATCGAAACGGACCAGGAGTTAAAGAAAACGCTTCAGGAAATTGAAGACGGACTTCTCCAGCGTCGCTAACTTTAAATACAGATTTTATCCACAGGAAAAAGATGAAAGAAGAAGAGAAAAAAAACGACTTTATATCAATCATTCTGTTTATCAACAGGTCCTTTTACTATAACTAATTTAAATATTAGAAAAACTTTTTAAATAAATAATAAACCGAAAGGATGTAGAAGAAGATGGATTTTACGATTAAAAGAGATGTTTTTTTGGAAGGCGTGCAAAAAACACTGGGCATTGTCGATAAGAAAACAACCCTCCCCATCTTGAGTAACATTCTCCTGGAAGCGGAAGAAAACCGGGTGCGTATCGTGGCCACCGACCGTGAGATTAGTCTCATTGCCCGTTACGAAGCTGAGGTGACCGAAGCCGGAAAAATCACCCTTTCCGCTAAAAAACTCTATGAAATGATTAGAGAAATTCAGGGAGAGGCCGTCCACGTCGAAACCGATTCCCGCAATATAGTGACGCTGACCTGTCAAAAGGCGGTTTACCGGATCATGGGTATTTCTGCTGATGAATATCCGGCGGTCGTAGCCGAAGAAAATGTTCCCCTGTTTCCTATTTCTGGTAGCCTCATCAAGGAAATGGTGCGCAAGGTTTTTTTTGCCATGTCAACCGATGAATTGAGAAGAAACTTAAACGGTATTTTTTTACAGACCGAGAAAAAGCCGGATGGGGTGACCATCAGAATGGTGGCGACGGATGGACATCGTCTGTCCCTGGCGCACAAAAATCTGGATGTGACGGAATTTCTGGATATACCCGTAGGGATTATTCTTCCCCGGAAGGGGGTCGGCGAAATCCGAAAAGTCGTGGAGGACGATCCGGACCATGTAGCCATCGGATTAATGGGGCAGATGTTTATCGTTCAGACGGGTAATGTTCTGTTGAAAGTCAGCTTGATCAATGCGGAGTATCCGGATTACAAACGGGTCATTCCCACTGAAAAAGGTACGGTGCTGTTTTTGCCAAAGGATGGTTTTCTCCATGCCCTGCGCAGAATGTGGGTGGTGGTGTCGGCGGAAGAATTTAGAACCGTTCTGCTTTCCATTGCCGAGAACCGGATGGTCCTGCAATCCCAAAATGCCGATGTGGGTGAAGCCAAGGAGGATATCGATGTTTCCTATGACGGGGAAAAACTGGAAGTCGGATATAATGCAGACTACCTGATTGACGCCATCGAAGTAATCGACGAGGAGACCATCGCTTTTGAATTGGGAGCCGGGAGAAAACCCGGCATTGTTCGGTCCGCCAGTCATGACGAGTATCTTTGTGTCGTCATGCCCTTGATGATTTAAGCTGTGGATAAAAAGAGGATAAATAGGAAGTAAGTAATAAAATATTCAATTAAATAAAGTACTTCTATTTATATTTTGTTTAAAAAAAGCTGTTTATAAAGAAGTAAAAAAGAGGTTTTTAATCAATGATCGAGAATTATAGCGCCGATAGCATTAAAGTATTGGAGGGGTTAGAAGCGGTCCGGAAGCGGCCGGCCATGTATATCGGGTCAACGGGCAAGGAAGGACTCCATCATCTGGTTTATGAGGTGGTGGATAACGCTATCGATGAAGCCGCTGCGGGGTTCTGCAACACAATCACGGTGGTTGTGCGTATGGACAACAGCGTCGTAGTCGATGACAACGGTCGTGGCATTCCGGTGGACATGCATAAAACGGAAGGGATATCGGCAGCGGAAGTCGTTTTGACGAAGCTTCACGCGGGGGCTAAATTTTCCAACGACAGCTACAAGATATCGGGCGGGCTTCATGGCGTCGGTGTATCCGTGGTAAACGCCCTTTCTGCGTCCCTGGAACTGGAAATCAGAAGGGACGGCTGTTTGTATACTCAGAGTTACCGTCGGGGCGTACCCCAGGCGCCATTGGAAATGGTGGGAAAGACCAAGGGCCAGGGGACGAGGGTCACTTTTAAGCCCGATGAGGAAATATTCGAGGAAATGGAGTTTAGTTACGACATCCTGGCCAATCGCCTCCGGGAACTGGCCTTCCTTAATTCGGGCGTGAGGATCAATCTCATTGACGAAAGAGTCGAAAAGAAGAGCGAGTTTTTCTATGAGGGCGGTATAGTCTCCTTTGTCGAATACATCAATCGGAACAAGAAGGTGTTGCACAAGCATCCCATTTTTGTCGAGGGAGACCGTGAAGATTGTCATGTCGAGGTTGCCATCCAGTACAACGACACCTACCAGGAAAATATTTACTCCTTTGCGAACAGCATCAACACGACGGAGGGGGGAACCCACATGATCGGATTTCGTTCCGCCCTCACGCGGGTGTTCAACAACTACGCCGTAAGTTACAATATTCTGAAAAGCAACAAGGAATCCCTCCGGGGGGAAGATCTCCGGGAAGGGTTAGCCTGTGTGATCAGTGTCAAGATCAGAAATCCCCAGTTCGAGGGACAGACCAAGACGAAGCTGGGTAACAGTGAAGTGAGAGGGCTTGTTGAAGGGATCGTTTACGATAAGATCGGCACCTATCTGGAAGAAAACCCAACAGTGGCAAAACAGCTCCTGAGCAAATGCCTGGATGCCGCCCGGGCTCGCGACGCCGCACGGCGGGCGAGGGAATTGACCCGCCGTAAAAGCGCCCTGGAAGTGGGTGCGTTACCGGGGAAACTGGCCGACTGCCAGGAGAAGGATCCCGCTGTCAGTGAAATCTATCTTGTAGAGGGTGATTCGGCTGGCGGCTCCGCCAAGCAGGGACGGGATCGTAAAAATCAGGCGATTCTGCCGCTCCGCGGTAAGGTCCTCAATGTCGAAAAGGCCCGGTTTGATAAGATGCTCCAGAACGAAGAGATCAAGGTGATCGTCACCGCCTTGGGTACGGGTATAGGGAAAGACGATTTCGACGTCAGCCGCCTGCGCTACCACAAGGTCATCATCATGACCGATGCCGACGTGGACGGTCTCCACATCCGAACCCTGCTGTTGACCTTTTTCTTCCGCCAGATGCGTGAACTCATCGAGCGGGGCTATCTCTACATTGCCCAGCCGCCCCTGTTTAAAATTACCGAAAAGAAAACGGAAAAATATATTCACGACGAAGAGGCGATGAAAGGGTTTGTTCTCGAAAACGGGGTGGGCAAAACCCGGCTGGTCATGGACAACGGCAATTTCTTCACCGGCGCGAAGCTGTCGGCCCTGGTTAAGAAGGTCATGCGCATTGAGACGATTCTCGACAAATGCGAAAAAGAGAGCAAAGACCGCGAGGTCGTTCGTCTTTTAGCCGGAGATCCGGCGCTCTCCGACTGGGATTTCAAAACTCAGGATGCAATGGAGAAGGTACTCCGGCGGACCGTCAAGGTTCTGGGAGACGCGCTTCTGGAAGCCATGGTCGATCAGGATCCGGAACATGGCATGTACAAGATGATGTTTCGCCTGTCACGTAACGGTCAGGAACGGCTGACTTGTATTGACCGAGATATGCTGAAAAATCCCAAATTTGTAGAAATCAAGGCCCTGCTCAGTCAAGTGATCGTCATGGGGGAACCGCCTTACCGCCTGGTTATGGAAGAGGATACCACCCTGCCACCGGTGGAATTGGTTGACATGGCGGCCCTGGTGGACCATGTCATGTCCCTGGGGAAAAAGGGGCTGAGCATTCAGCGCTACAAGGGTCTCGGAGAAATGAACCCCGAGCAGCTCTGGGAAACGACAATGAACCCCGAAAAACGGGCTCTGCTGCAGGTCAAGGTGGAGGATGCCGTCGTGGCGGATGAGATATTTACGACCCTGATGGGGGACCAGGTCGAGCCCCGCCGGGATTTTATATTCCAGAACGCCGTCCATGCCTCCAATTTGGATGTGTAGAATCGTTGTTAAAGGAAAAAAGGTTTTCTCCAGTAAAGGAGCAAAAAAGGCTTTCATATCATACCGGACTCCGATCCGGCATCCATTTTCAGGTGTTGACTCATTGGAAATGGAACCCGGATTATGAGACTGTGTCGTAATACCTGATTTGAGTTCGTGGTCATTCTGAACGACGTGAAGAATTTAATAATAATGACGGAACGTTGAGATGAAGAGATGCTTCGGCTGGTGCCTCAGAATGACATTGTGACACAGCCTCCAGGTGCGTGACGACATAGAGGAGAAAAGGGATCACAACAGGAAGGAACGTTTTCATGGATCAGTTGTTACATCAGAGGAACATCCCTGTAAATATCGAAGATGAAATGAAGAAATCCTACGTGGACTACGCCATGAGCGTTATCATCGGCCGGGCCATACCCGATGTCCGCGACGGCCTCAAGCCCGTGCATCGCCGTGTCCTGTTTGCGATGAACGAGATGGGGAACCGCTGGAACAAGGCTTATAAAAAATCCGCCCGCATCGTCGGTGATATTATCGGTAAGTACCACCCTCACGGCGACCAGGCAGCCTACGACACGATCGTCCGCATGGCCCAGGATTTCTCCATGCGCTATCCCCTGATCGACGGCCAGGGCAACTTCGGCTCCATCGACGGGGACCCCCCGGCGGCTATGCGTTATACCGAAATCCGGATGGACCGCTTGGCGGAGGAACTTCTCACGGACCTGGACAAGGACACCGTCGATTTCGTTCCCAACTACGACGAATCCATGGAAGAACCGACAGTTCTCCCCGCCCGGGTACCGGTCCTGCTTTTGAACGGCTCTTCGGGAATTGCCGTCGGCGTGGCCACGAACATTCCGCCCCATAACCTCCGGGAGATTGTCAACGGGACCATCGCCCTGATCAACAATCCTGAGATTACCATCGAGGAACTGATGCGCTACATCCAGGGGCCCGATTTTCCGACGGCCGGGTTCATCAACGGCCGGGAAGGAATCCTATCCGCCTACCGGACGGGTCGGGGTATCGTCCGGATGCGCGCCCGGGCGTTGATCGAGCGCAATGCCCGCAGCGACAGGGAAAGCATCATCGTGACGGAACTTCCCTACCAGGTCAACAAGGCCAACCTGATTGAGGCCATTTCGGAGCTGGTAAAGGAGAAAAAGATTAGTGGTATCGCGGATCTCCGGGATGAATCCGACCGGGAAGGGATCCGCATCGTAATCGATCTGAAACGTGACGAACCTTCCGGGGTTATTTTGAACCAGCTTTACAAACATACCCAGATGGAAACCTCCTTTGGGATAATCATGCTGGCCATCGATCATGGTCAGCCCCGGGTGTTCAACCTTAAGGAAGTTTTAAGCAGTTTCATCGATTTCCGCAGGGAAGTCGTCATCCGGCGCACCCGCTTCGAACTGGAACGGGCCAAAGAGCGCGCCCATATTCTGGAAGGGCTCATCATAGCCTTAAACCATATCGACGAGGTGATTGCCGTCATCAAGAAGGCGGACAACCCCCAGGAGGCGATGATCCGCCTCTGCGACCGGTTCGGCCTGTCGGAAATTCAGGCGAAGGCCATCCTCGACATGCGTCTCCAGCGCTTAACAGGTCTCGAACGAGAAAAAATCGACACGGAATACGCCGAACTCACAAGGCTGATTCAGGAACTTCTGAGCATTCTGGGGGACAATCGGAAAATTCTCGACGTGATCGTTCGCGAACTGGATGACATCAAGGACCGTTTCGGCGACGACCGGCGGACGGAAATCGTGACCAGCGTCGAGGACATCGGCATTGAGGACATGATCGTTGAGGAGGACATGGTCGTTACGGTGTCCCATTCAGGATACATCAAGCGCAACGCCGTAAGCCTCTACCGCAGCCAGCGCCGGGGGGGGCGTGGCAAGGTGGGCATGCAGACCAAAGAAGAGGATTTCGTCGAGAACATTTTCATCGCCTCGACCCACCACTACATCCTGATCTTCACGACCGAAGGCCGTGTCTACTGGCTCAAGGTTTACCAGATCCCCCAGGCGGGTCGTGCCGCCCGGGGCAAGGCCATCGTCAATCTGATCAACCTGGCCCAGGGTGAGAAAGTGGCGGCCATTTTACCGGTGCGGGAGTTTACGGACGACAAGTCCATTGTCATGGTGACGAAGAAGGGGATCATCAAAAAGACCGTCCTGTCGGCTTACGCGAATCCACGTTCCACCGGCATCATCGCCATGTCTGTCGATGAAGGAGACGACCTGATCGATGTCCAGATCACGAACAACCAGCAGGATATTTTCCTTGGCACCCGGAAGGGCAAAGCCATTCGTTTCCATGCCGAAGACGTCCGTGATCTGGGGCGGACCGCTCGGGGCGTCACGGGCATCCGCATGGACGAAGACGACTGCGTCGTGGGTGTGGAAATTCTGGCGGAAGGCAACGCCATCCTGACCGTTTCCGAAAACGGTTACGGTAAGCGCACCCTCGTTGTCGAATATCCCTTGCAGGGACGCGGCGGCAAGGGGACCATCAACCTGAAGACCGTTTCCAAGGTCGGCTTCGTCGCCGGCATCTGCCAGGTGACAGGTGAAGAAGATGTGGTTCTCATCAGTGATACCGGCAAGATCATCCGCCTGCGAGTCGATGAAATCTCCCTCATCCACCGAAGCACCCAGGGGGTGAAGCTCATCGGGTTGATTGAGGAGGAACGCATCGTCAGCATGGCCCGGGTGGAGCGTGATACCTCCCCCGAGACAATCGACGACCTGGAAGGAGA
>CAZBQX010000043.1:0-5481 GCA_964494155.1 uncultured Syntrophales bacterium
GTCGCCCTGTACGGGGTTGAGCTTTTCTACATTCTGGCCCTGGGGGTCTGGCTCCTCTGGAGCGCCGCCGGGACCTGGATCGGCTCCCGGATCAACGCCGCTGCTGCCTGGACCATTCCCGCCCTGTTTCTCCTATGGGCGGTTTTTTTGCTGATGGACGTCTTCTTCATTCGCGGCAGCCGGGTCCTGTTTGCCGGGGTGCCGGGGGCGTATCTCCCCTTCTATCACCAATTCGGGATCGTCATGATGGCGGTGTCGCTGCCGGGGGTGCTCCTGGGGTGGCTTTTCTGTGAATGTGCGCGATTCTATTGCCAAAACGGAAGAACGCTGGCGTCCGCCTACGCCGTCGAGTGCGCCGGCGGGGTGGTCGGGGGGCTTCTGGCGACGGGATTTCTGATCTGGGGGATTCCGAACCTGACCATCGCCGTCCTCTGCAGTGCGCTGGCCCTGCTGGGCGTCGTCTTTGCCGTGGAGAAGCAGGATCATCCGTTCCGGACGGTTGGTTTGATTCTGTCCATTGCGCTGATCTCCCTTTTGTGGCGGGCGGCCATCTTTGACCGGCAGACCATCGTCTGGAATCATCCTGATCTTCTGGCCAGTTCCGATTCGGCCTATGGCCGGATCACCGTGACGGGGCTCTTTGGTCAGGTGGCGGTCTATGAGAACGACACCCTGTCCTTTGAAACCGAGGGGACTGCCGCCGAAGCGTTTGTCCATCCGGCCATGCTCCAGCATCCCCGGCCCGAATCGGTACTCCTGCTGGGGGGTGCCCTGGAGGGATTGGTCTTGGAAGCACAAAAGCATCGCCCCTGGGAGATTACAGCGGTGGAGTTGAACCCCGTCCTGGTGAACACCGTCCGGCCCCATCTGCCCGGCACCATTCAGGAATCTCTCCAGGCCGAAAACGTCCGTCTGGTTTATGCCGATCCCCGGCAGTACCTGAAACAGCCCGGCGCCTACGACGTGATCATGGTCGGCATGCCCGAGCCGGATACGGGACAGGCCAACCGCTTTTACACGGAAGACTTCTTTCGCCTCTGCGCGTCGCGCCTGAATCCCGGCGGCGTGCTGGCCCTGCGACTGCGGTCGGCGGAGAATTTCTGGACGCCGGTTCTACGGGAACGGATGCGGAGCGTCCACGCTGCACTGAAAAGGGTGTTCCCCCATGTCGTTTTTCTCCCCGGAACGACCAATGTCATCCTGGCGTCGGTGACGGCTCTGCCGAATTCGCCGGAAATGCTCGTCGCACGCTGGCAGGAGCGGAACATGTCAGCCCGGCTGGTTTCGCTCCCATATCTCCGTTATCTCTACACGAACGACCGCTTTGCCGAAATCAACAGGGACCTGAAGAAAGCGGGCGGAACCCCGAATACGGATGTGCGCCCCCTGTGCTACCGCTATACGCTTCTGATGTGGCTGTCGAAGTTTTTTCCGGCCATAGGTGGGGTCGATGTATCCGTTTCCGGCCGCGCCTTTCTTACCGTGTCGGGAATCCTTTTGTTGGGCTGGGCTTTCCTTTTTGCGTTTGTCCGCAGGCGGGAGGGACTCAGGCGGGGACTCCTCGTTTTCACGGCGGCCTTTGTCGGCATGGTGCAGGAGACGATTCTCATCCTCTACTACCAGGTCAGGGCGGGGGTTTTGTACCGGGATCTGGGGCTGCTCCTCATGGCCTTCATGGCCGGGCTGGCGGTGGGTTCCCTGGCGGTTAATTGGGGGATGAAAAGAGCGGGCAGCCGGGAAGGTTGGAGCCCGTTAATTCTGGGCGGTTTTTTCCTTTTGACGGCGGGGATTGCCGGTCTGCTCTGGGGGAGTGTTTACTTGGGACTCCTGGGGACGTCGCTGCTGCTGTTTGCCTCCGGTTTTTCTGTGGCCGCTGTGTTTGCTTTTGCCAGCCTTCACCGGGTGGACGATCAGGCGCGGGTTATTGCGCCCCTGTATGGAGCGGACCTGTTCGGCGGTTGTCTGGCGTCGGTTGTGGCCGGGCTGGTCCTGGTGCCGCTTCTGGGGTTGGATGTATCCGCCTGTCTGATGCTTGGCCTGGTGGCGCTCCTGTTTCTGTTGGTTTAGGGTTCCCGCGCTGCGAATTCTTTTTCCATTTCGAGGCGCGTCAGCGACGAGAAATATTAAGGAATATAAGACAGGCATTCTCCCGGCGCCATCCTGAGTGATGACAAAGGATGGCGACATGACCATGAGCGGAAATTTTACTGTACCTTGATCCAGCCCGGCGGAGTATTCTGCTTGGGCACAAAATCGGGGATGGCCGGTTTCACGGTGAAGCCGATCCAGCTCGAAATATTTGAGCCGGGGCAATTGTACCAGGCATGCATTTTCCACGCGCCTTCCGTACTCAAGGTTACAATGCCCGACGTGATTTTTACCGGTGTAATCCCGTCAGCGTCTGTCCCGGAGATTGTTTGAATATCCTGCAAATTTACATTTTCAGGCACCCAGGTGTGGGAATTTCCCACCTTAATGTCGGTCAGGAATTCATATTTAACTGGACAGTCGGCGTTATGCTGGATGCGGAACTCGATTTTGGCGGGAGAACCATAAAATGACTGGTTGTTCAGGGGGGCCAGGATCTTCAGGGGTTGCGGGGGCAGCGCTTTTTGCGCCGTCGCCGATTCCGCTGACGGCTTTTCCATATCCATGGCGATTTGGACTTGTTTGCCCGGGAGGCCGCCGTCCTGGTATGGCGAATATCGGGTTTCCGGGTCGAAGGACATGAAGAACGCCGGGGACTGCGTGTTCTGATCAACAGGACCATGCGTACAGGGTGCGCTGTCTGCGAGCTGCGGGGTTTTTTGGCAACGGGAGGTCATGGCCGTCGACTGCAAAAGCTCATCTTTCCGCATCCCATCGATATATTTCCGGGCATGGGGCGTCGGCCGATGAGCGTCGATATGATCGTCGCCCGCTAAGGCTTCTCCCTTGACCTGGCAAGTCTCCTTCAAGTTCACGTTCACGTCACGCTCACCTGCTACGGCATACGACGGGATGTCCGGTGGGCTGCAGGCGGCAGCACGGCCCGGGCAGAAATTCGGCAAGGCAAGTAATGTTATGCCTAAAAACACCGGAACAAGTATCCATCGTTTCATGGGAACCTCCTTGTAGAAAAGTGAAAACGCAACGTATCGGCAAGGCAGTCGGCAACATGAATGCCGTTTTGTTTATGCCGGCGGTGCGGAAAATACATTGGAATTATATCAAAATTTGGCGTACTCGGTGTTTTATTTTCTGTTTGGGTTATAAATAACAAGTTATTTCGTAAAGTTATCGATTCGAAGAGACGGTTGTTTTCAAGGCCTTCTGAAATGAAGGACATAGAAAAACGGCTGCAGGTTGCAATCGGATCTCGGTCTTCCTGTTGACTTGCATCAGGTCCGGGAATATAAACAAAAAGACGTTTCTTTTTTAGAGATAAACCTTTTCAGGCGGGATTTTCATGCAGACCCGGACGACCACCAAAATCGAATTCAACGCCGCGTTCCAGCGGGCTCTGGACCTGATGGAAACCACGCGTTCGCACCTTTTCATTACCGGCCGGGCGGGAACGGGGAAATCGACCCTCCTCAACTACTTCCAGCGGCATACGGAAAAAAACGTGGCGATTCTCGCCCCGACGGGGGTGGCGGCGGTGAACGTCGGCGGCCAGACGGTCCACTCTTTCTGCGGGTTCAAGCCCGACGTAACTCTCCAGTCTATACGGCGTAAGCGCAAGAAAGACGGAAACAGCATCTACAAGAAATTCGACACGATTGTGATTGACGAGGTGTCCATGGTCCGGGCAGACCTGCTGGATTGCGTGGACCGATTCCTGCGTTTAAACGGCCCGACAGACAAGGAGCCTTTCGGGGGCATTCAGATGGTCTTCATCGGCGACCTCTACCAGTTGCCGCCGGTGCTGGGAAGCAATGAAAAAGACCTTTTCCGCCTCTGCTACCGGACGCCCTACTTCTTCAGCGCCGGTGTCTTCGGCGAACTGGCGCTGACCTTTGTGGAACTCGAGAAGGTTTACCGCCAGCAGGACGGTGAATTCATCCGGCTCCTCAACGCTATCCGGAATCGGAGTGTCACCGACGAGGATCTCAAAATTCTGAACAGCCGGGTTGATCCGAACTTTGCCTCCTCACCCGAGGATTTCTACCTCTGCCTCACGAGCACCAACGACCTGGCGGACCGGATCAACGAGGAGCACCTGGAGCAGTTGCCGGGGAAGCTCCGGAGCGTCCGGGGGTATATCGACGGGAATTTCGGCAAGGAGTACCTGCCGACGGCGGAGGAACTGCGCTTCAAGATCGGCGCCCAGATCATGCTTTTGAACAACGATACCTTCGGGCGCTGGATCAACGGGACCATCGGACGGATTACGAGGATGACGACGGACGAAGAAGGGGAAGAACTCATCTGCGTGGAGCTCGAAGACGGTGAGGAGGTGGACATTGCCCCCAACACCTGGCAGATCTTCCGTTTTGTCGTCAAGGACGACCAGCTTGCCTCGGAAACCATCGGCTCCTTCACCCAGTACCCCTTCCGCCTGGCCTTTGCCGTGACGATCCACAAGAGCCAGGGGAAAACCTTCGACCGGGTCATCATCGACGTCGGCCGGGGGACCTTCGCGCCGGGGCAGATGTATGTCGCCCTGTCGCGTTGCACGACACTGGAAGGCATTGTCCTGCGCAAACCTATCCAGAAACGGCACATCATGGTGGACTGGCAGGTGATGAAGTTCCTTACGGGCTGCCAGTACCGCATTGCGGAGAAGAAACTCTCCCGGGAAGACAAGATGAAAATGCTCGACCGGGCCATCCGGGAGGAGCGGGATATTGACATCGTCTATCTCAAGGCCAAGGACGAGAAAACGAAACGAACAATTCTCCCGCTTCAGATAGGTGACATGGAGTACAGCGGCCACCCCTTCCTGGGCCTGGAAGCCTACTGCCGGATGCGCGGAGAGCGCCGGGTGTTCAACGTGGACCGCATTCTGGATATCTGCGATATTTTTTAGCGGTCTCGTAAATCCTGTTTTGTCACCCCGCACTTGGAAACGGGGTCGAAATTATCAGAAATCAATAAAAGTAGTCCTACCGGCGAAAGCCGGTATCCAGAACTTACTGATCATATTGGCTTCCGTGTCCTGCTACGGTTGCACGGAATGACGAAAAGGTAATTACAACACAGCCTTTTCGCCGAAATGACACAAATGTAGCTCAGATGTCATTTCGAGGAGCATGGCGACGAGAAATCTTGAAACAAATGAAAGATTTCTCCCTGCGGTCGAAATGACCATAAAGTTCGTTTTTATCAAGACCGTTTGGCGGAATGGTTTGTAATTTCATTACCACCGAAAAAAATCGGGAACAAAAGCGGGGAATCCCTTGTCTAAGTAATCAAGAGTCCGTTCTGTAATGAACGAGACAACTATTCCGCTTGGCATTCCGGGCGCGCGCGCGATCCGGAATTTATTGCCGGTAATTG
>CAZBQX010000043.1:5581-16672 GCA_964494155.1 uncultured Syntrophales bacterium
GATGGCGTCTGCGGCGGTCAGCACATCCGGGGTGGCTCAGCAGATTGCCGTCGAGGTGACGGCCTATAACGAGGACCTGGGTCTGATCAAGGACCAGCGGCGCATCCAATTGCCGAAGGGGACGACAGAATTGCGCTTCATGGATGTGGCTGCAAAAATCAACCCGGCGACGGTCCATATGCAGTCGCTTACGGACCCGAAAAGCTTGTCCGTTCTCGAACAGAATTATGAATACGACCTGTTAAGCCCCAACCGCCTGTTGGATAAGTATGTGGGCAAGGACGTGAAACTCTATTCGAAGAATCTCTACACGGAGCGGGAGGATATTGTTACGGCCAAAGTGCTGTCCAACAACGATAACAACCCCGTTTTCCAGATCGGCAACGAAGTGACCTTCGGCTATCCCGGCCGGATCATCTTTCCCCAGGTGCCGGACAACCTCATTGCCCAGCCGACCCTGGTCTGGCTGTTGAGAAACGAGGCGCCGAAAAGCCAGGACATCGAGGTGGCCTACTTAACCGGCGGGATCGGCTGGCGGGCGGATTATGTCCTGGTGCTGGATGAAAAAGACCAGGTGGGCGGCCTTTCCGGCTGGGTGACGCTCAATAACCAGAGCGGCGCTTCTTACCCCAATGCGAAACTGAAACTCGTGGCCGGTGATGTGAACCGGGTTCGGGAAGAGCTCGCCGGACGGCGGGATGTCGTGTACAAAGCTCAGATGATGGAAGCGGCGGCGCCTCAGTTCAAGGAGCAGGCCTTTTTCGAGTACCACATCTACACCCTGGAGCGTCCGACGACCCTGAAGGACAACTCCACGAAGCAGATCAGCCTGCTGAATGCACCCGAAGTGAAAGTCAAAAAGGAATACCGCCTCTACGGCGAGGACTACTATTACCGCAGTCGCTACGGCGATCCGGAACAGAAGAAAAAAGTAAGTGTTTTCATTGAGTTCGAGAATGCCAAGACGAATAGTATGGGCATGCCCCTGCCCAAGGGCATTGTCAGGGTATACAAGCACGACGCAGACAAGAGTCTCCAGTTTACCGGTGAGGATACGATCGACCACACGCCGAAGGACGAAAAGGTAAAAATTAAACTCGGCGAGGCCTTCGACGTGACGGCCACCCGCAAGCAGACCGACTGGAAGAAGATCGCCTCCGACTCTTACGAGGCGGCTTTCGAAATCGTCCTGCGGAACCACAAAGCGGAAAACATCACCGTCCGGATTATGGAGCCGGTTCCCGGGGACTGGCAGGTCCTCAGCGCTTCCCACAAGGCTCTGAAAGCCAGTTCATCCCAACTGGAGATGAACGTCCCGGTTCCGCAAGACGGGGAGACCGTCGTGACCTACCGGGTCCGGATGCGGTTTTAGGGTTCTGCACCTCATGATATCGATGTGTTAAGTGTGTCTTTGGAGATTGTGGCATGGATGTCTACAACAAAGGTCTGGTCACCGTTCTGGTCTGCAACGCCATTTATTGCCTGGTGTCGGTTCCGCTCATTTTACGCCAAGTTCCCCGCAATCCGGTTTATGGTTATCGTACGCGGCTGACGCTCAGCAACGACAAAATCTGGTACGAGGCCAACGCCTATTTTTCCTGGCGCTTTCTCGTCGCCGGTGTGCTGTCGGCCTGTGCCGCGCTTCTGCTGTATGACTGGCGCAGCCTGTCGCCGGAGACATTCATGAAAGTATCCATTGCGTTACTGGTGGCACCGGTGGCATTTGCCTGGCCGTTGACGGTTCGCTTCGTTCATGAGATGGTAAACAGGGACAGATTAAAAAACGAACAACACTGAGCGTTGTGGCAACTTTGGCCGGTGTCCGGGGAAAAGGGTTTCTGTTAGTTGTTGAAACTCAAACGGGAGAAAGGAGGAACAAATGGGAGAAATGCAGGAGAAAAAGGGTTGGAGCCCGTATCTTGCCGGCGCCCTGACGGGGCTCCTCATCGTGTTTTCCGTCTGGTTTACCGGGAAATATGTCGGCGCGTCCACCACGTTTGTACGGTCGGCCGGATTTATCGAACAGGTCTTTGATGCGGAACGTGTGGCGCAAATGCCTTATTTCATGAAGGAAGTTCCTAAAATCGACTGGCAGTTCTTGTTCGTGATCGGGATCTTCTTCGGTGCCCTCATTGCGTCCACCACTTCAAAAACCTTTAAATTGCAGGCCGTGCCGCCTATGTGGGAACGGCGGTTCGGACCGAGCCGCGTCAAGCGCGCGATGGTCGCTTTTGTGGGCGGTGCCGTTGCCATGTACGGTGCCCGCCTGGCTGATGGGTGACCGAGCGGTCATGGACTGAGCGGGTCGCTTCAGTTAGCCGTCAGCGGGTATATCGCGTTAATCTGTTTCTTCATTGGTGGGGTCATTGTCGCCATGTCTCTTTACAGGGGAGGTGAGAAATCATGAATGAGCTCATTTACGGTCTGGTGACGGGCGTCATTTTCGGATTTCTCCTCCAGCAGGCGAGGGTGATCCGGTACGACAAACAACTTGGCGCGCTGCGCCTCATGGACATGACGATCGTGAAATTCATGCTGAGTACGGTGCTGGTCGCCATGGTCGGGGTTTATCTGTTGAAGGATCTGGGGTTGGTCAAGTTGTCCATCAAATCCACGATTTTAGGCGGCAATATTCTCGGCGGGCTGATTTTCGGCCTGGGCTGGGGGCTGTTGGGCTATTGCCCCGGAACGCAACTGGGCGCCCTGGGCGAGGGACGCTGGGATGCACTCTGGGGGATCCTGGGCATGCTCCTGGGTGCGGCCCTTTTTGCCGAGAGCTACCCCCTCCTCAAAGCGACAGTTCTGACCTGGGGGGATTTCGGGAAAATCACCATCCCTGAGGTGTTGGGGATTAATCACTGGGTTGTCATTGTTGTTCTGATTTTTGCCGGGCTCTGTCTGTTCTGGTGGTTTGAAAAGAGAAAACTCTAGCGTCACCTTGTGGGATGGGCAATTGTAAATGATAAATTTAAAGCGATATTTACCCCCATGTTCGACATAGCAATTGTCGGCGCCGGACCGGCCGGGGCGACCCTGGCAAGGCTTATAGGAAATCGTTATCGGGTCCTGCTGGTTGACAAGAGACCTTTGATAGAGGGCTCACAGATTTTTTCCGCAACGAAATGTTGCGGCGGTCTTCTGGCGCCCGATGCACAGAGAATGCTGTCCGAGCTGGGGTTAGGCGTGCCCGGATATGTCCTGGAGGGGCCGCAGCTTTTCGCCGTCCGGGCCATCGATATTCAACAGGGGCTTGAACGGTATTATCAACGTCACTATCTAAACGTGGATCGCAGAAAATTTGATTCCTGGCTGCTGTCGCTGGTTCCGCCCCGTGTCGAAATCAGAGCCAACTGCCATTTTACATCGTATTCCCGGGAAAATAGTTCCTTCCGGATTCATTTGCGGCAAGGCGATCGAGCTTACACAGAAAACGTGAAAATTTTAGTCGGTGCGGACGGGGCAACCTCGGTACTCCGTCCGCAGCTTGCATCCGGGGCGTCCTTTCCCAGGAAGTATATTGCGATACAGGAATGGACGGAAGGAAACGGTAATCTGCCCTATTTCACATCCATCTTCGACAGGAGAATCTCCGACTATTACTGCTGGACCATTCCCAAGAGCGATTACCTCATTATCGGCGCCGCTCTTGACCCGGTTGCCGAAGCGTCCGGGAAGTTTAACCTCCTGAAGACCGTATTAAAAGACAGAGGGATTTACATCGGCAAGACTGTAAAGCGTGAGGGGGCTTTTATTTTCCGGCCCCGCAGGATGAAGAATCTGTGCACGGGAATCAACGGAACCGCCCTTATCGGCGAAGCGGCAGGTTGGATAAGCCCGAGTTCGGCGGAGGGGATCAGCTATGCATTCAAAAGTGCCCGGGGGCTTGCCGAGGCTCTGCTTATCGCACCGGAAGAATTTGAAAAACGTTATTACGAAAACACGAGGTCTCTGAGAATTAACATCGCCCTCAAGATCCTGAAATCTCTGGTTATCTTTAATCCCCCTTTGCGGAAAGCGCTGATGAAATCCGGTCTTCAATGCGTGGAACCATACCGGCCGCATGAAAGCGCTTGATCAATATGCAGGGTAAATTTCATCCTTAAACAGAATCTCTGTCTCGTCATACAGGCAAGATATCGGGGGCCTCTCGTACCTCTGGCGCCGAAGTTTGTGTCTGTTCAGCTCGTTTCCCGTGGCAGCGATCCAGGAAAAATTCATATATCCATCATCAAAATGAAGAATTCTGAACAAGAATGTGATAGATGTGCCCGGAATGCATAAATCGACTGAACCATTTGACTCATTATATCAGGATCATGAAAGCGCATCGGGTTAAAAAACAAACCAGATTTGGCAGGTATTTATATATTTCTCTTGCTTGCATCATCACTCTGACACTCACCTGTGGGTGTAGTTCGCTTCAAATCGGCTCTTCTTTAAAAGAGGCGAATGAATATTCCAGTCAGGGGAGCTATATCGCATCTCTCAGTAAATACGAGGAGCTTCTGGAAAAATACCCCGAAGCATCAGATCGGGTTCTGTTTGAAATGGGGTTAATCTATGCCTATCCCGGAAACTGGCAAAGGAATGATCAAAAGTCCCGGGAGAGTTTTCAGAAGCTCCTCCAGGATTATCCGAAAAGCGATTATCGTCAGGCCGCTGAAGTGATGATCGCCCATATCAATACGATCGCTGCTAAGAATAAGGCGATTGCGTCACAGCATACACAGATTCAGACGCTCAAAAAAGAGGTGAAACGTCAGGGCGAGGAGATGGCATCCCTGCGCAAAAGAATCGAAGCGCTCGAACAGGAAGTTAAGAGCAAGGTTTATCCCGTCCAGGATGGACCGGCGGACAGAGTTGTGATCGAAAAGCAGGCGCGACGACTAACCTTGATGACCAAAGGTCAGGTCTTAAGGCAGTACAAAATTGCCCTGGGCGGGAACCCGGTTGGTCCCAAAGAAAAGCAAGGGGATAACAAGACCCCGGAGGGGACCTACATCATCGATTCCAGAAACCATGGCAGCCGTTTCCATCGTTCCCTGCATATTTCCTACCCTAACGAGAAGGACAAGAAACGGGCTCAGGAGCTTGGTGTTTGTCCGGGAGGGGACATCATGATCCATGGTATCAAAAATGGACTCTCCCAGGTCGGCGAAGCGCACACAACGATTGACTGGACGAAAGGCTGTATCGCCGTCACGGACGAAGAGATCGAGGAAATCGACAAGCTGGTGCCCAATGGTACGTTTGTCGAAATAAGACCATAATAATCTTGTATAGTTGAGTCATGCGCCGAAAAATTGATTATTCTATCCTGTTTCGCAGAATTTCTATCGTCGTTTTATTGCTGGTCATCATAGCGCTCTATGGATGTGCGGGAATGCGACCCGTCGAGGTCGAAACCATATCCTATCCCCTCCATTCCCCGGAATCAATCGAACGCAATGAGTTTTCCATCGCGAAAGATGAAGACGTTGTGGGCCGGTTGGTCATGATCCGGCTGGAAAAAGGGGATACCCTGCCGGATGTTGCCAGACATTTCAGCCTGGGGGTCAATGAAATCAGTCTGGCGAATCCCGGTGTCGATGTATGGGTACCCGAAGCCGGTACACAAATTGTGCTGCCTCTGAACTTCATTTTACCGGATGTTCCCAGAAAAGGCATCGTGATCAATCTGGCTTCCATGAGGCTCTTTCATTTCAAAGGAGATAAGAAGTCCCTCATGCTATCAACCTATCCGGTCGGTATTGGCATGGAAGAAAAACCCACGCCCATGGGGCAGGCGTATGTGGATCGCAAAGTCGTCCGTCCCACCTGGCATGTTCCGGCATCCATTGCGGCGGCCCATCGTAAAAAAGGGGATATTCTGCCGTCGTCCGTTCCACCGGGGCCTGATAATCCCTTGGGCGAATACGCGCTGTATTTAAGCAAGTCGAGCTATCTGATTCATGGAACGAACAAACCGGCCAGCATCGGCCTCAGGGCAACAAACGGCTGCATCAGACTCTATCCGGAGGACATCAAAAAATTATACGAAAAAACGCCGGTGAAAACACCGGTGTCCATCATTTACCAGCCGTATCTCATCGGTCAGCGCAACGGTGTGGTTTATCTGGAAGTCCATGCAACCGTAGCGGAGCAGAAAGTCATCGATGTGAAGAAGATATTTGCGAAGTTAAAAGATATTGAAAGAAAATCAAAGCGTACGGTGGATTGGGACAAAGTGGATAAGACCCTGGCCGAGGCTCGGGGTATTCCCGTGGCCGTACTGGATATCCACGGAGGCAGTGAAAAGGGGGAAGAGCAAATCATCGCGGTCCGTCATCCCGATAAATTGTACGGCCGCCCGGAAATCCCGGAACTAAAATTGGGTGCATGGTACATTCTGGCTGCCGAACTGCGTGATGCGACGGATGCGGCCAGGATGGCCGCCATGATCAACCACCAGGGTCCGCCGATTCCGGCAAGGGTCCTGGCAAAAAAAGACAGCTACCGTGTCGTGGCCGGCCCATTCGAGAGTAACCGCAAGGCCAGGGAAGCGGCAAATCGCCTGAAATTTGATCTGGATATAGCTGGCATGGTGATCGAACTGGAAAGCGATGAATAAGTTGATGCATGTTTTTTCCGGTCGCAATCATGGAACAGGTGGTGTAAACTTCGTAACTTTGAATGGAACGAGGATCTTTTATTAAAAAAAGGCAGCAAACCTTTTCCGCGCGGGGGAAGGAATGGGACGGTTAGGTGAAGAAAGGTCAAGGAACCTGACGCCCGGATTTATTCCCAGTGCTGGAAATATTCGAAGTGCAGATTAGTGAGTTGTTATTAAGAAAAGGCATTTGAATGGAAAGGAGGTGAATGGAGCATGAAGAAGAGTTTTCTGATGATTTCATTAATGGTTGTTTTCGCTTTGGTTATGGCCGGTTGTGCCACCACCGGCGACCTCGAGAAGGTGCAGGCTCAGGGACAGGAGAGCAATGCGAAGGCCGATCAGGCATTAAAGGCGTCGCAGGATGCCAATGCGAATGCGGCGAAGGCAGCCGACGCCGCTGCGCGCGCTGAAGCAGCGCTGAAGGCAGCCGAAGAGAGAGCGCAGGAGGCTGAAGCGAAAGCGGCGGCGGCCGAGGAAAGGGCAACCAAGGCTGAATCTTCTTTCGAGAAATCGATGAGAAAGTAATTCAGTTTTTGTGGGGTTGTGCCCCGGATCTTTACTGCGTCAAAAAATTAAAAAAAGAGCCTCTCCTCACTTGCAAGGAGAGGCTCTTTTGCCTTCAAGCATCTTTTCTGTTCGGAAGGATTCTTAGCGTTGTTCCGTCCTGGATCAAGGCAGCATGGGCGCGCTGTCGTCCTTTGTCCATTCCTGCATCGATCCGTCGTAAAGTTTTACATTTTTATAACCAAGCACTTCGGAGAGAATGAACCACCATGTTGAGGCCACCCGTCCCGTATCGCAGTAGACGATGATCTCCCGGTTCGGATCCACCCCCACAACTCCTGTTGCCATATTCTTCAGGGTTTCTGTGTCCTTGAAAGTCCAGCAGCACGTTTCCATATGATCACCCGGTGGGTATTTTTCGAATACCTGTGTTGACGGCAGATTCACGGCGCCGGCAATTCTCCCCATTTTTGCGACCATGGGCAGCTTCTGCTTGCCCTCAAAGAAATCCGGTTCCCGGACGTCGACAATCAGGGTTTTATTCAGGCTGTTTTTTACGTAATCCTTGTTGACGAAAATCGCTTTATTGAATTTTCCCTTATAAGACACCGCTTTCGGTTTGGCCATATCCGTGGATACCGCGCGCTTTTCACGGATTGACCATTTTTCGAAGCCGCCGTTCATGACGGAAACTTTGGCCACACCGGCGTATTTGAGCGTCCAGGCGACTCGGGTGATGTTAACGCGGTCGGCAGGTGTGTCGGTTTTTCCGTATACAATAATGGTTGATTCGGGTTTAATGCCGGCGGATCCCAGAAGGTCAACAAGCTCGTCATCGGGCGTCAATTCGTTATCGCTGTCACCTCTTTTAATTGCCAGATTACCATAGAACATGCTGATTGCGCCGGGAATATGCCCCGCCTTGTACTCTTCGATCTTCCGGATGTCCAGGATGATCAGGTCCGGATTGGACAGGGCCGCGGCTGTTTCTTCGGTGCTGATAATGGGTGGCAGGGTTGATGCCATGGCCGAAAGCGGCAGCAGGCATAAGAGCATCGCGAACAGAATGAGTAACTTCCTTTTTTTCATCGTCTTATCCTCCTTATTCCGTGATGGGTATGGGGTTGATGGGGTAAATTAAACTCTCGTTTGCCTTCGATCCATTTTCGATAAGCGCCTCTTTGGTGAGGAATCCGGTCTTGTCCGTATGACAGGCGTCACATGAACGGGTTCGATCTGTCCGTTTTCGAATGTTGTGGGCAGGGGTATTCCAGTAGTTAGGTAACGTGTCGAAATGTGACATGGTTACGCCCGCTGCGGCGAAAGTATCCCGGACGGTGGGAATGACACGCAGCGTGGTCAGTGTTTTCCTGTCACGAGGGTTCAAACCGAGGATGAATCCGGGCTTTGATTCGGACTCCTTGTGACAGTTGTAACAATTTCGGTATTCGGCGGAGGCATGACATCCGTAACAGGTCACCTTGTCGCGGTGCTGGGTGTGAGCGGTTCGTGTTGTCAGGCGGGCTTCCTGGCCCAGTTTGTTGTGACAGTTCGTGCAAACCGGCCGGTCTTTCACATCCTGTTTGGACGGGTAGGTATTGCCATCGCCGTGCATATCGGATTTTTGGTGGCAATCCATACAGAGCATACCCTTCTGATAATGGACATCGGGTTTTCCGCCGTATTCGCCGGTATATTCGGGATAAACCCTGCCGCCGTGGCAGAAAGCGCAGGTTTTGCCTTCATCCTTTTTGATGAATTTGTGGCCCTTGATGAGGCCGATGCTGATCCCGCCGACCGCCGCCGCTTTGACATGGCAACTGCCACAGGAGGCGTGGCAGCTCCGGCAGGACTGTTCAAAAATCTTTTCGTCGAACTGTTTCAACTCAGTTTCCGAAAAACGCTTCATCACGCCGTGGCGTTGTCCCGCACTGGTGTAGTGCAGCGCTTTCTCATAATTGCTCGTGATTTTCTGGTGGCATGTGGCGCAGGTTTGCAAATTGTCGGAAGGCCTTTTCACAAGACCCTGGTGGGCTTCTTTCCGGGTGGCGCCTTCGAGATTACCCTTGTGACAGCCTTCGCAGCCCATGGCGAAATGGGGATCCGTGCCGAGCAAGGTTTGATCGACGAGATACCCTTTATACATGTCTTCCGGCCGGACCGGCGGAGGCGCGCCCGCTCACCCCTCTCCGGCATGCGTGTCGATGACGGGTGGTTTATATAGCGCCTTTATGGCTGAATCGTTGGTGTGGCAAGTTATGCAGTTGCTTTTATCCACGGCAACGGTAGAGGAAGATAGTAAAGCCAGGAAGAGAATCAGGGCCAGGAAAACGGTAATTTTCGTCTTCATTCCACCCTCCGAATAGCGGTTGGATGTGTGCAGAAGATTAGAACACGCCTTTAGATGATCGTGATTAAGACAAATCTTGGAAATTAAGTAAATCAGAAGCATTTATTCGTCAAGGGGAAAAGATGTTGTTCCCGGGGACAAAAACTTTTGACATATGCAAAAGAGAGCGGTAGATTCGCCCGGGTTCTTGGGTGAGGTGCAAGCGGATTATATGCAAGAATCCACCGACTTTAATCATCAGTAATAAAGTAAGTTCAAAGGGATCCCCTTCGTCATGCTGTGGAAATTTTCCATGAGGTCCGTCCATGATACTTTGGTCTGAGCATTGCCCGGAAAACACAACCGATGACCGTTCCTTCTTTGAAGCGGTGAATGATGCCATTGCCGTCCATGATCTCCACTCATTTCAATTCATTGATATCAATCAGAAATTTACGGAGATGTTCGGATATGGTCTTGAGGAGATGAAAAAATCGGGTGTCGGTGTCCTGACCAGAAGCAATGCCCGCTATGGAGAAAAAGACCTGATGCAATGGTTCCGACAGGCGGCAGACGGTCAATCACAGATCTATGAAGCGGAAGCGTTCAAAAAATCAGGTGAACCGATCTGGATGGAGGTGAGCCTTAAACGGGGAAGCATTCGGGGCCAGGATTGTCTTTTGGCTCTTATTCGGGATATTACCGATCGTAAAAGGGCGGAAAAGGACCTTAGGGAATCAGAGTTAAAGTTTCGTACGCTATTTACGTCTTCTTACGATGCGGTGTTGATGATTGATGAAAATGGGATTTTTGATTGTAATCAGAAGACCCTTGAAATATTTGGCATGCCGTCCAAAAATGAATTGTTGGGCCGGAATCCTGGCGAATTTTCACCCGCCTATCAGATCGATGGCAGTTGGTCGGTCAACGCAGCCATGGAGAGAATCAAGACGGCACTCAGTGAAGGTACCTGTCTTTTTGAATGGGTCCACCGTCGGCAAGGCGGTCCGAACATTGCTTGTGAGGTGCTCCTGAACCGACTGGAGCTCGGAGGAAAAAAGGTCATCCAGGCTTTGATCCGAGACATCGGCGAAAGGAAACGTGCAGAGGCGAAAATCCGCAAATATCAGGAACGACTGAGAGTTCTTGCCATGGAGGTTTCGCTTCTACAGGAGCATGAACGGCGCCAAATTGCTATCGACCTTCACGACCACATCGGTCAGAATCTGGCGTTTTCCAAAATGAAACTGGGCGTTTTATTGGAAACCGCCTATCCTGGGAATCTCGCCGAATCCCTTCGGGAAGTCTATGAAATGGTCGATCAGACAATCCGCGATACCCGGTCCCTTGTTTTTGAGTTAAGCCCCCCTGTGTTGTATGAGCTGGGTTTTGAAGCCGGGATTGACTGGTTTGCGGAACGTTTTCAGCAGGAGCACGGCATCCACGTTGAATGTGAATATGATCCGGTGTCGCTGCCTTTGGATGAGGACATGCGGATCGTACTTTTTCAGATCGTGCGGGAGTTACTCGTCAATGTTGCAAAACATGCTCAAGCGAATCATGTCCGGGTAACCATCCGGCGTGTGGGAAGTCATATCCGCATAGG
>CAZBQX010000043.1:16772-18939 GCA_964494155.1 uncultured Syntrophales bacterium
GCGCTTCTCGACAAACAAACGGATATGCAGGTGGTCGCAGAAGCGGAAAACGGTTTGAGCGCGGTCCGTCTGGCACGGGATCTGGCGCCGGATGTTGTGATCATGGATATTGCCATGCCTGACTTAAATGGTATCGGAGCCACCAAGAAGATCAGGAACGAGTCGCCGGAAGTGAAGGTTATTGCCCTTTCCATGCATTCGGATCGGCGCTTTATCGCGGAGATGTTTCGATCCGGCGCTTCGGGCTATCTGCTGAAAGACCATTCCTTTGAGGAACTCATTACGGCGATCCGTATTGTGGCGGCAAACCGGATTTACCTGAGTCCCAGTATCGCCGGGATCGTGATTGAGGATTACGTCCGTCAGCTCCAGAAGGATGAAACGTCTGATGTGACCAGTATCCTCACGGATCGTGAAATCGAGGTGTTACAACTGATTGCAGAGGGTCGTTCGACCAAAGACATTGCCGTTTGTCTTCATGTGAGCGGAAAAACGGTGGAAACACACCGCCGCCAAATTATGGAAAAGCTCAAGGTGTTCAGCGTAGCTGAATTGACCAAATACGCCATCCAACAAGGACTCACCAGTGTGGAGGGGTACAAAGGGAGCGATCTTTCCGGATGACCCTGTGGCGATAGGGCATAAGCAGGCACACTCTCCTCCTTTCTTGTTTTATTCTTTAATTGGAAAAATCTTTACGCGAAGGGATCTTTTGATGCGGGGTACACGGACTTCCCGACAAGTTTCCTTCGCATGAATCATCAGCATTTGCCAGTCACCCTTTCAGGTTTTTCGAACCACACAATCAGGAATAGCCCGATAGACAGGGAATTGCGAAAGAATTAGCCTTACACAGCAGTAAGCTTGTTTGGAATGGTTGTGGCAAGGATCAGACTGATTATTTCGCGACGGTTTTAATGGGCTTAGACGACATTCCTTCATCCTTCCGGCGCATCTTTGTTTCCGGAAGCCTTCCCGAAGGGTATTCCCTTTTTACAATTCTGCGTCTTTTTCACAAAGAGAATCGTCCGGCAAGGACTCTTCTCATACAATTTCCTTATGGTGCAAGGTGGTTGCGGCCCGGCCCCCCCGGGGCCTTCCATCTTGCGGGGAGCCGTGTTTGGAGAAGGGAGGTGACGCCGACGTTTTAAAGGCAAGATCCCCGATTGCATTACCGGGGAATTTGTCGGGTATCCGTTTTATGGTCTTCACATTGCAGCGGGGTCAGTTAAACGACCATAAGATGGGGAGGGGGAATCATGGATGAATATCAAAGGGATATCATTCGGTAGCAAAAGCGTCCCGCATGAATGAACCGAAGTATATACAGTAAAGCCAAAGGAGGGAGGAACTGTTACCATGAGTAGTCGCATTTTGCCAGAATTTGAATTGCTGATGCCTCAAAGTGTGCCGGAAGCCGTAGAGATTCTTGCCAAGTATAAGGATCAAGCAGCCGTTATGGCAGGGGGGACGGATCTGCTTGTCCTGATGAAGGCGGGTGTTAAGGTGCCTTATGTTGTCGGTTTATCGGAAGTTTCCGGTTTGGATTATCTGATTTACGATCCGGTGGAGGGCTTGAGGATTGGGGCGATGGCAACACTGGCCCAGATCGTGGACAATGAGAACGTGAAGAAGAATTATCCTGCGCTGTGGCAGTCGGCCTGCGTGAACGGGACACCCCAGACGCGCAACAGGGCGACGGTCGTTGGCAACATTTTAAGAGCGTCACCGGCAGGAGACTGCTGCGCAGCAGTGTTGGCGCTGGGGGGAACGGTTGTACTGCAGGGGACGGCAGGCAAACGGGAAGTGAATATCGACAATTTCTGGACGGGTTATCGTCAGACGGCACGACAGCCCTTCGAATTTGCGGTTGAATACAAAATTACCGCGAAGGGCGGACAATCCGCATTCAAGCGTATGACGCGTGCGGATCAGGACCTGTCGAAGCTGAATGCCGCAGTCAGTCTGGATATGGCGGGCAACGTCTGCCAGGGGGCGCGTCTTGCTATGGGTTGTGTGGCGCCGACGCTTGTGAGGATGAAGAAAGCCGAGGAGATCATCAAGGGGAAGGAAATCACGGAAGCCGTATTGAAGGATGTCGAAGCAGCGGTAAAGGCAGACGTGACACCGATTGATGATGTGCGTTCGAGCGCCTGGTACCGGAAAG
>CAZBQX010000044.1:0-18670 GCA_964494155.1 uncultured Syntrophales bacterium
TCGGTGCGGTGTTGGTTATCGGACTGTTCATTTCTGGGGGGCTGCTATTCCCAGATGACAGCAGGGCGATAGACGCCAAGGGTTGGTGCTGCCTGAAAGGGTCGGTTACACCCTCCACTGCTGGAGTTTGTAAAGAAAGCGGCGGTCAGTTTACCATGACGCAGGCCGAAGCTCAGAGGCTCTGCCAGCAGGTTATCAGATGTTGGTGCTGTGTTAACGGCGATGTAACAGAAACGACACCGGCGCTCTGCAAAGAGAAGAGGGGAATCTGTTTCAGGACAAAAGATGAAGCCGTCAAACGCTGCATGGAGAGATTGTGCTGGTGCTGCATCAACGGCGAGATCAAGCAGGTGACGGCAGGGGAATGCAAGAAGGCCGGCGGCGTTTGCTATGCGACGAAGGAACTGGCCCAGCAACGTTGTCAACCGCGTTGTTACTGTTGCATCAATGGTGAACTGGTAGAAACCACACCGGCCATATGCAAGGAAAAGGGCGGCATTTGCTACCGGACCAAGGATGAGGCCATGCAGCGTTGCCAGAAACCTTGCTACTGTTGTATTAGAGGCGAGATTGTAAAAACGACAGCGGCGCTCTGTAAAGAAAAAGAAGGGGTTTGTTTCTCCACGAAAGATGAGGCACTAAAAAATTGCCAGAGATCTCAATAGTGAAGATTCGTTAAGCAATTTAATATAAAAGGAAAAGGGGTAAAAGCCCGGAGCTTTTACCCCTTTCTGTCTATCCATTCCACATCAAGAGAAATCATGCTTCTTTTTTCTTGGTTACTTCTTTCTTGACCGTGTTGACCGTATCCATCAGAACGGGGAACACGTTTTCCCGAAAATCACCGGCCACGGCAACGTACATGACATCATCGCCGATATTCAGCTTGCCTTCGTTGATTTCCACCAGCACGTCGATGATGCCGGGGCGGGCTTTCATCTCGGCGACGACTTCCGCCAGACGCTGATAATCAACGGAGACGGTCAGTTCGCTGACGGGTTTCCCGTCCCGTGAGGTTGCCCGGGCCACGCCGTTATGGCAAAGGATCATGCCGACTTTGTGATAATCGGACCGTGCCTTGATTTTCTGGATCATTTCTGTTAGGGCCATAATCATCTCCTTGATGAAATTTGCAGAATCGTATCCTATTTATGGGTAGGGATCAACCCTTTTGATAGCAGTTCTTTCGGGGGGCTTCCGGCGATCTTTAACCGGTATTCTTCAAAAAAGCGAAAGGTAATGACTAGAAGAACAGGACAACGTCAACTGCAGCCGATCGGGGATGTCTTAGCCCGCATCCTGAAAAAAGCGGGCGTTCACGTGCCGGCTGAAGACAATCGCTTGAAAGACGCCTGGAAAAAGACCGTGGGCAACATGATTGCCGCGCAGACCAGTCCCGACCGGATCAAGGGCGGAACCCTTTTCGTCAAGGTTTCGACATCCATCTGGATGCACCAGCTTCAGTTTCTCAAACAGGACATTCTGGAAAAAATTCAGAGCCAGTGGACGGCGGAACCGGTCGAACGCCTGCATTTTTCCGTCGGGGATGTCGCCGCCGTTCCCACGGACGGCGAGGGCAAGGACTTCTTCCACCCGACGGCGGCTCTGTTGAAAAAGAGGGACAAGCAGATGATCGAGGAAAGCCTGGAAGAGGTAAAAGATCCGGAGTTGCAGGCCCTGTTGAAGCGGGCGATGATCAAGGAACTGGTCCGCCGCCGATACCTGGAACATCACGGGAAAAGTCCGGTCTAAGATGCGGCGGGCAACCCCTAAAAGATCGGAGCCCCTTTCCGTGAGGAAAGAGGCTCCTGAATCGGAACGATTTGATAAAATCTTCTGAATAGGTCAGTAACGGAACAGGGCGGCAATACTCAGACCTTCGGGGATGTTTTCCGGTGGAAGGGCGAAAACATTGCCCCCCTGGACATGGGTTAGAATCGCCGCCAGGTCGAAAAGATCTTCTCCCCCCGTCACCGCTGTTTCGGAAAAGGTGACCTGTCCTGAATCACTCTTGAAACTTCCCCAGAGTTCCTTGTCCAGGGGGACGAAAAGTACACCAACCCGCCCCTGGTGAGCGGCGACCAGAATATCTTTGATGTTGGAGGCGGTCAGTCCCGTGCCCTGAGACTGCTGATAGAGGTTGACCGCGTTTTCGATATCCTTTGCATAATGCTGACTGACAAGCGCCCAGCCCTTTTTTTTGAGACCTTCCTTGGTTAATCGCTTGGGGTTGCCCGTGATATTTTCCTCAAACAGGGCGGGGTAGGTATTCACTTCCCGGTAAATGGGGAACAGGAATTCTACGCCCGCCAGGATCAAGGGAACGTGTTCATCCTTCAGGGCATCCTTAAGTACACGGTCGACCTGGCGGAAATAACGCAGGAGGTTGTCTTTCGTGTCTTCGATTTCCGCTCCGTGGCCGGAGATCATGGCACCCCTCTCCCCCCCGCCGCCTCCGGAACGGAAACGGACCTGCTTTTCCGGTTCGTCCACCTGCAGCGCCTTACCGATTCCCTGGGGGAGGTCCTCAATCTTCACCTCCCGAATGCTCAGACTGGTCCCTTCGTATAATTTGACCTCGTTCTGGCTCAGGGCGAGGATGTAAAAACGCTCATCCCGTGACAACAACGGCAACAGTGGTTTGAGGTGAAACCGGTCGGTGACGACAATCAGTTCCGCCGTGTGGACCGGCAAGTTGTAATGCAAAAACAGGTCGGATGACAGAAAGAGGGCCAGGCTGTCCCTTTGCTGCCGCCAAAACAAAACATTGTTAACCATACCCTGGGCCTTTTCCAGAAAATTCCGGGCATCCTGAGGCTTCATACCCGAAGCGATCAGCCTTTCTTCGGCGTCGCGGATCAGGTTCTTAAACCGGATTTGATTCTGTTGGGTTTCCACACCGGAGCGGTGGGTGGGCATGTAAATGGAAATACAGAGGTCCTTACGCTTTTGTACCAGTGCCTTCAAGTCATCTTTGGACAAAGTCTCCATACGTTGTTTACCTCCCGTGGCAAGAAGTCGTTGATGGGTCCCCAGATGATTATATAAATAACCCCCGACAAAAACCGATCCACGTCTCAAGCATGTTTACGCTTGCAGGATAACGAAAATAACCGGACAAAGCAATCCCTATTATGGGATTGAACGACAGCACGCTCCCGGCAATAATGTCATTCCGAAAGAGGGGGGCTTGCGAACCACAATATGCTTTCATGTTCGGGGGATTTGTGGTAGAAGCAGCCCCCTGAAATACCGGTATCTTATAAGGATTTGGCATTAATGACACAGGGAAGGGAACGGGCGATGACACCTTGGCAGGAGGTGCCGGAAAAAGACTGGTACAACTGGCGCTGGCAGCTAGCCCATCGCCTGCGGGATCCCGTTTTGCTCCCGGAAAAAGTTCTCGACCACGGCGTTGAACGGAAGGAAATAGTAAAGGTTTCGAATAATTATCCGCTTTGTGTCACGCCCTATTACCTGTCTTTGATGGGCCCGAGCCTGGATATCGACCCCATCCATATCCAGTGTATTCCCCGGCGCCAGGAATTGGATCGCGGCAACGGTTGTGATCCCGACCCTCTGCAGGAAGAGGCGGCTATGCCCGTGCCGGGCATAATCCATCGCTATGCCGACCGCTGTCTGGTCATGGTTACCCGTCAATGTGCGGTTCACTGCCGTCACTGCAACCGGAAGCGCCGCTGGCGATCAGCGGGAAGTGCCGCGGAGACAATCGGCATCGCTCAGATGCTGGAATACGTCTCGTCAAATCGGAAAATCCGGGAGGTGATTTTCTCCGGAGGGGATCCCCTGATCTGGAGCGACCGGAAGCTGGACACGCTGCTCGGGGCCTTTCGTGCCATTCCCCACGTGGAAGTGCTCCGTATCGGAAGCCGGATACCAGTGGTTTTACCCATGCGGATTACCCAAGCCCTCTGCCGCATTTTGAAGCGTCATCGCCCCCTCTGGTTCAACACGCAGTTCAATCATCCCGCAGAAATCACACCGGATTCCTCCCGGGCTTGCGAAATGCTCCTGGAGGCGGGGATTCCCGTTTCCAACCAGTCGGTTCTCTTGCGGGGGGTTAACGACTCCTTTGCCGCCATGCGGGATCTCCTTTATGGGCTCCAGCGTATCTCTGTACGCCCCTACTATCTTTTTCAGTGCGAACCTGTGGCCGGGGCGGGTCACTTCCGGGTGGACCTGGAGGTTGGGAAGACCATCATGGAAAAAATCTGGCGGGAGTGTTCGGGTCTTTGCCAGCCGAGCTACGTCGTCGATACGACGCAAGGCCGGGGGAAAGTGCCCCTGCCGCTACATTCTTCCTTGTCTTCCGGGGAGTTTGCATGGTATGGGGAGAGGGCGTAATTCGTTAAACATCAACTAAAATAAGAACTTAAGAATATAATCGACCAGTAAAGGAGAAACAGGATGTATAATGCAAGTGATTTAAGAAAGGGGTTGCGGCTGAAGATTGAGGGCGATCCGTATATCATCACGGAGTTCAATTTTGTCAAACCCGGTAAGGGTCAGGCCCTCTACCGGTGTAAGCTGAAGAACATGATCAACGGATCCCAGTTCGAGCGGACGTTCCGCTCCGTCGATAGCTTCGAAGAAGCCGATCTCCAGGAAAAGAAAATGCAGTTCCTCTATATGGAAGAGGGGAAGTACTGCTTCATGGACAACAACACCTACGAGCAGGTGTTCCTGACCGCCGATCAGGTCGGCGATGCGGCCAATTTTCTCCTGGAAAACCTGGAAGCAGAAATCCTGTTCTTCGAGGACCGCGCCTTGGGGATCAGCATCCCCAATTTTGTGGACATGGTGGTCAAGGAAGCCGAGCCTTGGGCCAAGGGTGATTCCGTTACGGGGAACAACAAGCCCGTCATCCTAGAAACAGGTTATAAGATTAATGTCCCCGCTTTTGTTGAGGAGGGGGATAAGATTCGTGTCGATACCCGAACCGGGGAATATCTGACGCGGGTCAAGGAATAGCGTGACCGAGGCAGTCTGGAAGTTGGCGGGGAAAAAGGCGTTGCTCCGGAGGCGTCAGGCAATTGTGGCCGCGATCCGGGACTTTTTTTACGCCTGGGATTTTCTTGAGGTGGAGACATCCAACCGGATTCCCGCACCGGCTCCGGAAGTGCATGTGGATTCCTTTTCCAGCGGGACCTGGTTTTTGCATCCGTCGCCGGAAGTCTGCATGAAAAGACTGCTGGCTGCAGGTTATGAGAGGCTCTTTCAGATCTGTAAATGTTATCGTGACGGGGAACGGGGGGCCAGACACCTCCCAGAATTCACGCTTCTTGAATGGTACCGGGCCGGGGCAGACTATAACGCGCTCATGGCGGACTGTGAGAATCTGCTCGCCGATACGGTGCGGCGGTTGGCTTTAGGAAGGTGTTTTGTTTATCAGGGGCAGGCGATTGATCTGGAACCGCCCTGGGAGAGGATCACAGTTGATGAGGCCTTCCGACGTTATACGGGGGTGACCGCCGACGATGTTCTGGCGGCGGGCCGTTTTGAGGAAATCCTGGTTGAAGAAGTGGAGCCGCACCTGGGTTTGGGCAAACCGACCTTTTTATGCGATTATCCCTTGCCGCTGGCATCCCTCGCCCGAAGAAAAAACGACCATTCCCGGGTTGCGGAACGTTTTGAACTCTATATTTGCGGGATGGAACTGGCAAACGGTTTTTCTGAACTGACGGATCCGGCTGAACAACGCCGCCGTTTTCAGGAGGCGATTGAGGAACGGAATCGGCTGGGAAAGGCCCTGTCACCCATGCCGGAGCCTTTTCTCGATGATCTGTCCCGAATGCCGGAGGCGGCGGGAATTGCCCTGGGGCTGGATCGTCTGGTCATGGTCCTGGCCGATGCCGCCGTGATCGATCAGGTGGTGGCCTTCACACCGGAGATGCTGTAGAGGCAATCATCGCAGGCTGTCGGGATTGCACGGTTTATAAATATCATTGTCATTTTTTTTCAGGGACTGATTCCATGGCATCCGATTTCTGGAAACGTTTTTTTCGGAACAAAATGGCCGTCGCCGGCGGTATGGTTGTTCTGTTCCTGTTTATGGTATCCGTTCTGGCCCCTTGGCTTGCTCCTTATGAGCCGAACGCCATCGATCTGACAAATATTCTGGCACCTCCCTCTCCCGCGCATTGGTTCGGAACCGACCAGCTTGGGCGAGACGTGCTCAGTCGGATGATCTGGGGCGCGGGGATTTCGTTGAAGGTCGGTTTTGTGGCCACGGGGATCGCTGTGTTGATCGGGACCATTCTGGGGGCGTTGGCCGGGTATTACGGCCGGTGGGTGGATATCATTCTCATGCGGTTTGTCGATATCATGCTGTGTTTCCCCACGTTTTTCCTGATCCTTGCGGTCATCGCCATTTTGGAACCGTCGATCTGGAATATCATGATCATCATCGGTGCCACGGGCTGGATGGGCATCACCCGCCTGGTCCGCGCCGATTTCATTTCGCTTAAGGAGCGGGATTTTGTCCTGGCTGCCCGGGCCATTGGCGCCAGCGACCTGAGGATTATCTTCATCCACATCCTGCCCAACGCCATGGCCTCAGTCCTGGTGGCGGCAACGCTCGGTGTTGCCGGCGCCATCCTGACCGAGTCGGCCCTGAGCTTCCTGGGGATTGGGGTTCAGCCGCCCACGCCCAGTTGGGGTAATATTTTGACTGCCGGAAAGGACAATATCGACATCGCCTGGTGGCTGTCCCTCTATCCGGGACTTGCCATTTTGATTACCGTGCTGGGATATAACCTGCTTGGCGAAGGCATTCGTGATTCCTTCGATCCCCGGTTACGGTGACGGCGGCGAGGTTTTCATTTTCTTCAGGCCCGAAGCGCCCATAAGGATGGCCGCAAGGTCGACCAAAACCATGAAGGTCATGAGACACCCATACCCTAAAGACAGCTCCGCAGGATTTCTTTCTGAAATTCATGTTGGGTGTAACTATGCATAAAAAATGAAAGTATAAAAAAACGGCCTAATCCGCTTTTCTTTTCATGGGCCATTCGCCCCGTTCCTTCAGCACGTTCCGATAGACTTCCAGGGCTTCGTTGACCGCGGGCATGCCCGCGTAAGGGGCCATCTGAAAGAAAACTTCCGTCAGTTTCTCCGGATCGCAACCGACATTCAAGGCCGCATTCACATGGAGTCTCAGTTCGTCCGTCGCTCGAATCGCTCCCAGAACCGCACAGGCAACCATCTGACGCTCCGGCAGGGTCAAAACGGTCCGGGAATAGAGACCGCCGGTGATGAATTTAGAGAATTCATTGGCCAGATCCCGGTCGAATTCCTTCCACATCACATAGGGCGGGTCCATTTTCACCCCGCCGCTGAAGAGTTTTTTCGCCGTTTCCTGGGTCCGTTTCCGGATAATTTCTTCGTCGCTCATGTGTACACTCCTTGTTCGTTATGAATTGCCGCCCTTTACCACAAATCTCATGGAAAAAGGAGGCGATTGTTTCGGCCCCTATTTGACCTGATAAAAATCCCGATCCTTGTCCTGAAAATAAACGGCGGAAAACCGGTGGCGATCGGCTTGCTCAAAGGCCTTCTCGCCCGCCTGGCGGCAACGGGGGCAGGCCAGGTAAGGGACGATGACGGCAAAAATGTGCCGGCCCGTATCTGCTTCGGAGTCAATGGTGACCATGCCGCCGCAGTCTTCGCAGATGAGGACCGTTTCTTCCTGCTCTTCACTGATGCCGTCGGTGTCGTAATAGATGTGCTTTCGCCGGGTCATGCTTCGGTTTTGTCCCACCAGCTTCTGCCTCAGGGCATGGCGTTCCTTCCAGAGTTGATAGGCGGCTTCGGTCGATTTTTCCACGAACCGGTCGATATCGGGTGTCTGCTTGAGGATCGCCGCATCATAGTCCGGCTCGCGGACATGGCTGTAATCAAGACCTGCCATGGCTAAAATGATGCCGACATTGACGTAGGGCAGGGCCTTCTCAATGGAATACCCCCCTTCCAGGACGGCGATGTCCGGGGCGAGTTTGTCGTTTAGGATGGCGTAACCCTGGGCTGTAAATCGCATGTTCGTGATCGGGTCGGTATAATGGTTGTCCTGACCCGCCGAATTGATGATCACATCCGGCTTGAAATCCGCCAGGATGGGAAGGATGCCATAGTCCAGGGCGTGCAGAAAGCCTGCATCCGAGGTGCCCGGCGGCAGGGGGATGTTGATGGTCGTTCCCAGGGCGTTGGGACCGCCCAATTCCTGGTGGAAACCTGTTCCGGGGTAAAGGGTCCGCCCGTCCTGATGGATGGAAATGCACAGGGTGTGCGGATCATGCCAGAAGATATCCTGGGTGCCGTCGCCATGATGGCAGTCGGTATCGACGACGGCGATCCGCTTCGGGCCGTAACGGCTTCGGATGTAGTCGATCATCATTGCCTCGATATTGACGTTGCAAAAGCCCCGGGCGCCGTGGACAACCTTCATGGCATGGTGACCCGGCGGTCGGACGAGGGCAAAGGCGTTGTCGACATGACCGTCCAGGACCACCTGCGCCGCCTTGATGGCGCCACCTGCAGAAATCAGATGTGAATCGGTGACGACGGCGTGTGCGTCGGGTACGCAGATATGGGTCCGGTTGATATCTGCCGTGGTGGCGATACCGGGCTTGTATTCCACGATGTTGTCGAAATCGAGAAGCCCCTCCTCAAAAACCTGGTCCTGGGTGTAAAGAAGTCGCTCTTCCCGCTCCGGGTGGGTGGGAGAAATGGCCCAGTCAAAAGCGGGGAAAAAGATCAGGCCGGTTTTTTTGATCTGTCTGGTCATAAGAGGTCTCCTTCTTCCAGACGAAACAGGAGCCCTGGTTTGATCTGCGCCTTGATGCGGATGTTCTTTCCCGTACTGTAAAAATCACGGACCATGGGAAAGACCTGATCCTCCGTGATCTCAATGGTCAGATCATCCGGATCGGCGCCCAGACTGAGCGCCTTTGCCTGCAGTCTCTCCCGGGCGGCGGCAATTGCTTCTTCCCGGGTAAAGCGGGGAGAGATCGCCGTCTGCAGTCCTTCCTCCCCGACGGTCAAGGTTCCCCGCTCCGTGTCGGCCAGAACCGTGACTTCGGCTGTCGTACGGGCCAGGGCGGCGCCGATGGCATTGGCCACTTCGGCATGTTCGGGTACATGGGCGGGGCAAGTCAGGCGTTTCCCGATGTCGGAAGCCATCATCCCGGCCGGCCCGCCCACAATATAAACGGCCCTGGGAATGAGGGTTTTCCCCTCCAGCATTTCATGGATGGTGTAGACGGGGCGGCGATTAATTTCCTCGATCGTATCTTTGACGGCGTCGGCAATCCGTTCACAGGTCAGATTGAAGATTGTTTCCGCTGTCGCAGGCACGGTACAGCCCAACGGTTCGGCCAGCGTTCGCATCGCCGCGACAGCCGCTTCGCGACAGCCGATATTCAGTCTTCCGGAGACGACCATGGCGTCCGTGGGCGTAGGGGCGGGGCCGCCCAGGGCCGCTGCCGGACCTTTTCTTTCCGGACCAATGACCGGTCTGCCGTTCGATATCGCGACAACGCTGTCGCCGCCGATGCCGATTGACCGGGTCCGGAGTCCGCGAATCAGCGTCTTATACCCGCCAAGTGTGACACCCAAGGGTTCCAGCAAGGGCACGCCCTCTGCAAAAAGCGCAATGTCCGTGGTTGTTCCGCCGATATCGAGGACCACGGCATCCTCGTAGGGGGCGACGATGTTCAGTGTGCCCATGACGCTGGCGGCCGGACCTGACAGAATGGCCTGTACGGGGAAGGAAGCAGAAGCGGCCAAATTGAAGGTGCCGCCGTCGGCCTTGAGGATATAAACGGGCGCTGTGATGCCCCGGTTGATAACAAACTGATTCAACTCCCGGATAAATCGGCTGTGCAGGGGCCATGTAGCGGCGTTGAGGTAAGTCGTTGCCAGACGCCGCGGAAAATTTAACTGTCCCGACATTCGATGACCGAGCGAGATGTGGTCCACCCTTTTTCCCAGGGTGTCGCAGATTTGGATTTCATGCTGTGGATTGCGGCAGGAAAATTTACCGACCACCCCGGCCAGGCGGATGTCCTTATGTTCAAAGTCGCGCATGAGTTCTTCCAATTCCTTGCTTTTCAGGGGAACGGCTTCAATGCCCCGGTGATTCATAGATCCGGATAAGGCATAGAGGTTGTCGAAGTGGGGAAGTTGCGAGGGCGCAAGGCCCGGACCGGCGGAAATCACCATGCCGACGCGGTCGATTTTGTGCTGGATAATGGCGTTGGTGGACAGGGTCGTACTAACGGTGATCCGGTCGACCCGGTTGATGTCCTCGCCCTTCAGGATCTGATCCGCAGCCTCCAGAAGAGATGAGACCAGATGGTCCATCCGGGTTTCGATCTTGACCTTCCGGTAAAGACGTCGATCCTTGAGCAGGACGGCGTCGGTGTGGGTGCCGCCTACATCTATGCCGATGGTCAACCCTTGTTCCCTATGCTCATTCCTTATCTGCATGCTTCAATGATTTTCATTCATTAATGGTTGACAAGCTTTACTCGCTTATATAGCATGAACAGCCATCATCAGGGCAGAAAAAATTTATCGGCCACGGATCGGATCATAGACCGGAAAAAAAGGAGGGCGCAGCAATGACGGGTGAAAAGAAACACTTGTTCGGCGATATCGGAGACACGATCGTTCTCATTCGGGGGGCCGGGGAACAGGCAACGGGTGTGGCTTACCGGCTGTTTCGGGGAGGATTTAAACTCTGTTTCACGGAAATTGCCGAGCCGCTGGCCGTGCGGCGGGAGGTGTCGTTTTGCGAGGCCGTTTACGACGGCGAGAAAACGGTGGAAGGCGTCACGGCCAAAAGAATCCGTGGCCCGGAGGACATCGAGCAGGTCTGGCGAGAGGGGAAAATTCCTCTCCTGGTTGATCCGGAAAACAGGGTGAGGGAGATAATAAAACCCCAAGTCGAAATTGACGGCATCCTGGCGAAGCGCAATGTGGGCACGGCCATCACCGATGCCCCCCTTGTGATCGGTTTGGGACCGGGGTTTACGGCGGGCAAGGATGTCCACATCGTCATCGAGACCAACCGGGGCCATGATATGGGAAGACTCATCTTTAAGGGCGAGGCGGAACCCAATACAGGTGTGCCGGGCGATATTGCCGGCTATGGTATCGAGCGGGTTCTGCGGGCGACAGCGGACGGGATTTTTCATAATATACGGGCCATCGGCAACCATGTCGAAGCAGGGGACGTTATCGCTGAAGTAGAGGGAAAACCGGTGAAAACCGTCATCGCAGGCGTGGTCCGGGGTCTTTTGCGGGAAGGCATTCAGGTGACGGAAGGCCTGAAAGCCGGTGATGTTGATCCCCGCGCCAAACGCGAAGCCTGCTTTACGATTTCGGACAAGGCCCGCGCCCTGGGTGGGGCGGCCCTGGAAGCCATCCTGTACGACCTCCCCAAACGCATGGGCTAAAATCGTAAAAAGGTTTGATCAAAAGGCGCGCTTATGACGGATAGTATTGACTGGTCAACGGATATCGCAGCGGTGCATGCTCAGAGTGTCAGGGAAAATAAGCCTCTCTTCCTTTTTTTCTGTTCCCCGGGCTGCTATTTCTGCCAGAAAATGGAGATGGATTCCTACACCCGCGATAAGGTGGTCGCTCTCTTCAAGAAGGGCATTCTGGCTGTTCGTGTTTCACCGGAGGATCCCACCTGGTTTAAGAGTTACGGCGTAAAATTTACACCCACCTGTCTTCTTTTAAACCCGGAGGGTAACGAAGAGGAACGTTCTACCGGTTTTCTGGAAGCCAACGGCCTGATGGCCTTTCTCCTGCTGGGGCTTGCGAAATCCTATTATGATATTGGCCGGTTGGAAGAAGGGAAGGAGTGCGTCGAAATTCTCACCCAAGATTATCCCAACAGCGCCCAGGCCCCGGAAGCGTTCTTTCTGCGGGGGATTTTTCGCTATCACACCGATCAGAACCGCGACCATTTCAAGGAAGCTTACGACATTCTGTATGATCGCTACAAAGACAACATATGGACGAAGCGGGCACGTCTTCTTTACCTGTATCCTTGCGCACTGTTTCGCTGGCAGACCTTCCGGAAGCAAAAGGGAGACTTCTGGGACAAGGACGATTGACGTGCCGTTCTGAGAACTTCCGGCAATCAGGTCGGATATCAACTGATCCGGTAGAGGGTCTGTCCCAGATCAATCAAACTGTTGAGGTTGTTGATCGGCAGAAACTGATCGACATAGGGCAGGGCTGTCACCATGCCCTTGCAGCTTGGTTCATAGGATGAACTTCCCAGCAGGGGATTCAGCCAGATCACATGGTAGGCGTTCTGCCGCAACCTTTCCATTTCTTCCCTTAACGTGATTTCATCGCCCCGATCCCAGCCGTCGCTAATGATCATGACTATTGTTTTCCGGTCGATGACGCTGGGGGAGTATTTGCGGTTGAAGATCTTCAGGGATTCGCCGATCTTGGTGCCTCCCGACCAGTCAACCACGGTCTGAGAAATCTTGGTCAGGGCCTTTTCGAAATTCATACGGTGCAGAATGTGGGTGATCCGCGTCAGGCGCGTGCTGAAAACGAACGTTTCGACCTTGCCCTGGGTGCGCTGCTGGAGTCCGTAGAGAAACTGGATGAGAAAGCGGCTGTAGCGTTCCATGGACCCGCTGACGTCGCACAAGAGAACGATGTGGGTCCGGTTGATCCGCCGGGTTTTCCAGGCCAGGTCGATAATGTCGCCGCCGAAACGGAGATTCTTCCGCAGGGTCCGCCGCAGATCAAAGAAGTCTTTCTTTCGGCTTGCCTTTTTTCGTCGACTTTCCCGGACCTTCATGCGCTGGGTGATCATGGCGATGGCCTTCTTGATCATCTCCAGATCTTCATCCCCGAAGTCGCCGAAATCTTTTGCTTTCAGACGCTCTGCCGGGCTGTAGGTGGGGGCCTCCGATTCCTCGAGGTTTTCCTCCGCGTTGTCTTTGGCCGAATCACCGAGGGGAATTTCGTCGACTTCTTGCTTTTCCAGATTGGCCGATGATTCTTTTGGGGAGGTTTTCTCCTGCCCGTCGATGGGCTGGTCTGTCTGTTCCTTTTCCGCGAAATCCCAGTAACTGTAAAATACACGGTCGAAAACGGGCATGTCGTCGTGGTAGGAGACAAGATTGGTTCTTAAGGTGGCGTAGAAATCCGCGAATTTTAATACGTCAATAAAATTCAGCGCGCGCATGGCATCGATTTCCTGGCGCAAGGTCAGTTTAATGCCTTCTTTTTTCAGCTCCCGGCAGAAGTTGATGAAATGCTGAAAAAAAAGCGATGCGTTCTCACAGATTTTCTTTTTAACCGGAGGGGCCCCGTTTTCGTTCATAATGTTAACCGATATTGATTGGCGAACACCCGCCGCAGGTTTCCGATGTAGCCCTGAACAATTGACGGAATTTTTCCATATCCTCACGATATTTCATGATGCACCCCAAGGTCTGTTCGATTGTTTCCTCGTCGAGGGCTTCCTTGTTCAAGGCCACCAATGCCTGAGCCCAGTCAAGCGTTTCGGCAATGCCCGGGGATTTCAGTAGATCCATGGTCCGGATTTTCTGCATGAGGGCGCAAACCTGCTGTGCCAGGCCACGCTGTACTTCCGGCACCTTCTTCAGCATGATGTTTAATTCCTTCTCAAATGTGGGGTAATCAATCCAGTGGTAAAGACAGCGTCTTTTTAAGGCATCGTGAAGTTCCCGGGTGCCGTTAGAGGTAACAATCACATAAGGCAGGACTTTGGCCTTGATCGTGCCGATTTCGGGAATCGTAATCTGAAAGTCCGACAAAACCTCAAGAAGAAACGCCTCGAATTCCTCGTCGGAGCGGTCGATTTCATCGATGAGTAGTACAACGGGGACCTCGGAGTCGGATGTGATGGCTTCCAGAAGCGGTCGGGTTAAGAGAAACTTTTCGCTGAAAATGGTTTTTTCAATATCCGAATCCTTCACGGCGCATCCCACTTCACCCTGAGCCTGGGCGATCTTGATGGCCAGAATTTGTTTGGGGTAATTCCACTCGTACAGGGCATGGCTGGAATCGAGCCCATCGTAGCACTGCAGACGGATTAGTTTGGTATTTAAAATTTCAGCAATGACTTTCGCCACTTCCGTTTTGCCGACACCGGCCTCCCCTTCAAGCAGCAGGGGTTTCCCCAGGGCCTGGGCAAGATAAATCGATGTCGCCAGGGGACGTTCACAGATATATTTGGCCTGTTCCATGGCGCTTTGGACTTCGTCGATTGATTTCAGCATGGCTTCTCCTGTTTTGCTTTTTGTTAAATTAAACGATTTCCCGCTTCAGACTGCGGATACCCTCTATAGCTTCTATCACTGGTGCGTCATCTATACGATGACATGATGCCGGCAGTTCATGATAATTCAATATTTGCCAGATTAAAGACGTCTAAACCGACCAGGCTATTACAAATTATTACAAATCTAATCATCATCGGAAAAAGTGGCAATACCTCGGGTGAAATTAGTCGGAACAACATGTGTGTTTCGCGTCCGGACCATCACTGTAACGAACCTGAATGATTTCAGCCATGATGCTGACGGCGATTTCCGCCGGTGTTTCCGCTTTGATGCTTAGTCCGATGGGCGAATGTACCCGCTTTTCAATATCCTCTCCGGAAAAACCACGGGCGATCAGGTTGTCAAAAACCTGCCGGGTTTTCTTCCGGCTGCCGATCATGCCGATATAACGGGCTTTGGTCGATAACGCCCATTCAAGGGCGATCTGATCGTGAGCATGACCATGGGTGACAATGACAATGAAGGACGAGGGGCTGATGGAAAGTGTTGGGAAAATACGGTCATATTCGTCAGCCTTGATGTCATCCGCGTCGGGAAAACGTTCTTGGTTCGCGTATTCAGGACGGTTGTCGCATACCACCACCCGGAAATCGACCATCTTGGCCATCCGGGCCAGATAGAATCCAATATGCCCCGCCCCCATGATGTAAACGGCGGTTTTCGGGACAATGGCCTCGATGTAAACGGTGGCGACGCCGCCACAAATCATGCCCTCCTTTTCCCGTCCCGTCAGATCAAAATGAACCATTTTGGGAATGCCGTTTTCAATAACCTTTTCCGCTTCTTCCCGAACCATCTTTTCCATCAGGCCGCCGCCGACCGTACCTTCTATACTTCCGTCCTGACGGATCAGCATCTTGGTGCCCTGCTCCCGTGGTGTTGAACCATCCGAAGAAATGATCGTAGCCAGAGCCGCGCACTCACCTTTGTTTTTAATTTTTAGAATTTCCTCGTAAATATCACCCATTGGTAACCCTCCTGCAGTTTGTCGCTTAACCGGTGTGAAGCTGAAATGATCATGAAATGATTACACAAACACCTCAACACTTTCACTTTTTTTCGCTCTTCTTGTCAATATGAATTTATCGGTCAGGTATTTGCCGCCGCCACGGTTGGCGATCGTTTTTAAAAAAGCCTATTTATTGGATTTCATCTCGGTCTCTGCAAAAAAATTCTCTTGACAGGGCTAAAAAAAGGAGTATCTTGCACCCCAGTACAGGCGATCAGAAATCGCCGAATGTGTTGAAATTTACGAAAGGAGGTGCAATTAGATGAAGAAGGTATTTGCAATTATTCTTTCCATGCTCTTGGTAGCGACGTTCTGCTTTGCAGTCGTTGGCTGCAAGAAGGCCGAAGAGCAGAAACCGGAAGAGGCAGCCGTTGAGGCTCCGGCTCCCGAGGCAGCTCCGGCTCCGGCTCCTGAGGCAGCTCCGGCTCCTGAGGCAGCTCCGGCCGCTCCTGCGGCTCCTGAAGCAGCCCCTGCAGCCCCGGCAGCGAAGTAAGCCAGAAAAGTCAGTTTTACCGGAACAAAGGGTCGATCATCGTTTTTCAAGTTGATCGGCCCTTTTTCTTGTTGAGGCATTATTAACTTGAGAGACTGCGGGGGATGTGCTATTCTTCAAGTGCAAAAAATGATGTTCACATAGATACCGATCCAGGTATCTGTCCAACTGGGATCGCCACAGCGAATAATCAACAAACCCGATAGCTTAAGTAAAGGAGGATGAATTATGTCTGTTAAAACCAGCGATTTTTTGAAGGGAGTTCTGGTTGGTGGTTTAATCGGCGCTGCGGTGGGCATTCTTTTTGCACCCAAAAGCGGTAAGGAAACCCGGGAAGACATTGCCCGCAAGACTGAAGAAATTATCAAAAAGGCCAAGGATGAATATGAAGTTGCTGTGGAAAAAAGCAAGATGGCCTATGAGTCAGCCATCAAGAAGGCAAAGGAAATTCAGATGATGGCACGTGAAAAGGTTGAAGATGTCGAGGAATCGGTCAGCGATCTGGCGGAAAAGGGAAAAGAAACACTGCTGGACAATAAGACACGCTTGAAAAAAGCCATAGACGCGGGTATCGAGGCCTTCAAGGAAGAAAAAGACAAAACGGAAGCCTAACCCACTACTTAAGAATTAACTCGACGGGTATACGTGATGCTTGAAATCAGCTTTATCATCCTGAGTATAGCTTTTTTGCTTTTGGCAGGAGCCCTGGCGGCGATTTTCTTCCAGCTCTGGAAGCTTCTGGAGCGGCTGCAACCCACCATTGATCAGTTGAATCTCCGTCTTCCGGGAATTCTGCGCAATCTGGAGGACGTGGCGGAGAACGTCAAGGATATTTCCTCCCAGCTTCATTTCCAAGTGATTCATCTGACGCGCCTGGTCGGCCAAGTTCAGGCCTGGCTGGAGGTGATTTCTACACTAGAGGGGAAGCTGAAAGCGGGGCTTTTTGTTCCCGCTTTGGGTCGGGCCAGGAATGCGGGGGCGTTGTGGAAGGGTGTATCCGTTTTTGTCCGGACACTTGTTTCAGGCGGCGCCAAGGGGGACAACACCTGACAGGTCGAATTTTTTTGAGGTTGTGTGGTGGGGAAGGTCAGTTTCGGTAGCAAGTGGGGCCGTGTCCAAACAAAGGTGAAAAAGGATGCCTCCCAGCCGGTGCGATCCGTTGAAGAGGTTGTCCGGGAACTCAAGAAAAACAATCAGAAACCGCCGGGCGAAGATTACCGGGAACAGTCTTTGCGTATCCACGGTCTGGTTTGCGCCCGGTGCGGCAGAGAATTCGACGCAACGAACCGCCAGCTTTTGACCGTTCATCACAAGGACGGCAATCATCAGAACAACCCCGCCGACGGCAGCAACTGGGAAAATCTCTGCGTGTACTGCCATGAAGATGAGCACAGCCGGGGGCTGCTGGGGGAATATTATGACGGAACAACCCACCAGCGGGAGATCGCTGTGGTTTATGCCGATGACACCCGGCTGCAATCTCCAAAATCCGGTGGGGGTACGCTGGCGGAACAGTTGAAAAAAGCCCTGGAGAGTCGGAGTAAAAAGTAACAGAAAGACCGGAACGATAATTCTTCAGCAATGTCGATCCTGCATCCTCTCCGTCTACAGCTTTTACGCCCCGGAACGATTACTACCGTTAAATCATGGAACAGTAAGATTCGGCATCCTATTCCTGCAATGGGGTTTTTTTATTCCCCGTCCCGGTCCGGAACCGCTTTCAGGTTTTCCAGCCAGGCCCGGGCCTCACCGTCACTGGGCGCCCGGTAATCACCTCGCGGCGAGAGTGAGCCGCCGGAGCCGACCTTCGGCCCGTTGGGGATGCAGGAGCGCTTGAACTGGCTCACCTGGAAAAATCGGTAAAGAAAGACCTCCAGCCAGTGTTTGATTTCCCTTAAAGAATAGGCGTGCTTTTTGTGGTCCGGCAGGTCGGGCCAACGGCCTTTTTTTGCATCGCGCCAGGTACAATAGGCTAAGAAGGCGATTTTTGTCGGCAGATAGCCAAAACGGGACGTGTAGAAAAGGTTGAAATCCTGCAGCTCGTAGGGGCCGACGATGGCTTCCGTCTTCTGTGCCGGCTGCGCGTCTGCCTCACCGGGAACCAGTTCGGGGCTGATCTCCGTTTCCAGGATATCGATTAATACACGGGAGGCTCGTTTCGAGAATTGTCCGGAAGCGGCCACCCAGCGGATGAGGCACTGAATGAGGGTTTTCGGAACACTGGCATTGACGTTGTAGTGAGACATGTGGTCGCCGACGCCGTAGGTGCACCAGCCGAGGGCCAGTTCGCTCAGGTCGCCCGTGCCCACGACGAGGGCATTCAACTGGTTGGCAAGCCTGAATAGATGTGACGTCCGTTCTCCAGCCTGGACATTTTCAAAAGTAATATCGTAGAGCGGTTTTCCGTGATGGTAAGGATGCCCGATATCTTTGAGCATCTGGCGGCAGCTTGGCCGGATATCGATTTCGTTGATCTCCACGCCAAGGGCTTTCATGAGCGATTTTGCGTTCCTGAGCGTCCGGTCCGTTGTGGCGAAACCGGGCATGGTGTAACCTTTGATGTGGGTTCGGGGATAACCCAGCAAATCCATGGTATGCGCGGCGACGATCAGGGCGTGGGTCGAATCCAGGCCGCCGGAGACGCCGATGACGACATGCTTAATACCGGATGATGCGAGGCGCTTTGCCAGACCCTGGACCTGAATATTGTAAGCCTCGAAACAACGCAGGTCGAGTTTCGCCGGGTCCGCCGGGATGTAGGGGAAACGCGGGTATTCCCGGGTAAGGAGGAGTTTTTGCTCC
>CAZBQX010000045.1:0-8788 GCA_964494155.1 uncultured Syntrophales bacterium
AAAATCTATTTAGGAGGGCACACTATGAAGGTAACTGTTGGAGCGATACTGGGTGTACGTAGAATGGTGGGCTGGAGCAATCTGGAAATGGTGCTCCCGGAAGGTGCAACGGTAGCGGACTGGTTAAAAGCGATCCAGGTTCCCGGCGCGGGAAATGCATTCAGCCTGATGATCATGGATAACGGCAAGATCAACAGTAAATATATGATTATGCTGAATAAATTCCGGATCGGCGAGGAAATGCTGGATACGGCAGTCAAGGCGGACGATCGTCTGGTCCTGATGGATTTTCTCCATGTTCCAAGCTTGACTTGTTAAATCTCACTCCGAAACAGTTTTAATTTAATCATAACGCTATCAAGGAAAAACTATACGAGGAGGACTGAATTATGGCCAAAATGTCGTCGGAAATAAAGGAGCTCATCGAAACCAATAAACTGGCTTTTATCGCCACCGTAGACGCAAACGGGGCTCCCAACGTATCGCCCAAGAGTACATTCAGCATCATCGATGATGAAACGTTCATGTTCGCAGAAATCATGTCCACCCATACCCGCGAGAATCTGCTGAAGAATCCGAAAATCGCGGTATATTTTTTGGATAAGGAGAAGAACCGGGGCTGCCAGATCAAGGGAACAGCCGAAATGCTCAATTCCGGTGAACTCTTCGATGAAATGACCGAAGCCCTCAGTTATTTCAGCCGTAAGGCGAATTATGTCGTCAAGGTCAAGATTGAGGATATTTTCCCCTGGCCGCCGAAAACGATTGCCGGCAGTTACCAGGAAATGGCGGGCGGCGGGAATAAATAAACGCCGATCATCCCGAATAGTTTCAATAAAAAATTAAGGCGCAAAGAGGTGAGTCGATCAATCGATTCACCTCTTTTTATTCATGATGTGGTAAATTCGCTGTCGGGGTGATTTATGTTTGACAGGTCCCCTGCTTTTCCCTATAATCCAGCGACTTTCAAGGGACTTATTGAATTTTAACGGGAATTTGTCCCCTTGATCGCAGCAAGTCGAGTCAATTTTTTTCGCAACGTATTGAAACAGAAGTGAAATATTGTCAGCAGTTTATTTAATGGATCGGCATCAACCATGATGACAGGTAATCTGGATACGAGCAGAATCGGTATAATCGGCCCCGGACGATTGGGGACGTCTTTTGCATACAAATTCGGCCGGGACAACAAGCGGGTTACCCTGTATTATCATGATCTTGACGTCTGCCGTGAAATCAACAAGGAGCATCTGAATCCCCGCCATCTGACTCAGGACCTGGTGAAGCGTCTTGGGAGTATCGACAAGGTGCCGCGCCTTTCTCCCAAGGTTTACGCGACCAATGATCTGGAGCGGGTCATCGAGGATAACGATTTTGTATTCCTGTCCCTGACGATGAATCGTCTGCCGGAATTCCTGAATTACCTGAAGCCGATCATTGAACGCAAACCAGGAGATACCTGTCTGATTTCACCCATTAAGGGCCTTTCATCCGATGAAATGACCAAGGAGTTGATTACACCGTCCCAGCTCATCAACAGCAACTTGGCCGATCATAAATATAAATATGACGTGGTGTGCATCGGCGGACCTTTCTTCGATATGGATATCGCTCTGGGGAATCCTGTCTGCGTGACCGTGGCGGGGAAAAAGGGTATTTCAAAGCTGATCAAGGAAGAACTGATCCGCTTCAACCGCCGGGAACTGAGTTCCTATTATAATTTCGATGTTGTCGGCATTGAAGCCTGTGGCTCCCTGAAAAATATTGTGGCCAATATCAAGGGTGTGACTGATTGCCTGGAAATGGGCGATTCCCTGCCGGGAACGATTTTCGCCCGTTCAGGGGTGGAAGTCCGTTCCCTTTCTAAACTGCTCGGCGGCAGTTTTCAGGCCTTTTACAGCCAGGCGGGAGTCGGCGACATGTATGTGACGGTTTCTTCCGAAGCCAGCAAGAATTACCGATATGGCAAATATTTTTATGAAAGCTTCGACGGCAATCCCATCGATACGCATATCAAGGTTCTGGAAAAGATCGACGGGACCCCCGAGGGGCCCAATACCATCCGGAACGTTCATAAGTATCTGGAAAAAAAGAACATGTATAGTCCCATTTTCGACTGTGCCTACAAGATGTTCAACGAGGGGGGGACAAAACGCAACATCAAGGATCTCGTCATTCAGGCTTGCCAGTTTGACAAAAGAAACAAGGAATATATCGGTCCTGTGTCGCGGGTTTTTTATAAGTTGTTTCCCAATTGGTGGTATCGGCGGAATAAGGGATTCTTGTCGGATCTGGAAATATAGTAAAATTTCTATTGACAGTAACAAAAGGAATAGAGTAAACTGCGACAAAATTTGACGGAAGAAGAACATGAAAGCAGTAAAAGTCGTAAAAAATGGAATGTGGTGGTGGCAGGCTTGCAACAGCTGCCCGCCGGTGGATTAATTTTGATTTGTGAGCCGTGGGCAGGGAAACCCCTCCCATGACTCGAAAAATGAAAGAAGAGCAAGGCCATGGGAAAACCCCATGGCCTTTTTTATTGGTTTTAAGTCCATCCCGATCTTGATCGCGGTGGGTTGGGTTGAATTCAAACATGAGCAAAGGAGAAAATTATGGAACGATTCAAGGTGTTACTTGAAGATCACGAGATTCCGCGGCAATGGTACAACATTCAGGCGGACCTGCCGACACCGCTGCGACCGCCCCTCCACCCGGCAACGGGCCAACCGGTCGGGCCGGATGATCTGGCCCCCATCTTTCCCATGAACGTCATCGAACAGGAAGTTTCACAGGAACGATGGATCAATATTCCGGAGGAAGTCCTAACCAAGTACCTTCTGTGGCGTCCTTCTCCCCTGCGGCGAGCCCGGAATTTTGAAAAACTGCTGAATGCGCCTGTTCGAATTTACTATAAGGATGAAGGAGTTAGTGCGGCGGGTTCGCATAAGCCGAATGCGGCCATTCCGATGGCCTATTATAACAAGGTTTTCGGTACAAAAAGGATGGCGACGGAAACCGGCGCCGGTCAGTGGGGCAGTGCTCTCAGCATGGCCTGCCAGATGTTTGGCCTGGATTGCCGGGTTTACATGGTCAAGGTCAGCTACGAGCAGAAGCCCTATCGGCGCATGCTCATGAACACCTGGGGGGCTGAATGCATTCCCAGCCCGAGCGACTTAACCACAGCGGGGCGGAAGATTCTGGCCGACAATCCGGATTCGCCCGGAAGCCTGGGCATCGCCATCAGCGAGGCGATAGAGGATGCGGTCACCCAACCGAACACGAAGTACGGTTTAGGGAGCGTATTGAACCATGTGCTGATGTATCAGACGATTATCGGCCTTGAGGCACAGAAGCAACTGGAGAAGATCGGCGAGTATCCCGATGTCGTCATGGGTTGCGCCGGCGGCGGAAGCAATTTCGCCGGCATTTCCCTGCCCTTCGTCCGGGATAAAATCCACGGCAAAGAGGTGTCCGTTGTGGCGGCGGAGCCCAGTTCCTGTCCCAGTTTGACCCGGGGACCGTTCGCCTATGATTTTGGCGATATCGCCAAGACGACGCCGCTTTTGGCTATGCATACCCTGGGGCATGATTTTGTGCCGGCGCCGATTCATGCGGGAGGGCTGCGTTATCATGGCATGGCGCCGATCGTAAGCCATCTTCTGGAGGAGCGGTTGATTGAGGCCCGGGCTTACCATCAGCTTGAAACCTTTGATGCCGGGGTGAAATGGGCCAGAAGCGAGGGCTTTGTTCCTGCACCGGAGACCAACCATGTTATTGCCGCCGTCGTGCAGGAGGCCATGCGGGCCAAAGAAGAGGGAAAGGAAAAGGTGATCCTGTTTAACTGGAGCGGCCATGGTCTCATCGATCTCGCGTCGTATGATGCCTATCTAATGGGCCAGCTCTCACCGTATGAGCTGCCGGAAGAAGAGATTGAGCGGGCCCTGCGGGCGATCAGCGGGTTCCCGAAGCCTTGAAAGGAAAATTGCGGAGCCGTCGTAAGAGAAAAGTTTCCCTTGACGGCTTCGCTTTTTTTCGCAAAGGTAACGCCATGAAAAAAGATTATGACAGCCTCCAATATCACTGTCCCCGTCTGGGACATGAGGTAACTTTTTCCTATTGCCGGCAGGAGGGGGGCAAGATGCCCTGCTCCCGGATCGTGGCCTGCTGGCGACGCATCTTTCCTGTCGAAACCTGGCTGGAGAACGCCCTGCCGCCCGAGGAATGGGAGACATTCTGCCGTCAGAACCAAAAGGACAAGATCACCAGTCTCATCGATCTCATCGCCAAAGCGAAGGGAGGCGCCGAATAGCGGCAGGCATGGACCTGTTCGATCAGATTTCGGAAGCAAACAAGGGCGGAAAAGAACACCCTCTGGCGGATCGTATGCGTCCGCGGAATCTGGCGGAGTATATCGGCCAGGGCCATCTTTTGCTTGAGGGGTGCCTGCTCCGACGGGCCATCGATGAGGACAGCCTCTTTTCCATGATCTTCTGGGGCCCGCCGGGTTCGGGGAAAACAACGCTCGCGCTTTTAATCGCCCAGCAAACCAAGGCGCATTTCATCCGCTTTTCGGCTGTGCTGTCCGGTGTCAAAGAGATCCGGGCTGTGGTCGAGGAGGCAAAAGACCAGCTTAAATATCACGGACGGCGCACCATCCTTTTCGTTGATGAGATTCACCGATTCAACAAATCTCAACAGGACGCCTTTCTGCCTCACGTGGAAAACGGTCTGATCACCCTCATCGGGGCGACGACGGAAAACCCGTCCTTTGAAATCAATGCGCCTCTGCTTTCCCGCTGCCGGGTCATGGTTTTGAAACCTTTTTCCGATGAGGAACTCCGGCTGATTTTAGAGCGAGCTCTTCACGAACGCGAGCGGGGACTGGGCGCCTGCTCTTTTGACATCGAAAGCGGTGTGCTGGAATTGATTCTTTCCCGGTGTGACGGCGACGCGCGTTCGGCCCTGAACAATCTGGAGGCGGTCGCGTTATCTGCCGACGCGAATCCCGGGGGCATGGTGGTGTTAAAAAGAGAAATGGTTGCCCAGTTTCTGGACAGAAAAACCTTCCTCTACGACAAGACCGGAGAAGAACACTACAACCTGATTTCCGCGCTTCACAAGAGCCTACGGGGAAGCGACCCCGATGCGTCCCTCTACTGGTTGGGACGCATGCTGGCCGCCGGAGAAGACCCCCTGTTTATCGCCCGTCGTATGGTCAGAATGGCGGCGGAAGACATCGGCAACGCCGATCCCAACGCTTTGGTTGTCGCCGTTTCGGCCATGCAGGCTTTCCAGTTGATCGGTTTGCCCGAAGGGGAACTGATTCTGGCGCAAGCCGCGGTCTATCTGGCCACGGCGCCGAAGAGTAACGCCCTTTATATCGCTTACGGACGGGTACAGGAAACCGTTTCCCAAACCGGCAGCTTGCCTGTGCCCCTGCATATTCGCAACGCACCGACCCAACTGATGCGGGATCTCGGTTATAGCCGGGATTATAAATACGCCCATGATTATCATGACGGATTTGTTGTGCAGAATTATCTGCCTGAAACGCTCCGGGGAAACTGTTTTTATGCGCCGACGGACAGGGGCTACGAAAAGATTATCAAAGACCGGCTGAAGCAATGGCGGAAAAACGGCGCCCGACAGGCGCCTGATATCAATGAACCAAGTCACTCTGGGGAGGATCATGCAAGCAGGGACGAAATTGAATAATTCCGAATCTGTTGAAGCTGCCGGGGCAGGCGGCGGTTTTCTCGGATTCGTTTCAGATCACCGGCGAGTCATCAATATCGTTTTGGCCCTGCTGGGCTTCGTCGTCATCATCCTTTATTATTATTGCGGTTCATCCTGTCTGTACCTGGCGGGCACCGTTTTGGGGATAGACCTGAAGATCTGGGGGGTAGCCTTCCTGTGGCTGTTTACCATGCTTGTGCTTTTCCGGCAGCATACGCTTTGCTGTCTCCTCGTGTCGGTGGGCTTGGGCGGCGAGATCTTTCTGGTGGGATACCAGCTCCTCCACCGGACCTATTGCCCCTATTGTCTGCTTTTCGCATTGATCGTTTTCGTCCTGTTTGTCATGAATCTGGACAAGAAGAAATTAACCCTCAGCCTGCTGGGTGTTGTCCTGGGGTTGATTTTCCTGCTGGCTTTTTTCCAGAGCATCCCTCTGAAAATAGAGACCGGGGCGCAGGCTTTACCTTCCTTCGGTCGGGGAGATATTAAGGTCCGGCTCTATACCGATTATTTCTGCGGTCCCTGTCGAGCAGTGGAACCCGAGGCGGAAACCCTCCTTTACGAGTTGGTCCGGAAGGACCGGATTAACCTGACTTTCATCGATATGCCCATTCACCGGCCGACCCCGGTTTATACCGCCTATTACATGTCTCTCTCTCAGCGGGAACGAGGCCTTGACCGGATACTGCGGATCCGCGAAACGCTTTTCCAGGCGGCGGAAAAGAGGATCGAGGAGAACAGCACTCTCCATGATTATCTCCATCGGGCAGGTTTTGATGTCCAGGGGGTGGATGAAAAAACAGGCGCCGCCGATATTGCCAAGTATCTACTGGAAGACCAAGTAGACGGCACGCCTACATTAATCGTGGTTCAGGGTAATAAGAAAGTGAAATACTCAGGACGGGCAGAAGTGATTAAAGGCTTGCAGAGTCTCAGGTAAACGTTGGGATCAGGGTGGAAACGGCCGAGCATCGCCGTGCTTTGTTAGGTTATATTCGCAGGGGAATGGATGATGGGTGGACCCGGGAAACTCTATGTTGTGGCGACTCCGATCGGCAACCTCGAAGACATCACCTTACGGGCGGTTCGTATTCTCGGTGAGGTATCGCTGATTGCGGCTGAAGATACGCGGCGGACCCGGATTCTTCTGAAACACTACGATATCCGGACCCCTCTGACCAGTCTTTATGAACAGAATGAATCCACCAAAGCCCCGTTTCTTATTGGAAAAATCAAGGATGGGCAGACCATCGCCTGTGTGTCCGATGCGGGGACCCCGGCCATTTCCGATCCCGGTTACCTCCTGATTCGGCAGGCCCTCGACGCGGGGATCGAAATCGTTCCCATCCCCGGTCCCTCCGCTTTGATCACGGCCCTATCGGTTTCGGGCCTGCCCATGGATCATTTTGTCTTTCAAGGTTTTCTGCCGGATAAGAAGGGGAAGAAAAAAGCGGTGCTGCTGTCCATCAAGGATGACCCCCGGACGCAGATCTTTTATGAATCACCCAAACGGCTCTTGGCTACACTGCAAGACATCATGGCGCTGCTGGGGAACCGCTTCGTCGTGGCGGCGAGGGAATTGACCAAGGTTTATGAGGAGGTTGTCCGGGGCGATGTGGCGCAGGTGCTTCGCGCTTTTGCGGGAAAGACGGTCAAGGGTGAAATCACCCTCATCGTGGCGGGGAAGAAGGCGGAAGCCATTGATCGGGACCCTGAAGCACGGATCAAGGAACGGTTCGCGTTGCTGTCGGCAGAGGGAAATGTTTCGCGGCGGGATATGGCGGCCCGGATTGCGGCCGATCTGGCCCTGCCCAGAAAGCTCGTCTATGAGACGGTCCATCGTCTGTGTAAAGAATAATCCCTTGCCGTTCACTCCAGTCGGCAGCCATGCGTACGAAGTTTGGGAGGAGAAGAATATTTCCTTGAACTGGTGTTGCAGTTGTGGTAACGCAGAAAAAACAAATATATCACCAAGTTTCTTGTGCCCCCCAAGGTTTGTTGAGACGGGGGTATAAAAAATTGAGGAAAAGGTCCGATGAGCGAAATGAGGGTAACCCCGGAATCCGATAAAAAAGTGTTCGATCTTGTTGATGTGGTGGAAGAAGAGGATGTGATGGATCGCACGGGACCCCTGCGTGGACGAACCGTTTATGACCTGGTGGACGCCGTCATGGAAGAAAAACCTGCTCCGGCGGCGACCGCCGTATCCGAGGAGGAGATCATGAAACGCGTGACGGCCATCGCGGAAAATATGTCAAGGGAACTCTTTCCGGCAATTGCCGAGCGGATCATCCGCGAAGAGATTACGAAATTGAAACATGATATGACGCCGGGGGAGAAGAGTTAAAAAGCGGATGCGTTCCGTGAAAGTTTCTCTCTATATGCCGAGGCCGTTTTGTGTGGCAGCACTGATTTTGACGGCCTCTTTTTTATTGGCAACAACTGCTGCGTGGTCGGCCGAAAACTCTGAAATACTGGTGCTGGAGGCGGAGGGGATCGGCACCATCGAACGGCAGAACCTCTCGCTGGCGAAAGAAAAGGCCGTTGAGGACGCCTTGGCGCAGGCGTTGAAAGCGGCTGTAAATTCAGTCCTTCCACCGAAGTTGCCGCCCAAGAAGTACCAGGAAGCCTGGCAGCGCATTTCGGATCAAAGGACCGATTTTATTCAGAAATATGGCATTTCAGCCGAGTCTTTCGATCAGACGGCCTACCGCGTCAAGGTTCAGGCAACATTTTTCATGGGTGCCATGGCGTCGCGGCTCCGTGCCTTGGGCTATGAAACCGTACGGCGTGACCTTGTCGATAAAAAAATCGCCTTGACGGTGAGTGATGTCCGCAGCTATGAAGAATATACGAATTTGCAGGAATATCTGAAACGCGGTATACCATGTGTCCGGGAGGTTGTGCCGGTTCGCTTTTCCTGGAGGGAAGTGACATTCCGTTTAACAGTCCAGGGAACCCCCGAGTGTGTGACAGCGGCCCAATTGCCCTTCGATGTTCAGAAAATAGCGGATGACGAAATCGTGGGAAATATTCGTCATTCAGAGTAGGT
>CAZBQX010000045.1:8888-17572 GCA_964494155.1 uncultured Syntrophales bacterium
AGACAGCGCTTGATTGACGAACTATACTTTAAGGGCTATCCGCGATTTTCCGCCAAGATGGTTGATGAAAAACTGGCCAGGGTTTATGAGGGCCAGCCCGTTTCCAGCGAGGGTGTGCCACCCATGACGGTGGGAGACCTGATTGGCGCTGATGCAGTGCTTTATTGCACCGTCAAAGAAATGAGGACCTCGTATCATTTCATGTACGCGCCGACCAGGGTAGAGCTCGCTTTTGAAATGAGAAGTGCGGAAACCGGTGCGACTCTTTGGCAGGCCAAGCAGAGTGCGTCGACACGGAACTTCGGCTTTACCCGCCGGAGTTTGGAAATGAAGTCGTTTCAGGATTATGAAGCCGCAATCGGTGAGATTTTCAAGAAGGTGATGAAAACCTTCCCCGACGGACCGGATACGACGGGTTAGTCCACCTCGGATGGGAAGCTCGAAAGAGATGGTCTCCCGATCCAGGTCGTCAGGTGTTGCCATAGGGGACATCAAGGGCCGGGGAAAATGACATTCAAGAGTAACCCTGAAATCATCAGCGCATGAATATTCCCAATCTTCTGACCCTGTTGAGAATTCTCCTGGTGCCGCTCATCGTCATTTTCCTGATTGATGAGGCATATCTTAAAGCGCTGATTACGTTTTTTATTTCGGGCATCACCGATGCCCTGGATGGTTTTTTGGCCCGTTTGCTGCACCAGAAAACCGTCCTGGGCGCTTATCTGGATCCCATTGCCGATAAAGCGCTGCTGGTAACTTGCTTTCTGACCCTTTCCATTGAAGGAATTATCCCCGGCTGGCTGACCGTTGTGGTCATCAGCCGGGATGTGATCATTCTGGCCGGCACGTTTCTTCTTTTCATGATGTCGGTTTCCTTTGAAATTAAACCGATTCTGATCAGTAAGATTACCACAGCACTGCAAATCATTACCGTGCTGCTGGTTTTGATTTTAAAGAGTCTGCCTGGATCGTTCGATTACAGCTGGATCCTGTTCCTTTACTGGCTTACCGCCTTGTTTACCATTATATCCGGATTAAAGTACATTTCGGTCGGCATGAAACATCACAGCGAGGCCTCACAGCAGGGGTAAAGTCGTTAAAGTCCGCCAGAATCAACAATTTGTTCTTGACATAATGTTTTTTTATTGTTAGAAATTCCCTCCTTTCAAAGGCTGGGATACTTGTAGGCACGTAGCTCAGGGGGAGAGCGCCATCCTGACGCGGTGGATGTCCAGGGTTCAAATCCCTGCGTGCCTACCATTTAATAATCACTGACAGGCATGTGCGGGTTCATGCAAGGAATGAGGGCATCAGCGGTTGTCAAGGGTGATGCCCTTTCTTAATGTAGCCCCGCTCCGTAATGGGGAAAAGAAGTTAACATTTAGAAATATCAGACAGTTTTGCTTGTGAGAGTACAATATGGGAATGATCAAAGTCACATTGCCGGATCAATCCGTTACTGAATACGAAAAAGGGGTAACCCTCGGCCAGATTCTGCGAAACTGGAGCCCTGCGTCTGTAAAATCGACGGTGGCCGGTAAGGTGGACCAGACGTTGGTGGATATGAGTCACCCCCTTATGGAATCGGCGACGGTTTCTTTTGTGGATGCTTCTTCCAAGGAAGGCCTGAATATTCTCCGTCACAGCATTTCCCATGTCATGGCTCAAGCCGTTCAGGAGAGTTTCGCCGGCGCCAAAGTCAGCATCGGGCCATCCATAGAGGATGGATTTTATTACGATTTTGAGTACAAGGAAACCTTTACCCCGGACGATCTGGAAAAAATCGAAAAACGGATGCGTCAGATCGTGGCCGCCGAAAGCCCCTTCATCCGGCAGGAGATGAGCCGGGACGAGGCTATTGCCTTATTTAAAGACAAGGACGAACCATACAAGGTCGAACTGATTCAGGATCTGCCACCCGACGTTGAACGGGTGAGCCTCTATCGCCAGGGTGATTATGTCGACCTGTGCCGGGGACCGCATATCCCTTCCACGGGTATGATCAAGGCTTTCAAACTGCTGAATGTAGCCGGGGCCTACTGGCGGGGGGATGAACACAACAAGATGCTTCAGCGCATCTACGGGACGGGCTTTGCGACCCAGGAAGACTTGAAGGAATACCTGCGGATCGTGGAAGAGGCGAAAAGAAGAGATCACCGCCGCCTTGGGAAAGATCTCGATCTGTTCCAGGTGAACGATGAAGCCGGGGCGGGTTTGATCATCTTTCATCCCAAAGGGATGCTGTTACGCTACATCATTGAGGAGTGGGAGCGAAAAGAGCATCTGAAGCGGGGTTACGACATGGTCATGGGGCCGCAGATTCTAAAGGTGGATCTCTGGAAAAAATCCGGCCATTTCGATCATTATCAGGAGAATATGTATTTTACCGAGGTGGAGGAACAGGCCTATGGGATCAAACCCATGAACTGCCTGTCCCACATGCTCATTTATAAATCAAAAATCCGCAGTTACCGGGATTTGCCGCTTCGATATTTTGAGCTGGGCACCGTACACCGCCATGAGAAAACAGGAGTACTCCATGGGCTGCTCCGGGTCCGGCAGTTTACCCAGGACGACGCACATATCCTCTGCACGCCCGAGCAGTTGAACGAAGAAATCAAAGCCGTGACAGATTTTATCGATTATGCTATGGGGATTTTCGGCTTTGAGTATGAAGTGGAACTCAGCACGCGTCCGGTGAACTCGATTGGGACAGACAGCGACTGGGATCTGGCAACCAACGCCTTGATCGGCGCCCTTGAGGATAAGGGGATGCGTTACGAAGTCAATGAAGGCGATGGGGCCTTCTATGGGCCGAAGATTGATTTCAAATTGAAAGACGCCCTGAAGCGGAAGTGGCAGTGTGCCACCATTCAGTGCGATTTCACGCTCCCGGATCGTTTCGATCTGTCCTACATCGGCCAGGACGGGGAAAAACACCGCCCGGTCATGTTACACCGGGTGATTCTCGGAGCCATCGAACGCTTCATGGGTGTACTGATTGAGCATTATGCCGGGGCGTTTCCGCTGTGGCTGTCTCCGGTACAGGCCGTGCTGGTGACGGTGACGGATGCCCAGATTCCCTATGGTGAAACGGTGTACCGGAAAATGATCGATGCGGGCATTCGCGTCGAGCGCGATTTCCGGAACGAAAAACTGGGCTACAAGATCCGCGAAGGGCAGATGCAGAAAACGCCCTACATGCTGGTGATCGGTGACCGGGAAGTACAGACGGAAACCATCACCCCACGTATGCGCGACGGGAAAAACCTGGACGCCATGACCGTAGAGACGTTTATCGACCTCGTTAAGGATGAGTGTCGGCAGTATCATTAAAATTTAGTCGTGATGGATCGAGACCATGCATGTTTCGATTGCTCATGTTCATGAAAACCATTTGCATTCAGGAGGTGCCATATAGCTAAGGATTTAAGGGTCAATCGTGAGATCAGGGCCCCCCAGGTAAGGGTGATTGACGCAGAGGGAAAACAGCTCGGTATCATTTCTCTTACGGATGCTTTGGCGGAAGCGGCCAGGGTTGGTCTTGACGTCGTGGAGGTATCCCCGAATTCCGAGCCGCCGGTCTGCCGAATCATGGACTATGGCAAGTTCAGATATCAGCAGAATAAAAAACAGCAAATTGCGAAAAAGCATCAAACCACCGTCCAGGTAAAAGAAATCCGGTTCCGTCCCAAAACGGAAGAGCATGATCTGGACGTGAAAATTAAGCAGATCCGGAAATTTCTTGAACAGCAGGACAAAGTGAAGATTTCCATGATGTTCCGGGGCCGGGAGATCGTTTATACGGATATCGGCCGGAAGATTATGGAATATGTGAAACAACAACTGGAGGATCTGGCAACCTTTGATCAGGAGCCCAAGCTGGAAGGGAAAAACATGATCATGATTGTCTCTCCAAAGAAATAGGACGAGAGATAAGTTATTAATAGATAAGGAGTTATTTTATGCCGAAGTTAAAAACACACCGAGGGGCTGCCAAGCGTTTCTCAATTACGGGAACCGGGAAGGTAAAGATGCACAAGGCAGGTTCAAGCCATATATTGACCTCGAAAACGACCAAGAGAAAACGAAATCTGCGGAAATCGGTGACGCTCGACGCGACATTTACAGCGGGAATCAAAAGGCTCATCCCCTATCTGTAAAAACGCTGCGTTTCGATGCACAGACCGTGAAAGATTAGGAGATCAAAGACAATGCCAAGGGTAAAAAGAAGCGTTACCGCAAAGAAAAAGAGAAGAAAGATCTTGAAATGGGCCAAAGGTTTCTTCGGCGCGCGCAGTCGGTTGCTGAGAACCGCCACGGAAGCCGTCGACCGGTCCATGAAATATGCCTACCGGGACAGAAGGGTGCGGAAAAGAGAATTCCGTCAGCTCTGGATTGCCCGGATCAATGCTGCGGCAAGACTGAACGAAGTGACCTATAGCCGTTTCATCGCCGGTGTCAAGAAGGCCGGTCTGGTTCTGGATCGTAAGATTCTGGCGGACCTGGCTGTCAATGATCCGAACGCTTTTTCGAAGATCGCCGCGATGGCCAAGGGTGAATAATCGGCATGATTGCAGAACTGGAAGATCTCCAGAAAAAAGCAGAATCCGAGATTGCCGAAGCCAGAACCGAAAAAGACCTTTTAGAAGTCAAAACCCGATATCTCGGCAGAAAAGGTTTGCTGACCGGATTGCTCAGGAATATCGGCCAGGTTTCACCTGAGGAACGCCCTCTTTTCGGTAAGCAGAGCAACGAAGTCAAGGAGATTCTGACTGAAAAGATCGAAGCAGCTCTGGCAGGGATCAAGGTCATCGAAAAGGGCGATATCCTCGCCCGGGAGAAGATTGACGTTACCCTTGAGGGACGGCGGATCAAACCGGGGAAGCTGCACCCGGTCACCCAGATCAGGAACGAAATCTGTTCAATATTTGCCTCGTTTGGCTTCTCCGTTGTGGAGGGACCTGAGGTCGAACTGGATTATTACAATTTCGAGGCCCTCAATATTCCGAAGGACCATCCCGCCCGGGATATGCAGGATACCTTCTATATCGAAGATAATATCGTTTTGCGCACCCATACCTCGCCTGTCCAGATCCGTACCATGTTGAAGCAGGCACCGCCGGTCAGAATTCTGTCTCCGGGGCGGGTTTACCGGCCCGATTCTGACGTGTCACACACCCCCATGTTTCATCAGATCGAAGGCCTGCTGGTCGACAGGGGGATCAGTTTTGCCGATCTGAAAGGGATCCTGACGGTTTTCCTGCAAGAGGTCTTCGGTGCGGAAACACGCCTCCGTTTTCGTCCAAGTTTTTTCCCCTTTACCGAGCCGAGTGCGGAAGTGGATATTCAATGCGTCATGTGTCGTGGAAAAGGTTGCCGGGTTTGCGGTCAGACCGGATGGCTGGAAATTCTGGGTTCCGGAATGGTCGATCCCGAGGTTTTTAAAAACGTTGGCTATGATTCCGAAGAATACACCGGGTTTGCTTTCGGTTTGGGCCTTGAGAGGATTGCCATGTTGAAGTACGGCATTTCCGATATCCGCCTGTTTTTTGAGAACGACTGGAGATTTCTGGAACAATTCTGATTAACATTTCATGATAGAAGCCTTCAGAAATTTTGTTTTTGAAGGATAAACGGACAGAGTATGCAGGTTAGCGTCAAGTGGCTTAAAGATTATATCGAGCTGAATCTGACCCCGGAAGAACTCGCTGCAAAATTGACCATGGCGGGTCTCGAAGTCGAGGCTCTGGAACAGAAAGATCCCGCTTTCAGTGGGGTCGTTGTGGCGAAAATTCTGTCCATTGCCAACCATCCCAATGCCGATAAGCTTTCTCTGTGCAGCATTTCAACGGGTGCGGAAGAATTTCCCGTGGTCTGCGGCGCTGCCAACATCAAGGTAGGAGACATTGTGCCCCTGGCAAAAGTGGGGGCGACCATTCCCGGCGGATATACGATCAAACGTTCCCAGATCCGGGGAGAATTGTCTGAAGGCATGCTCTGCTCTGAAGAGGAACTGGGTATCGGGGGAGACAACACAGGCATCATGATTCTGTCGCCCGAACTAAAGTTGGGTGAAGACTTGGCTAGAGCCCTTGACCTGGGTGATACGGTTCTGGATATCGGCATTACGCCGAATCGCTCGGATTGCCTCAGCATGATCGGCATCGCACGGGAAATTGCCGCGTTGACGGGCACTTCCGTCAAATACCCGGAAATCACCGTCACGGAAATTCCGGAAGAAATTGGGACTATCGCGTCCGTCACGATTGAAGACCCTGATCTCTGCCCGCGCTATACGGCAAGAATTCTGAAGGATATCAAGATCGGACCGTCCCCGTACTGGATGAAGCAGCGGCTGGAAGCCGTGGGGCTGCGGTCGATCAATAATGTTGTCGATGTGACGAACTTCGTCATGATGGAGTTCGGCCAGCCTTTGCACGCCTTCGATTACCGTTTCCTGGAAGAGGGGCGAATTGTGGTCAGGCGCTCGCGGGCCGGAGAACCTTTTATTTCTCTGGATGAAAAGGAAAGAACCCTGCGGGCGGATACCCTGATGATCTGTGACGGGAAAAAGCCTGTGGCGATCGGCGGGATCATGGGCGGTCTCAATTCGGAGGTCAAAGACGACACCGAAATGGTTCTTTTGGAAAGTGCATATTTCCTGCCGGCGTCGATTCGGAAATCGGCTCGTTGGCTGGGGATGGGAACGGATGCCGCCTTCCGGTTTGAGCGGGGCATAGATCCCGAAGGTGTCGTGAGGGCGCTTAACCGGGCGGCCCAACTGATTGCCGAGACGGCAGGTGGAAGCATTTGTCGGGGGATCATTGATGCATACCCGAACAGAATCGACGTTCCGCAGGCGATCCCGCTACGAATTGGGCGGGTGAACAGCATCCTGGGGTCCAACCTTGACGAGGCTAAAATTGTCAATACACTGATCAATTTGGGCATGACGGTCAATATGACAGACAATCCGGGCAGTTATCTTGTGAATCCACCGAGTTATCGTGTCGATATTTCCCGGGAAATCGATCTGATTGAAGAAGTGGCTCGGCTTGTCGGCTACGAACAGATCGATCTGAAGTTGCCCCAGGTATCTGTTAAACCGATCATCAAGGAAACCAAGCAGGTTCTGGATGAAAAAATCCGCCCAATCTTAAACGGCTGTGGTTTTTCGGAAGTGATCCATTACAGCTTTATTACGCCCAAGGCCTTTGAAATATTGAATATTCCGATTGACGACGAGCGGTCGAAGATGCTCAGGATTGCGAATCCTCTGACGGACGATCAAGCCGTCATGCGCACGACACTGATCTTTAGCCTGTTGGATACGATGAGGAGCAATGCCAATAACGGGTGTCATAACCTGAAAATCTTTGAGATGGGTAAAATTTTCATTGATTGTGGACGGGGTGAGCAGCCCCTGGAGAAGGAACGTCTGGGAGGGCTGATGACCGGCCTGGCCTACGACGATTTTTGGCATCTGAAAGATAAGCCCGCGGATTTCTATAACCTAAAGGGGGTGCTGGAAGACCTCTTCGATGCATTACGGTTATCCGGCGTCAGTTATGACGCCGCGCACACAGAGCCGTTCCTCCATCCGGGTCGCAGTTGTTCCGTGTCCATCCATCAGCACCCGGTTGGATTTCTGGGAGAGTTGCATCCCGATGTTCAGGCGGCCATGGACTTGAAGAACAGGGCCTTGGTTTTTGAACTGGATATCGATTTGCTTGGCTGTTACTTTACCGGTCAGGTCAATTATCGTGACGTTTCAAAGTACCCGGCGATCACCCGTGACGTTGCCTTCCTGATTCGCAATGAAATCGAATCGGCGGAAATCATCCGTCTGGGTGGTCAAGCAGGTGAGGAATTGCTTGAAAAAATCAATATTTTCGATATATATATTGGCGACGGCATACCGGAGGGGATGAAGAGCCTGGGGGTCAGATTCTCTTACCGTTCTCCCAGCAAAACGTTGAAGGACGAGGAAGTGAGCGAGGTTCACCGGGCGATTATCAGTGGTATTGTCGCGGCTACAGGCGCAAAAATCAGAGGGGAAAACAATTAGTATCCTGTTAGGAGGGCATAATGACCAAGATTGATATTATTCAGGACGTGTATGAAAAGTTGGGAATTCCTAAGAAAGATTCCGCCAAGATTGTCGAGTCCGTGTTTGAATTGATGAAAGACAGCCTGGCCAAAGGGGAGAAAATCAAAATCTCCGGATTCGGCAATTTCATCGTCAAGGAAAAGAAATCACGCCGTGGCCGCAATCCGCAGACCGGTGAGGAGATTTCCATTTCGGCAAGAAGAGTCCTTACATTCAAATCCAGTCAGGTATTACGACGCGCCCTGAACGACTGATTAAGACTCAGAAAAGAATATCCTAATTCCTTGCCTGGAATCACGGAGGTATGCAGCGCAACGAATCAACTTATGAGGATTTAGGATGTCATGGATGTCAATCTTCCCGATAAGGCTTATTTCCGGATTGGAGAAGTCAGCAAGATTCTCCAGGTCAAGCCTTATGTGGTTCGCTTTTGGGAGACGGAATTCAAAACACTGAAACCTGTTCGCGCAACCTCCGGTCATCGTCTTTACCACAAAAAAGACGTTGAGATGCTGCTTTTAATCCGGAAACTGCTTTATGAGCAGCGTTTTACCATCAGCGGCGCCAAGCA
>CAZBQX010000046.1:0-14522 GCA_964494155.1 uncultured Syntrophales bacterium
CCCATCAGGATGACTATTGTAATCGTCTGGTAAGCGTCCTTGAAAAGTGCCCAGGAAAGCATGGCGACAAAAGGCAGGGCCAGGATCATGACATGGAGACGCAGGATTTCCTGCTGAAAAGGGAGCGCCATCCGCCGCCAGGGGTTCAGCTTCCTGCCAAAGAAATCCTCCCAGTTGGCAATCATGACAGCCAGTGCCACAGGCCAAAATAGATCCACAAGATACGCCACGGGGGTGAAAAAATCCGAGTTGATGAAACCGTTCCGGCCAAAGAATACCAAGGGTTCCATTTCCGCAAAAACGGAGAGAAACAGCCCGTAGAACCCGAAGAAAAAACTGTAGACGCGAAACGCCAGAATGCCCCCGCAGACGCTCAAGACAACGATTCCAAACAGGTACACAATCGTAGGAAGCTGCCGCACAAACGGCAGGCGTTCCTCATAGGTCGCCTTGTCCGCCCGGGCAAAGAGGATGATCTGGAGGGCGCCGGCGGCGATACAGCCCCACGTGTACAGAAGACCGGCCAGCCAGGTCCCCCAGCAGAACGCCGGCAGGGACCACTGCTGGACGACGGCAAAGTAACACGCCAGGGCGAAACCCAGCAGACCGTAAAGATTAAAAGATTTTTTCAAGGGGAAAACTGCCTCCGGTTACTTACAACCCAGCGGTTCTTCTATCTAATTTATTTTTTATGAATAGCACATCCACCTGGAAGATTGAAAGACGCTATTTTATCCCCTTTTCCGGATTGAGCCGCAGCCTTGAGGTCTCGGAACGCGACGGCAATTCATCTATTCCTTGCAAGCCAGGGCGGGTTCTGCTATATGGGGACCGTTCCCATTAACGTATCGAAACAGAGAAATCCGCTTTCAGAAAGCGGGTTTAGAAATGTGCAGCACCTGACCGGATCGTCGTGATCCTCTAATCTCAGCACCCAATATCATAAGCCGTGAACGCAAGAAGCCAGATCAACCTTATCCTCAAAAACCGCATTGTGCTCCTGGACGGTGCAACGGGAACGGAACTCCAGAAGCAAGGCATGCCCACCGGGGCCTGCCCGGAATTCTGGGCCCTCCAAAACCCCGTCGGCATGGCTAAGATTCACCGGGCTTACAAGGACGCGGGATCGGATATCGTTTATACCTGCACCTTCGGCGGGAATCGCCTTAAACTGAACCAGTACGGTGTAACCAATATCGGAGAAACGAACCGGCGCCTGGCCGAAATCGCGAAAAAAGCCGTGGGCGGCAAAACCCTGGTCGCCGGCGACATCGGCCCGACGGGCCACTTTGTCGAACCTTTCGGCGACCTCCCCTTTGAGGACGCCATCGATATTTATAAGGAACAGATTCGGGGGCTCATCGACGGCGGCGTCGATCTGCTGGTCATAGAAACAATGCTGGATATCCAGGAGACCCGGGCGGCCCTCATCGCCGTGAAGGAACTCTCCGATCTCTACACCATCGTCACCATGACCTTCGAGTCTAACGGCCGGACCCTAAACGGCACGGACTCCTTGGCGGCACTGATCACCCTACAAAGTCTGGGCGCCGACGCCGTGGGATGCAACTGCTCCACCGGCCCGGAGACGATGAACACCTTCATCGCCGCCATGAAACCCTATGCGAAAGTGCCGCTGGTGGCAAAACCCAACGCGGGCTTGCCCAAGGTGGTGGATGGCGTTACCTGCTTTGATATGACGCCGGACGTGTTCGCCGCGCAGGCGTCGCGCATGGCCGAGACGGGGACCAACTTCATCGGCGGCTGCTGCGGGACGACGCCGGATCATATCCGGGAGTTGAATAGAGCGCTTACCGGACGGCCGGCGATGGCCCCGGTCTGCAAATCCGTAAGCGCCGTCAGCTCCGCCACGAAGGCGAAAATATTCAAGAAATCCGATCCGTTGGTCATTGTCGGCGAACGGATCAATCCCACGGGGAAAAAAGATCTCCAGCAGGAACTTTTGGTGGGGAAATACTCCCTGGTGCGTCAAATGGCGAAAGACCAGGAACAGGCCGGGGCGGATCTCCTGGATGTCAACATCGGCGTCCCCAATATCGACGAACAGAAAACCATCAAGGATATAGTTTATTTATTGTCCACAGCGACGGAATTGCCCCTGGTGATCGATTCCTCGAACATGGACACGATCGCCACGGCGCTGCGCCTCTATCCGGGTCGGGCTCTGCTCAACTCCATTTCGGGCGAGCCGGACAAAATCGAACGGCTCCTGCCCCTGGCCGCGAAATACGGCGCCATGTTTATTCTCCTGCCGCTCACGGGGAAAATCCTGCCGGAAACGGCGGAGAAGCGGATTGCCATTATCCGCGACATTTTCAAGCAGGCGCAGGCTTGCGGATTCACGAAAGAGGATATCGTGGTGGACGGCCTCGTCATGACGGTCGCCTCCGACCCGGCAGCACCGGTGGAAACCCTCAAAACCATTGAGTGGTGTACCAGCACATTCGGCTGCCGGACCATCGTGGGCCTGTCGAATGTCTCCTTCGGGCTACCCGAGCGGCGCTGGATCAACACGACGCTACTGGCCATGGCCCATCAGGCGGGCCTGACCATGGCCATCGCCAACCCGGCCATTCCGGAACTCATGGCGGTCAAGCGAAGTGGTGACGTTCTGTTGGGCCGGGATCCCAAGGCGGCGGCCTATATCGCTCACTTTTCCGGACAGACCGCGGCAACCGCAACGCCACCGGCGGAGAAAAAACTGACTGCGCAGGAGTTGCTGACCCAGGCCATTCTCGTCGGCAGCAGGGACGACGTCCTTGATGTGATCCGGGAAAACCTGGAGCAGGGATATGCCCCAGGACGGCTGGTCGATGAAATCATGATCCCGGCCATCAACCGGGTCGGTGATCTTTACGAACAGAAGCGGTATTTTCTTCCCCAGCTTATGGCCAGCGCCGAAACGATGAAAAAGGCCATGGCCCATCTGGAGCCCCTTCTGGAAAAGGAGAGCGGAACGAAGGCCAAGGCTGTCGTCATCATCGCGACGGTCAAGGGGGATATCCATGATATCGGTAAGAATATCGTCGCTTTGCTTTTGCGGAACCAGGGTTTCAACGTCATCGACCTGGGAAAAGACGTCGCCCCGGAAACGATTGTCGCCGAGATGAAAGCACAACGGCCCGATGTGGTTGCCCTGTCGGCCCTCATGACGACGACCATGGTCAATATGAAAGAGGTCATCGACCTGGCCCGGACCGAGGGGGAAACCTGTCCCTTCATGGTCGGCGGCGCCGTTGTCACGGCCGCGTATGCTGCTTCCATCGGCGCCCACTATTCCAAGGACGGCGTTGAAGCAGCGAAGGTGGTCGAATCACTATTGAAAAACAAATAAGAAAACAGGACACCTGCCGCAAAGATTGTACTCCATGTCATTCTGACGCGTCAGCCGAAGAATCTAATGCTTACAACATACTGTAACTACAAGATTCTTCACTTCGTTTAGACATGACAGAAGAGGCGGTTTCCGTCTGATGATACACCTCCGGCAGTGTGAACCTGATTTCGTACATATATTATAATGATAACGGAGGTAAATTGTGACTGATCTCAAACAGCGTCTGATTGAAATCGTTCTGGAGAAATCCTTCCAATACCGGGATAACCCGCCCTTCACCCTGGCCTCGGGAAAACAGAGCAACTACTACTTCAATTGCAAGCCGACAACCATGGACCCGGAAGGGATGAACCTGATCGGGAAGGTCCTCTTCGGCATGCTGCAGGAAGCCCCCGTGACCGCCGCCGGCGGACTCACCCTCGGCGCCGACCCCATCGCCAACGCCCTGGCGGTGATCTCCTTCCAGGAGAGGAAACCCATCAAATCCTTTACGGTCCGCAAGGAAGCGAAAGATCATGGAACCAAGAGCAAGATCGAAGGAACCCTGCAGCCGGGAGAACGGATCGTCGTTCTCGACGATGTCATCACCACAGGGGGCTCGACCATCACGGCCATCGAGGCGGTGCGGGAAGCAGGGCTGGTCATCGACCGGGTGGTCGCTTTCATCGACCGGGAAGAGGGAGGACGGGAAAACATTTTGAAGTACGTGGACCGGGTGGACGCAGTGCTGACCCGGACGGAGGTCATGGCGGTCTACCGGAAGCTGAATCCCGAGGGGCCGCAGGTTTAAACAGACAGATCGAGTTTCCGTCGTCAAATCGTCTGCATGGTCATTCCGGGCAAGCGTAGCGCGACATGGAATCCAGTATTATCAGTATGTTCTGGATACCGGCTTTCGCCGGTGTAACGACTTTTTTTATTGATTTCTGATAATTGCGACACATCCTCCAAGTCCAGGACGACAAATAGCCGTATCGTTTACATATGTTCAACCCGCAATTCGTTTACCCGGTGATGGGCCCGGCGGATGGGCTCAGGAAAACGGTAGCCCCGGCAGCAGGAGAGGACCACCTCCGCCGCCCGCTCCTGGCCGATACGGTGTCCCGGTGAGACGAACAGGGGCTTGACGTTTCTCTTGCTGCGCACGACCCTGCCGACCGACTCCCCTTTAAAAAGGAGATCCGACCGATCTCCTTTTTCGAACCCGACCGGCGTAAATTCCCCGACCAGGCGGGTCTTGGCGCAACCGATGGTCGGGATGTCGAGAAAAAGGCCCATATGGGACGCAAGCCCAATCCCGCGGGGATGGGCGATCCCCTGACCGTCGAAAATGGCCAACTCCGGCGCCCGCGACAACCGTTCGAACGCCTTCAGGAGTGGCGGCGCCTCCCGAAAAGACAAGAGGCCCGGCACGTAGGGAAAACTCACCCGCTCCATCCAGGTCGCCTCTTCCAAAAACTCCAGGCCAGGATAGGAAAAGAGGATCACCACGGCAAAGAACAAATCCGAATTTTTTGAATAGGAGATATCCGCCCCTGCGATCGTTTCGGGCGGTTGTCCGCCGGGCGTATCCGACAGGATTAAACGCGCCCGGAGATTTTCCTGAAGGACGATCGCCTCATTGATGCCCACATGCCAGTCATGGAGGTTGTTGATTTTCATCGCCGTTTCCTTCTCCTTCCGATGGCTGTCTTTAGCACAAGTTAACGCAAGAGGGATTTCTTTTTCTCGTAATTGCGGTTATACTTCCCCCACCTGAATTCCTGATAAGAGATTCTTCATGAAAAAGAAAACGGACAAACCGGCCGCATCTTCCCTGGAAATCACCGAACACCCTCATAACCGGCGCAGGGAAAGTAAACCATCGACCAAAACACCTGTCTTCCATGATGATCTCTACAAGACCCTGGCCGACAGTGCGCAGGTCGGCGTCTATATCCTGCAGGACAAGTGCTTCCGTTATGTGAATCCCCACATCCAAGAGTATGCCGGTTACACGGAAGAGGAAATGCTTAATATGGACCCGCCGTCGATCATTCACCCGGCGGACCGGAAAATGGCCCGGAAAAACGCCATCCGGATGCTGAAAGGACAGCGATTTTCGCCCTATGAATTTCGCATCCTGACCAAAGACGGACGCGTCAGATGGATTCTGGAAACGGTCAAGTCCATCCAGTACCAGGGCCTGAGGGCCGTCCTCGGCAATTCCATGAACACGACGGAGCAGAAAGAGGCCCGGAGCCGCCTGGAAGAGCTGGAAGCCCTGGAGTCTTCCATCCTCGACGCCATCCCCCACGCCGTGATCGGTCTCCACAACCGGCTGTTCATCTTCGCCAACAATGCCGTCGAGCGGGTTTTCGGCTGGCGGCCGGAGGAATTGATCGGCAAAAACGTCCGCCTGCTCTATCGCAATGAAGCAGACTATGACGAAATCGCCCGGCTGTTTTATACGGCCCTGGAAACCCAGAGGACATTCAGCACTGAATTCCCTGCGCGGCGCAAGGATGGGCAGGAAATCCTCTGTACGATGAAAGCCTCACGCATTGGGGAAACCCTTCGGGAACGAAGGATCGTCGTCACCTATGAAGACATCACCGAGCAGAAAAGAGCCCAACAGGAACTGGAAACCTCCCGGGAGCAGCTCCGCAACCTCTCGCTCCACCTCCAGTCGATCCGGGAAGAGGAACGGACCCGCATCGCCCGGGAAATCCACGATGAACTGGGACAGTCCCTGACGGCTCTTAAAATGGACATTTCCTGGCTGGGACATCGCATTTCCGAAACAAACCCTGCCCTTCGGAAAAAAACAGAATACATGTCAAAACTCATCGACAGCACCATCGAGACGGTCCACCGCATCTCCTCGGATCTACGCCCGGGACTGCTTGACGATCTCGGCCTGGTCGCCGCCATCGAATGGCAGACCCAGGATTTTGAGCGCCGCTGCGGCCTTCCCTGCCGGGCCGAACTGTCCATTGAAGACGAGAACATCGACCGCCAGCTGGCGACCGCCGTCTTCCGCATCCTTCAGGAGACCTTGACCAACGTCATTCGCCATGCCGGCGCTACGCAAGTCACCGTACGTCTGTTCGCAAAAAACGCCGCCCTGGTGCTCGAGGTGGCTGACAACGGCCGTGGCGTAACCCGTGCCCAGATCGACGATCCCCGCTCCTTCGGTCTGATCGGCATGCGCGAGCGGGTCCACCCCTGGGGCGGTACCGTCGTCATCGAGGGAAAAGAAAATCAGGGCACCCGGGTAACCGTCACCGTCCCCCTTCAGGAAAGGATGATAAAGCCATGATCAGAATACTGGTCGTTGACGATCATGCCATCGTCAGAGAAGGATTGAAACAGATCCTGAGTGATGTTGAGGATATGTCTGTCCTGGCCGAGGCGGCAAACGGTCAGGAAGCCCTGGACAAAATCCGCCGGGCAACCTTCGATGTCATCTTAATGGATATTTCCATGCCGGGTCGGAGCGGTCTTGAAATCCTCAAAGATATCAAGGGGGAACATCCAAAGTTGCCGGTTCTGATCCTCAGTATGCACCCCGAGGAACAGTACGCCATCCGGGCGTTACGGGCAGGCGCTGCGGGATACATGAACAAAGCCAGCGCCCCTGATGAATTGATCGGCGCCATCCGGAAAGTCTCCGCCGGGCGAAAATACGTCAGCCCTTCCGTGGCGGAAAAACTGGCCTTCGAACTCGGCACCGACTCAGAAAAACTCCCCCACGAACAGCTCTCCGACCGGGAATATCAGGTCATGCTGATGCTTGCCTCCGGACGGACCGTTTCTGAAATCGCCGAAGAACTGTGCCTGAGTGTCAAAACCATCAGCACCTACCGCGCACGCATCATGGAGAAGATGAATCTTAAGAAAAATGCGGAACTGACCCTCTATGCCGTAGAACATCGTTTGCTTAACGACACTTGATAAACATTTCTGTTGACAAACCGGGGTTTTTCTCTTATGAGATAGCCAGTTTAGATGTATTTGAAGGAATCGGAGTCATGAACTGTACCATTATTCGTCCCATTATTATTATCGCGGGCATAATTAGCCCCCTCGACATAGGGGACCTGATAATGGTGTAATTTCACTGCACAAGAAGAACCAAAAACCGTTATCAGGTGGTCCTGATAACGGTTTTTTTTTACAAGGAGAAAAAAATGGCAACTAACGACGTTTTAATCTACGACACGACCCTGCGGGACGGAACCCAGGGTGAGCAGATCAACTTTTCCGCCGAAGAGAAGCTGAGAATCGCCCTGCGGCTGGACGAAATGGGATTCCATTACATCGAGGGCGGCTGGCCCAGCTCTAATCCGAAGGACATGCGCTTCTTCGAAATGGCCAAAAAGGTCCGCTTCAAGAATGCCCGACTGACGGCGTTCGGAAGCACCCGGCGGTCGGACCTGCATCCCGAACAATGCCCGAATCTTAATTCTCTGTTGGAAGCCGAAACGCCCACCGTGACCATCTTCGGCAAAACCTGGGACCTCCACGCCACGGAAATCCTCGGTGTGAGCCTGGAAGAAAACGAAACGATGATCTGGGATTCCGTCCGGTACCTGAAGTCCAAGGGCAAGGAAGTCGTCTACGACGCCGAGCATTTTTTTGACGGGTACAAGCACAACGGCCGCTACGCGATCAAAACCATCAAGACGGCCTTGTCCGCCGGAGCGGATTTCATTGTCCTGTGTGACACCAACGGCGGGACCATGACCAATGAACTCACCGAAATTATAGAAGAAGTCGCCACGATCATCCCGCCGCAAAAGCTTGGCATCCACGTGCACAACGATTGCGCCCTGGCGGTCGCCAATTCCGTCGCGGCGGCCCGGGCGGGGGTCAAGATGGTTCAGGGAACCATCAACGGCTTCGGTGAGCGCTGCGGCAACGCCGACCTGATCCCTATCATTGCTAATTTGCAGGTAAAACTCGGCATGAAGTGCCTTCCGGAAGAATCGGTCCGGCACCTGACCAATCTGTCCAACTTCGTCAGCGAAGTGGCCAATGTTCCGATTCTCCATTCACGGCCCTTCGTGGGCAAGAGCGCCTTCGCCCACAAGGGGGGCGTCCATGTCAGTGCCATCATCAAAAACGCCGTGGCCTACGAGCATATCAAGCCGGAGCTGGTCGGAAATGAACAGCGGGTGCTGGTGTCGGATCTCTCCGGGAAGAGTAACATCGAGTACAAAGCCCGCGAACTGGGGGTTGATCTGGGTCTGGATGAGGCCATGAGCCGAAGAATCGTTCAGAGAATCAAGGAGATGGAAGACAAGGGCTACCAGTTCGACGCCGCCGACGGGTCATTGGCCCTGTTGATGAAAAAAGCCACGGGCGAATTCGAGGAGCCTTTCACCCTGGAATGCTTCCACGTCATCACCTCCCAGATGTCAACCAATCCGGCCACATCACAGGCAACGATCAAAATCTCCGTCGGCGGCGAGGTTGAAATTACCGCCGCCGAAGGCAACGGCCCGATCAACGCCCTGGACTGCGCCCTGCGGAAGGCCCTGATTACTTTCTACCCCGAAATCAGTGATATGCATCTCGTCGATTTCCGGGTCCGGATTCTCGAGGGCAGCGACGGCACGGGCGCCATGGTACGGGTGCTGCTGGATTCACGAGACGATACCGATTTCTGGAGTACGATCGGCGTTTCGTCCAACGTCATCGAAGCCAGTTGGCATGCCCTGGTCGACAGTATCCAGTACAAACTGAGCAAGGACCGGTTGAACAAGAATATCAGAACAGACTGATTTCGCCGGAAAAAGAACACGCATATAAAAACCATCATGTCTTTGAATTCATAGCATTGCAGGACGGGTTTTTTTCTGCTATAGGGGTTCCCAGAAGTCCGGAGGCGGAGGAAAGCCCTTCGCGCGGCTCAAGCAAAGATGGTTTTATGTTAGTTTCCCTGCATCATCAGAATCCCCAGATGCGCTGGATCAAAAAAGCAGCCGAAATCCTGCAGCAGGGGGGCGTTATTATCTATCCGACGGATACCGTCTACGGTCTCGGGTGCGACCTGTTCAACAAAAAGGGGATTGAACGAATTTATGACATCAAGAGAAGGGACCGCAAGCAACCCCTCAGCTTTATCTGTTCCGACTTGAAGGACATCAGTCAGTATGCCCAAGTCTCTGATTTTGCATATAAAGTCATGAAACGGCTCCTGCCCGGACCCTATACCTTCATCCTCAAGGCATCGCGAGCCGTCCCCAAGATCATTATTCCCAAAAGACAGACAACGGGTATCCGCGTTCCCGATAATCCTATTTGCATGGCCCTGGTGGCAGAGTTGGGGCGTCCGATTATCAGTACAAGCGTCAAGAACGACGAAGGTGAATTTATCACCAACCCGGAAGAAATGGAAAAAAGATACCACCATGTCGTCGATATGGTCATCGACGGTGGCATCTCCTCCGCGACGCCGTCCAGTGTCCTCAACCTGGTCGATGACGTCGTAGAGATTATCAGAATCGGCAAAGGCGATATAACCGCCTTTCAATAAAACAGATTTTGCCGAGCCGCGTAACCCGGGGATACGGCTTTAAGGCAAAAGGACAAGGACAAATATGAAACACCACATGTTGGTCAACGCGGTCCATCAGGAACAGAAACGGATGGCCACGGTTGACGAGAACGGCAAGCTTCTGGAATTCAACATCCAGATGTCAGCAAGAGAACCCATCACCGGCAACATCTACAAGGGCGTGGTCCTGAAGGTCGAAAAGGGGCTCCAGGCGGCGTTTGTCAGTTACGGCGCCCAGCGGGACGGCTTCCTGCCCCTAAGGGACGTCAATCCCGCCCTGGTCTCGGGAGAAGGAGAAACGCCGCGCGATTCCACGCCCGGACGGCCCACTCTGAAAGTTGGTCAGACAATCCTGATCCAAGTGGTCCGGGAGGAAATCGGTAACAAGGGTGCACTCCTGACCGGCTACGTTTCCTTACCCGGCCGTTACCTGGTCCTGCTTCCTCACAAGGAAAGCAGCGGCATCTCAAGGAAAATCGAAGATGAAGAAGATCGCAAACATCTAAAGGAACTGGTCGCCCAGGTCAAGATCGAAGAAAACATGGGCTTCATCATCCGCACGGCTGGCTATAACCGAACCAAGCAGGAACTGTCCCGGGACTACAATCTCCTCTCCCGGCTCTGGCATGACATCACAAAAACCGCGCAGACTGTCTCTGCCCCGGCCTTGATTTATCAGGAAAGCGACTTCGGCGTCCGGACTCTGCGCGATTATTTCACACCGGAAATCGAGGAAATTCTGGTCGACAATGTCGATACCTTCCGAAAAATGCGGGCCTATTGCAAAGCCGTCGCCCCGCGCAACGTCCGCATGATCAAGCTCTACAAGGAAAAAATCCCCCTTTTCGACAAGTACAACCTGGAAGAACAGATCCGGATCATCTACCAGGAGCGGGTCAATCTCAAATCGGGAGGATATGTCATCATCAATCCGACGGAGGCGATGATCACCATCGATGTCAACTCCGGCCGGGCATCCAACAAGAAAAACGTCGAGGAAACGGCTTACAAGACCAATATTGAAGCGGCGGAGGAAATTGCAAGGCAACTGCGGCTCCGGGACCTCGGGGGACTGATCGTTATCGATTTCATCGACATGATGGATAAAAAACACCAGGGCGAGGTGGAGAAAGTTTTTAAAAAGGCCCTGAGTCTCGACCGGGCCCGTATTCAGCTCTCCAAGATTTCCAAGTTCGGATTGCTGGAGTTATCGCGACAGAAAAAACAGTCCACGATCCAGGAGATCAGCTATACTTCGTGTCCTTTCTGCAATGGAAGCGGTGTCCGTCCTTCGCTCGAATACACGGCATTAAGCGCTTTCCGCAAGCTGGAATCCCAAGCGGTAAAGGGACAGGCCTCGGAAATGAAGGTTTCCTTGCCCCACGAAGTGGCGAACTATCTCCTGAACCAGAAACGCATGGAACTCTGCCGTCTGGAAGGCGACTACAATCTGGCGATTCACATCTCGGGCAGTACCGAGATGAACTGGGATGATGTGTCCATCACGGTCACCAGCCGGGAAGCATTCATCGACCATGTCCCGGCACCGGAACCCCCGGACACGAAACCGGGCGGCAAGATGCAAAAGATCAAAGACAAAAAAATGAAGCAGCACCAGACGTTGGCCGCACCGCCTGTGCCGGTACCGGAAAAGATGGCTCCGCCACCGCAGGTCGCCGAAGAACCGGCCGCGGCCATGGTTGAATCGGGAGGTATGCAGGAAATGCCCGCCGAACTTCCCAAGAAAAAATCCCGCCGACGCACCCGGCGGCGCAAAAAAAGAACAGCGGATCATCCGAGCGAGGAATCAACGCCCATGACCATAAAAAGCACCGGTGAAATTCCGGCTGCGGTTTCTTTAGGACAGGGTATTAGCCGGCGGGAGGATTAAGCTCCGGCATGTTTATGGGCAACCGGATTATGGATTTAAGGGCTTTCAGCTTGAATTGCTAAACAAGAAGGGGGGAAATTCATCAGGATTTTCCCCCTTCCTTGTGATTAACGTGTTGCTGTGCTTACTTCCCCAGGGCTTTGGAACGCAGGGTGGCGGCTTCAACTGCCTTCATCAGAGTTGCCCGGAATTTTCCTTCTTCCAGGACTTTCAACCCCGCAATGGTCGTCCCACCGGGAGAAGTAACCATGTCTTTAAGGACAGCCGGATGCTTCTCGGCCTGGAGGCAAAGCGTGGCCGCGCCCAGCATGGTCTGAGCGGCCAACTTCACCGCCGTCTCGCGCGAAAGCCCCATCAACACCCCCGCATCAGAAAGCGCTTCGATCATCATAAAGCCATAGGCGGGTCCGCTGCCGCTTAAACCGGTTACGGCATCCATGAGTTCTTCCGTCACAACGGTCGATATCCCCACGGCGTCGAAAATCTGGAGCGCCAGGGCGACGTCTTCCTCCTGGGCATATTTACCCGGCGCCAAGGCCGTGGCCCCGCAGCCGATTAGGACGGGCATATTCGGCATGACCCGGATAACGCGAACCTTTTTCTTCAGGGCTTCTTCGATGAAGGTCGTGGAAATGCCTGCGGCAATGGAAATGAGAAGTTGATTGTTCCCCAAGGCCCCACGAATCTCCTCCAGCAAATCGCGCATATTCTGGGGTTTAACGCCCAGGATCACGATATCGGCCCCGGTCAGGGCCTCCCGGTTGTTTGCCGCCGGACGCACCCCGTACTTCTGCTTGAGTTCGGACAGGCGTCCGGAAACTTTGTCATAAACGGTGATCGTCTTCGCCGCCATCAGTTTCCGGGCCAGGATGCCTTCCAAAAGCCCCCCGCCCATCTTGCCGACGCCAATGATGGCCATTCTTTTCTTCTGCAGCATACCCATTTCTCCCTTCTTTTTGAGAATGCACTGAGAAAATCCAATATTTTTCACATCATGTCAACCGGAAATCATTTGAAAAGGATGATCCTCATAGAATAATCAGCGGTTTCCCCTTCCGACCTTGTATTTTTCCGATCATCTGTGGTAGGCAGAAGCGATTGATGTCTGATCCCGGTTCTACTTGCCGGGACAATACATCCGTATCGATAAGGAGGTCCCATGTTCGTCATCGGAAATCTGATTGCGGTGATCGCTAAATTACTTAATTTGGCTCTGACTATCTATATGTGGATCATCATTATCCGGGCACTCCTATCCTGGGTCAATCCGGACCCCTACAATCCAATCGTCCGGTTTCTCTACCGGGTCACGGAACCGGTTCTCTCCTTTGTCAGACGAAAGCTTCCCTTCGGATCGTTCGGCATTGATTTTTCGCCTGTGATCGTCATTCTTGTAATCTGGCTCCTTCAGGAATTCCTGGTGCGCACTTTGTTAGAGTTAAGCGTTCGATTTAATTGATTTGTCTTACTCTCCGCCGGCCATGATGACATGTTACCCTTGAAAGAAACCAAAATCGGCGTCACCTTTTCCGTGCAAGTCATTCCACGTGCATCAAAGTGCGAAATCGTCGGCGCGACCGGCGACGCCCTAAAGGTCAAATTGTCAGCTCCCCCGGTCGAGGGCAAAGCCAATGAAGCATGCCTGCGTTTCCTTGCGGAGCAATTCAACCTGGCCCGCAACCGCCTGTCGATTATCGGCGGGCAGACATCCCGTAAAAAAGTTATCCAGGTTTCCGGTATGAAATCAAATGAAATGGCCATGCTTCTCAAAAGTGTTATTCCGGCGGCCAACCGGGCGCCGGAGTTGTTCGATATGGTCGTCAGGAAGGACATAGCCCCTTGAAGCATGCCGAACATGCCAAAGTCGCCAAAGCCGCCGGGATTGTGGGCATGGCCACCATGCTCAGCCGTATTTTCGGCTTTATCCGGGATATGGTGGTTGCCGCGTTCTTTGGCGCCGGGGTTGCCACGGACGCCTTCTTCGTTGCCTTTCGCATACCCAATCTTTTAAGACGTCTTTTGGGTGAGGGATCCCTCACCGTTGCCTTTGTGCCTGTTTTTACGGAATACCTGACCAAAAAAACCCGGGAAGAAGCTTTCGAACTGGCCAACATCGTCTTTACAATCCTGTCGATCATTCTGGTGATCGTTTCCCTGTCCGGAGTCATCCTTTCACCGTTGATCGTCTGGATCATGGCCCCCGGTTTCGCCAACCTGCCCTATCAGTTCGAGTTGGCCGTTTTTTTGAACCGGATCATGTTTCCCTACATCTTCTTTATTTCTCTGGTTGCCCTTTGCATGGGCATCCTCAATTCGCTCCGGCATTTTGCCGCACCGGCCCTGTCGCCGGTCATCCTGAACATCTGCATGATCATTGCCACCCTTTTGCTCCATTCGTTTTTCGCCGAACCGATTGTCGCTCTGGCCATCGGCGTGATGACCGGTGGGGCGCTGCAACTGGCCATGCAGTGGCCGTTTCTGGTCAAAATGGGCGTCCGACTGAAACCGAACTTCAACTTCCGGCATCCGGGTTTGCGTCAGATGGGCCGCCTTCTTGTCCCCACCCTGATCGGGTCTGCGGTCTATCAGTTAAATATTTTTATTGCCACCATTCTGGCTTCCCTGCTCCCCAAAGGAAGCGTTTCCTATCTGTACTACGCCGACCGGGTCGTGGAGTTGCCCCTGGGTGTCTTCGCCATTGCCGTCGGAACGGCCACCCTGCCCAGTTT
>CAZBQX010000046.1:14622-16598 GCA_964494155.1 uncultured Syntrophales bacterium
TTATGGAAAAAAATCGGCCCGTTTTTGGACCGTGAATTCTATCGTTCCCTGTTAAAAGTTCTTCTTTCATCAGTTATCATGGGGATTGCCATTTACCTCGCCGGTTTTCCCCTTTCCTGGAACATTCATGCCCCCCTTACTGTTAGATGTTTCTATCTGGCGGCTTGTATCTGCCTGGGTGTCATCGTCTTCTTTGCGGCATCATTCATGATGAGGAACGCAGAATTGCTGTTTTTTATCGATCACCTGAAAAGGAAAATCTCCCGAAAATAGATTTCTCCCCACTTGTATTCCCGCTGTATGTCGCTGTTCCGACAAAATCATTGACTTCACCTTTTCAAAGTGGTAGGGGAATATCTCCCTTGCGAAGGGGCAGGGATAGGAGCGTGCGCCATGCTGGATATCAAATTCATTCGGCAGCATACCGATTTGGTTCGTCAGAAACTCACCGAAAGAGGACAGGTCCTGAATCTGGATGAGTTTATCCGTCTCGAAGAACAGCGACGGAATATCCTTCAGGAAGTGGAAACCCTGCGGAATGAACGGAATACTGTCTCGAAGCAGGTCGGAGAGAAGAAGAAACGCAAAGAAGACGCCTCCGAGCTCATTGAAAGAATGGGGACTGTTTCCTCACGCATCAAGGAACTGGATGAGACCCTCGCACAAACAGAGGAAAAACTTAACCAGCTCGTAATGATGATCCCGAATATTCCCCATGAATCCGTCGTTTTTGGTCGGAGTTCGGAAGACAATCCGGTTGTCCGCACCTGGGGAGAAAAAAGGACCTTTCATTTCACACCGAAACCGCATTGGGAAATCGGCGAAAATTTGAATATCCTCGATTTCGGCCGGGGAGCCAAAATCACCGGCGCCCGTTTCACCCTTTACCGGGGAGCAGGAGCGCTGCTTGAACGGGCGGTGCTCAATTTCATGCTCGATCTCCACACACAGGAGCACGGTTACATGGAGGTGCTACCGCCGTTTATGGTCAATCGTGACAGCATGACGGCAACCGGACAGCTTCCCAAGTTCGAGGAAGACCTCTTCCGGGTCGATAAGGTCGATTATTTCCTGATCCCCACGGCGGAGGTGCCCGTCACCAACATCCACCGGGATGAGGTGTTGAGTGAAAAAGAGCTGCCGATTTATTATGTAGCATATACCCCCTGTTTCCGCGCCGAGGCGGGGTCATACGGGAAAGATACCCGTGGCCTGATCCGGCAGCACCAGTTCAACAAGGTCGAACTCGTCAAGTTTTCGACCCCGGAGGGATCTTATGACGAACTGGAGAAACTGACGGCGAACGCCGAGGAGGTTCTGAAACGACTGAATATTCCCTTTAGGACGGTGAGTCTCTGCAGCGCCGATCTCGGTTTTTCTTCCGCCAAGACCTATGATCTGGAAGCGTGGCTGCCGGGACAGGAAACTTATCGGGAAATATCATCCTGCAGCAATTTCGAGGACTTTCAGGCCCGTCGTGGCTCAATCCGTTTCCGCCGGGAAGAGGGGGGAAAAATCGAATTTGTGCATACTTTAAACGGCTCAGGCCTGGCGGTCGGCCGTACGGTGGTCGCAATTCTCGAAAACTACCAGGAAGAGGACGGCACCGTCACGATTCCCGAAGCCTTGCGACCCTACATGCACGGCATGGATCGGATTTGTTAACCGGCATGGAATATTAAAACGGAGGGATGGCCGAGTGGTCTATGGCGGCGGTCTTGAAAACCGTTGACCGAAAGGTTCGCGGGTTCGAATCCTGCTCCCTCCGCCATTTTAACCACCGGGGAAATATCTTCTTTCCTTTGCGGAAAGAACAAAGCGGAGAGATGGCTGAGTGGCCGAAAGCGATCGCCTGCTAAGCGATTGTACGCCCTATAAGGTGTACCGCGGGTTCAAATCCCGCTCTCTCCGCCATTATTACATCACGCGCCCATGGCTCAGCTGGATAGAGCGCCAGACTACGAATCTGGATGTCG
>CAZBQX010000047.1:0-7349 GCA_964494155.1 uncultured Syntrophales bacterium
GATCAGGTCAACTCGCATGATTAATTTATATTGTATGGATAATATAAATATAAAATTTATATTATGCCCATGATGTGCGGTGAGCAAAGCCTATCAACTATGGAAGAGATGTTGAAAATGAATAAAGATTATTGTTTTGTAACTTGAAAAGATGTGTGTTATATGACGCTCCACTTAAAGTTCTTTATTTAAATAAGATGTTTTATTCCGGTCAGATGTGTAACTTTCTAAGGCCCGGAGGCATCGAAAAATATAACTCTGATGTTCATTTCATTCATCATGGAGACGGCATGGTTGATACGCTTAACTCACTTATTGAAAAGATTAAGCAAGAAGGCATAGAAGAAGCCGAAGCCAAAGCAAAACAGATCGAGGCGCAAGCCCGGGAACGGGCCCGTAAAATCGTCGAAGAAGCAACTGCCAAAGCCGATACAATTCTCTCTGAAGCGAAACAAGATCTCGAAAAAATGCGTAAAAGCGACGAACTGGCTTTGGCACAGGCCGGCAGGAACCTCCTGATTACGCTTCGCCAGGAAATCAACAACACCCTCCTGAAAGTCATTAAGGAAGAAGTCACCGGCACGCTATCCAATGAAATGCTCAGCCGTATCCTTGAAAAATTAATCCTGGAGCAGATTGCCAATCCGGATACGGAGTTTATCGTCGTCCTTACACCGGAAGAACTGACTGCCCTGGACGGTTTTTTTACCAAACTTCAGGAAAAGATCAAAAAAAGGATTACCCTGCGTCAGTTTCGCCAATTCAACCGCGGTTTCGTCATCAGCTATGATGATGGCAAATCCTTCTTCAGTTTTTCTGATGACGCCCTGGGGGAGGCAATCATGACTTATCTGAAACCTCGCATGGCCGCTATTTTCAGAGAGGCTCACGACTCGGAACAGGCTGCCGTCTGATATGTCCCGTTATTATTCGTATCTTCTCTCCAGCTTGCCTCTTCTAAACTTTGGGATGACACCACCCATTGACATGGATTATTTTTTGGGCAATCTCAAAGACTTCATTCCCGAAAATGAGATGGATACCATCCGTAATTTTGCCCGGGAAGACGTGATTAACCTGCAAACCGATGTTCCTGTGATTCGCTCTTTTCAAAGTTTTGATACGGCCCTGCGGAATCATCTGGTGCGGCTGCGCTGCATCGACCGAAATGCTGCGCCGGAAAAATATCTGCAAAGGCGCGATGAGAGAATCGACCAGCGGATTGAGCAGGTTGTCCTGGAGGCTTATAAAAGCACCGATCCTGTCGAATCGGAAAGAATTCTCGACATGGCCCGCTGGAATTTTTTGACTGAAATGGCAACGGGGCATATTTTTGATTTCCCCGCTCTGCTCGTTTACACAATGAAACTGCGTATTTTGGAAAAATGGCAGGCCATCGCCGCATCTGACACGAATATGATTTTCAACACAACGCTTTCCTCTTTTAACCTGCAAGATTTACCCGTCAGCCGATCATGAAAAAAGTGCGCACAGGACATATCATTAAGATAAACGGGAACATGATCTCGGTCGATGTTACAGGACTCTTTATCATCCAGAATGAGGTTGCTTTTGTACTCCACAGGAAGGAACGTCTCATGGCTGAAGTCATCCGTATCCGGGGTGATGAAGTCGACCTGCAGGTCTTTGAAGATACCGTTGGCCTTTGCGCAGGCGAATCCGTTGCATTTACGGGAGAACTGCTTTCCGTCGATCTGGGACCGGGGTTGCTGGGTCAGATCTATGACGGTCTTCAGAATCCGCTTCCTGCACTGGCTGAAGAATTCGGATTCTTCCTGCAGCGTGGGGCTTACAGATCTGCCTTAAGTTATGATCAATTGTGGAACTTCACACCCTCCGTTAAGGAAGGAGATGAAGTGCGCCGGGGCGATAAAATCGGTTTTGTGCCGGAAAAAATATTTCAGCACCATATTCTCGTTCCCTTTTCACTGCGTGGAAATTGCCGTGTGCTCTCGATTGTTCCTGCCGGGGAGTACCGGATTACAGATAACTTGGCTTTGATTGAAGATCATGGCGGGCGGAGGCATGAAATCACGATGCACCAGCGCTGGCCGATCAAAATTCCAATCCGGGCCTATCAGGAGAAATTGAAACCTGAACGACCGCTCGTAACGAAGATGCGTGTTATTGACACCCTCTTTCCCGTCGCCTTGGGCGGCACCTACTGCGTGCCCGGACCTTTCGGCGCGGGCAAGACCGTTTTGCAGCAGCTCATCAGCCGCCATGCCGAAGTCGACGTCGTGGTCATTGCCGCCTGCGGCGAGCGTGCAGGAGAAGTTGTAGAAACCCTGAAGACTTTTCCGCATTTGATGGACCCCCGTACAGGACAGTCCCTCAGTGACAGAACGGTCATCATCTGTAACACCAGCTCCATGCCGGTTGCTGCGCGCGAATCCAGCGTCTATACTGCGGTCACCATTGCCGAATATTATCGTCAATCCGGCTTAAATGTGCTTCTGCTGGCCGATTCGACTTCCCGCTGGGCGCAGGCCATGCGGGAAATGTCCGGCCGTCTGGAGGAAATCCCGGGTGAAGAAGCCTTCCCCGCTTATCTGGAATCGCGTATCGCCGCTTTTTATGAAAGGGCCGGGATTGTCATTTTAAATGACGGCACGTTTGGATCAGTCACCATCGGCGGTACGATCAGTCCCGCCGGCGGAAATTTCGAGGAGCCTGTTACGCAGGCGACTTTGAAAGTCGTTGGGGCTTTTCAGGGGCTGTCGCGGGAACGTTCCAATGCGCGCAAATTTCCATCGATTGATCCGCTTATCAGCTGGAGCAAGTACAAAAGTTTCATTCCTGAGGAACGGACACGCACCGGTCACGCCTTATTACATAAAAGTTTCGATGTCTCTCAGATGATGAAGGTTATCGGTGAAGAAGGCACCGCGTTGGGTGATTTTATCGACTACCTCAAGGGAGAATTCTTCGATTTTGCCTACGTGCAGCAGAATGCGTTTGACGCGGTCGATGAGGCAAGCCTTATGGACCGTCAGAATCATACTTTCGACCTGATTCATCAGATCCTGTTGTCCAATCTTTCCTTTGAAAGCAAGGATACGGCCAGGTCTTTCTTCCAACAGTTGGGTCAGCTTTTTAAAACCTGGAACGCCGCTCCCTGGCAGAGCGATGAGTTTGTCTCCCTTGAACGGGACATCCGCGATCTGCTTAAAAAACATACCGCTCCCGTGCAGGAGTCCGCCGATGCGTAAATTTTATAGCCGAATCAGTGAAATCATTGGGGATGTCATTACCGTTGAAGCCGAAAATGTCGGCTACCGAGACATTGCTGAAATAACGAGTGTTCGAGGCTCATCGCTTGCCCAGGTCATTCGCATCGAAGGGAACCGGGTATCCCTGCAGGTCTTTGCCGGCAGCCGCGGCATTTCAACCGGCGACCGGTTGCGCTTTCTCGGACATCCCATGCGGGTTGCCACAGGGGACAATCTGCTGGGACGTGTATTCAGCGGCAGCGGTCTCCCCTTAGACGGCGGGCCACCACTGTACGATCGGTTTGTCGATATTCAAGGACCGTCGGTCAATCCGGTCAAGCGGATCATTCCCAATAAAATGATCCGAACGGGAATTCCCATGATCGATGTTTTTAACACCCTGGTCGAATCCCAGAAGATACCGATCTTTTCCATCGCCGGCGAACCATACAATGATCTTCTGGCCAGAATTGCCATCCAATCGGAAGTTGATGTCATCATCCTGGGAGGTATCGGCCTGAAACATGACGATTATCTCTTTTTCCGCGAGACATTCGATATCCACGGCGTCATTACCCGGTCCGTAAGCTTCATGCATACAGCCGCCGATCCGGTCGTCGAAAGCCTCCTGATTCCTGATATGTCCCTGGCTGTGGCCGAACAGTTTGCCATTCAAGGAAAGCGTGTCCTGGTTATTTTGAACGATATGACAAACTTTGCCGACGCCATCAAGGAAGTGTCCATCACCATGGAGCAGATTCCGTCCAACCGCGGTTATCCGGGAGATCTCTACAGTCAACTGGCGGCACGTTATGAAAAGGCCGTCGATTTCGAAGGGGCGGGTTCCATCACCATTTTAGGTTTGACAACCATGCCCGGTGACGACGTGACGCATCCGGTTCCCGATAATACCGGTTATATCACCGAAGGGCAGTTCTATCTCAAAAACGGCGTCATTGAACCTTTCGGGTCCCTGAGTCGGCTCAAACAGAACGTCAACGGTGACACCCGCGATGATCATCGCATTATCATGGACACGATGATTCAGCTTTTTGCCATGTATCGGGGAACCCTCGAAAAGCAGTCCATGGGGTTCCAGATGAGCAACTGGGATAAAAAGCTCCTGCGTTACGGCGTCGCGTTTGAGCAACAGATGATGTCGCTGGCGGTAAACATGTCTCTTGAGAAAGCACTGGATCTTGGATGGCAGATTCTTGCCGATTGTTTTGATCCTCAGGAGACAGGTATCAAGCAGTCCTCACTGGACCGGCACTGGCCGCGACAATCGGCATAGAAGCCATGACGAAAATTAAATTCACTCAAGGAGAGCTCAAGCGGCAGCGGGACCTGCTGAAACAATACGAGCGTTTCCTGCCGACCCTGCAGTTAAAGAAACAGCAACTTCAACTCGAGCTGAACAATCAGATCCTTGCCCTCGAGACGTACCAGAGTCAGAGGGATCAAATGACCCAGGAAATCATTGCTTGGATGGGCCTTCCGGCAGAATCGAAAATCGCCATGAGGGAGATCGTGATACCCAGGCAGGTTCTTATGACATCACGAAACATTGCCGGTGTCGACATTCCGGTTTTTGATCGCGTTGAATTTGCGCCAATCGAATATGATCTTTTTTCAACGCCGCTTTGGCTTGACCGCGCCACGAAACTTTTTATGGATTATATTACGCTCCTTTTTCACGTCGGGGCATTGCAGCAGGGGGCGGAGCTCCTCAAACGTGAACTCCTCATCACAACCCAGAGGGTCAACCTCTTTGAAAAGATCAAAATACCCGAGACCCAGGAAAACATTCGTCTGATCAAGATCTATATCGGCGACCAGCTGGCGGCAAGCATCGGCCGGAGCAAGCTGGTCAAACGCCGTACCAAGGTGCGTTTCCGGAAGGTTGCCTGATGATCGTGCCCATGAAAAAAATCTTCATTATTGTCCGGGCCGCTGAATCGGCATCCGTTTTGGATCGGATTGCCGATATGGGCGTTCTACATGTTAATCATCTGAATCCCCCTCAGGGATCAAACCTGGAAACATTGCGGGAAAACATCTCCCTGTTGGAGCAGGCTGTCGGCATTGTCCAGTCCGAGAGTACGAATGATTTCAAGGAGATCGCTGTCAATGAAAAAGATCCTCTCCTGTTGGCCCAGGAAGTATTCGATCTCAAACACCAGAACAAGATGCTTCAGGAGGAAATATCGCGCCTTGCAGGAGAAATCTCCCATTGGACTAAATGGGGTGATTTCAGTCCCGGGGATGTAGTCGAATTGGCGAAAAAAGGCCTCGTGGTCCGTCTCTATCTGATCAAACCCGAGCAGATGAAAAAAATTCCGGCGGATGCCATTGTGCGTGAACTCTTTCGGGAAGGCCCTTATGTCGGATGCGCTGTAATCACGACGCATCCCATCTCCCTGCCCTTCCCCGATGCCGGCCTGCCCGCTTATTCCCTGTCAGAGTTGAACGATCTCCTCAATGATGCGAGACAGAAGATTGATGTCAATATCAATCGAATCCGGCAAGCTTGTGGCGGAACCGACGCCATGAAGAAATTGAGGGTTCGGTTCCTCAAGGAACTCGAACTGGAAGAGGCCGTCTCCGGCATGGGTCAATTCGGTCCTTTGACCGTATTTTCAGGTTATACACCGATTGACAAGGTGGATACCCTGGCCCAATCAGCCACCGATCAGCGGTGGGGTTTCTTTGCCACGGAACCGGATGAAGAAGATGCGGTGCCGACCCTGCTCGTCAATAACCGGCTCGTTAACATCATGCAGCCCTTGTTCCGCTTTATCGAACTGGTACCCGGTTACCGTGAAATGGACATGAGCCCGATCTTCTTTATTTTCTTTAGTTTATTTGTTGCTTTACTCGTCAACGACCTGGGGTACGGTCTGGTTGTTTTTTCCCTGACCTTCTTCGCTCAGCGAAAATGGGGTAAATTGTTATCAAATCAGACCCTTTTTCATTTCTTCTATTTCCTGAGCGGTGCCACGGCGCTGATGGGTGTTTTGAGCGGAACCTTTTTCGGCCAGGCATGGCTTCCTGACTGGGTTCACCCGGTGATCCCGGCCCTGCGTGATGACACGAGCGTTCAGATGCTGTGCTTTTTCATCGGAGCGACGCATCTGACCATCGGCCATCTCTGGCAGATGGTCTTGAAATGGCCTCGCCTGAACATGCTGGTCGATTTAGGATGGCTCTCGATCATCTGGTGCTCCGTTTTTGTTGCCAACACGCTCATTCTGGGCAAACCGCTTGCCTGGTTTGTCGTTTATCTCTTTGCCTTCGGAACGATTCTGGTTTTGTTTTTCACAGAGACACAAAAGAGCTTCCTTCGTAATTTCGGTGAAGGTCTCGGCAACTATCTTCTCAATGTTATGAATAATTTTACCGATGTTGTCTCCTACATCCGTCTTTTTGCCGTAGGTCTGGCCGGTGTTTCCGTTGCGGATGCGTTTAATCGTATGGCTGCCGGAATCGGCTTTGAAAGCGTCTTTTCCGCCTTGATGGCGATATTCATCATTCTGTTCGGACACAGCCTCAATATCCTTTTGAGTCCCATGTCGATACTGGTTCACGGTGTCCGGTTGAATGTTCTGGAATTCTCGAACCATGTTGATGTGAAATGGTCCGGAGTCATGTATAACCCTCTCAGAAAAGGAGAATAAATATGGATACTGGTTTTATTGCCCAGTTAAGGGATCTGGGACCGCTTGCAGCGCTGGCCTTTGCCGCCATGGGTTCGGCTTTAGGCGCCGGCGAAGCGGGTATGGCTGCCATCGGGGCCTGGAAAAAGAATTTTTCACAAAACAAGGCCGCTTCCTTTATTCTGGTTGCGTTTGTCGGTGCGCCCCTGACCCAGACCATTTACGGCATGATTCTCATGAACAAAATGGCTGATTATGCCCTGAAAGGGTTTTTCCTCTGGGGTACCGGTATCGTGGCAGGAATTGCCATCGGTCTGTCCGCCTGGATGCAGGGCAAGGCGGCGGCTTGTGCCTGTGATGCCATGGGTGAAACCGGCAAAGGCTTCGGTAATTATATAGTCGTTCTCGGTATCATCGAAACCGTAGCCCTTTTTGTGATGGCTTTTGCGCTCGGGGCTCT
>CAZBQX010000047.1:7449-16417 GCA_964494155.1 uncultured Syntrophales bacterium
TCGGTATCATCGAAACCGTAGCCCTTTTTGTGATGGCTTTTGCGCTCGGGGCTCTGGGTAAACTCGCTGCCTGATTATCCTAAAAATATTCCGAATATTAGATACCAGGTTATAACGGTCTAAATTAAGTTATAACCTGGTTTTTTTAGGTTGATAGAGATGTATGCTTTTTTTTAATCAACAATGATGAAACTTAGCACAAAAGTGCGGTTGCCGATTTATCGCAACAGGTAGAAAATTCAAAAATGGTTAATTGCCAACGGCGAGAACGACTCAAGTCAATCTCTGCATGAAACCTTCGGAAAATCCGACACCAAATATAAACATAACATAGCCCTGTACAGGATTTTCATACACATCCGGTCTTTGTGGACTCAGGCATAAGAACCTATGCGACTATTTCCGCAATATGGCGATATTAAATAGAATATGGATGTCCCTTGGATTCGAATCAGGTTACGGTGACGCGATTTCGGCCGTTCTTCTTGGATTCATAAAGGGCTTTGTCTACACGCGCGATAATCATCTTCGTATCGTCGTTTTGCCGGTAACTCGAAACGCCAAAACTCGCCGTGACCTTGACCTGCACGCTTTCCTGCGACACGGACATGGATTCAACAGCCGATCTGAGCTTTTCTGCCGCGATTGCAGCATGATAGGTGTCGGTTTCGGGCATGATAATCAGAAATTCTTCTCCGCCATACCGGCCTATGACATCATTTACTCTAATATTGGCCCTAATGTTATCACACACAGATCTTAATACCTTATCGCCGGTTTGATGGCCGTATGTATCGTTGACAATTTTAAAGAAATCAATATCCATCATGATCATACCAAAAACTTTTCCATATCTGTGCGATCTATGCAGTTCTTTTTCGAGCGATTCAAGAATGGTACGACGGTTGAATACACCCATAAGTGAATCCATCGTGGCAAGTATCCGCAGTGATTCATTCATCCTGTTCAGATCCGCCGTTAGTTGCCTCTCCTTTTTAAGCAGGACCTCACGCTCCGCCATGATACGGTTGCGTTCATATATCATCTGTGAAAGTTCGGTAAGCTGACGAATGCTGTTCTTTCCGGTTTCTTCGGCTATTCTTTTATAATATGCGATTTCAAGTTCTTTATCTTTTAATTGGTGCTCAAGATCGCAGTTTTTTTCTGAATTATTCCGAAAAGTTTTACTTCTCCTTGACTGCATGCTGAAACTCCTACGGAGGAAATAATTGTAACAAACCATTAATTATTCTGATGAAATGGTCTATGGTTGAGCCCCCTTGGGAGTCAAGATTTGGCAAGAATAGCTATACCAAATCAGGGCTCAACTTGCATATCTCGTTAAATCGTTTCTGGCTAACTTAAACTTTACTTCGCAACAAACCGCCTTGAAATGCTAATCCGGACATGGGTGTAACGGCATATCTTAATCCACGGCAAGAATCATCAGCACGCCGGTCCAGTCAAGTCCGCGTGATTCGCCGCGTATGGGAGCAATCTCAATGCCCGAATAAAAACCAAGCAAGGGAATGCCGGCCACGCCCATGGCTTCCTGGATAATCGCGGCTTCTTCGGATTTGGTAAGCGAAATGGACGCTGCCCGTCCTGCACAGTCGATGTAAAGCGCAAATACCGGACGCTTCCCATCTTTCTTTATATCGTCAAGGATACCCAATGTCTTTTCCCTGGTTGATTCGATCGTCTTGATCGGATCGCGCTGGAGGAATTGTATTTCGTCCCCTTCTTGCGGGCCCTCCTCAAAAAGAACAACGCCGGATTTGTCAGGCAGAACACCGACAATCAGGCGGTTTACATAGGCATCCTCATCAAATTCGCCGAATTTAGGCCCGTTATTGATGCCGAGCGTGAGATTTGTTACCGGACGCTCCTTTTGCCAGGAATCGTTTCCATAAATTTCATTTATCTTTTCCACTATCGGTTGGCCATCCAGTTCCATGACAGCTGCGCCTTTCTGCCGTGTAATACGGTGGTAAACTCCGTCAAGCAGGACACTTCCGTGAGTAATGGTATAATACACTTTAAAATTTCCCGACAGCGTAGCGCCTGCCATGCATTTCTGTCCCGTACCTGACTTCCCGAGGATGAATGAAGACGACAGTTCAAAGTCGGATATCATTCCGGCCCCGAAAATCGGGATCTCACAAGCGAGACTCGCATGAATTCCTTGCAGAATCGGACGTGAAGAGGGTATTGAAGGCGGGGTATCTGATGTACCCGGCCTCAGCATGGAGTCAAAGAATATTAGAATGGCCTTGGTCGCCTTATCCGGTATGAGTTCCTCGATCAGCTTTATTCCGGCGTCGTTAAGATCGCTGTCGATATCATGCACCTGGGCGGTTTTTGCTTTTAATAGCGAGGAATCGAAAACCGCTACTCCGGAAGGCGTTTCGCTGTATAATAAATCCCTGCATGTAATAATTCCGACGGCAGCTCCACCGGCAACGGGTGCATCGCTTCCTGTAACCGACTGGATTCCATGGAGAAATTCTTCGGAATCGATCCTATTCGCGGCAAATGCAAGGATGAAAGACGGATCCGAGATATTCCCTGAGTCCATCGCTTCACGTGTCGCTTCAGCCCCGGCCATAAAACCGTCAGACATTGAGCTGTATCCTACTCCGACATATTTTTCGGGCATCATCAAAGCTCTTTCTTATTTATAAAAAAGTCCTGGGAGCTTAGTGTCACACAAGGTAAATTATCAGTAGTGTCCGGTAAATTTAATTTTCACGCAGAAAAAGCGTCACGAGGACATACCTTGAAGCGTGCGTTGCCTTTTTGTCTATCTGTTAATCCATTCCCGATATAAAACCAGCCACTTTATGGCGGTGTGATGAATGAATTTCGGAAAAACGGCTTTTTCACAAATGATGAACTATCGTCTCCACAAGGGCATCGGAGATACAACGCCCTGGGTAAAATTCCTTGAATATTTTTTTACTCCAAAAACAAATAAAACAACACCTGTTTTTTTCACAACTTATAATAGGAAAAGGCTTTCTTGTCCTAATTGGATTTGGATTGCGATATAAAAAGTTGATCTGAATATTAAAGGAGGGACTCCCATATTTGAGGTATTATACAAAACAGGCGGCTGGGAAATACCCAACCGTCTGAATGAATACCATCATCCGCCATCGTTATCTCCTATTTGACGATTGCCTGTACATAAACGCTTGTTCCAAATCCGGCCTTATTGAGAACGAACCGCTGCTCCAGGACCTTCTTGCCCCATTGTCGGCCCGGCATCTGTTCAGCCAGTTCAAACCCGAATTTTTCATAGAGGTGGCGGGCCGGATGAAGGCCCTGGAATGTCCACAGGTAAACCTGACGGTAGAAACGCTCCCGGCAGAAGTGGACGGCTTCTTCCATCAGGCGATTACCCAGACCATGCCCTCGCAGTTTCTCCGAAAGTATGAACCACCGCAGGTGAGCGCCCTCTCGGTCCGCCTCCGTCCCGTCAATGGCAATCGCCCCTTCGACACGACCGCCATCGCTGACAACCCAGAAGCCGTCCCGTTTTTTATCGAAATGCCTCATGAATTCGGACAGTTCCGTCGCCACCTTGGCCTCGAAGAAGAGGCCGAATTCCCAGGCCGCGCTGTAATACTGGGCATGTAATTCCGGCACCCGGCCGATGGCGCCTGGGACATATCTGCTGATGATTGTCTCTTTCATGATGGAAAAACTTTATCCTTTATTCAAATACGACCCTATTTAAATCTTTACATCCTGGGAGAAAATTCGCGATGTCATATTTTTGCCAAAGCTGTCTGTACGGTCCTTTCTCCGTTTTTTAACGGTAGGAATTCATACCTGTTTTTTTCGTCAAAAGACAAGTAAATTTATAACCTTCCAACTGTTGCCTACTTAAGTTTTTCTTCTATTTCCGTTTGATTGAAACCGACGATAAGATCGCCGTCGATGATGGTAATCGGCACGGCCTCCTGTCCGGCGCGTTCGTAGATATCCCTGGCGGCTTCGGGGTTTGCGTACACGTCGATTTCGCGGTAATGGACTCCCTTCTGATCAAGAAATGCTTTCAGATCGCGGCAGTATGAGCACGTGGCCTTCGTGTATATGACAACATCCTTCTGTATAGACGCGGAAGGGTTAGCCGACGCGGCTGCCGGTTCACGCGGAGAACGAATGGTTTTCATGCCTCCCCGGGTGGCTGGTGTTTCCGGCGGCGTGTCGGACATGTACACGTTCCCGTCCTTATCCTTCCAGTAGTACAATTCACCACCCATGGCCTGCAGGGAAAGCAGCAGGCTGAAAACCGTTGCGAGCAAAAGGACGCAAAGACGCATTTTACATTCACTATTTCTTATAATAAGCAATGAATACTGCCTCATAAACGATCATGTTCCCCCTTTTTTTTAAGGTCCCAAAGACAGGGTATCTTGGACACTCGGTGCGTCATGCATGCCTGACTCACCCTAATCCTTTCGCTGTTATTCGAAGTTTTATCGCTTGATTTCTAATTTACCAAGTCTAATCAGAATGATACATGTAACAAAGAAGCTTACAACAAAACTCAAAGAATATATCTTTGCCATTTCTCTCATTATTCTTTGATCATCTGTCATATAGGTAATTAAATCTATAGGCCATAGAAAACCAAAGAGGCCAAAACATATTGGCAAGGCTATTCTCCACATAGCATCAATTATCTTGAACTGAAACGTTGCTCTATATTTACTTCCCTCCATATATTCTTTAAAGCGACTCACATAAATCAGTGCAATACTGATAGTTGCCGCAATTGAAATACCCATAGAAATCGATATGATATAATATTCTACCCTCAATACTGGCCTTCCTGCTTGTTTTAATCCTGCTGTGCCCCAAAACCGGCTCTAAGCAGACACTCGGTGCGTCATGCACCATGCATGATGCACCCTTTTAAGCTTCACAGCCCAGCCTTCGGTGGATGATCCGACGGGGCAAGATTCAGAATTTTGGATGACACCTCATTTGAAAAGGGCGACTGGGTCTGGTTGTAAACCGACTTGACCCGGTACGTATAAAGGGTGTTGGGCTGCAAACCCGCCGCGTCGGTATAACTGCCCGAGCCGGCAAGCGGTGGCGATGTATTGGAAAACTGGGCAATTTGAGCGAAAGTTCCTCCTGGTCCTTTCCGTTCCACAATATAAGCCTGCGGCCGGTTACCGGACTCCTTCAGGCCCACCTGCCATCTCAGCCTGATCGCATGCATGCCGCCCGTCGCCGTGAGATTATGCGGCGTCTTGGGCGTCGAGCCCGCTTCGACATGAACAGCCGGCGGAAAGGTACTGGACCAGGATTCGTTTGAAGGCGTCGATTCCTCACCGTTTTTCTTCAGATACACCCTATACGTATAAGTGTGGTTGGGCTCCAGGCCGGTGTCGAGATATCCCAAGGTGTTGTTCACGGTGGCAATGGTTGCATAGGTCCCGCCGTTGGTCCGTTTCCGCTCAATCCGATACAGGGCGCCAAAGGTGTTTGAACTCCAGGAAAGCTGTATCCGGTCGGTTGTGCCTGTCACCTGCATGGCCTTGAGATTGGTCGGCGGCAGGGGCGGACGTTTGAAGGCCCGGACTGCGGTGCTTGTTCCTTTGAGAGCCTGGGGGACATTCATCGCCGCTTCCACACTCCAGTTTCCCGGCTTGGCCGGGTGGAAATATCCCGTCAGGGTACCGTTTTGCGCTATGCTTTTCCCCTCTATAATAACATCTGTATCCTGCCAGCCCTCCACGAGTGTGCTGATCGGCTGAAAGCGGATTTTTGTCTGAATGCCCAGAGACGGCATATTTTTCGGTTTGATCGTCACAAAAATCTTGTCGCCGACATAGCACGGCGATGTTTCGGGCGAGATGGCGACTTCCGGCGCCAGGGGTCTTTCCGTATACATCTGACCGACCTGGGCCAGGAGTAGGGATCGCTGGCCAGGGGTGAGCAGGTCGGCGCTGCGGGGATACTGGACCGGGTTGGCAGGAGATGGTCTGATAGCCGGATAGGTGGTCTGTACCATAGAGCTGGTGCAGGGAACCGCATTCGTCCACGGATCGACCGTACAATTACTGTTTGAGGTGGCCAGGGGTGCCCAGCCTCCATGCACCTTTTGTTCGAGCACCTCATTGGCTATCTTGCCGCCCGGATAATAAGTCCCCTTCCCCCTCACCTGCAGGGGAGAAGGACAGGCATATTCCCCTGTGCCGCCGAAATTGCAGATACCATCGAATTCGTACCTGTACTGGATATTGCTGGATTCGACCACGTGGACGGCAGTCACCGCGCAGGTAAAGCCGCAGGGCTCGCCTTCGCCTTCCGTATCCATTATGGAGGCGGAAACCCACTGCGGGGCGACAATCAGAAACACCCAGACGCACATCAGGATGAAGGCGATAAGGACCGTTTTGATGATATTCTTTTTCATGTGATTTTACCTCCTTCCTACACGCTGAATCATTTAGCGGGGTGGGCTCCGCTCGTCTTGGGAAACATCAACTGGTCATAGCAGGCAAAAATTCAATGTACTCTATGGCGTGGCCTGCAGATGGCACAGACTGAACCGGTGGGAAAACATATTGGCATGAATATGGGGGAAAATGACCTGGGTGAGAATTTGATATGTCTGCCCCCGGTTTGGTTGTGAAATAGGATATTTGGGCGTGACTGTCAAGCGAATCCTGGGACGATTTCACAAATCCGCATGGACCGGTAACCGGTATGAATAAACAGGGGCGCCGCTTTTGAATCCTTGCTGCATAAAAAACGGATGGTAGTTGTAAATTCCGGTTGCCAAGACCGGAATGTCCATGTATTTATTACCCATCTTCCCTTAAGGAATAAAATCTGCCCCGGACAATTTTCCCATTCCGGTTAAATAGAAAAGAGAGAGGTTACACCAGACAGATTTCACGAATCGTCACAATTGGGGAGGCGGCATTTCTGAACCATGAAAAAAGTGATCGTCAGTCTTGTTCTGAGTCTTACCCTCGTTACGCTTTCTCTGCAGGGGATTCCGTTCCAGCGTGTGGCGGAAGCACTTCGTCAGGTTCAGCCCCTTTACATCTTTTTATCCGTCATCCTGCTGTGCCTGGGGCAAGTGCTGAAATCGATCCGCTGGGGAATGATCCTGAAAACCATCGCGCATGTCACCCCGTTCACCCTCTTTTCCATCAACAAAGAGAGATGGGACGACATGGAGCGCGAGGTGTTGCATCTGCTCAGCATGGTTTTCAGCAACATCGTCGGTCTCGTGGAAATCCGCCGGGGAAAGCTCTATCAGCGCGAAGATGTCCTGATCGATATTCACAGCATGCTGAAATCCGGAGATATCCTCCTGGACAAGACCCCTTTCCGACTGACGGACAAACTCATTCCCGGTTACTGGGGCCACGCGGCGCTCTGGATCGGGACGAAGACTGAACTGAAAGACTTGGGAATCTGGAACCATCCCATTGTGACCCGTTATCATAAGGAAATTCGCAAAGGCAAAATGGTGGTCGAGGCGTTAAGGTCCGGGGTGGAGATGAACACCCTGGAGCATTTCCTGAACATCGACAGCATCGGCATTCTCCGCAAACCGGATCAGAACGGCGAGGACCGTGCCGGCACGATCATCCGGGCCCTGCGTCAGGTCGGGAAACCCTATGATTTCAATTTCGAAGTGGAAACCCGCAACCGGGTTTACTGCTCCAAGCTGGTTTATCTGAGTTACGCCTCCATGGAATGGCCCACCCGGAAGTCCCTGGGGCGGGCCACCATCACCCCCGATGACGTGGCCATCCCGGCGGCGCTTCACGGCAAGCTGGAACTGGTCTCCTTCTACCATGACGGCCGACGCGTTGATGACCGGCCGACCATCAAGATGGCACAACTGATGCGGCTGGAAGTCAACTAGTCCCATCCACGGACTCTCATACTCCGCTTTTGGGTTGCTTTGCCGTCCTTTCTTTTCTTATCTTGCCCTACCCCGGGAACGGGAAGAACAGGCTGAAGAGGTAGAGAACAATGGGAATGGAAATCAGGGATAGCAGAAAACTCCCGATAATAAATTGACTGGCCAGGGCCCGGTTTCCACCCGAACGTTCGGCAAAGATGGGTATCGCCGTCACAGGCGGCACCGCGGCCTCCAGCATGAGGATCAGGGCCACGGGGAAAGTCGGTTTGACGAGGATCAAGATTCCAAGGGCAACCAGAGGGAAGACAAAATTCTTGGCCAGAGAAAACTTAATCACCTCGCCGTAGTAAAAAACTCTCTTCCCTCCCGCCTCCAGCATCATGTCGTGGTAAAGATTGCCGCCCAGAATCAGCATAAACAGAGGGGAAGCCATGGCGCCAACCATGATGAAGATGGTTTTGACGAAGTGGGGCACATAGGCCTGCATGCCGATCAGAGCAATGGCCATGCCGACGATGGTCGAAACGAGCACCGGATTGAAAAACCGGGCCATACTGAAAACCTGAGCCTGCCCTTTCCGGGGGAAGAAGAATTGATATGTACTGAACATCAGCGTCGGATGAAGAAAGACCAGCAGAAACAGGGGCACGAAATAGGGGTTCTGTGTACCGAACAGACCTGTCACGATGATCAGAGGGAAGAAAAGGCCGTTCTGAAAGAAAAGACCCATGGCGAATTCCCCCCGGTATTCCCGCCGGGCGAGAAGGGAGCACAGAAGGGACAGAGAAAGGGACACGGCGAGAAAGCCCAGCCACCACAGGGGCATATGCCACCAGTCTGGGTTTTTCTGGGGCGAAAAATCGATGATCAGGCTGGCCAGCACGAGGCACGGCACGGCTACGTCGATTGACAGGGCGGAAAGAAAACCGAGGGTTTCGCCCGATGCGCGGTGATGACCGATAATCCAGAAGCCAAGAACGCCGATACCAAGCAGGGTAACAACGGCCTGAAGGGTGATCAAGAAAATCTCCATAAATTCCTCCCTGAAATATTCATCCG
>CAZBQX010000048.1:0-9031 GCA_964494155.1 uncultured Syntrophales bacterium
CGGTACTTGATCTTCCCCTTGACGGCGATTTCCTTTTTCCCCTCGTACATCCCCTCGATCAGCTTCAGGTAAAGACCGTACACGAAACGCCGCCGAACTTTGCCCGTCCGGGTCAGCTCTTCGTCGTCGGCGTCCAACAGCTTATACAGCAGAAGAAATTTCCGGAGCTTCATGTAGGGCGGAAGCTGCTCGTTGACCTTCGTGATGTCTCCGAGGATCAATTGCTCGACTGCCGGCTGCTGGGCAAGATCCATGTAGGTCGTGTAGGGGATTTTCTGTTCTTCCGCCCAGTTGCCCACGTTGTCCTGGTCGATGTTGATCATGGCGGCAATGAAGCCCTTCCCTTCCCCGAAAATGACCGCCTCCTTGATGTAGGGGCTGAACTTTAGCCGGGTCTCGATGAAATCGGGGGAGAAGGCGTCGCCCTTCTTGTTGCGGATGATCTCCTCCTTGCGGCCGATGATGAGCAGATGCCCGTCGGGGTCGATGTACCCGGCGTCGCCCGTTTTCAACCAGCCGTCGGAGAAGGCGTTTTCCGTCGCATTGTAGTCCTGGTGATAACCCACGAAATTGGCATCGCTTTTGACGAGAATTTCCTGATCCTCGGCGATGCAGACCTCCGTGCCCGGCAGGGGTTTGCCGACCGTTTCCAGCTTCACCTCACCGTCCGGCTGGACCTGGAAAATGCCGCAGGCTTCTGTCAGGCCGTAGCACTGCTTCAGGTTAAGGCCAATGGAGCGGAAAAAGAGGATGACGTCCGGGCTGATGGGGTGACCACCGGTATAGGCCGCCCGGAAACAGGCGCAACCGACCCGGTCCAGAAGGGGCCGAAAAACAAGGCGATTCGCGATCTTATATGCCAGGCGAAGCGGTTGAGACGGGTCTTTTTTGGCCGCCTGGGCTTCCACCATCCTCTTGCCGACACCCACAGACCAGTCATAGAGCTTTCGCTTGATCCAGCCCGCATCGGACATACGGACCCGGATTTTCGAGGCCAGGTCCTCCCAGAAGCGCGACGAGGTGATCATGACCGATGGGCCGACCTCCCGGAAATCGGAAAGGACCGTATCGGGAAGTTCGGGAAAGTTCATCGTCATACCGGAGCAGATCGCCACGCCGAATCCCCACATCTGGTCCACGATCCAGGCCGGCGGAGCCATGGATAGCCAGTTGTCATTGTGGTTGATATTCAACGCCTCGGTCCACTGTCTCCCCATGGCTATAAAATTACGATGGCTGAGCATGGCCAGCTTGGGGATGCCGGTGGTACCGGAGGTCAGCATCATGACCGCCGTATCGTCGGGACGGCCTTTTTTCAGTTCTTTGGCAAAAAACTCGGGATTTTCCAGACCGGCCGCTTCCCCGACCTTCAGCAGTTTCTTGAAGCTGATGAGCAGGGGGTTGCTGTCATAGCCGTTCATCCCCGTGGGGTCGATGTAGATGATCTTCTTCAGGAAAGGGATTTTGGCCTGGCCGTCGAGAATCTTATCCGCCTGTTCCTGGTCCTGAACAAACACGTAGGGAGAACGCAGACGTCCTAAAACCGTGATGAGTTCCTCCGATGTGGCGGAGGTGAACAGGTTGACCGGCACGCCACCCATGGCCTGGACCGCGAGCTGGCTGAACAGCCATTCGGCGTGGTTGTCGAGGATCAGGGATACGACCTGGCCCCGTTTCAATCCGAGGCTGTGAAGCCCCAGACCGGCCTGTTCCATGTGCCGCCGGTAGTCCTGCCAGTTCCAGGTCTCCCAGATCCCATAGGCCTTCTCCCGGATAGCCACACACGTCGCGTCGAATTTTTCCGCCTGTTCGCAGAGCAGTTGCGGCACGGTGTAGTTTTTCATCATGTAAACAATTTACCCGTTTTTTGCCTTTAGAGGAACTTTATAATAATAAAAGAGTCATTTCGACCGCAGGGAGAAATCTTGCTTTTTCCCACCTCGGTCATCTCAAACGAACACCGGATATCTTTGCTTTTCTCTTCCCGTCATTTCAAACGTATGTGATAAATCATTTGTATTCTTTAAGATTTCTCGTCGCTTCGCTCCTCGAAATGACATCACTGGTACACTCCTCGAAAGAACATAATTTGTACGCTCCCCGAAATTACATTTTCGCTTGTTTGTCATTCTGAACGAAGTGAAGAATCTTAAAAGGTCATCCTCACAAAAAGAGATTCTTCGCCTAACGGCTCAGAATGACATAAAAGGACCCTCTTAAATCTGACCTTCAACCGTCATGTTTATTTACGCGTCGTCGCCCAGATAGGCCCGGATGACTTCCGGATGATTCTGCACTTCCTGCGCCGTCCCTTCGGTCAGCTTCTCCCCGAAGTTAAGGACCATAACCCGCTTGGCGATGCTCATGACAATGGACATATCGTGTTCGACCAGCACCATGGTCTGTCCCCAGACCCGGTTCAATTCCAGGAGAAACCGGACCATGTCCTCCTTTTCCTCAAGATTCATCCCCGCGAAAGGCTCATCAAGAACTAAAAGCGACGGCTCCATCGCCAGGGCGCGCCCCAGCTCCACCCGTTTCATGAGGCCGTAAGGCAGAGATCCCACAGGGGTTTTCCGGATGGGCTGCATTTCCAGGAAGTCGATCAACTCCTCGACTACCTGACGGTGATACACCTCCTGTTTCCGGACGCCCTTCGAAAACAGGCAGGCCGTGGCCAGGGGGTATTTCATGTGTATATGACGGGCCAAAAGCATGTTGGCCAGGACCGTCATGCCGGGGAAGAGTTCGATATTCTGAAAGGTCCGCCCGAGGCCGATCTTCACCAGGTCATGGGTTGGGAGCCGGGTGATGTCATGGCCGTTGAAGGCAATACGACCTGTCTGCGGCCGGTAGTATCCGGTGATGCAGTTCATGAGGCTCGTTTTACCGGCGCCGTTGGGGCCGATCACGGCGACCAGTTCCCCCGTATGCACCTGGAAATCGATATCCTTCAGCGCCACGACACCGCCGAAAGTCAGGGTGACGCCGGTAATATCCAGCTCAGCCCGTTGTCTTTCGGCGGTCCGGTTCTTGTATATCGACGGTTCCCCGCGATAGGCTTTCATTTCCCCTTGCTTTTTCCCTGTATGAGTTTAATTTTTTCCTTACCCGGCACGTAGAAATTCGTGAGGGGTGTGAAGGAACCGTCCTCGCCGACCCGGACAATCCGCGCCGTAAACGATGCCCCATGATCCTTGGCCGTATAGGTGACCGGGGGAATCAGGCCCCAGAAATTCTCGTTCCGGAATGACTCCATGGCCTTGTTGATGGTCTGGGGGTTGACGACCTTGTATTTTTCCTGGGCGCGCACGAAGGCCCGTTCCATGATCATGGCAATGCTGACGCCCTCCCAGTATGCGGCGTCGAAATCATTGACCGTTTTGTACCGCTTCCAGAGTTCCTGCATGATTTTTATCCCCTCAGACTTATCGGCGGGCACGCCACCCGGAAACTGGATGGCCAGACGATCCTTGATGACTCCCTGGCCCAGTTTGAAGAAATCCGGGTCGGTCGAAGTCCAGGTCCCGAAGAACTGGGGTTTATAGTTGATGCGATCGGCGTTCTTCAGGGCGGTGACGATGGTCGAAGGCAGGACCTGGAGAAAAACATATTCGACACCCTTTGATTGCATGCGTAACAGTTCGGTTGAAAGATCGACGGTTTTGGGCGGAAATTCCTCTACAGTGACGATCTGGACGCCGATCTTCTTCGCGTACTCCTGACTGGGCTGGTGGATGGACCGGCCATAGGCGTTGTTGTAAGTCAGCAGTCCGACTTTGGGTGGATTTTTCCCTTTGTGGATCGTGCGAATGTATTCCAGGATGGCGTAACAGTCCATCTTGTAGCTGCCGAAGGGCAGGTACATATAGCTGACGGGCTCCTGCAGGATTTCCCAACTGGTGGAGAAGTTGATGGTGGGAATCTTGTACTGCTGGATGATGGGTTTGGCTGCGAGTCCTTCACCAGCCCCCCATGTGGCGATCATGTCCACTTCGTCCTGGACGGCGAATTTCCGGACCGCCGCCACGGCTTCCGGTACTTTGTAAGCCGTATCGACAAGGGTTACCTCGATTTTCCGGCCGCCAACGCCGCCTTTGGTTTCATTGACATAACGGAGGTAGTCCTGCAAACCCTTGGCATGGAACTTCCCCCAGGTGGAAGCGGGACCGGTCATATTGATCGCGGCACCGACCTTAATATTTTTCGCCCAGAGTCCCCCCGGCAGCAACAGCCACATCAGACAGAGTAACATGGCCAAAAGAACGCTTTTCCCTAATCCTTTACCCATCTTAACTTCCTCCTCTCATTGGTTTAAAGGTTCCGCGGGTCCTTCCCGCAGTCGCTAAAAACAAAAAAGCCGCGGGCTGATTCGGCTGCCCGCGGCTTGACTTTTCGTTGTTTGAAGAAGTCAGGAGCCATACAGGCAGACCCCGGCGTTAAAGCTAAAGCTAAAAAACGCGAAAAATCTGCTGACATCGACTCTTTCTTCAAACCCGCAAATCATCATACAATCTCCTGGGTAGCGTCCTTACAGGAAAATCAGGGGCTCTGTCAAGTGAAAATTCGCCTGATTAACGCATATCCAGCTTGTCCATGCGGTAATGAAGGGAGTCGGCGGTTACCTTCAGGAGTTCGGCGGTTTTCTTCCGCGAACCGCCCGTTTTTTGCAGAGCCTTCTCAATGAAGGTCCGCTCGATTTTCCTCAGTTCCTCTTCCAGGTCCAGGCCTTCATCGGGCACATCGAACTGGGCCAGGGCGCGTTCGGCAATGGGCACATTGCTGTTTAAAACGAGGTTTTCCGGTAGAATGATATTCGAGGTTTCCAGGGCGATGCTGCGTTCGATGATGTTTTCCAGTTCCCGGACATTGCCCGGAAACGAATATTTCATGAGCAGCTCCATGGCATAGGACGAAATATTGCGGATTTCTTTCCCGAATTCCACGGAATACTTGTGAATCAGGTGTTTCGTCAAAAGCGGGATATCCTCCTGGCGGTTACGCAGAGGCGGAATATTGATGGGAATGACGTTCAGGCGATAGTACAGGTCTTCCCGGAACGTGTTGTCCTTGACCTTCTCCTCCAGGTTCTTGTTGGTCGCCGAAATGATCCGGACATCGACCTTGATGTCTTCGGTGCCTCCGACGCGCCGGAAGGATTTCTCCTGAACGGCCCGCAGGAGCTTGACCTGCAGCAGCGGCGGCAGTTCCCCGATCTCGTCGAGAAAAAGTGTCCCGCCGTGAGCAATCTCGAAGAGGCCCGGTTTATCCGTATGGGCGCCGGTGAAGGCCCCCTTCATGTAGCCGAACAGTTCACTCTCAAGCAGGTTCTCCGGAATGCCGCCGCAGTTGATGACGACAAAAGGCATATTCGCCCGGGAGCTGCTGTCGTGAATGGCCCGGGCCACCAGTTCCTTTCCGGTCCCGCTTTCACCTAAAATCATGACATTGGCCAGGGTGCCGGCGACCTTTTTCACGGTGGCATAAACTTTCTGCATTTCCCGGCTCTTCCCGATCATCCCTCGGAAGGAAGCGGCTTCTTCAATTTCCTTGATGAATTCCGCCTCGTCCTTCTTCAATCCCTTCTTTTCCAGGGCGTTCTGGATAATGCTTTTCAGATCCTCGATGTCGAAATCCTTTTCCAGGTAATCGTAAGCCCCTTCCTGCATGGCTTTCACGGCGGTCTCCCCGGAGGCGAAGGCCGTAATCAGAATCACCAGCGATTCGGGTGAAATCTCTTTCACCGCCTTCAGAAATTCGATGCCGTCCATCTTCGGCATTTTGAGGTCCGTGATGATAAGATCGTACTTCTGGCGCCGGCACTTCGCCAGGGCCTTGATCCCATCTTCAATGGATGTCACCTCATAACCTTCCTGAGTCAGAACAATTTCAAGTATTTCCCTGATGCCCTTGTCGTCATCGACAACCAGAATGTTCGCCACTGCCGTCTCCCCTATTCCGATGCGGGTATTTTCACCGTGAAGACCGTTCCCTGGCCGGGAACACTGTCCACATTCAAAATGCCACCATATACCGTCACGATGCGATTCACAATAGCCAGCCCCAGACCGGTCCCCTGCTCCTTGGTCGTAAAGAAGGGCTCGAAGATCTTTTTCAAATCCTGTTCCTCAATACCGATGCCCTGGTCGGATACCTGGATGGTCAGCCAGCGACGATTGTCCGCCCCTGTAACGGCGCCAAGTGAAATGCTGACCCGGCCGCCGTCGGGCATGGCCTGGAGGGCATTCAGGACCAGATTCCATAAAAGCTGGCGTATCTCAGTCCGGTTTGCCGTCACCATGACCCCCCTGGGATAGTCCGCTTCCATTTCGATTCCATCATGCCAGGATGGACCCAGTTTCACCGATTCCAAAATCTCGTCCAGCATGGCGCTGGCGTCGATTTCCTCGGAAACGCCGACTGTCGGCCGGGCCAGAACGAGGAAATCCTTGATAAAATTTTCAAGTTGGTCTTTCCCCCGGAGCATAATCTGGATCAGACGTTCATCAACACTGTTCAACGCCAGGGATTTCTTCAGGAGTTGGATGGACCCGCTGATGGAGGCCAGAGGGTTGCGGATTTCATGGGCCAGAATCGCCGCCATTTCACCGATGAAGGCCATCTTTCGGCTTTCTTCAAAGGCCCGCTCCATTTCCTTGATCTTTGTAATGTCCTGAAAGATCAGGATTTCTCCGATTTTATTGTTTTCGTTCCCTTTCAGCGGCGACAGAGAACAGCCTAGTACGGTCGGCCGGCTTTCCGCGGCCCGGATGGCAATTTCCACACGCCGCAGTTTTGCGGCGTCATCGCTGGGGGCATTGTCACTGGAAACGATGACCCCATATTCCGGCATCACGTCGCGAATGTTTTTTCCCAGAATATTCTTCGCGGCAAAACCCGTGATTTCCTCCGCCGCCCGGTTAAAAGACTGAATCCGCCCCCTAAGATCGATGGTCAGGATCCCCGTCTGCACCGACTCGACAATGCTCCGATGCAGGGAGTCCAGTTCTGCAAAGGCATGTTCTTTTTCCTGCAACAGTTGCCGGGTTTTCTTCTCCTGTCCGACCACAAAACTGGCGAGGAAGGTAATCAGATAAAAAGACAGGATGTGCAACAACACGCGGAAGAAAACATGACCGCCATATTCCAGGCTCTGGTCAAGCGTCATGGCCTCTTGCTGCAGATGAAGGGGGGTAATCAGGCCATGAAATTCGAGATTGACCAGAAGGCCATAAGAAATACTGGCCAGTGATGCGACGATCAGGCCGCCCCGGCGACCGAGAAAGACGACCGAGTAGATAATGACCAGAGGATAAAAAATGGGGTAAACGCTGCGAATCCCTCCCGTCACATGAACCAGGCCCGTCACCAGGCAGACATCAAACACCGCCTGCAAATAAATATGAAAGGCTAAGCGCCTGATTTTCCTGATAAGAATGAAATAAAGCAGGGAAAGAAAAAATGAAACCGTGATAATCCGGTAGAAAAGCGCCATGGATGCCGCGGGCAGCGGTTCGGTCACACTGGTATCCATCAGGATCGCCAGAATGAGCAGGATGAACAGCACGATCATTCTCGCCACGACGAGCCAGTGGAGTCGTGACGTGCTGTTTTCATCCCAAAGAGAAGACGCCGAGGAAAGCCATTGCTGAAGGTGTTTTTTCATTTGCCTGATCTATGGATTTTTATGCTATATGTAGCCACACATTAAGTATCTCTTGTTTCTCACCTTTGTCTATCCAGGCATGCAATGCATAACGGGGGGCCTGGATGGGTGAAATCCTCTCTTTTTTTTCTGATCCCCGTCGGCCGGATGTATCGCTCCGGACACGGCGGGATATTTCCCCGTTTCAGGTAAAGACATGGAAACGCTTGTCAAGGTTGGCACAATGATTCAACCCCTGATCGGGAAAACGGCCTTCTTCAAGGAACGGCCGCTGATCCTGCTTCTTTTGTCCTACACGGCGGGAATCATGCTGGGCAATTTCACCGCCTTATCCTGGCATATCGCCGCATGTCTTCTTCTCCTCTCTTTAACGGGGCTGTTATTCGCCTTTCGATGCAAGCGAGACATGCCGGTCTTTCTGGCCCTCCATCTTTGTCTCCTCCTGACGGGCCTGCTTGGCATGGTGTCTTGTGCAGCCACAGGTTCCGGTGAAACGGACCCGGTCGTCAGACATCAGCATCATAAGTGCGTTTACCGGGGGTTCATCGATGAAACCCCGCAAATGTCAGCGGACAGGACCGAATACATCCTTTCCGGGGTCCGCTTTCTGGAGAAAAACGGTTCCCGACGCATTCCGGGAAGGGTCCTTTTAAGCGCCGCCGGCGCGGATGCCTTGAAGTACGGCGACTACGTTCAGTTTCGCACCCGCCTGGCTGTACCGCGTAATTTTAATAATCCCGGCGGGTTCGATTACCGCAAATATCTGAACCAAAAGGGTATTGTCTATCGGGGAACGGTATCCGAGTCTCCCGATCTGATCCTGATTCGTCGCAACCTTGGCAATCCCGTTAAAACCGGGATTGAATCGTATCGTGACCGGCTCCGGGAATTTGTTGCCCGGAACACTCTCCCCCCGGAACGGGAAATCCTCCTGGCCATGATTCTGGGTGAGCAAAAAACGATTCCCGATGATTTGAAAGAGCGGTTTAATCGGACCGGCACATCGCACATACTCGCCATATCCGGATTTAACGTCGGTATGATTGCTTTCTTCACGGTCCTTTTTTTCCGCTCCCTGCTGAAGCTTTTCCCGCGACTGCTTCTCATGTGTAATGGAACAAAAGTCGCCTATGCCTTGTCCCTTGTCCCGATTCTTCTTTATGCGGGCGTCGCCGGGATGGGCATATCGGTCATCCGGGCGACGATCATGGTGGTCGTCCTGATGACGGCAATTCTTATCCGCAGGCCGAAGGATCTGCTGAATGCCCTGGCCCTGGCGGCGATTATCATTTTAGGTTTATCTCCGTCCTCTTTGTTTGACCCCTCTTTTCAACTTTCCTTTGCCGCCGTCGCAGCGATTTTATT
>CAZBQX010000048.1:9131-16349 GCA_964494155.1 uncultured Syntrophales bacterium
CTTCAAGGGGCCGCATATCTTATCCAAATATCCGTCTTTTTTGTCAATTTTTTTTCTTCCCTGCCGGGGTCCTCTTTTCTTGTTCCCCCTCCGGGATGGATCGATATCTGTGTTTATTATCTGCTGTTGTTTATTTCTACCTTATACATGGCCTCCTTGATACAAAATCATTCACCGAATGCCCGCGATGAAAAACCGCGTACGGCTTTACCAATCCGTGCGGGCATCCTGATCTCGGTCCTGCTCCTGGCCGGCATTGTTCTTTATGGGTATCTATCGGCAAGTCCGTCTAAATACCTTAAATTCACCGTACTTGACGTCGGACAGGGAAATTGTGCGCTCATCCGGTTGCCGGGCGGCAAAACCTTGCTGATTGACGGCGGCGGCTTCGAGGGCAGCAGTTTTGACGTCGGACGCTACGTGGTCGCCCCTTTTCTCCTGCGGGAAAAAATCCGGAAAATCGACGTGGTGGTCCTGACCCATCCCCATCCCGATCATCTGAACGGCCTGCTCTATATTCTGAAGAACTTTGCGGTCGGCGAAGTCTGGAGTAACGGTGACCGTGCGCCCTATGAATCGTATGAGTGCTTTCGAAAAATCATCGACGCAAAACAGATACCACACCAGTTCCTGCACTATGGTCAAGCGGAACGGCAAATCGATCGTCTGCGGATAAGCGTCTTAAACCCCTTGTCGCCTGATTTTGACTGCACCACGACTCCATGCGATTTCAACGATATCAACAATCGCTCCCTCGTCTTGTATCTCCGCTTCGGCAACATCCGGATTCTCCTGCCGGGAGATATTGCCGCGGAAACGGAAGCACGGCTGGCTGCCATCCCCGACAACATGAAAAGCCATGTTATCCTGGCGCCGCATCATGGTGGAAGAACCTCCAGCACAGAGGCCTTTCTCGCAAAAGTTCAACCGACTGTTTCTGTTGTCAGTTGCGGTCTTGATAATCGATACAAAGATCCCCATCCCGAAGTGATTGCGCGCTACAAAAACAAAGGGACAAAAATCTATCGAACCGATCATGACGGTGCGGTCATGCTACTCACAGATGGAACCGGACTTTGGGACGGCAAAGGGACAAAAATATTGCCGTAAGAATCGCCGTTGATCAGCGGGTCAAATGGGCATTTCTCCTTGAAATATCCCCAAGTTCTGCTATTGCCTTTTTCCTTCGCCTATGGTAACGGTTTTGCGCGTTAAAAACGTTCGTTCCACAAAAAATATCGGACAGGGAAATCTGAGCGGTCAATTCCACATTTCTTTCAGGTTCGTCGCTTCGTAAGATGCGGGCCGTTTCGCGAACGACCATCCTCCAACACCGGTACAGCTGGATTCACCCGTGATGAATCTCCTGTCCTGTAACCTATTCGATTGGAAAAGATGATTTATATGGAAGCAATTACCGTTATTAAAGGGTTTAAGGACATCCTTCCCGAAGAAGCGCATAACTGGCAGAAGGTCGAACAATTCGCCCGCAAAATTCTTGGAGATTTCGGATACCGGGAAATCCGGGTGCCCATCCTGGAAAAGACGGAACTTTTCAAACGGGGGATCGGAGATACAACGGACATCGTCGAAAAGGAGATGTACACTTTCCAGGACCGGGGCGAAGATAGCCTCACCCTGCGGCCGGAAGCAACAGCTTCGGTGCTGCGCGCCTATATCGAGCACGGCTTGTTCAACCAGAACACAGTCTCCAGGCTGTTCACCATCGGCCCCATGTTTCGTCGCGAACGACCCCAGAAGGGCCGTTATCGTCAGTTCCATCAGATCGACGTGGAGGTCCTCGGCGCGGATGACCCAAGGATCGATGCCGAGGTCATTCTCATGCTGGTTCACTTCCTCCGGGGGGTAGGCCTGGGTAATCTGAATCTGGATATAAACTCACTGGGCTGCCCCGCTTGCCGCGCTGCTTTCCGGGAAAAGGTGATCGCGTTTTTGAAGGACACGGAGCATGAGCTCTGCGGCGACTGTCAGCGACGGCTCCATACCAACCCCTTGCGGGTCTTCGACTGTAAAAATGAAAGCTGCGCCCGGATCATCAAGGACGCCCCCAGCATCCTGGATTTCATCTGCGACGACTGCCGCAACCATTTTGAAACGGTCAAGACATCCCTGGCCCAGTTCGACCTGCCTTTCCGGATCAACCACCGCATGGTGCGGGGTCTGGACTATTACACCCGGACCACTTTTGAGGTGACCATCCCCCACATGGGATCCCAGAACGCCGTGGTCGGCGGCGGCCGCTATGACGGCCTTGTCCGGGATTTGGGTGGACCCGATATACCCGGCATCGGTTTTGCCATCGGTTTCGAACGCCTGATGGCGCTTTTGCCGGAGGGACAGATGGAGGTCTCCCCGGCGCCGACGCTGTTCGTGGCCGCACTGGGTAACGAAGCTCAGCAATATGCCTTCAGACTCTGTAACCGGCTGCGTCTAAGAGGCGTCCAGGCGGAAATGGATTATGGCGGGAAGAGCCTGAAGAGCCAGATGAAGAAAGCGGATAAACTGAACAGCCGTTACACGCTTATTCTGGGGGAAAGAGAAATTGAAACCGGACTGGGCGAACTGAGGGATATGCGAAGCAGCAGTCAACAGTCCTTGCCGCTCGACCGGATGGAAGAGCATATCATTCAATTAGAAAAGTGAGGTAAATACTTTGACTGAATTCATAAGCGAGCGAAAAAGATCCCACTACTGCGGTGACGTGCGCGCTGCAGACATCGATAAGGAAGTCGTCCTCATGGGCTGGACCCATCGTCGCCGGGATCATGGCGGCGTCATTTTCGTCGATCTCCGGGACCGGGAAGGCCTGGTTCAGATTGTTTTCAATCCTGAAATTTCACCCGCAGCCCATGAAGAGGCCGGACGCATCCGGAGCGAATTTGTGCTCGCGATTGTCGGCAAGGTCCGGCGTAGACCCGAAGGTATGGAGAACCCCGATCTGGCTTCAGGCGAAGTGGAGGTCATGGTGACGGAGCTGGAAATTCTCAATGAATCGAAAACCCCGCCCTTCAGCCTGGAGGAAGGCCAGGAAATCAGTGAAAACGTGCGGTTGAAATATCGCTACCTCGACCTGCGTCGACCCCAGATCCAGCGCAATCTGATTCTTCGCAGCCGGGTCGCTACGGCAACCCGGAACTATTTCCAGACCAACGGCTTTATCGAAGTGGAGACACCGTTTCTGACCAAGAGCACCCCCGAAGGCGCCCGTGACTATCTGGTTCCCAGCCGCGTCACCCCCGGAACCTTTTACGCCCTGCCCCAGTCGCCCCAGATCTTCAAGCAGCTTTTGATGGTCTCCGGTTTCGACCGCTATTTTCAGATCGTGAAGTGCTTCCGCGATGAGGACCTCCGGGCGGACCGGCAGCCCGAGTTCACCCAGATCGATGTGGAAATGTCCTTTATCGACGAAAACGACATCATGAACGCCATGGAAGGTCTCATGGCGCATATTTTCAAGACCTGCCTGAATATCGACGTGCCATTGCCCATCCCGCGTCTCCCCTACAAAGACGCCATGGCGCGTTTCGGCAAGGACAATCCCGACATCCGCTTCGCCATGGAGATGCGGGATCTGACGGATATCATGAAGACCTGCGAGTTCAACCTGTTCCGGGAAATCGCGGAAACGGGCGGTATGATCAAGGCCATCCGCGTCGATGACGGTAAGCAGCTCTCCCGGAAGGATCTGGACGGACTGAAGGATTTTGCCGCGACCTACGGTTCCAAAGGCGTCGCCTGGGCGCGGGTCAACGCGGAAGACTGGACCTCCCCCATCTACAAGTTCCTGAAACCGGAAGAGGTAAAGCAGATCAACGAACGTATGGAAGCACGGGAAGGAAACATCCTGATTTTCTCCGCCGACACGCCCGGTATCGTTAACGATACGTTGGGAAACCTGAGGGTATTTCTGGCAAAAAAGATGAATCTCATCGACCCCGAGCAGTTCGCCTTTACGTGGGTAACGGAATTCCCACTGATGGAGTACAGCGATTCCGAAAAGCGGTTCGTATCGACCCACCACCCCTTCACCTCTCCATTCATGGAAGACCTGCCTCTCCTGACAACGGATACCGGAAAGGTGCGGGCCCGAGCTTATGACCTGGTCCTCAACGGTTCCGAGATCGGCGGCGGAAGTATTCGAATCCACCGTCAGGACGTGCAGGCCAAAATTTTTGAGGTCCTCGGCCTGTCGGAAGAAGAAATCCGACTTAAATTCGGATTCCTCCTGGATGCCCTCGAATTCGGCACGCCGCCCCATGGCGGATTGGCCTTCGGTCTGGACCGACTGGTGATGATCATGAGCCATGCCGAATCGCTGCGCGACGTGATCGCCTTCCCGAAGACCCAGAAGGCCACCTGTCTTCTGACCGACGCCCCCTCGACGGTGGCCGTCGAGCAGTTGATGGAACTTTCCCTGAAAACAGTCAAATGATCATCAAATCCGGCGGGCCTGCCGCCCGCCGGAATATAAATTTTTTGAATCTGTTCGGCATCAGACCCGTTGATCCACACCCCAATACCCTCATCCATTGCATAAAAGGAGTCTACTCCAATAGAATTCAGGCGATTTCTCATCAGGACTGAGGCATCAAAAACCTTGACGGTTCCGGTCATTCCTCCTATAATCGTTAAGCCAAGAAATCAAGTCAAATCAGTCAACTAACCGGCATCCGCAACTCTCTTAAAAGAACATATTACAGGCTACGCAATGATATTTCACGGGAGGCAATTATGAAAAGGCAACTCATGCAAATTGCATTGGTCTTTGCTTTTCTGTCGGCGGTTATGGCATGGCCGGCTGTTCAGTACCTGCCGAAAAGTGCCGTCGCAGCAGCAGACAAAAGCAGCGGCGTCCCATCGTTGAACTTGATCATTGAAAAGATCTACCTCAAAGCAGACAAAATATTTGTGACCATTGTACGCAATCCCGGGGGGCAGCTTGATCCTCACCTGTATCCAGGCATCAAGTTAAAAGTGGATTCCGGATTGGGTAAACCACCGAAGCAATGGAGCCTGAACGACGTGGATCGAACGCGAGTCCTTTTGGCGCCTGGAGGGCGCGTGGAATTTTCTACCGGCATCACCCTGGACAGACAGTCCATGGTGAGGGCGATGGTGTCCTACAAGTCATGGTCGACAACCAAGGCGGAAATAATCAAACAACCTGCGGCTGATTCATCTTCACCATCGATGATCGGCAATAAAGAGGTTGTTTTGAAAAAGACTGAACCGACGATGATGAAAGCGCAAAAAGCAAGGCCTGCGATAGGCATCCAGCGCAAAATTACGCCCTTCCTCGACGAAACAGGCGGGATACGCGTTACCCCCCCTGTGCGCGGCGCCAGTTTTGCCCCGGGCGCACGTGTTGATTTCAACGCTCTTTTCCTCAATGACGTGCCGGCGGGTGGCCTTAAAGTCGAACTGAAGCAAATGAGTGCAAATGCGCCGCTCGGCGTACTCGCGGTGCCGTCCTTTGACCCGCGACCGGACAGAATGTCCTTCTCAGGCACGTGGCCCCTGCCGTCGAGTGGACTGCCCTCCGGTTCTGACTATTACCTCTTTGCCTCTCATGACAGCGGCGCGTGGGGCATGAGCGACAGTTTTTCCATCATTCCTGTGGGTGAAGGATTGATCCGGGTGCTAAACCCGCGAGGAAGTTACATGGCCACGCCGGGTTCCCCTTTGAACGTGGACTATCAGTTCACCCGCAGCGTCGGCGCCGGGACTGCCGTTTTTGAGCTTTTCAAGCTGGACGCAGACGGCCGCCACGGCAGGGCTGTTTTATCCACCACGCAGCCTTATCGTCCGGGACCTGCGGGGAACCCCGAACCCATTCGTCAATTACGGTGGGCGCTGCCTTCCGACCTGGCGGTTGGACGCTACTTTGTCATGATTACACATCCGGAAGCGCGCGGCCAGAGCACCAATTTTGACATTGCCTGGCAACGGGAAGCGGTCTTCCCCAGCGACTATGCCATCGTGGACATCGTCAAACGTCGAAATGAGATCAAGGCCAGGATTCAGGCAACGGGTGGAAACGCCGCCGATTATCTTGACATCACCACTTTAGGCTGGGGTACGCGGCGCGAACTGATAAGACCCTCACAGATCACGGAAGTCGTCGTCGCAACCCTTTCCCCTGAACAAAATCATCCCTCCTGCGGCTTTTACTGGGAGGTCAGCATCCATCCCAATGCCCCCGATGCCAACGAAGGCAACAATGCCCTCAAAAAATTCGTCCCAATAGATTCGCAATACGGTGGTGAGTTATCGGTGCATGGTGCATTTGGCGGCAAAGTAACTGTCCCTTGCAACCCCAGGCCCGGTACACAAGGATACTCCCGTAATCGCCATGGTGGCGTTGTACATGCTGTTCTCAGAAACTGCACTGCCGAACTCCTCCCGATAGCAAATTTTTCCATGAGCGTCTCGCAGACCTACATGGCACCCGCCGGGCGTTCAGGGAGCGGCAGCGGAGGCTACCTTGTCACGGAATGGGTCGAAGCCAATCAACCTGCCCACTGGCAATTTCTTTATAACCTGCCTAATTGTGGTACCATTGGTGTCGCAGGTCCTTCCAGCAGCACCAGGATGGTTAATCCCGGTGAATGTGCATTTATTCACGTCCAGTTAGATAAAGAATCTGACGGAAAATTGACTTTTGAGTTTCGCGGCGTTCCCGCAACCTGGCAAGGTCTAAGGAACCCGTATGTCGTGGACGTCGATTTCGGGCATTGGTCAACGACCGTGGGTGGGGGACAGGGTCAAACCTGGCAGTGCGTTTATGGGCCATAAACAGAAGATGTTTTTATGAAAATTTACACGCCTGGCTGTGACCATGAACCTTGATGCATCACTTCGCGATGAAGATTTCGCGCTTTTGTTTGAAATGGAAGGGATGTGTTTGTCGGGTGCGGACGATTAAACCTTACTGGTACGCCTCATCGATCAGCCACTGATCGAAGGGTTTTTCCTGATGGCGCGGGGAAACGGTCGTGAGTTCCCGGATGAAACGGGAGGGGCTGAGCGGCAGATAGCCCATGCTCCGGTTGGGATCGTAGAGCGGATAGCACAGGTAAAGCTGATCCTTGGCGCGGGTAACGGCCACATAAAACAGGCGCCGTTCCTCTTCTTCTCCCCCCGGCTCCTTCAAGGCCCGCGCCAGGGGAATCATGCCCTCGCAGCACCAGATCATGA
>CAZBQX010000049.1:0-15734 GCA_964494155.1 uncultured Syntrophales bacterium
ATGCGATCGGCATTATGATGACCGAGGCGCCGGCGACGCCGGAGAAGATCCTGAAAGCGATCAGGGAACAGGGTATTAAATAGTTGTTTGACATGTGTAATCATGAGGGGGCGTCTCATTTGGACGCCCCCTCTGTTTTTTTGATACATTTTCTATGCGTGCGCTTTCTTTCTGCTGTTATTTTTTGAATTTTTCATTGACAGACTTGTTTACCCAAGATTTACGGTGCGATTTGCCGTTTAATGTTGTATGAAGAGAAAACCTGGATGTTTCAAGGCAAGGTTAATCTTGGGAAAGGTAAAGGGTAAGGACATGGAAGAGATGCTGTATAAGGGATGTATCATCAGATCGGCATGTACGGAAGTCATCGGCCAGGCCGGTAAATGGCTGGTGGGGCTCGACATCATTACGACCGACAGCGGCTTCAAGGAAATCCAGCCCTGCCATATCATGGTCAATGGTGCGCCTGTCTTCTGCGAAACGGAGCAGGAAGCGATTCAGAAGAGTTTCCAATACGGTCGTCAAATTCTCGACGAGAAATAGTATCGTTACGCCTGCAAGTGAAAACCCCCACGAATTTGAAGGCAATTCAACAGCAACCGTTCGGTGTTCCCGTTATGGGTTGGCTTGTGTGAATCGAAGATTGGGGGAAATAGGCTATATACACCGGATAAGCATGGAACGAAGGGATTTTAACAAAGACGCGGAGACCTGGGATGAAAATCCGGGACGGATCAAAGCCGCTCATGATATTGCCGACTCCCTGTTAAAAGAAATCCCCTTGACCCCCGCCATGCGAGTCCTGGATTTTGGTTGCGGCACCGGGCTTTTGACGCTGCGTTTGTGTCCTCTGGTCGGGTCCGTAATGGGGGTGGACAGTTCAGCGGGGATGCTGGACGTTCTTCAGGCTAAGATTTTCAAAAGCAACACCCAGAACGTACAGACGCGGAATCTGGATCTTGAACGGGGAGATGAACTCGGAGGGGAGTATGACCTTGTGGTGAGCAGCATGACCCTGCACCATATCCGGGATATCGGAACTCTTCTTTTAAAATTGTACAAAGTCCTTGCTCCCGGCGGCTGTCTTTGTATCGCCGATCTGGATCTCGACAACGGGCAATTTCATGATGATAACAAGGGGGTTTTTCACTTCGGATTTGACCGTGAAATGCTGCGGTCTGCTTTTTCAGAAACCGGTCTCGATGACATTCGGGTGTTTGACGCGGCTGAAATAAAAAAACCATCACAAAAAGGTATTCTGCGTGCCTTCTCTGTTTTCTGGGTGATCGGTTTCAAAAGCAAGGCATAAAACATCATTTGCCATGCTTAACGATATTGTCAGAGGTAGTCATGGAATATGAAAAAAGGTTGATTCCCATATTGCGTGAGGGGATCCACATTATAAAAATGTTTCTTTACAAAACCATCCGTCCGGGTCTGGCTGAACGCTATGCAGACCTGGACCGAATCTATGTGAACCGGCTGACCGGTGCCATAATCAATGAACTCTTCGGGACGCCTAACTGGGAAGAACCGTTTTTGACATTCAACCGGGAAAACGAGGCCATCATCAAAAGGGAGCTGCAAGCTCTGGCGGATGATTATCCGGCACTGAAAATTCCTCTTACGGACGCCCTGCGTGTACAGTTTATCTGCGACAGTCAGGAAGGGGGCGAAAATGCCCAGATTCTGAGCCAGGCAAAGGACCTGGGACTGCTTTTAATGGACCGCGATTTCCCGTTGCCGGATCAATTTATGAATCTTGCCCGCAGTCTCGGTGAGTTAAGTGATCTCACGCTGCAGACGCCCATGGGGTCGGCATAACCTAAGCGGATATCACCCAAAACATTCACCAATCAGATCGATTATAACCCGTGGTTTTTCCATGGGGATCAGGTGGCCTGCCCCGGGAACGAGTCGGTGTTCGCCCTGCGGAAACATTCCCGCCGCTTTTTTCAAATCCAACATTTTCCGGCTTTCACTGTTTTCTCCTTCCAGAATCAGGACCGGACAGGAAATTCCAGGTAGAAGGGGCCAGGGATTCTCCGCCGCACCGCCCATGAAAATCGCCGCCTCGCCCCGGGGAGAACAGGCCAGTTGAAGGCTGCCGTCTGTGTCCACCGTCATGCCGTATTGCAGATACAAATCGAGCATTTCACGATCCCAGTTGCGAAACAGGGGCTTGGATTGAAGATACCTTGCCGCCTCCGCCGGTGTTGGCCAGTGATTCTTTCGCCGGATGGCCTGCCGGGCCAGGGGATGTTCTTCGAGCGGCAGCGGTTTTTGATACCGGCTTTCCGGCAGGAGGATTGGTTCGATCAGAATCATCTTTACCGCCAGGCCGGGGGAGAGGCCGTGGGCGAGCACACAGACACCGCCTCCCATGGAATGGCCAACCAGATAAGGCTTATCAATGTTTAGGTTCCGGCAGAGACCGACAAGGTCTCCGGCCAGGATGTTCCATCCCAGTCCGCCCCGGTAAGGGTCGGTGTCACGATGATCGCAGAAGAAGGGGGCAATGATGCAAAATCGGCCGGAGAGTTCCCGGGCGATCGGATGCCACAGCCAGGGATTGAATCCGGTTGCATGCAGCATGATCAGTGTTGGGCCGTCTTCCCCATAAAGCAGGTACTGTAAGCTTGTTGTTCCGATCTTCGTTTCCAGGACGCGGGGCTTATGCATGGCATGTTCTCCCTGATTGACGTTTTGCGGATTATACTGCAAGGGAATGATTCGTCTAATATTTTTTTAGTGTGGCTTTTCTGTGTCCTGATTTTACCTCCTGACAATCCGGTTGTATTTTCCATCCCTGCAAGCTATGGTCACTTTCATATAAAGCTGCCTTTTTAAGGCAGCACGTCAATTTGCGCCAAGGTGTTTCGCTTGTAAGGTTAAATATTCTCGCAAGTTATATGATTACCGATCAGATCAAAAATTATTTTCCCTTCAGGTCCAGGGCATCAAAAACAAGAAACGGATGATTTTATGCAAGATCGATTCGACAGGTCCTTTCTGCAAGCACTGTTGGCACACTGGAAGCTTGAGTTGATGCATGTTCGTCCGGATGACAGGATCGATGGCAGTCCGGAGCGAACCCTGAACCGCGTGGTGATTGCCGATGTCCGGGAACGAATGTTCGTCTTGGAGGAAATCGCGCCGGCCGAGAGGGGGCGTAAACGGGAGATCGCATTGATCCTTGAAGACTTGTCCCGGCAGGGGTTGCAAAAAGTGCATCCCTGGCTGGCGGATCGGCAGGGGAAGCTTGTGACCGATTATGGCAGCCGCTGCTGGCAGTTGCGCCCCTTTATTCCGGGAAGCCTTTTACCCCGTTCCGAATACTTGGGTGAAGCCTGGCGGGGGGTAGCCCTGGCGGATTTTCTGATTGACCTGCGGATTGCCGCGTCGAACGCAGGACACGCTTTTACGGGTGTACCCTTTTCAATTGTCGATTTCATCCATACCTTGATCGACAAGCTGGCGGCATATCATCCTGAAATTTTAAGTCGAATCAAGCCTGCTCAGGGGTATCTTGCAGATGAATTCTTCGGCGTTTACGATAACCTCCCCCAGGCTTTCTGTCATGGTGATTATCACCCCTTGAACGTCATCTGGTCGGAAGAGGCGATTTTGTCCGTCATTGACTGGGAGTTCTGCGGGGTCAAAACGGAAGCCTATGATCTGGCCCTGCTGCTTGGCTGTCTCGGTATGGAAGATCCCCGGATGCTGAATGGTCCCCTCATCCGGTCGCTGCTGCATCGCATAATCGAGAGAAACCTCTACGATGAGCGCTCGTTGAAATGCCTGCCGGAACTGGTCATGGCTCTCCGCTTTGCCTGGCTGTCGGAATGGCTGCGGAAAAACGACATGGAAATGGTTTGCCTCGAACTGGATTATCTGTCGTTGCTTTTCCATAACCAATCAGCAATCAAATCGGCATGGCGATGTTTTTAACTGCCGTCGAATATCCTCATTTGAGCCTCGCAACAACAGGGGGGCCGCATTTCCACTTTTAGAGATTCGGAAGGATCTTTCGGAACATTGCTTTTTCATGACCGCAGGTTGCGTCATTTCGCCTGCAGGATTCCCAAAGGAAAAATGTTTTTGATTCAGACCATTCATTTCTTGAAACGATGCGGACATTTTGGTAACTTACCGGCAATTTCGCTCGGTCTTGCCTATGATCATGGCAAAGGTCGGGTATCGAAACGATTACTAAGGGATGATAATCATGGAATTGAGTCGTTTTAACTGTGGAGAATTGGGGCTTGCGGATATCGGGCGCAATGTGTGCCTCTGTGGCTGGGTGGATGCCCTGCGGGACCACGGAGAGGTGTTGTTTATTCATTTAAGGGACAGAAGCGGCATCGTCCAGGTCTTGTTCAGCCCGGAGCAGACAGCGGCCGATTCATATACTCGGGCAGGATCTCTCAAAGGTGAATCCTGCATCACCGTGACCGGGACTGTTGTCGCAAGAATCGCCGGGACGGAAAATCCAAACCTGGAAACAGGCCTGATCGAAGTGGCGGCCTATGAGCTGACGGTCCTCAGCCAGGCGGACATTCTGCCGTTTCCGGTTTCGGAAAAGGCCATGATTGCTGGGCAGCCAAAAACCGCTGGGAACGTGACGGAAGATTTGCGTCTCCAGTACCGTTATCTGGACCTTCGGCGGCCGTCCATGCAGGCAAATCTGATCAAAAGGCATCGGATCAACAAGTGTGTCCGCGATTTTCTCGATGAACGCGGCTTCATCGAGGTGGAAACGCCGATTCTAACAAAAAGCACCCCTGAGGGGGCACGGGACTATCTGGTGCCGAGCAGGGTGCATCCTAAGAACTTCTACGCCCTGCCCCAGTCGCCCCAGCTTTTCAAACAGCTCCTGATGGTCAGCGGTTTAGAGCGGTATTTCCAGATTGCCCGCTGCTTCCGGGACGAGGACCTGCGCCCGAATCGTCAACCGGAATTCACTCAGCTCGATCTCGAGGTCTCTTTCATTGACGAGGAATTCCTCTACGAGCTGATTGAGGAACTGATCGCTCGGATGTTTGCCCTGGGCGGCATTGTCCTGCCGAGGCCCTTCCCGCGGATGGCCTACTGTGACGCCATGGATACCATGGGTTCGGATAAGCCCGATACGCGTTTCGGCCTGCGCTTTGTTGAAGCGACGGACATTTTTCAGCAGACATCCTACGGCATCTTTCGACAGATCGTCGACCGGGGCGGTTGCATCAAAGGAATCAATATTCCACAAAGTTCGGAACAATTAAGCAAGAACGTACTCCAGAACGAATACGCCAAGGAAATCGTCCCCGGTTTCGGTGCAAAAGGCATGACCTGGATGCGGGTACAGGGTGATAAGCTGGAATCGAATATCGTTCAGTTTTTCAGTTCTGCGGAGCAGGCGGCGATCCGAAATCGATTCCAGGCCGCTGACGGGGATGTGATCATCATGATTGCCGATGCATCCTATGATATCGTCACGTCCGTCCTCGGAGAACTGAGACTCCATCTTGCCCGGCGGCTCAATCTGATTCCGGAGGGTGCCTTCAGTCCCCTGTGGGTCACGGATTTCCCCCTGTTCCTGGCCACCGAGGAGGGAATCACGTCCAATCATCATCCCTTTACCGCTCCTGACCGGACCGACTTTGATCCTTTCAACCGGGAGGAACTGCTGAGTTTGAATTCGCGAGCCTACGACCTGGTCATGAACGGAGAGGAACTGGGCGGCGGCAGTATCCGTATCCACGACCGGGATGTTCAGTTCAAAATCTTCCGTGCCCTGGGGCTGACCGACCGCCAGGTACAGGACAAGTTCGGGTTCTTTCTGAGGGCTCTGGATTTTGGCGCGCCGCCTCACGGGGGCCTCGCGCTGGGTATGGACCGGGTGATTTCCATGATCCTGGGCGCCGCCTCAATTCGGGAGGTCATCGCTTTTCCAAAAAACCGCAGCGCTTACTGCCCGCTGACGGAGGCGCCGTCCGAAGTTGCCGAGGAGCAACTGGCGGAACTCAGTCTGCTGAATCTGAGCTCCCGGCAGGAGCTGCCCGGAGCCGGTGAGAACAGCGATCTCCTGGACAACCTGTCCTGGGTGTCCCGGATCGCCGTCAGTGATCAGGAACGGCCCATAATCGCGGCCGCCCTGAAGGAAGCGGAAAAAATGGCGGAAAACATTGCCGTGCAGAGCGGGGAAGACATGCCCCTGTTTTCCATCCTGCCGGTCAAAAATCAGATGAGAAAAGAGGCCCTCGCAAAAAACTCTTACCTTGCCGAGACGGGACAAATGCTGAAAAACGCGCCCGCCGTGAAAGGAGCGTTTTTTAAGGTCGCCAGTATTCTGGAATAAGAGGAGTCGAACTGTGTCGAATCATTTTATCTACCTGGACCCGTCACCGCAGGCAACGGGAGACGGTCCCCTGACGGGAAAGCGGATCGCTGTCCAATCCAACATTGCAGTTCAGGGGTGGCCCACCACGGCCGGTTCCCTGGCTCTGGAAAACTACACGGCCCTGGAAGACGCGACTGCGGTTGCACGCATCCGGGCGCAGGGTGGGATCATTACCGGGAGCAGCCGGATGAGCGAACTGGGATTCGGTCTCCGGGACGACGCCGGAGAGGCCGTTTTGCGGGACGAAGGCACGGATGCCGTGCTGTTGACGGATTTTCTGGGCGAAGCCCGCGTGACGGCTGCCGATGTCTGTATGTTCGGTTACAAACCGACCTACGGCCTTGTTTCCCGCTTCGGCCTGATCGGTCTGATCCCGTCCATGGAAACCTATGGCGTTGTGTCCGCTTCACTTCGAACCATCTCCGCGGTCATGGACAGCATTGCCGGTCCCGATGCGCGCGATTTCTCCATGTCGGATCGGGAAAAACCGGAGTTTGCCCCACGAACAATAAGTAACAGGCCAACCGTCAAAGCGGGCTTCCCGACGGAAGTGATGACCATGCTGACCGACGAGGAACAGCGGGCATATTGTAAGGGACTCCGGATGCTTTTTGATCGGGGAATCTCCGTTGAAGAGGTGTCCCTGCCTGAATTCACTTTGTTTTCACTCGTTCACGGCGTGATGGGTTCGGTTGAAGCGTCTTCCAGCGCCGGGAAATATGATGGGGTCCGTTACGGCCACCGCGCCCAGGGAACCAAAAACTGGAATGAAATGTACCTGAAATCTCGGGGCGAAGCGTTCGGCGCGCTGTTGAAATCCTACCTCTTCCAGGGGGCGTATTTTCAGTTCGAAAACTACGACATCTTTGAAAAAGCGGGGCGAATCCGGGCCCGTCTGGTCAAATCTGTGAATGATCTGCTGGATGCGGTCGATATTGTGGTTATGCCGACGAAGAGGAAGCCCTTCGATGGCAGGTGGGCGGAAACGGTACACGATGTCTATAACGCCTTTTCCCTGACGCTTCCCGCCAACGTCACAGGGCTCCCCGTCTTACAGGTGCCCGGATTCATAATGGACGGGGGGGAGGATCTCGGGATGCAATGGATCGGTCCCGCCTTCGGAGATGCCCGTCTGCTTGACCTGGCTAACCATTTTTTTGAACATAACGAGGCGAATGTATGATGGATTACGAAGCCGTTGTCGGTCTGGAAATACATGTGGAGCTGAACTGCCCCACCAAGATGTTCTGTGATTGCCCCAATCGTCCGGGTGATGAGCCGAACAAGAACACCTGTCCCATTTGTCTGTGGCTGCCCGGCGCGATTCCCCGCTTTGGCTACGAAGCGCTGGATAAGGCCACCCTGGCCTGTCTGGCCCTGAACTGCGAAATACAGGAGAAAAGCGCCTTCGATCAGAAAGTGTACTATTATCCCGATCTGCCGAAAGGATTCCAGTTGTCTCAGGCGCATTATCCGCTGGCGAGAAACGGATGGCTGAATATCATCGGAGAAGACGGACAGTCAAAACGGTTACGGATCCATCACATTCACATGGAAGAAGATGTGGCGAAGCTCGTTCATGAAATGGAGGGGAAAACCCCGATCAGCCTCGTCGATTTCAACCGGGCGGGAGCGCCCTTGATCGAAATCGTGACAGAACCGGACATGCGCAGCCCCCACGATGCCATGGAATTCGTCCGCCTCCTCCGGACACAGATTCGCTATGCCGGCAGTTCCGAATGCAGTCTTGAGGCCGGAACCATGCGGGTGGATGCAAACATCTCCATCCGGCCCCGGGGAACGGATCAGATGAACACGAAGGTGGAAGTCAAGAACATGAACTCCATCCGCCATGTGGGCGATGCCATTGCCTATGAGATCGAACGCCAGAAGGAAAGTCTGGCGGCTGGGGAACCCATTGTTCTGCACACACGTCTCTGGGACCCGGTCAAGAAGGTGACCATCGCCATGCGGGGCAAGTTTGCCGGTCCCTGTGTCCCCGATCCTTCGGTGCCGCCGATTCTGATCTCCCGTGAATGGCTGGCGGATAAGATCGCCCGTCTTCCGGAGATGCCGACGGTGAAGGCGGAGCGCTTCAACCGGCAGTTCGATCTGTCCGAAGAGGAGTCATTCCAACTGTGCGGCGAAAAAGAAACGGCGGATTACTTCGAGCAGGTTATGGCCTTTCCGGTGCCCGCGCGTATGGCGAATCACTGGCTGACGACACAGCTCCTGCCGGCGTTGAAGGAACGGGAAGAGACGCTACCGGCGTCCCGGGTGACCCCGTCGCGTTTTGCCGAACTCCTGATGTTGATCGATCGTAACGAGGTGAACGCCAATTCGGCGAAGACGGTCCTCATGCGCCTGTTTGAAACCGATTTGCCGGTTCTGACCGTGATTGAACAGGGCGGTTTTTCACAGGTGTCGGACGCCTCCGAGCTGGAGGGAATTATTGCCGGCGTACTGGAGAAGCACGCAGCCGCTGTGGCGGATTATCGGGGTGGAAACGCCAAGACACTGGGCTTCCTTATCGGCCAGGCCATGCAGGCTTCAGGCGGCAAGGCCAATCCGAAAGTGGTACGGGAGCTTCTCATCAAGATGCTCACTCCTTAAGCAGCAGAAATAAAAAGTATTCTTCTGTCTTTTTCCCTTAAAATGCTGTTTCCTCATGGCTTTTGTCCGTGTGATACGGTAAAATTCAGGACAAACCGGCACGGACGGGGACCGGGTCGGTTTGTCGAGGTCGGGATTCACTCAGCATTAATCCAAGCAAGGAGACTGATGATGAAATATCTGATACACGTCATGATTTTCTGTCTGCTGTTGGCGCTGTCGGGTTGCGGTGCGGTTTACGTGAAAGCTCCCATCGGAGAAGATCCGCTTGTCCTGAACGCCTCTGAATGGGAAGGAGAGTGGTACAGCGGCGATGACGCCGTTATCTCTGTCAGGGTCATTGACAAGGATCAGGGTGTTCTTCAGTTGTCGGCCGTTGATTACGATGTGGAAAACCGACCGAAGCTGGTTTCCGAAACGGTCCATATCCGCAAATGGCGAGATCACCTTTTTGCCTCCGTGCCGACCCGGTGTGATGATGACATGCCGGCGTTTTTCTGGGTACGCCTGGAGAGGGTTGCCGGACGGGTGATTTTCTGGATGCCGGATCGCCGGAAGATTAAAGCTCTGGTGGAGGCGGGAAAATTACCGGGCATGATCGAGAAGGACGAGGATGTCGTTTTGGGCGAGCTCAAAGAGGGGCATTACCAGATCCTGACTTCGGAAAAAGAGGGTGTCCTCTATCAGTGGAATGATCCGGGTGTGCTGGTAAGAATCGTGCCCTGCAGGTTGAAATGATGTCAAATTTGGGTGGGGACCGCTCACGGGGTTGAGCGGTCCTTACCGATTTTTCACAGACTCCGACACGGCAAACCAGGCCATGCAGTCGAAAGGCAGCTTATCCGTCGCCTTGACGCCATGGCGTTTCAATTGATTATAGAAGGGCAGCTTCGATGCCCGGACCACCAGCACCTTTTCCGCGCAGGAGAAATAGACGCTTCTATGGAAACGGGCGAAGAGGACTTTCAATTCCGGGTAGATCATCGCCCGGTTGGCCAGATCCTTCACAAAACCGTTGATATCACCGTTTTTAGCTCTACCCCTTTTTTTGTCCCAACCGGTGGATTGATATGCCGCCAGGGAGAGCCGGAAAGACAACTCGTGCAGTCCCGTTGCATTGTCCGGTTCAAGCCTGCCCCAGAAGAGGGTGCGCAATGACCCGGCGTGGGGATCGCGGCTGAAGAATGCTGCAGCGACCTGAATCCATAGTGTTTGCTGTACTGCCAGCGGTCTGGCACAAGCGGACCAATGTTTGACGACACCGATCTCACTGTTGCGAGCGATCCACTCAATCGTGCAGTCTCCGTCGGAAATGCGGTAGATCGTGGCGTTCCATTCCATATTTTGGTCGATGCTAACCGGGCTTTTGTTTTCTGTACCGTCCGGAAAGGTGCTGTTTGTCCCGGCATGTCCGGTCGGTGTGCAGATCAGGCCTATAAGGACCAGCCAACCGGTGAGCATCAGGGGTGCTGTTCGTCGGTGAGATATTCTTGGGTAGGCAATCATTTTTATCCTCCGGCACTGCCTTCTTCCGATTGACCCTCTGCGAAAATTCTTGATGTTTATCGTTTTCAAAATGCGATATTATATTGAAAATTTATCAAAGCAAACCCAATTATCCATGTTTTCGGTCATGTTTTATTAGGGAGGGCTTATGAGCGCCAAGATATTCTTGATTATACTGGCTGGAATCATGGCCCTGTTAATATCAAGCGCCATTCTGGTCAATGTTCTGGAATCCGGTGGCAAACTGAGCCGTGAAACCATCGGCCCCGGCGGTGTATCGGCCATAAAAATCTACTTTTTCTCTTTGTTCCTCGTCATCTGTTTTACGGTCGTACCGCTTTTCATCAAGCTGTTTCTGTATATGCAGATCAAAATCGGTCATGGCGAGCTGACCCCGATAAAATGGCTGCAGGTCAATGAAACGGCCGTCATTTACGGACTCTGGATCTTTATGCTGATAGGTTTTTGCATTGCCCTGCAGGGAGCGATCAAGGACGGGCTTTTTAAGTGATGCAAGGAAAATTAACCAATGAGCGTCCAATGTGTTGTCTGTCGCAGACCTTTCTGCGATGAGGACTTTGCTGCATCCATATCCGGCAGTATCATGGGAGATGAGCATACGGATACCTATTATCTGTGTCCGGTCTGTCAGGTTTATACCGTGCTCAACTACTGGGATGACTTTATAGGCACTGAGTCGACGGAGCTTTCCGGTCCCATAGCGCGTGACCGGGGTGACAAGCTTGTCGCTCTGATCAGGCAGTGTGCGGAACCCTGGGATAAGAAGTGCCGCTGTGAAGCGCACAAAGTGTATTTCAATAACACCCTGGATTGAGACGTCCGGCGAAGCTTTTAACCAGGGGTCATTTTCGGCATGTGGTATAAGGGAATAGATATGGGCAGCTCTCATTATTGGACAAGCCTCTGGGGATTGTTGCTGTTCATCTGTCTGGGGTTGTTCTGCCTGATGGCGGTCGGCGCGGTCGCCGGTTTTTTCTCGGATCGTTTGGGTGTCCTGTCGCTGTGGCATTCTCCCCTTTGGCTTCGCTATAAAACGCCGATCATCGTCGTTGGCGTGATTATTGGGCTGGTGACGCTTGTCGCTCTGATCCGTTATCAGGGTATCAGGGAAGAACAGCGGGTTCGGGAATATGCGGAAAAGCAGGGTTGGGGCTTTTCGCGGGAGGTGCCGCAGGAGATCAGCGCCACCGTAAGCAACATCGTCAGCGATCTGGAAATCGATTTGCATTTTGCCCGGCGTGCTGGTACGGGAAGCCGTCAAATCTGGCTCTTCGACTGCTCTTACAGAAATAAAGAGGCTTCCGCGCGCAAATCCTATACTTACGGTATCGCCTGTCTGATCCGGTCGAATCGTTTTCAATCGATTGAAACACCCGTAACCATTGAATTTCGTGACTGGACGGAAATCATGAGTTCCGATAAAGTGGGTATGGGGCAATCGCCGTTTGCTGAAAAATTCCTGGTTCTGTCCCGGGATGCGGAAACGGCACGCCGGGTCGTGAACGAACCGATTCAATCGGTGATGCTTCAGTATCTTGCCGATGAGGACACCGGCAGGGTCAGTGTCACCCTGAGCAACAGAGGGGCTGTTTTATTGGCCGGCCGTGTTTCCAAACAGGAGCAACTGCAGGAACTGATAGAACTGGCCCGCAGAATCGAAGAAGCGGCACGCTGAAGAAAAAAACAGGTAGGGAAATGACTGATATGAGACAAGATGGCTCGACCGTCTGTAACGGGGGCAAAAACGGCAACACGAACATGGAACCAGCCCGGCTGTTTCTGGTTGATGTCTCTGTAAGCCCGGAAACCGCCGCTGCGATCGCCGACTACATTGCAGTGCGGGGGAAAATGAACGTAATCCGGGATATGGGGGTTGAACCGCCGGTGGATTCAGGTGAAGACCATGATCAGATGGAACGCTATCTGGCGGCGGGAATCGTGCAGGCAAGCTGTGTTTTGGTCCTGGTATCGCCGGCGCGGCATGAGCCCTGGTGGTTGAAACGCGTGGCGCAACTGGGGCGGTCTGCCGGTGTTGCGCTTGCCTTGCTGACCCTCAAGGGCGCCTCAGGTCCGCCGGGAGGGTCCGAAGCGTTTGAAAGGCTCCGTGGCATTAAGTCATTAAATGAATACATCTTCCGGTTGTCGCCGGAGGTGGATCGGATCATTTTCAACAATCCCGAGTACGGCGGGCTGATGGCCCATACGGCGCCCAATCACCCGCTCGATGCGTTTCTGGACTGGCAGCATTAGGGGATTTTAATGACAATCGTTACCCCCACAGATTTTATTCAGGATGTATAAATGACCAGAATCATATTATTATTGATCATGGTAATTTTTTGTCTTGCACCGGCGGTTTCTCCGGCGGCAGAGGTGTATATCTGGACCGACAAGGACGGCGTCACCCATATTGAGGATCAGCCGCCCAGGGTGTCTCCGCAGGAGAAGATCAAGGTGGAAAAACACGTCTACGAGAAGGAAGTCGTCGTACCGACGATCGTAAACCCTGAAACCGTAGCACCATCGCCAGCCGGTTCTTCTTCGGAACCGATTGAAGACGCCGCGAAAAAGGAACTGGAGCTCAAGGCAAAGGAAAAAGAACTCGAGCGGCAGCAGGCGATTGAAAAAGCCCGTCAGGAATATGAGGCAGCCAAGGCGCAGGAGAATCGTTATATTCGTAGAATGAAGAACGCGGACAACGCTAAAGCCCGCCATTACTGGAAAGATAAACTGGAGGATATCGAGCACAAACGGCGGCAGTTGGAAGCGCTGGAGCAGGGTGAATAAGTCGACGGAGAATCAGGGTATTTGTTCCCGGGACGTTAATCGTTGACAACAACAGGCGCGCGAAATTTTCGGTAAAGAGGTAACGGAAAAACCTGTCCGAGATGCCGTTTAAGGCCATCTTGATGATGAAAGGAGGAATAAAATGAGAAGAAAGATCAGCGAATTGAGTGTATTCGTTATTCCGGCCCTGGTGATGGGCGTCCTGTTGGTCTGGTGTGCCTCATGCTTTGCCGATATCAACACGGCAACGTTGACCATAACCCCCTCACCCTGCAAACGGGGCGATGTACTCCATTTTACGGGATCGGTGTTTTATACCCCCACCGCGCATATTGCCCCCGGCACGACTTGCTACGGTGGTGTCTCCCTGGACAATTCAAGCCATCCCGAATTAAGCGAATGGCATTCAGCAAAGCAGGTTTTCAAGTACCCAGCCCCGGGGCAGAAAACGGCCATCAATTTTACAAGCACGTACACGGTGCCTCAGGATTTCAAGGGATCAGACATTTGTTTTTATATGACGGAGGGACAATCGGTGCCCCGTCGCATCAGTTACAAATTCTGCATCATCGTCAAACCGACGCTGAAGCCTCTTTTTAGGGAGAAAATCAAGGTGACGCCGTTGCCACAATAAGCGAACCCAGTTTGTTCGCGGGAACACCTGTAATTTCTTCCGAATGAAAAAGAGGGATCGAACCCATGGGGTCCGATCCCTCTTTTCTTTATAATCAAAATGAAGAAATTGCCCTGATGGATAGCAAGGCGGAGGGGCGTTTCGTCAACCCTTTTCGGCGCTGACCATCAAATCCCCGATCATTTTGCTAAACCGGGAGGGATTGGCGACTTTTCCGCCCTCGGCGATGACCGCCAGGTCGAACAGGAGGTCCGTATAGTCCTTCAGGACGGCGGACTCCTTGTCGGACTCATGCAGGGCCTTGATTTTGGCCAGAAGCGGGTGTTCCATGTTGATTTCCAGGACGCGCTTTTCCGGCGGCACCTCCTGGCCGGTGGCCCGGAGGACCTTCTGCAGGTACGCGCTCATATCCTGGACATCTCCGGACAGACAGGCGACGGAATCCCTGAGGTGGGTGGAGGGCTTGACCTCCTTCACCTTCTCTTCCAGTTGGCCCTTGATGTAACCGAACAGCGGTCCGTACTCTTCCTTCTTTTTGTCGTCGATTTTATCGAGATCGAGGTCGCCCTTTTCGGCGCTCTTGAACGCCTTCTTCTCGAATTCATGGAGATCCCGGACGACCCACTCATCCATGGGGTCGTTCATGAGGATAACTTCGTAGTCCTTGGCCTTCAACTGCTCCAGGTGAGGGCTGTTTTTCAGGGCCGTGATGTTTTCCCCCGTGATGTAGTAAATCGCGTCCTGGTCCGGCTTCATGCGGTTTACGTAATCCTTAAGCGAAACAAGGGCGCCGTCGGAGTGGGTTGTCTGATAGCGCAGCAGATTCGCGATCTTGTCCTTGTTTTCGTAATCCGTCGAGACACCCGTTTTGAAGATGGGGCCGAAGGACTTGAAGAACTGGTCGTACTTTTCCTTTTCCATGCCCGCCAGCAGTTCCAGGATCTTCTTGACGAGATTCTTCCGGATATTTCTGACCAGGACATCCTGCTGGAGGATCTCGCGGCTGACGTTCAGGTTCAGGTCCGGGGCATCGACCACACCCTTGATGAAGGTCAGGTACGGCGGCATCAGCTCCTTGCAGTTCTCCATGATGAAGACCCGCTTGCTGTAAAGCTGAACCCCGTGTTTGCTTTCCCGGAAGAAGAGGTCGAAGGGCGGCATGGAGGGTATATAAAGGAGCGCGCTGTATTCCGTCGCCCCCTCGAGCTTGACGTGCAGATGCGCCAGCGGCGGCGTCCAGTCGTGGCTGATGTGCTGGTAGAACTCGTTGTATTCCTCGTCTGTGATCTCCTTCTTGTCGCGGGTCCAGATCGCCTTCATGGAGTTCAGCGTTTCTTCCTTGACGACCTTTTCCGTCTTGTCTCCGTCCGGTTTGCCATCTTCGCCCAGGATGGGCTCCGACCGCTCGACGTCCATGCAGATGGGATAGGCGACAAAGTCGGAGTGCTTCTTGATCACCTGGCGAATGGTCCATTCCTCGGTGAAGTCCTGCTCGTCTTTTTCCGCCTTCTTCAGATGGAGGATAACCGATGTGCCACGGCCATCTTTTTTCGTTTCTTCGATGGTGTAGGACCCGTCGCCTGTGGATTCCCACTTGACGGCCTGGTCCGCCCCGGCGGCCTTCGTGATGAGGGTCACCTTGTCGGCGACGATGAAGGCGCTGTAGAATCCCACACCGAACTGGCCGATCAACTCCGGCGTCAGCATCTCCGGTTTGCCTGCCGCCGCGGCCGCTTCCAGGAAGTTGGCCGTACCGCTCTGGGCGATGGTGCCGATATTTTCGACGACCTC
>CAZBQX010000050.1:0-15403 GCA_964494155.1 uncultured Syntrophales bacterium
GGGAACAATTACCTGATAATCAACCGAGATAAGAAGAAAAGCCCCCGAAAACACAACGTTTCGGCCAAAGCGTAATTCTTCACCATATTCAAGTCAAGAAATTTGTCCGTTTCTGTGAAGAAGTTCACAGTATTCACAATGGCGAACTTTCTCTCTCGTGCCGCACAAGCAAGAAGCACTGTTAAATAGGTAATATTCATAGAGAATATTTAGTAAAACCTCTGCTTTTCCTTCTTGACACACCTTGGACCCTATGTTAGCTTTCCAACGTCTTTTTATAAAAAGATGATATTCCCTGAAAATAATCAGCACATACAGGATGCGATGGATACAGATCGTCCCGATGAAAAGCGTTTTGATCCCCAGGAGGCGCAAGTCTTTCTGAATGAAAACCGGTATGACGACGCCGTAAAAATGGCCGAAGCACAGCTTGCTCAGGTACCGGGCGATGTAGAGGCGACGATCATTCTCTGCCAGGGGCTTTTACGGCTGGGAAAATTGGATCGGCTTCGCGAGTTACTTAAAGAAGTTGATGACACGATTGGCCGTTTATCCCAAGTTTATCAGCAATTGGGTACGCTCTGCGGTAAATCAGGTCTGCATGCGGAATCTCTTAATTTTTTCCATAAATACAATGCGCTTACCGTTGCCCTCTCTCCCGAGGAAAACTGGCGCTTGCCTGAAACAACCGTCAATATTGAAGTTGAAGAAGCCGATGTCGAGGAAAAAGGGGAGATATCGCCTGAGTTTTACACCGTTACTTTGGCCGACCTTTATACTCAGCAGGGGCATTACGCTATGGCTAAGAAGGTTTTGGAAGTCATCCTTGCCAAAGAACCCGGGGATGCACAGGTGTCAAGAAAATTGGCAGAGTTTGCCAATCTTATGACAGGGGGCGACGGTCTTTTGAGGGTTGTGTCAACTGAAGCCGATGATGCTGACAACAAGAGTGCAATTCTTGCTGAGTTGGAAAAGTGGCTGACGCGGCTAAATCGGTTGCGGAGTCCGGCGGTATGACCTCAAATCCTTTTCCGGGGCGCATGGCAGATTTCCGATTGCGCTTTCCCGAGTGGTCTGTCGATTCTTTTCTGTTCTTTAATATGAATAATATCCGATATCTGACAGGCTTTTCCGGAAGCGAAGGGATTTTATACGTCGGACCACGGGGGCAAGCCCACCTGCTTGTCGATGGACGTTATACGACCCAGGCGAGAAAAGAAACGTCTGGCCTGGAGTTGGTCCATATGACCGACAGTGTTGACAGTATCACCATCCTTCTTGCTCATGAAAACGCCAGTGTGGTTGGATTCGAGGATACGAGTCTCAACGTTCAACTTTATCGCAGGATCAAAGGGAAAAACAAACGCCTCAAGTTTAAGCCTCTTTCGGGGGAAATCGATCTCTTACGTGCCCTAAAAGATGAGCATGAGGTTGCCTGCATTCGAAAGGCCGCAGTCATCGCCGCCGATGCGCTGGAATCGGTTTTCCCGATCATCAGGGCAGGCGTATCGGAGCGCGATATTGCCTTGGAATTGGAATATCGGATGAGAAAGGGCGGTGCGGACAAGGTTGCGTTTGATACCATTGTGGCCTCCGGCCCGAGGGGCGCTTTACCGCATGCCAGGGCCGGGGCCAGGAAATTCAAACCAGGAGATGCAGTCGTCATTGATTATGGCGCCGTTTACAAAGGCTATCATTCTGATGAAACCTGCACTTTTTTTATTGAGAGGGTTGAATCTGATTTAAAAGAAGTGTATGGGCTTGTGAAAGAAGCCCATGACCGGGCAATTGCAGCCGTGGCCGTCGGGCGGTCATGCCGTGATATTGACCTAACCGCCAGGGATCTGATTGATCATAAAGGCTGGGGGCGTCATTTTACACACGGCACAGGCCATGGGGTGGGACTGGATATTCATGAGGCCCCGCGTATATCTTATAAATCTGAGCAATTGCTGGAAGCAGGCATGGTGTTGACAATCGAGCCGGGAGTCTATCTTCCCGGCAAGTGGGGCATCAGGATTGAGGATACGATATGGGTCACCCGGGGGAAAACAGAGGTGTTGACGAAGGTTCCAAAAGAATTGACCATATTGGGATAAGGTATGGTTTTTCCCTGTGCCGATGCATGGGTTATTAATACTCAATAGGAAGTGACGATTATGCCAGTATTTTCAGATGATCTTCTTTACAGCCGTGAGCATGTTTGGGTCAGAGTGGACGGGGATTTTGCCACGATCGGCATTACGGACTACGCCCAGGAGAAATTGGGGGAAGTGCTGTCCGTGGAACTGCCCGAGATCGAATCTGAAATCGAGCGGGACGAGCCGTTCGGTAACGTTGAGTCGGCGGAAAAATCTCTGGTGGAACTGATTTCACCTGTCAGCGGCGAAGTGGTGAATGTCAATGAGGATATTGATGATGATGTGGGGATTATTAACAGCGACCCACAGGACACGGGTTGGCTGATCGTCGTGGAAATGAAGGATTTGGATGAGCTGGACGATTTGCTTGACGCCAAGGGTTATCATGATTTTGTTCTTCAGGAAGGGGAGGTAGATTGATCCCTTTTGGAAAATTGGCGCTTCCTTCCTTTCCAGATTTCGAATGCTTTTGAAAATATGGCCGTGGATGAAGCCCTGTTTCGGATTCTTCAGGAACGGGGCGGCCCGCCAACCCTTCGTTTCTACGGATGGGAGAGACCCGCCCTGTCCGTCGGTTACTTCCAGAACATCAATCATGAGATTAATCTGCAGCGCTGCATGGAATGTGGGATTGAGATGGTTCGTCGTCCCACCGGAGGCAAAGCGGTGCTGCATGACCGGGAATTGACCTATTCCGTTGTGTCCCGGGAAGAGTCACCCTTTTCCCCCGATGATCTGATCGGTAATTATCAAGCCATCTGCGCCTGTCTTATTCAAGGTTTTGCTGAGCTGGGCATTGCCGTAAACATGGCGGGGACTGACTATATTCATAAGGATACAAATATAAAAAGGGGAGCGATCTGTTTTGCCAGTCCGGCGCCTTTTGAGTTACTGGCCCGAGACAGAAAAATATGCGGCTCCGCTCAGGTCAGATCCCGCGGCTGTTTTCTTCAGCATGGTTCAGTTCTCCTTGATTTTGATGCCGAAACGAACGATTTGCTTTTCTCTTGCTCCGGAGAAAAGAAAAGCGGTCAAGAGGCACATCTGGAAGCGAGAATCACTTCCGTGCATGTGGAAACGGGGACAGCCGTTACTGCGGAAATGCTCGGCAAGGTCATGCAACGGGCATTTGCCGAGGTCTGGAACATCCGTTTGATTCAGGGAAAACTGACCATGGAAGAGGAGACATTGAAAAACGACCTCGTGCGGAATAAATATACCAATTCGCTTTGGAACGGACATGGGAAAACTGCTTAGCGTGATGTTGATGTCCCGGAGTTATCTGGGCATCATGATATGATCTTTTACCGGTTCTCAATTTGGGGGAGAGATGCGTAGGGAAATGAAAACCTTGCCGGGTGTAAACCGGAATATCGAGACAATCGTGCTGATCTGCTTCTTCTTGTCCGGCATATCGGGTTTGATATATCAGATTCTGTGGACGAGAATGATCGTTAAAGTCATCGGCGGCGCACCTTTTGCGGTGAGTATTATTTTGACTGTTTTCATGGGTGGACTTGGTTTGGGTGCGTATCTGGCGAGCAAAAATATCGACCGGATCAAGGAAACGGGAAAACTATTGAGGATGTATGGCATATTGGAGTTGATCATCGGTGTTTATGCCGGTGCAATTCCCATTCTATTAAAGGTATTCCTGCCCCTATACAGTATTTTATATAATCAACTCTATCATCACGATATCATTTACAATCTGTTGACATTCATCGGTGTCTCGATAATCTTGTGTCTGCCTGTGGTCTGTATGGGCGCCACTTTGCCTATTCTGTGTCAGTTTTACGTTACCAGCCTGTCCCATCTGGGGACGCATACGGGAAGGCTTTATGGTTTGAACACCATTGGGGCCGCCGTCGGGGCTCTGATCTGTGGTTTCTGGCTGATCGATTTGCTGGGGGTGACCTATACACTGATGCTTGCCGTTGGCATTAACAGCGGTGTTGGTTTGTTATGCCTGCGGGTCAGTCAGAAGATCTCTGCGACCATATCTGCACCTGCTGAGCAATCGAAAGTTACAGGTAAAGCAGGACCCGGTAAGGCGGCATCAAAGAGCGCCGCGAAGAAAGCCGTTGCAGCGACCAAGCCGGTGTTAAGTGACGAGACAGAGACTGCATCCATGCAAACATCTTCTGTTGTTTTAATCGGGGCCCTGGTGATTTTCGCCGTTTCCGGATTCTGCGCGATGGCCTATGAGGTCATCTGGACGAAGCTGTTGGGGTTGATTGTGGGTCCGACGACATACTCCTTTACGATTGTCTTGATTGCATTCATTCTCAATCTTGCCTTGGGAAGCATGATTTTCGGCTGGCTTGCCGATCGCGTCAAAGCCCCGATCTGGCTTTTGATCAATACTCAGGTGGCGTCCGCCATCTTTGTGTTGCTGGTTAGTCAATTGTTCGGGAACAGCCAGTTGTTTTTTGCCAAACTGATTTTTTCGTTCAAGGACAGTTTTGCCCTGCTTAATCTGTTCAAGGCCATCATTCTGTTCTGTTTCATGATTTTACCAACCCTCTGCCTGGGCGCCACATTTCCCTTGGTCGGGAAAATCTACACCCAGTCGGTTGCGCTGGTTGGGAAATCACTGGGCTTTGCCTACATGATCAATACACTGGGGGCGGTTCTGGGGTCTTTCTTGGCTGGATTCGTGCTGATCCCGCTGATGGGCAAAGAAAAAAGCCTGAGCCTTGTTATCGGCATGCAGCTTCTCGTGCCGTTGATCGTGGCGGTCATGATCATAATAAGAGAGAAAGCGTATCAGTGGAAAATGGGGGTGGTTGTCGCTGCTGCCCTGGCAGGCCTGCTGCTTTGTATCCATTATCCCGTATGGGATCGTTATGGATTATCACAGGGTAAATATCATCGCTTTGAATCCTTTAAAAAGATCATGGAAAGTTATGGTTGGTGGGACACACTTTTTCATGAAAGGGACATTATCGATCAAAGCAACCTGTCTAAATCGAAACTTGTCTATTACGGGGATGGTATCGGCGGTTTTACCACGGTCATGGAGTCCTCAGAACCCCTCGGCCGTGTCCATTACGGTTTGATCAACAGCGGGAAACCGGACGCATCCTCCAAGCAGGACATGCCGACGCAAACCATGTCGGCCCATTTCCCCATGCTGATGCATCCCAATCCCAGGAAGGTTATGGTTCTGGGACTTGCAAGCGGCGTAACGCCGGGAGAAGTCCTGTATTATCCCGTGGACAAACTGGATATTCTGGAAATCAGCCGGGAAGTTGTCACCGCCAGCGACCTCTTTCGCCCATGGAACAACCATGTCCTTTCTCATCCGAAAACCAACCTGATTATACAGGACGGCCGGGCGCACCTGCAGTTGACGAATGAGAAATATGACGTGATCATTTCGGAACCGTCCAATCCCTGGATGGCCGGTCTGGCAACCTTATTTACACAGGATTTCTTTCTTCTCGCGAAAGATAGGCTGAATCGTGACGGGATTTTTGCGCAATTTATCCATTCCTATCAGATGGACTGGCCTACTTTTGCCCTGGTGGGCAGGACCTTTGCAGAGGTGTTCCCCAACAGTCTTTTGATCACGACAAATTTTAGGGGCGATTTTCTGCTGATTGGTTTTAAGGGGCAAAACCATCTTCCGAGGCTTCAGAAGACTAACCCAGCCATGGTGTATGCTCGGCAGTCAAAGAATATGACGCTTCAGGATTCCCAATTACTCTACGGTATTGTTGTCTCCGAGGACCTGCCCCGGCTTTTCGGCCCGGGGCAGATCCATTCCGACGCCAGGCCTCGCCTGGAATACGCAGCTCCGAAATCGCTTTACTACAGCGATCCCCAGATTGAAGCGAATTTACAGATGAATGCATGGGTCAGCCCGGAAACAGAACGTGAAACCATACGGATTAACGAAAGTATCGATCAAAAGATTGATTTATTTGCCTATTTCCTCTCGGTGCATGTCATTCTTGACGACATGGATTGTCCTGCGGGGGCGAACCCGGTTCAGAAAGAGCGCTTCTATAAACTGACGGACGACTATTGTGCCCATAATCTTGTGATGCCCCCTTTTAAAAGTATTGACTTAAGGCAAAGGTGTAAAGCCGTACAAATCGACACGATTGAAACGCATATCGATCAAATGCCCGACAAGGCCGTTTCCTATGCCCATTTGGCCAGACTTTACGAGAGCAACAAAAACTGGGAGAAAGCGGCGAATTTTTATTCGAAGTCACTTCAGATCAAACCGGATGATGCGTCCGTTCATGAAGCGCTGGCCAATAATTTGCGGAGACAAGGCCAAATCAGAGAGAGCATTGCCGGATACCGAAAAGCCTTGCTCTTAAATCCCGATCTCGGTGGCGCGTTGAATAGCCTCGGCTGGATTCTTGCGACCATTGGGGATCCCAAGGTACGTAACAGCAGGGAAGCCGTTCAATTGGCAGAACGGGCCTGCAAACTGACAAATTATAAAAATCCCTATACTTTGGATACCTTGGGTGCGGCTTATGCTGCGGGAGGCCGCTTCTCCGATGCGACGGATGCGGTGGAGAAGGCGCTTCACCTGATGCGCGAGTCCGAGGGCAAGGCCGCCCGGCTGGAAGCAATGCAGGATCGATTGCGGTTGTATCAGTCGGGCAAGATGTATGTCAAACCGGACCTGGATATTCCTTGACGCTGAGGGTGGTCTGATGGATTGCATGCCGGGAGGATATCAATCCTTTATCCATGTTTTGGTGTCCAAGGCTTCCATCCGGTCAAAATCTTAACTTTTTTTAGTTGCACTTTGCATACATATCGTTTATATAAGGTCCCAACTCATAGGAGGCTTGCATTTCAAGCATCTCAGTTTTTCCGGTGAAGTCCGCCAAAGAAAGATAAATAATCGGCTTCCCATAAGATCAAGATCCAATATTTGAGAAAAGCGGTTGTTGCAGTAAGGAGCGTGGTCTAAAAGGCATAAACACAGGGTGGTTTGCGGCGCGTTAAGGAAAACAAGGCCGTACTGCCCTTTTTTTGTGCCAACTTGACGGCGCTATCATTTGGTCGATGCTTTCCAGATGTTTGGCCTGTCGGTATTTGATCTTTCATTTTTGTCTCAACCCACCTGTCGGGAGCCGATTAAAATCCTCCAACCAAGAAGGCTTTGTTCCCTTTCATTGGGATTAAACGGTATCCGGATACAGGAAAAGTAGATTATTCAATGCGGAGAAGGTAACGAAATATGGATATGGTATTGGTACTGGAAGACGGTGCGGTTTTCCGGGGCGTTTCTTTTGGCGCGGAAGGAGAAGTATGCGGTTGGGTCCATGACGATCATCGGGTCGTCGGCTATCAGGAAATCCTGACGGACCCGGACAATGCGGGCTGCCTCGTTAACATGACTTATCCTCTTGTCGGAAATTATGGGATCAATCAGGAAGATGCCGAGTCCGGTGCGGTTCAAGCCGGAGCGCTCATCGTCAAGGAAAAAAGCCGAATCGTCAGCAACTGGCGGGCGACGGATACCCTGGAAAACCTTATGAAACACGGTCACGTAACGGGTATGGAAAAGGTGGATACCCGGTCGCTGTCTCTTTACATCCGTGATCATGGTGAGATGAAAGGGATCATCGGCCCCGCCGCCGCACCGATGCGTACACTTCTCGACAAGCTGAGGAAATGGCAGGCACCCAAAATCAAGGCAGGGAAAACCGATAAAAAAGGCTTTACCGGGACCGCTCAGCACCGGGTGGCACTTTATGACCTGGGGGTAAAGAACAGCACCCTCGCCCAGTTGGCCCAGTGCGGGTGTGAAGTGGTAAACATCGCTCCTGGGACTTCATGGGCGGAAATCCGGGCGCTCAATCCGGACGGTCTGGTTATTTCCAGCGGACCCGGTGACCCCAATCAGGCGGGTGCTTTTGTGGCGGAAATCGGAAAGGCGCTCGGTCATATGCCGATCCTGGGAATAGGTATGGGGGCGCAATTGATTTGCCTGGCCGCAGGCGGTGCCGTAACCCGTATGAAAGTGGGGCATCACGGCGGAAACTATGCGGTCCGGGATATCGACGGCCGATCGGTCGCCATTACCTCACAGAACCACAGTTATGTCATGACAGGCGGTCCGGGGTTCCGGAAGGAATTCAAAGTTTCCCACACCAATGTCAACGACGGGACGGTCGAAGGGATTTCGTCCGGAACGTTGAGGGTATTGGGGGTACAGTTCACACCTCTGTCGGATGAGACAGGTGCCCCGAACGTCGTGTTCGGGTGGTTTACAAAAGCAATGAAAAAATAATCGGAAACGGGATCGAGAAATATGCCGAAACGGGAAGATTTGAAAAAGATATTGATCGTGGGTTCCGGGCCCATCGTAATCGGTCAGGCCTGTGAATTCGACTACTCGGGTTCACAAGCCTGCAAGGCTCTGAAAGAGGAAGGGTACTATGTGATTCTGGTCAACAGTAACCCGGCCACGATCATGACGGATCCGGGCATGGCTGACCGGACTTACATTGAGCCGATTACACCGGCCATGATTGAGAAGATCATCGAGCGGGAAAGACCGGATGCAATTCTGCCCACCCTGGGCGGACAGACGGGTTTGAATACGGCGGTTTTTCTGGCCCGGGCCGGTGTGTTCAAAAAATACAATGTCGAGGTGCTGGGGTCCAGCGCCGAAGCGATTGCCCGGGCGGAAGACCGGGATCTGTTCAAGACGGCCATGCAGGAAATCGGTATCGGTCTGCCGGAAAGTGGGATTGCAACAACCCTGGAAGAGGGCATGGAGATTGGACTCCGGATCGGTTTTCCCCTGATTTTGCGGCCGGCCTTTACCCTGGGTGGAACAGGCGGTTCCATCGCCTACAACAAGGAGGAGCTCGAAGCCTTCGTTGCCAAAGGCATTGAGTACAGCCCTGTGGGACAGCTTCTGGTCGAGCAGTCGGTATTGGGGTGGAAAGAGATCGAGTTCGAGGTCATGCGCGACTGTGCCGACAACGTGATCATCATCACTTCCATGGAAAACGTTGACCCCATGGGCGTTCATACGGGAGACAGCGCTGTCGTCGCCCCGGCTCAGACCCTGACGGCGAAAGAGTACAAGCAGTTCACCGACCTCTGCCGCAAGATCATCCGGAAGATTGATGTGACAGGCGGGGGCGTCAACATCCAGTTTGCCCAGAACCCCGATAACGGCGAGATCGTCATCATCGAGGTCAATCCCCGGTTGTCCCGCAGTTCCGCCCTGGCCTCCAAAGCGACGGGATTTCCCATTGCCCGCGTGGCGACGAAACTGGCCGTCGGATACACCCTGGATGAAGTGCGCAATGACATTACCGGGAAGACCACATGTCTTTACGAACCCACCGTCGACTACTGCGTGTTCAAGATTTCCCGGTTCACCTTCGAGAAGTTCCCCCTGGCGGACCCGACCCTTAACACCTCAATGAAGGCCGTCGGCGAGGCCATGTCCATTGGCCGGAATTTCAAAGAGGCGTTTCAGAAGGGTCTTCGTTCCCTGGAGACGAGCCGGTTCGGTTTCGGCGCCGATGGCAAAGACCTTCTGCTGCAGGGCGAGGAGGGGTTGGAGCGGGTCCGGGAAAAACTTCGCATTCCCAACGCCGAGCGCTTTTTCTATATCCGTTACGCCTTCCAGATGGGGTTATCCCTTGATGAAATTTACGATTTAAGTCGCATTGACCGGTGGTTCCTCTTTAACATGAAGGAGATCTTTGATCTGGAAGGAGAAATCGGCGGATACCGGTTCCAGGGCGCCAAAAGGGATCTCAACGCCTGGAAAAAGGATTTCCCCGTCGAACTGCTCCGGAAGGCCAAGGAGTTTGGTTTCTCCGATGTTCAGCTGGCCCATATTCTGGGAACAGCGGAAACGGTCATCGAGGATTTGCGGAAAAAGAAGACGCTTCACCCCGTTTACAAACTGGTCGATACCTGCGCGGGAGAATTTACGGCGGAAAAACCCTACTATTATTCATCTTATGAGTCCGTGGAAGAGAGTGTCCGTAGCGACCGGCCCAAAGTGGTCATTCTTGGCGGCGGTCCGAACCGGATTGGGCAGGGCATCGAGTTCGACTACTGCTGTGTCCATGCCTCACTGGCGCTTCGGGAGCTCGGGTATGAAAGCATCATGATCAACAGCAACCCGGAGACCGTCAGCACCGATTACGACACATCGGACAAGCTCTATTTCGAGCCCCTGACCCGGGAAGATGTGCTCAACATCATCAAGTTGGAAAAACCCGAGGGTGTTATCGTTCAGTTCGGCGGTCAGACGCCGCTGAATTTGGCCGTGCCCCTGGAGAAGGCCGGTGTTCCCATCTGGGGCACCTCACCGGACAGCATCGATCGGGCGGAGGATCGGAAGCGCTTCCAAGTGCTTTTGAAGAAACTGAATCTGATTCAGCCGGAAAACGGCACGGCCCGTTCTTTCGCCGAGGCGAAGAAGGTGGCCAACAAGATCGGATATCCTGTTGTGGTGCGGCCCTCTTATGTCCTGGGCGGCCGGGCTATGGAAATTGTCTATGACGACGAGGCCCTGGAAGAGTTCATGAAAAAGGCCATGCGTGTCTCTCCGGAGCATCCGATTCTGATCGATAAGTTCCTGGAAGACGCCATTGAAATCGATGTGGATGCCATTTCCGACGGCGAAACAACGGTCATCGGCGGCCTTTTAGAGCATATCGAGGAAGCGGGAATCCATTCGGGCGACAGCGCTTCGGTTATGCCGCCCTATACACTCGATGCCAAGCTGGTCAGTGTTATCAAAGAAAATACCTACGCCCTGGCCCGGGAACTGAAGGTCAAGGGTCTCATGAACATCCAGTACGCCATCCGCAACGACATCATCTATGTACTGGAAGTGAACCCCCGGGCTTCCCGGACGGTTCCCTTTGTCAGCAAGGTAACCGGGGTGCCCCTGGCGAATTTGGCCACCAAGATCATGGCGGGCAAAACCCTGACAGAACTGGGCTTTACGAAGGAAGTGGATGTGAACCATGTGGCGGTAAAAGAATCCGTCTTTCCCTTCTCGCGGTTCCCTGGGGTCGATGCCATTTTGGGACCCGAAATGAAGTCTACCGGTGAGGTCATGGGCATCGATACAACCTTCGGTATGGCTTTTGCCAAATCGCAGATTGCAGCGGGCACCATTTTGCCGTCGTCCGGCAAGGTCTTTCTCAGCGTGAACAATAAGGACAAGCGTCAGATTGTATTTTTGGCCAAGGAACTGGAGCATCTCGGCTTTACGATCGTCGCCACCGGCGGCACGGCGACGGTCCTGAAAAACAACGACATCAATGTGACGATCTTACCTAAAATATACGAGGGCCGGCCGAATGTGATCGATTTGATGAAAAACCGGGAAATCGCCATGATCATCAACACATCAGCCGGAAAGAAAACCCGCGAGGACACGGCCATCATTCGTTCCACCGCGGTCTTTCACAGTGTGCCCCTGGTGACAACCCTCTCCGGTGCCCAGGCGGCGGTGAATGCCATCAAGGCTTTGAAGAAGGGAGAGCCGTCGGTTAAGACGATCCAGGAATACCACCGCGAAATTTGATGCGGGATTGGCGTCGGAAACGGACGAAGATGCCCTGCGGAAATGATGAACCTGCCGGTATTTCACGGCGGGTGTAAAAAGGATAAATGATAAATAGTAAACTGTAGAAAGGGAGAACGATTTTGGAAGTTAAAGTATTCGACAACGATGTGGAGAAGGCCCTGAAGATTTTGAAGAACAAGCTCTCTAAAAGCGGCCTGTTCAAGGAATTAAAGGTCCGCCGGGCTTATGAAAAGCCCTCCGTAAAAAGGAAACGGAAAACCATCGAAGCCCGCCGCAGACTGGCGAAGGTGCAGCGGAGAAGAAATACCTAAAAGGGATGCCGACACCCGGTAAAGGGTCAGCCGCTTCGGTCTTATGACCATATGAAGGGGTTGTGCCGGTTCGGATAACCCTTGCGGGTGTCAAGCAACATGGAAACGTGCCATGCAACACGGATGCAGCACGCAGTGAACCTGTCCGTCTGAGTCGGACGGGGCACTATCAGCAACCAGAGGAGGGATGTTAGGGTGGATGACAGACAATACCTGTTGGATAGTCTGAAACCGGCGGAATCCTGGCGGATTTTCCGGATCATGGCGGAGTTTGTCGATGCCATCGACACCCTTTCACGGGTAAAACAGGCCGTAACAATTTTCGGTTCGGCCCGGGTCAAACCCGGTACGCCTTTTTATGAAAAAACACAATATCTTGCCGCGAAGTTGGCGTGTTCCGGATTCAGTGTGATCACAGGCGGGGGGCCGGGTATCATGGAGGCGGCCAACAAGGGCGCGGCGGAAGCGGGCGGCACGTCCGTCGGCATGAATATCCAGCTTCCCTTTGAGCAGAGGCCGAACCCCTACGCCAATATCGCCATCAATTATCATTATTTCTTCATTCGCAAGGTCATGTTCGTCAAATATGCCATGGCCTATGTCATCCTGCCCGGCGGATTCGGGACGATGGATGAACTCTTCGAAGCCCTGACCCTGATCCAGACCAGGCGCATCAAGGGGTTTCCGGTGATTCTGATGGGGAGCGAATACTGGCGCGGGCTGATCCACTGGTTGAAAAACACCATGCTGAAAGAGGACATGATTCTCCCGGCCGACCTAGACCTGATTCAGGTCATAGATGATCCCGACGAGGTGGTCAAGCATATCAAGAAATTTGTCATTGTGTAGTCAACCACAAGATGCGGCACCATGTTATACAGGTCATTAAAAGGCAACAGCACCGCCCGTTTTTCTCTTCCCCGATAATGTTTCCTGTACTCTTGACGAGCGGATAGAAGTTAGACTGTGTTTTCCTATGGTTACGGAATCATCCGAAATAGATCATTGCCGTGTTCTGGGCGATATTAAGCGGGGAAAGATCAGCCCCGTTTATCTCCTCTATGGAGAGGAGGAGTTTCTCGTCGCAGAAGCCGCAGAAGAAATCACGGCGGCCATCATCCCCGCAGCAGATCGGGAATTGAACCTGTTCACCCTTTCCGGGGGACCGGACGAAATGGAGCGCCTCTGCACCACCCTGGCCCTCCCACCCCTGCTTTCCGGGAAAAAACTGGTCGTGGTACGTGACACGCACCTTTTTCATTCGAAACAGACACTGGGAACACTGATTAAAGGCATTCGAACGCAACTGGACAAGAATCCGGCGAAAGCGGCGGCGGCGTTTCAGACCTTTTTAGGGACAGCCGGGTGGAAACTGGAGGATCTGCGAGACGGCGGTTGGAAAACCATCTCGGATGAGGACTGGAACCATCTGGTTGATGGAGACGGCAAGGAGGAACGGGAAACCTGGCTGCCCCGGGTGATCGATCTGTGCCTGGCCGATCAGGGAGGCGGTAAGACGGCCGCCAGGGACGAAACGCATCTGGAAGAATTGCTGCGTCGGCGGATGCCGCCGGAGAATCACCTGCTGCTCGTTGCGGAAGCGGTTGATCGACGCAAAAAGCTTTTTAAGGTCATCTCTGAATCAGGGGTTGTGCTTCACTTTCCGAAGATCAAAACGGAGCAGAAGCAAAAGGAACACCTGCTGAATCAGGTGCGGGGCATACTGGCAGAACAGGGGAAAAAGTTGACTCCTGAGGCTTGGGAGACTCTGGGGCGGAAAACAGGATTTCAACTCCGGGAATCTATTCAGGCCGTCGAGAAGGTGATGATTTTTGTTGGGGATAAAAATATCATCGACGAGGCGGATGTCGAGGCAGTTGTCGGAAAATCCCGGGAAGATACGGTTTTTCAGCTTATTGCGGCCCTGACGGAGAAAAATCTGGCGGGGAGCCTCCACATCTTCCAGGAATTGATCCTCCAGGGCGTGCCCTATCTGATGATCCTGGCCATGATCAGCCGGGAAATCCGGCATCTGCTTCAGGCGAAACTCCTGCTGCGCTCCGGTGTCCTTCAAGCATATCGCTTCGACATGGAATATGGCGCGTTCCAGAAAAAAATATATCCCTCACTGAAGGAGATGATCGTTCAGTCCGGGAAAAAAGACATGGGACTTGTCAGTCAGCACCCCTTTGCCGTCTATCAATCCCTGAAGAGTTCCCGGCGTTTCACCTATGAAGCATTGCTGGAGCACCTGGAACAACTCGTGCAGATCGACATGCTTATGAAATCGACGGCCCGGGACGAACGGCTTTTAATTGAGCGCTTTCTGATTTCCGTCTGTTCCGGGAAATAGCCCGCCCCGGGCGGTGCGGGGAGGCAAGGGATAGGGCCGACCGATCCATGCTCATGCGACGACGTGTGCGACAAAAAAAGAATTGACTTCCCCCTTTGTTTTCTGCTACTTAGCTGTCGCCGTGTTGGCATGTCATAGGAGATAAAAAACCGAATCATATTATAAGGAAGGAGTACTGTAATGGAGATTAAGAACGTATGCGTATTGGGCGCCGGCCTTATGGGCAACGGCATTGCCCAGGTGTGTGCCCAGGCGGGTTTCAATGTGACCATGCGGGATATCGAGCAGCGGTTCATCGATAACGGCATGAACACAATCCGGAAGAACCTGAGCCGGGAAGTGGAAAAGGGCAAGCGGACCCAGGAAGATATGGACGCCGTCATGGCCCGGATCAAACCGACCCTCGACCTGAAAGAGGCAGCGGGAAACGCCGATGTCGTTGTCGAGGTCGTTGTGGAAGTTCTGAGCATCAAGAAGCAGGTCTACAAGGAACTCCAGGAAGTCGTCCCGGCCCACTGCCTGTTTTTCACCAACACTTCCGGCCTCAGCATTACCGAAATGGCGTCCCTTACGGATCGTCCGGACCGCTTCATCGGCACCCATTTCTTCAATCCCGTGCCGGTCATGAAACTTCTGGAACTGATTATGGCCTATGAGACGTCAAAGGAGACCATGGAAATCGCAAAGGCCTGGGCCGAAAAACTCGGCAAGGAAGTAGTCATCGTCAACGAAGGCCCCGCTTTCGTTGTCAATCGCGTGCTGTGTACCATGATCAACGAGGCCTTCTTCACCCTGGGCGATGGTCTGGCCACGCCGGAAGGCATCGACAAGGCCATGATGCTGGGCTGCAACCACCCGATCGGTCCCCTGGCCCTGGCCGACCTGATCGGCAACGACACGCTGCTCCATATCATGGAAGGCCTCCATGCGGAACTCGGCGACAAGTACCGTCCGGCTCCCGTTCTGGTGAAGCTGGTACGCGCCGGCCGCCTGGGACGTAAATCCGGCAAGGGCGTTTACGATTATACGAAGAAGTAAATTC
>CAZBQX010000051.1:0-15095 GCA_964494155.1 uncultured Syntrophales bacterium
CAGTGACTTCTACCGTGTGAAGGTAGCACTCTCCCGCTGAGTTAACCGCCCGAAGAGGTTTCTCTATATATTAAAGGTTGGGCATTTTCAAGAAAAAACATGGCGGGGAGAAAAACGTCTATACCTGAATTGATTCCGATATTTGTCTGATTTCTTCTGCAAATATTTCAACACGTTACGGTCAACGCCATTTAGTCGGTATTGGTCTCCTGAGAGCAATTCCGCATCAAATCACCGTACATATCCACGCGCCGGTTGTTCAGAAGGTGGTTGTACACGTTCAGCCTTTTGTTCCGGGCGTGTTTGACGTCGATGTCGGCGAAACCGATTTCATCCTGATCGACGGATGCCCGGTAGAGAATGTTTCCCTGGGGACCTGTGATCTGGCTTCTTCCCGTGTAGGCCAGAACCTTGTCGCCCCGGCGCTCATCGCCCGTGCGGTTGGCCGTGACGGCGAAGACCCGGTTTTCGAGACAGCGGGTGACCATCCCGTCCTGGCAGAAAGGGAGCACCAGGTTGGCGCAGTGACAGATCACATCGGCGCCGTTCAGGGCTAAAATGCGCGCCGATTCAGGGAAAAACCAGTCGAAGCAGATCATGACGCCGATTTTTCCGATACCGATGTCGTAAACGGGAAAGGGCAGGTCGCCGGGGGTAAACCAGAGTTTTTCCTCGCTGAAGAGATGGATTTTTCGATAGACACCAAGAAAACCCTTGGGTGAGACAATTACGGCGGCGTTGAACAGTCTGTCGCCCGCACGTTCCACCAGTCCGGCCACGATGTATTGCCGCTTTTGTCCGGCCAGGTCAAGCAACAGCTTCGATGTCTTGCCTCCCGGCACCTCTTCGGATAAATCCCGGACTTCCTCTTTTGAGAGAAATAGATACCCCGTATTGAAACATTCGGGGAGAACCAGTACTTCGGCATCAGATTGCTGAATCAGCGCTTCCGCCTTCTCGAGATTGCGGTCCACGCGGCCGAAATAGGGTTCAAACTGAATAAAACCGACTTTCATTGATGCCTAAACTCCTTGTCGATTTGATGTTTCAGGCTAACTGAATTGGCTGAAATGTCCCGGGGATCAGCGGATAATACCCATGACTCGCTCCAGACGGGCCTGGCTGATATGATAGATACCCAGAGCATTGGCATAATCCGATCTGGCCCGGGTCAGGATCGTCTGGGCGTCGAGGACTTCCGTGGAGGTCGCCACCTGTTCCTGGTAGCGCTCCCTGTTGATGCGGTAATTTTCTTCCGCCTGTTCGATTGCCTTTTTGGTGACGGGGATCTGTTTTTCCGTTTCCTTGACGACCAGATAGGCGTTCTTGACTTCCAGTGTCACCTGATCTCTGGCGTTTGCCAGCAAGTCTTTGCTCTGGTTTTCCCGGGCCAGGCTGTTATCGACCTGAAATTTGGTTTTGCCCCATTCCCAGAAATTCCAGTTAGCAACCGCCATGACGTACCAGCTTTCCTGATCCTGGAATTCACTGCCCGACACGTCGGGGTCGTCACCATACTTCGAGTAATTCCCGACCACCGAAACAGTGGGAAAGTAGCCGCTCCTGGCGATTTTAACCATCGATTGGGCCTGATCGACTTTCAATTGATAGGTCTTGAGTTCGGGCCGGTTGTCCAGAGCCGTCTTGAGGCATTCTTCGAAGGAGAGAGCAAACGGCGTTTCCGTGAGAATATCCTCCAATTGCACCGGTGTGGAAATGTCCCGGCGCAGGGCTGTGTTAAATGAGGCTTTGGCCAGCGCCAGGCTGTTTTCCGCCCGCACCAGATCGTGCTCGCTATTGGCCAGTTCAACCTCGGCGTAAAGGAGATCGTTCTTGGGGATCAGGCCGACGTCGAAAAATTGCTGGGCTGTATTGCGAAGAGACCTGAGTAGTTCGACCGCCTGTTTTGCCGCTTCCAGAAGCTTCCCGGCTCTGAGAACGTTAAAATAGGTCGTCTTGACTTCCTGAACGATATCCTGCACCGTTCTTTCTTCTTCGCTGCGGGAAATGGCAAGGCCCTGCTTGTTATACTGATAGTTGGCCAGGATCGATCCCCCGGCAAAGATGGGCTGGGTCGCTTCAACGGCCCAGTTATAGTTATCCCTGGTACCCACTTCGACGGAAAAAGGCGGCGATGAAGGCGTTGCGGTAAAGCTGGTCATCGGCGTCTCGTGCAGACGGGTGTAGCTGTAGGACGTACTGAACCGGGGGAGAAATGCCGTAAAGGCTTCATTTTTCTGAGCTTCTGCACCTTTGACGCCCTCTTTGGCGCCATGGAGAAGAACGCTGTTTTTGATGGCCGTGTCGATGCTTTCCCGGAGGGTCAGAGCGGGACCTTCCGCAAAGACGATGCTGTAAGAAAAAATCAGGAGCGTGATGACAATGGGGATCAATTTTATCCCCCGACTCAGAATCCAATTCATTGTGCCAACTCCCCAAAGAAAAATGCACTTCAGATTCTTATCGAATGACATTTTTGTCAAGGATATTTTCAGGAAAGAGTTCCTGAAACGGATGGGGTGATGTATAATCCGGCAGATTTTTCATCTAGGAGACGGACATGTCACAACACACGAAAAGGTCCCACAAAACCGGGCTTCCACCGGGAGCACTGGTCCACATCGGGGAAAAATGGTCGGAACGGGCCAAGATTTCCGTCATGCAGTACAACGAGGAAACACTGCGGGAAAAAGAGTTGGCGGATGTTCGGGAACTGCCCGTGCTGTCCGACACATCCCTGACGACATGGATGCATGTCGACGGCCTGCACGATACGGCATTAATGGAGCAGTTGGGAGAGAAATTTGATCTCCATCCCCTGCTTCTGGAAGACATCCTCAATACGGACCACCGGCCCAAGGTGGAGGATATGGGTCCCTATATTTTTATTGTCCTGAAAACCTTCGCTGCAGACGTGCCTTCCATGGCGGAGGTCAAACCGGAACAGGTCAGCCTGATTTTTGGGGCGAATTTCGTTCTGTCTCTTCAGGAAAAAGAAAGCAGCCTCCTGGCGCCGATCCGGGAGCGTCTGCGCCAGAGTAAGGGCAAAATCCGCAAGGCGGGGGCGGATTATCTGGCCCACGCGATCCTCGACGCGGTGGTGGATTCATACTTCCTGATTTTGGAGGATTTTGGCGAAGAAATTGACGCCTGCGAGGAGGGTCTGGTCAACCGCCCCGGCGCAAAGGTCCTGAAGAGGATTCACTACTTAAAGCGCAACATGATCATTCTGCGCAAATCCGTGTGGCCCCTGCGGGAAGCGGTGGCTTCGCTGGAACGGAGCGAATCCTCCCTGATCGATGCGTCAACGAATATCTATTTCCGGGATGTCTATGACCATACCATCCAGGTGATGGATACGATCGAAACATACCGAGACACCCTTTCGAGTATTCTTGATATTTACCTTTCCAGCCTGAGCAACCGGATGAATGAAATTATGAAGGTTCTCACGATCATTGCGACGATTTTCATTCCCCTGACTTTTCTCGCGGGTATTTACGGGATGAACTTCGATTACATGCCCGAGCTGCGATGGCGATGGGGGTACTTTGCGGTTTGGGGTGTGATGATCGCCATCGCCCTGATCATGCTGAAGCTGTTCCGGAAGAACAAGTGGCTGTAGATAAATTAGATACGATATCATTCCGGGCAAGCGTAGCGGACCCGGAATCCAGTTCCAGTTGGTGAGGCTCTGCAAATGGGTCCCGGATCAAGTCCGGGACGACAAAGAATATTGATCTTATGACCTACGCCGAAATGTCATAAGGTCATTGCTCTAAACGGGTGTTATTCCTTGAGGCCAAGCTTCTTCAACTTGTAGCGCAGCATCCGCTCGCTGAGCCCTAAAAGGTCGGCGGCCCGGCTCTGGTTCTGGCCCGCTTCGTCCATGGCATTCTGGATCAGTTTTCGTTCCATGTCTTCCACCGATTTTTTCAGTAAACCGGCTTCTGTTTCCTCCTCGTCGCCGGGTGTCCCCAGGTGAAAAGGCAGGTCGTTTGCGGAAATGGTTTCATCTCGTGCAATGACCACAGCGCGTTCAATGATATTTTCCAGTTCACGGACGTTGCCGGGATAGTCGTATTTTAGAAGCATATCACGGGCTTCGCTGCTTACAGCGTCGATTTTCTTTCCGTTGTCGGCGGCAAAGCGTTTCAGGAAATGGTCGATTAGAGGGGGAATGTCGTCTTTTCTTTCCCGTAAAGGAGGAATATTCATGACCACGACATTCAGCCGATAAAAAAGGTCTTCCCGGAAGAAGCCTTCCCGGACCCGGGCTTCGAGGTCTCGATTGGTTGCGCTGATGACACGAACGTCGGAATGAATGGTCTGATTCCCGCCGACACGCTGAAACTCCCGTTCCTGGAGAAACCGCAACAGCTTGACCTGTACGGGCGCGGTAATCTCACCGATTTCGTCGAGAAACAAAGTGCCGCCGTCGGCTTCTTCGAACCGGCCGATGCGCCGGGTACCGGCGCCGGTGAAAGAGCCTTTTTCATGTCCGAAGAGTTCACTTTCCAGCAGATTTTCCGAAAGGGCGTTGCAGTTGACGGTGATAATGGGTTTGTTTGATCGTGGGCTCAGCTGGTGGACCAGTCGGGCAAAAAGTTCCTTACCGGTTCCGCTTTCACCCTGGAGCAGCACCGTGGCCCGGCTGTTGGCGACGCGGCCCGCCATGTTGATCAGTTCCTGCATGGAGGCGCTGCGGTAGATGATCTGATCCGTCGTGATGCTTTTTTCCCGCAATTCCTTGCGGAGCAGTTCGTTTTCCCGGATCAGGTTTCGCCGTTCGGCGACCCGGTCGACCAGGATCAGCAGTTCGTCGAATTCCAGAGGTTTCATAATGTAGTCCAGCGCCCCGGCTTTCATGGCTTCCACGGCCGTTTCAATCGTGCCGTGGGCCGTGATGATCACCACGTCGATTTCGGGGTTGATCGCCTTGACGGCCTTGAGAACGTCCATGCCGTCCATGCCGGGCATTCGGTAGTCCAGAAGGAGAAGGTCGAAGTGATGATTGCGCACATGTTGCAGGGCTGTTTCGCCGTCCGCCGCTTCCATGACCGCATGCCCCTCACTCTTAAGGAAGTCCCGCAGCATTTCCCGCTGTGATTTACCGTCTTCAACAACCAAAATATTCAGCTTTTTCATCCTATTCCTTTACTTCCGGTTCCGTAATTTTTGTTTTTCCCTGTCCCCTGGCTTTCATCAGAAAGATTTCAAATGTTGTTCCCTTGTTCTTCTGACTCCAGACGCGGATTTCGCCCCCGTGGCCGCGGATCATTTCATGGGCGAGAGTCAATCCCAACCCCAGGCCTTTTTCCTTGGTGGTATATTCCGGGTTAAAAACTTGCTCCACTTCCTCGCGGGTCATCCCGCAGCCCGTATCGGATACAGAGATTTTGATCATGTTATTCTCGGCCATCGTGGTGGCAATAGATATTTCCCCTTCCTTGTCAATGGACTCCATGGCGTTTTTGATGATGTTCAGCAATGCCTGCTGGAGTTTATCCATATCCATAGGGATGAGAAGGTTATCGTCGGGCAGTTCGGCGTGAATCCTGATCCCTTTTACCTTTGCCTCTTCCGAAATCAAGTTCAGGATTTTCTGGAGGACGTTGGCAATCGGGTATTCGCGTAGTTCGGGACGGCGACTCCTGGAAAAAGAAAGAAATTCCTCGATGATGCCGTTGAGCCGTCGAATTTCATCCCGAATGACGCCGGTCATGGTCTGAAAATCATTCACTTTGTCCGGATCTGACGGGACAAAGTCACGCTTGAGTCTTTGCGAGGCCATGCTGATGGCATTTAAGGGATTGCGAATTTCGTGAGCCACCCCGGCGGCGAGCTGCCCCAGGGCCGAAAGCCGTTCCGCTTTTTCCAGTTGCCGCTCCATCCTGACGATGCCGGCCAGATGGCTTTTCTGATTCTTGTACATCAGCCACACCGCCAGAAGAGCAATAATGACAATTAAGATCATGATGATGAACATGTTGCGGGTGTTTTCGGAGATCAGCCGGTCGGCGTTGCCCCGCTCCAGGCCAAGGCGAACGATGCCGATGATTTCTTCGTTGAGTTTCAAGGGGACGGCGATATCCAGAATATTCTTTTGCAGATAAGTCACTTGCCTGCTGGTCAGGCCCTTTTTGCCCGCCATAATTTCCGCCTGGGGCATTTGGCCCGGACGCCATTTCCGAGGGATAACTCCCGTCTGGGCGTAGCGTTTTCCGGTCTGGTCGATCATGATCATATACACAAGCCCCAGCCCCTTGGCACCGCCAGATTCGTCCACCGCCTGTTCAATGGACACTTTCGTCCCCCAGTAACGAAGACCCGTGCGATCCAGGGCGATAATAATAATCCCGCTGCCGTCTTTGCGATTCAAGGCGATAAAACCGATTTTATTGACTTTTGCGTAGGCGGAAAAGATATCCAGGTTCATGAATGGATGGATAATCTGGTCGGCGGTGATCTCACCCGGAGCGGCAATATCGAGTTTGATTCTGCGGCTTTCGTAGATGATCTGGCCGTTTTTGTCGATCACGCTTGCATACCAGAGACCTTTATCGTTCGCATATTTCTGCAGGTAAGCCGTCGTCAGGGTTTTGTTCTGCCACATCTGGTCGATTTCCTTGCCCATATCGACCAGGGCTTTGTTAAGGCGCATCTGCGTGCTGTCCAGGGAATCCGGATTGCCGTGCTGATAAGCCTTGATCAGTTTATTCAGATTTTCTTCGGCCAGGCTTTGAATCACGCTGACAATGCCCGCGCCCCGGTTTTCAATGAAGTCGGTAATGGTTTTATCGATCCGACGGATATCCATGATGCCCATGACCGTAATCAGACCGATGAAAACCAGACAGACCAGCGCGACCGCCAGCGGCTGCATGGGGGAACGCTCCCCTGCAGCAGGATGATATTCCCAGACCAGTTTTTTATCGTCTTTCATGCCGCATGCCTGTGTTAAAAATTTCCCCGGATTCGAATCCGTAACAGAAACAAAATATCACGGATTCGACATTTTTGTCGAATCAGCCGGAATGAGCGAATAATACGTAACACACTGAATTAACGAGAGAATGATTATGCGCAGGAAAATCGTTCGACATTTTTTGTTTTTCCGCCACACGCCTGAAAAATAATACATACGCTAAATCAACATGTTAAGGGCTTAAGTAAAAAGTGGCATACTATCTGCAATTAAAAAGCCAAAAGGATAAAATACTCGGCAATAGACAATGGGCATGTTGAGCCGATAAACGATCCAAAACCAGGAGGGGTGCAAGGCCCTCCACCCTCTCTAACCAGGGGGAGGCCAAAAGCCTCCCCCCTTCCTCCTTTAAAAGGGTCCTTTTTTTATCCAAACAAACGAGTACATTTTTTATTTCAGGGTTCCTTGATGGATTGTGCGGCATAGTGGTTGTGTTGTTGTTGATACCTGCCGACAGGAATAACCTGTCATGTCACCGTTAACCGAAAAAATCAGAAAACAGCCGTTTATTCAAGTCAAATGGTTCATATCATCCCCGTTGGTCATCGTCAATCGTGATTTCAAAACGGATTCACCCAGGTAATGCCTCAGCAGATCGATTCTTGCAAATCCGATCGTCCCTGATTTAAAGTAAACAACCAAAGTGGGTGGGGGGGTGACGAAAATATGATCGCTCTGAAACGGATTTCCGGACATATCGTCGATGTTTCCCGGGGAAGAATCTATAAAGGAACAATCGTCATAAACGGTAATAAAATAGAGGCTGTTTATGAGGATGAAACGATCCGCGCTGACGGCTACATCCTGCCCGGTTTGATCGACGCTCATATTCACATTGAAAGCAGTCTGCTCGTGCCGTCCGCTTTTGCCCATCTGGCGGTGCGCCACGGTACCGTAGCCGCTGTGTCGGATCCGCATGAAATCGCCAATGTTCTCGGTATGGCGGGTGTCGATTACATGATCGAGGATGGGAGGCGTTCACCTCTTAAATTCTATTTTGGCGCACCGTCCTGTGTGCCGGCGACGGCCTTTGAAACGTCCGGGGCGTTACTGGATGCGGGTTCTATTGAAACCCTCCTGCAACGGGATGATATTCGATACCTTGGGGAAATGATGAATTTCCCCGGTGTGGTGCACCGTGAATCCGGGGTGATGGCCAAGATTGCCGCGGCCCGGCGCTGCGGTAAACCCATAGACGGTCACGCACCCGGTCTATTCGGCGCCGATTTGGCGGAATATATCGGAGCGGGGATTGTCACGGACCATGAGTCGCTGACCATGGAAGAAGCCCAGGAAAAGATCGCCCTGGGCATGAAGATTATTATACGGGAAGGGTCGGCGGCAAAGAATTTTGATGCCCTGGCGGCGCTCATCGACCTTTATCCCGAGCAATGCATGTTCTGCTCGGACGACCGCCATCCGGACGACCTCCTGCGCGGTCATATCAACCTGCTGGTAAAACGGGCCCTGGAACGCGGCTGCGATCTGATGAACGTGCTGCGGTGTGCCTGCGTAAACCCGGTTCTCCACTACGGGCTCGATGTGGGGCTATTGCGTGCCGGCGATGATGCCGACTTTATCGTTGTCGATTCACTGGAGAACTTTCAGGTGCTGAAAACCGTCATCCGGGGCGTTACGGTTATGGAAAACGGTCTGAGCACGTTTCCCAAAGCAAGGCCGAATGTACTGAATTCATTCAAAACCGGTCCTAAAAATCCCTCGGATTTTACCGTCCGAAGGCAGGGCGACCGCGTACGTGTGATCGAAGCGTTTAAGGGTCAGTTGGTTACAGGCCAGACTATCGAGTCGCTTCCGCCAGGCGCGGAATTTGTGACGGCGGATGTGGGTCGGGACCTCTTGAAAAGCGCGGTAGTCAACCGTTACAGGGATGCGGCGCCGGCGGTTGCGCTGATTCGAAACGTCGGTCTGAAGCGTGGCGCGATTGCTTCGTCTGTCGCTCACGATTCCCATAATATCGTCGCCGTTGGGGTGACCGACGAAGACCTGAATCGGGCAGTGAATGTCCTCATTCGGCAAGGGGGTGGGTTGGCTGTCGTAAGCGGCGATGACATGGATGTGCTTCCGCTGCCCATTGCGGGGCTCATGTCGGCGGAAAACGGTGAAGTCGTTGCCTGTGCTTACGAGCGGTTAAACCAAAAGGCGAAGGCCATGGGCAGTCGCCTGGATGCACCCTTCATGACCCTGTCCTTCATGTCTCTTCTGGTAATTCCCAATTTGAAACTGAGTGATCGCGGTCTGTTCAATGGGAACCGTTTTGAATTTGTCTCGCTGTTCGCCTGAGGGTTTTAACCGCCTTTCAACTAAAAGAGGTGTTCCATTAACTGCTTGAGGTTGCTGATTGGGAATAACTTTATCTTCTGAGAAGAAGGCGTAATGTCTTTTTGTCCCTTGGGTAAAATACAGCGGTTAAATCCCATGCGGGCGGCTTCCTTCACCCGCTCTTCAATCTGGGCGACGCGCCGGATTTCTCCTGTCAAGCCCACTTCGCCCAGAACAATGGTGTGGGGATCGATCGGTCGGTCCAGAAAACTGGACAGAATGGCCGAAACCACCCCCAGATCGACGGCCGGTTCGTCAACCTTGATCCCTCCGGCGACGTTGATAAAGATGTCATGACCGCAGATGTTTTTCCCCCAGACCTTGTCCATGACGGATGTGAGCAGGGATACCCGGTTATGGTCGACGCCGATGGCGGTTCTCCGGGGTGTACCGAAGAGATTGGCGCCGACCAGACCCTGGACTTCGATGAGGATGGGCCGTGTTCCCTCGATGCTGGGCACGACGACAGAACCGACCGTGCCCTCCGGTCTTTCATTAAGAAAAAAGGAAGAGGGGTTCGCTACTTCTTTCAGACCACTGTCGCCCATTTCGAAAACGCCGACTTCGTTGGTCGGGCCGTATCGGTTCTTGATCGCCCGGATGATGCGGTAGGGGTGTCCAGAATCCCCTTCAAAGTACAGGACCGTGTCAACCATATGCTCCAGAATTTTAGGCCCGGCGATGGCGCCGTCCTTGGTGACATGACCGATGATGAAAACGGGAACGCCGGTTTTTTTGGCGAGAAGCACGAACTGTTGCGCCCCCTCCCGAACCTGACCGACGCTGCCGGGGGCGGAAGACAGGTTGGCGGAATAGGTGGTCTGGATGGAATCCACCACAAGAATGCTTGGTTTAACCTCCCGGAAATGCTGTGTAATTTTCTCAATCGATATTTCCGTGAGAACCAGCAGATTGCCGGAAAGGGCGCCGATCCGCTGTCCCCGCAGGCGGATCTGCTTGGCTGATTCTTCACCCGAGACGTAAAGAACCTTGCTTCCCCGGGCGGCCAGATGCTGGAGGATCTGCAGGAGCAGGGTGGATTTGCCGATGCCGGGTTCGCCGCCGACCAGGATGACGGACCCGCCGACGAGGCCGCCGCCCAGAACCCGGTCCACTTCGTCGATGCCCGAGACGATCCGGTCTCCCTCTTCCGCGGCAATCTCATCGATCGGCAGAGGTGGTGTATTGAAGGACAGGTCGGCATCCTTGCCCAAAACGGACACGGGTTCTTCTTCCTCGACGAAACGGTTCCAGACACCGCAGGCGGGGCATTTCCCGAGCCATTTGGGGGACTGGTAGCCGCAGTCCTGACAGAAAAAAGCGGTTTTGACCGGTTTCATGTTTAAGGCCTCACAAAGACAAGAATGAACTTCCTAACAGGGCGATAACATACGTTTTTAACAGGGGTGAGTCAACCTGAAAAAGGCTCTCAAAATTACTTGAGTAATCATGACATTACTGATATAAGTGCCCGCTGTTTTAAACTAAAGAATGGAGCGTGCAGAAGTATGGGTAATCCGAATTTTAGTTCCGGGCCCTGCAGTAAAAGGCCCCAGTGGTCTCTCGATGCGTTGAAGGACGCCGCGGTGGGTCGTTCCCACCGGTCGAACCTGGGCAAAGAGAAACTGGCCAAAGCAATCGAAGAAACGAAAGCCGTACTGGGAATTCCCGAGAGTTATCTCGTGGGCATTCTTCCCGGTTCAGATACAGGAGCGTTTGAAGGGGCGATGTGGACTCTGCTTGGCCCCAAAGCCGTGTCAGTTCTGGTTTGGGAGAGCTTCAGCGAAGGCTGGGCGACCGATATCAACAAGCAGTTGAAATTGAATGCGACCGTTTTGAAGGCCGATTATGGCAAGATTCCCGACCTGAAGGCCGTCGATTGGACCAACGACGTGGTTTTTGTTGCCAATGGAACCACCAGCGGCGTGAAAATTCCCAACTGGGACTGGATTCCCGACAACCGGGAAGGCCTGACCCTGTGCGACGCGACCAGCGCGGTTTTTGCGATGCATGTGGACTGGTCGAAGATTGACGTGTTGACGTTTTCCTGGCAGAAGTGCCTGGGCGGTGAAGGCGCCCATGGTATTTTGGTTTTGAGTCCCCGGGCCTGCGACCGGATCGCGTCCTACGATCCCCCCTGGCCCATGCCGAAGATTTTCCGCATGAAAAAGGGCGGCAAGGTGGACCAGGCCATTTTTCAAGGCGATACGATCAACACCCCTTCGATGCTCTGCGTCGAAGACTATCTGGATGCCCTCCAGTGGGCGAAAAATATCGGCCTCGAGGGGTTAATTGCCAGAAGTAACAGTAACTTGAAGGTTGTTGAAGATTGGGTGGCAAAAAACGATTGGGTGGAGTTTTTAGCGGAATCCAAGGATATCCGCTCCAATACATCAGTTTGTCTCATGGTGAAGGATCCTAAGGTTAACAGTCTTTCCAAGGACGATCAGGCCAAGTTCCTGAAGGGGATTGCCAGCGATCTCGCGAAGAAGAAAATCGCGCACGACGTGAACTCCTACAAGGACGCCCCGGCCGGTTATCGTTTCTGGTGCGGACCGACCATCGAAACCGAAGATTTGAAGGTCGCTCTGGCTGAAATGGAGAAGATTTTCCGGGAAAAGGTTGCAGCGTTATAATCGAAACACAACCTGTATTCACAATGGGAGGAATAAACACATGAAAAAGGTACTGATCAGCGACAGCATGTCCAACGAGGCTGTCGAGGTATTTAAAAGAGCGGAAGGCATCGAGGTCGATGTGATCACGAATTTGACCCCGGATGAACTCAAGGGAGTCATCAAGGAATACGACGGGTTAGCCGTCCGCAGTGCAACAAAGGTCACGAAAGAAATTCTGGAATGCGCCACGAATTTGAAGGTGATCGGGCGGGCCGGCGCGGGCCTCGACAATGTGGACATCAACGAGGCAAGCAAGCGGGGCATCGTCGTCATGAACACCCCGGGCGGGAACACCATTACCACGGCGGAGCACGCCTTGTCCATGATGATGTCCATGGCGCGGAAAATTCCCCAGGCAACGGCAACCATGAAAGCCGGCAAATGGGAAAAGAACAAATTCATGGGCAATGAACTCTGCAACAAGACCCTGGGTATTGTGGGAATCGGGCGGATTGGCGGTGTGGTGGCCGACCGGGCGCAGGGGCTTAAGATGAACGTCCTGGCCTATGATCCCTTTATTTCCCCCGAGGCGGCGTCCGAGGCGGGAATCAGTCTGGTGCCGCTGGATGAACTGCTGGCGAAGTCGGATTTTATTTCCATCCACAGTCCCATGACCAAGGAAACGAAATATATGATCAACGCCGAGGCCTTTGCGAAGATGAAAAAAGGCGTTTTCATCATCAACTGTGCCCGCGGTGGGATCGTCAGCGAAAAAGACCTTTACGATGCGATCGTTTCCGGCAAGGTTGCCGGGGCGGCTCTCGATGTTTTCGAGGAAGAACCGACCAAGAATCAGGAATTGATTGCTCTGGATCAGGTCATTGCAACACCGCACCTGGGCGCCTCGACAGATGAAGCGCAGGTCAGCGTGGCCATTGCCGTGGCGGAGCAGATGGTGGATTATCTGATCAAAGGTGAAATCCGCAATGCGTTCAATTTCCCCTCGGTCAGTGCCGAACTCATGTCTGTTCTGGGACCCTACATCACCCTGGGCGAGCAGTTGGGTAAGTTCCAGGCCCAGATCGTGACAGGGCCAATCCAGGAAGTCGATATTGAATACAGCGGAGAAATCACGAATTACGATGTGGCGCCGATTACCATATCGCTGCTGAAGGGTCTTTTGAAGCCCATCCTGAATGAAGACGTCAATGATATCAACGCACCGATCATTGCAAAGGAACGCGGCATCCGCGTGGTTGAATCCAAGAGCAGCAAGATCGAGGATTATGCGACCCTGATCACACTGAAGGTTAAGACGGCCACCGAAGCGAGTTTGACCGCCGGCACCATCTTCGGACGGAAGGATCTGCGTATCGTTCGGGTTAATAAGTTCACCCTGGATGTCATTCCGGAAGGTCATATGCTGGTCCTTTCCAATCAGGATAAGCCCGGTGTGGTCGGCAATATCGGAACGATTCTCGGACAGAATAATATCAACATTGCGCGGCTGCACCTAAGCCGCGAACTGGTCGATCAGCAAGCGCTCGTCGTCTTGAGTACCGACAGCACGGTCAGTGAGGAAATATTGGCGAAACTCCGTAGTTTACCCCATGTGATTGCGGTGACCTATTTGGAGATGTAGTCGTCGGAACGGGAGAGTCATCATGGCGAATGTGGTTGTCATAGGAACGCAGTGGGGTGACGAGGGGAAAGGTAAGGTCGTCGATCTGTACGCGGAACACGCGGACGTCATAGCACGATTTCAGGGCGGAAACAATGCCGGACACACCCTGGTCGTCAAGGGAGAGAAGACGATTCTCCACATCATTCCTTCCGGGATATTGCACAATCATAAAACCTGCATTATCGGCAACGGCGTTGTGGTGGATCCTGCCGTTTTGATTGAAGAAATTGAAGGGCTGCGTCAGAGGGGACTGTTCCCCTCTGACACAAAGCTTTATTTAAGCGAAAACGCCCATGTGATCATGCCTTACCATAAGCGGATCGATCTGGCCAAGGAGGCCCATACAAGCGGACGGAAGATCGGAACAACCGGCAGGGGCATCGGCCCGGCTTATGAAGACAAAGTGTCGCGCATGGGCATCAAGGTCTCCGACCTCCTGGATGATAAGATGTTCCAGGACAAATTAAAGCGTAACCTGGAGGAGAAAAATTTCTTATTAACCCAATACTTCCATGAAGATCCGGTCGATGAGAAGGCTGTCTTTGATGAATATCGTAAATATGGGGAATACCTGAAATCTTTTGTGGCCGATACGTCCATGATTATGACAAAAGAGATGCGGCAGGGCAAAAAGGTGCTCTTTGAGGGCGCCCAGGGCAGTCACCTCGATATTGACCACGGCACTTATCCCTATGTAACATCATCAAATACCGTGGCAGGTAACGCGTGCTGCGGTACGGGCGTCGGGCCTTCGGCCATTCACGCCGTCATCGGGATCTGCAAAGCCTATACGACCCGTGTCGGCGAAGGGCCGTTTCCGACGGAACTGAAGGATGAAATCGGGGAGAGAATGCAGAACGTTGGTCATGAATACGGCGCCACGACGGGGAGGAAAAGACGCTGCGGCTGGCTCGATCTGGTTTTGGTCCGGCAGTCCATGCGGGTATCCGGAATCACGGGTCTGGCTTTAACCAAGCTTGATGTCCTGCAGGGGATCGAAAAAATTAAAATCTGTGTGGCCTACAAGTGGCAAGATGAAGAATACACCGAGAGCGTTCCTTCCAACATCAGCGTCTTCGCTCAGTGCGAACCCGTTTATGAGGAGATGGACGGCTGGACCGAGGATATCAGCACCGCCAGAACCCTGGATGACCTGCCCCGGAACGCCCGTCGTTATATTGAACGCCTGGAGGTGCTGACCGGGACCAAGTGCGTTCTCGTATCCGTCGATGCGAGCCGCGAGGGGACTATTGTCACCCGGAATCCCTTCTCCAATTGAGAGTAGCGAACCGAGTTTGCGCTTGACAAGATTGCGCGATTGCTGCTAAGAGGGCGCACCGCATTCAAAATACATGCATGGGCCGTTAGCTCAGTCCGGTAGAGCAGCGGACTTTTAATCCGTTGGTCGCGGGTCCGATTCCCGCACGGCCCACCAAAAATCAAGGGGTTACGAATTTTCGTAACC
>CAZBQX010000052.1:0-14774 GCA_964494155.1 uncultured Syntrophales bacterium
CCGATCTCCTCGGCGATCAGCGCATTGAGTTTCTGGTTCATGGCCGACAGCACTTCATCGCTCATGGTCTCCATGGACCCGCGGGGATAAAGCGCGCCCTTTTTCAAATAAAAGCAATACCCGCAATTCGAATTGCAGGCCGCTCCGGCGGGCTTGGACATAACATGGAAAGAAGGGGATATCCTAGTATTGCTCATGGTTTGCCTTTTTTTAGGTTCGTCCGGTTCTTGGATAATTTTGACTTGAAAAAATGGACATCCCAAACAAAGCGTGTGGGATTTTCCCAACCACCTATTTCTACACACCAATTAATCATCATTGTTCCCCCGTGAAATGCAAAACATCTTATCTGGGGGTAATTGATTCTCCATGTTGCTCAACCCCGACTCCCGAGGTTTGAGAAATTGATTTCAAGTGTTCAAGGAGAATCCGCCGCACTTCCTCGATGGTCAGGGGATGCCCCTGGCAGGAATGGAAACTCCGTACAATATATTCGGATTCCACTTCGTCCTGTTGGGCGCTTTTGTACTCCACCACCCCGTCATCCCCGTTCGGCGGTTCTTCATCTCCGTCGATGGCAATGATCGAGTGCGCCTTGACTCCGGAAGCAACCGGCATCTTCGCAAGGGTCTGCAGAACCGGATTTTGGGGTGACATGCTGTCGATGCTGGTCGGCATTTTGTTCCGAAATTCTAAAGGCAACTTCGTCTGGCCAAGCAAGTCTTTGATCACATTTGGATTTTTGTTTACAATATCCATGGGAAGAGAAAGGATATTGATCGGAAGGGATACGATGCGCTGAATGAGGCTCCGCACCCAACCCTGGGCGCGAAAACTGCCGCGAAACGGTGTTGCTATGTAAACCACCCGCTTAACAAAGGGCAGCGGCTCAAAGAACATCCACTTCCTTAACATGGACTTCATCTCCCGTGGCGTGTTCAAATCGTTGATATCTTTATCACTGATCAATCTCCAGAGCGCATCTCCCGGTTTAACCACGCTCAGTTTGGTCAACAATCCCCCTTGACTGTGACCGATCACCACCATCTCCTGTAACGCCGGGTCTTGTCCCTTTGGATCAAATCTGGATATCGTATCAGAGAGGATTTTGCGCAAATCACTTGCCGAAGATACAACCGGCAAACTGCTGTTATAGAAAAAAAATGCAAACTGATAATGCTTGCGCAAAACCGGGTCAGCACTGAGCGTATTCCACATCTCCCCCCACCAGACAGGGCTGCTGGCGGTACCATGAACGAAAACCACCGGTATCCGACCTCTCTGATACGGTTGAATCATAAAAAGCTCTGACTTTTGCTTCCCCGGCGACAGAAACGATTGAAGACCCAGATCCCAGATGGGTGCATCATTAAGCTGGTAGGCAATCGGCGTCGTGGAGTCGGTTTGCAGGGAAACTTTCCTGCCATTCACCGTGATTTCCGTTTCATCAATTATGGAATAGAGTCCCAGAGAAGCTTTTGCTGTCTTTTCACTCAGCGTATTGACATCTCCTTCCATTTGCAGGAAAGCGGTAACCGGTAGGGACTGACCTCGAGGCATCTTTTCTGTCTTCTTTTTTACAGCAATCAGCGGAGCGCCAAGACCCGCCGTGCGGTTTCGTACGGTCAGGCCTCTTACCGTATAATTGTCTGCCGTCAGGAAGATCTGGAAGTCTGACAACGGCAAACCAAGAGAGTCGTGGTTGATGGAAATCAGGATATCACCGACGGGTAAACGGCGGACTCCTTCTACGAATTCCAATTGATCTTCTTTGCCGGTTGCGAAAGCCAATGCCAGTGCCCGATTGTAAAGATCTCCGGCAATTTGCAATCGATGGTCATAGGTGCCAGGCGAACCTTCACCGCCTTGTCCCAGCAGGTATTGGTATGCATAGATGCTTGACATCAGAAAATAATCCGGCGCCTGTCCTGAATCTTCGGCATGGCTCGCTTTCTTCAACCGTTCTCCGTAGAAGTAGCTCAATTCAGCCAGTGCGAACAGAATATCCTGCCTTTGATCCTGACGTGCTTTCTCATGGAGGAGCGTAATTACGGCGGCCGTGTCCTTTTCGAAACTTTTAAGGAGGTCATACCGTTTCAGCAGGATGGTCGTGTCTACACTGATTGAGTCTGAGTCAAGGGCATTGGTTCTGATGCTGTTGTAGGCTTCCCTCATCTCCATCTTGTTGACGCCAATCGGTGTGGCACAGGCGAAAAGGGACAAGATCAGGATCAGCAACAGGAGGTGCTGGGTTGACCGATATAAGCGTACTCCGATGTCGGCACTCGCCTGAAACCGATCAGAACCGTAATTTATTTGTTGCATCAGCAGACTCCTTTCCTGATACGCTGAAAAAATTTTTAAATTTACATTCCGGGCAAACTGTCCCGAATCCGTATTGAAAAATCTGGATCTCGATCCGCAGCCTGGCCACGGGCATTAATATAGCTCAGTGCTTTAAGTTCCGCGAAAGGCATACTCCGATCTATGATATTTTGTTCATAGATAAACTCATCGACAAATCCGTTAACGATGATACGCCAGTCGAGCTTCGCCCGAGGATTATAGGGCGCTGTATGGCCCCTCATGGCGGTGGTGCAGTTATCGGTAAGGGCATTGTACCACTCGGGTGTCTCCTTCAAACGGTTCACCTGCCGCAGATAGTCCAGAAATACTTTTTTGATGATATCCGGTGGCACTTTCAGGCGGTAGAGATAGACATCCTCATGGCGAAAGTTGGTTCTTAAGCGTACGAGATCACGCTCATCAGCTACAACATAGGTGATTTCGTACTGTTTAAAAAATCCTTTAAGGGCTGAATATTCTTCCCCTTTCTCCTTGCGGGTCTCAATGGAAAAGCAAAGGAAGTCTCCCTTACCGAAGCCGAAGCTCATCATCGTATGGGCAATATACGGGGATCCCCAGTAAATGAGAAAGAGGTCGGCACTCTTGAGCTTTGTCAGGTCGAATGTTTTATCGTAATGGCGATCCGTGTAGTCCGTTTCCGTACGATAATCACAGTTGCGGATGTTGTGTATCGTGACCATGTTGCCGCTAAACTTTGCGTAAGGAAGCACCGCCACATCGGGCTGCCAATCCCGGTCATTGCTGGGTGGGATGGCCAGCCACCAGATCAAGACGATCGCAAAAATTCCGCTGAATACCAGGCAAGCCCGTAACAGAGGCCGAATGCTCAAAAGAACAAGAACGGAAACCAAGCCATAAGCAATGGCTGCGACCAGACGAAAAGATTCCGGAAGATTGGAGTAATAGATCGCCAGCGAGGCCCAACCGGCCATCAGCAGGATGGTCAAAAAGAAACCTATCCAGCCGACAATCTTCAATATTTTACGGGCCGGGCGCCGTCGATCAATCGTTATCCCGTCATGGTTTACCATGGATTCAACCTCCGTTTCAGCGTGCAACCCATTTTCAATTCTTCGGATAGAATCTTGTCATCTTTGTGCCTTGCAGGCCAATGCCGGCCATCAAGCCCTTCTGGGAAAAGAAGAAGGCATAGATGTCGCTTTTCCCGGTTGTGGTCGTCAGAGCACCGGACGCCGCCATTTTCTCATCCATGATGACAATGGTTGGCCCCACACCGATTTCCCAGCCTTTGCTTTTCTGCAGATAGCTCAAGGCGGTTTTGTTCATGAAGAACAGAGCATAACCGAATGTCTGCGCACCCGCCTGCAATCCGTAGGAGGCGGCCACTGATTTGTAATAACCGGCATTTTTGCCGTTCTGGAGGAGGGCGCCTTCGCCGTATTGGCCGCCTACAATCAGGCCGCCCTTGACTATGTTCGGAAAAACAAGGATGGCAACTGCATCTTTGGCAAGCGATTGCGCCGCTTGCGATCGGACATAGAGTTTATCCAAGGCGACGGCCACATCCTTGTCAATTTCCGCTGCGCTGGCCGCGAACGCCGCCGGCACAAACGCCAGCAACGCCATGAGGAAGATCGCGACGCCCGGCAGGAACAAGTTTTCCTGCCGGCATGCATATTTATTGAATATATTTCGCATTTTCTTAACCTCTTCCGTTAATTTTTCAAAATGAGAAACTTATTTGGCGCCGGCTTTCTGGCTGTCCATGAAGCCCGCGATTTTTCCGGCCCAAAATTTAAAAGCCTCTTCAGCCGAACCCCATTTCGAGAACCGTTCCGTAAACCCGGCTGTCCTATCATCTGCGGCAACGACGATCACGTCGTTGGTCGTGCTGTCCAAAGCCATAAACTCAGCACTGGTGGACCCCGAACCACTCCACGAACCTGAAGCACCCTTCTTAACGGTGCTGATTGCCAATCCTACGGGCACGACCGATGTGACAGCACTGATGCCCGGCCGGCTCTGCTTGAATCCTGTAATCGCGATCCGAAGACGCACAACTTCAGGACCCGGCTCCGTCACAATTGTGTAATTCTTTTGCAATGCGTTTACGATCTCTCTGTTGAAACTATCTGCCAGGTCCTTCATGACTTGAGGATCGACTCCCTTGTATTCTGAATCATCGGCAAAGAAGAAGACCACGCCGTCCACCATGAATTTGTTGTACTTGGCAAAGTCAACGCCTGGTTTCACCCAGCGCATTTTCGCGCCGTCTTCAGGCCCGGGCTGCAGCTTGTCATAATAGCCCTCAAGGAAACCTGAGTATTTGTGTTCTGCTGCAAACCCGGTCGTTGCGATCAACGCGAGCCCGATTAAAGCGCATGTCAATACCTTCCATACTGATTTCATGATAACCTCCACATCGTTTTATTTTCTAAAATTTGCTCATAGTTTTCCTTACATTTACCGATTGTTGACTGCAGTCTCGGCACAGCCTGGTCGGACTCTTATTTTAGCTTTACGTCGTTGATGGCCTGCTTGCACCGCTCGGAAACCTTGTTCATGTTTTTGTCGATGCAATCGATTAAACGTCCCTCACCTGGTTTTACACCGGAGCAGTAAGCTTTCAGATCATCCCGGCACTCGGTTGCCAGGTAGTTGATTCCTGTAATAAAGCGCTGCAACTGAGCCGCTGCATCATAAAGTGCGTACTCGCACCGGTTGGAAAGTTTATCACCGTAAGCGTACAGGCAGGCCAGAACGCGCCCCTCTCCCGGCGTTACCGCCTTACAGTAGGTATTGATCTCTTTCTCACAACCCTTGACCACCGTCTCAACCGGCCCATTCTCGGCTGCAACCACCATGCCCGCAAAGAAAAACATTACACACGCGATACTTATCGCCATCATCAGCTTTCTCATTTCAAACATCCTCCTTTTATCCTTTCATGGTTCCAGTACCTGAATGATTTCAGGCCGAAAAAGTTCAGAAGCGTATTCCGGCGCGCACACCCACCATATAGGTCGTATCCAGACTCTCAAAATTTCCGTTGTCGTCCAGCGTTTTGTCAAGGGCAGGAAAGATAACCTGTAAGCTTGGGCTCACGCTGAGCCAGGGCGTAATTGCGGCGTTATAGTACAGCTCGATCACGTCTTCGTGGTCGAGACCGAGATTGAACGTGCGGCGCAGATAAGGGACAAAGTCGTTACTGAATTTCGTGCGCGCCCAGCCGATGCCGAAATCATCGTGCGGCCGTTGCGGCACGACGCCCTTGCCGACCAATCCCAGGGAAAAGCTGTACTTGATCGGATTCGCCTTCCCGTCGCTTACGCCGGCACTGAAAAACGTTCCGATGCCTTGCTTGTGGTCGCCGGCGGGTTGCCAGAGGAATTGCTCAAAACTGTATACGACCGCCCATGTCTCGTCCTCCTCGTTCAATGGCTGGGGCGTCGCCGGTAAGCCCAGCTTATCGAAGATTTCGATAAGGATCGGGCCAGGCTCGCCGAGTCTCGGAAAACGTGCGGCTAGGAGAAGGCGTGCAATATTTCCGGGATCCTGGATCAGCGAAGTGCGATCCTTGTTGCTCCAGGCGAGCGTCAGGTTCTGATGGCCGGGAAGCCCCCATGGCTTGACCTTCAGATCCGCATTGACAAGCACCATCACGCCATCTTCGAAAGCATCATCCAGATCGTCTTTCTCGATAGTGCCGTTCGCGTCCAACACCATGGCCGCCAGGGTCACATCATGCGAGGGCAGATAGTAGGCACCCGCACCGTAAGCCGATAGAGGGACCATGGCCATGGCAAGGGGGAGGTTCAACGCCGTGTTCAGGAACCCCGTGGTGTAGTCGCCATGCAGCACATTGGTTGGCGCAATGGAATTTATCTTCCCCAGGGACAACCCAAAATGTTGGCTGAGAAATTGCGTATAGGTGAATTCCTGAAAACCTGTATCTGTATCAATCGTGGGCAGCAACCAGGAGATGTTGGCGGGCACCATGGCCCCGGTCTCCCGGGCGACGTTATTTCCGAAGCTTGTGACGGTTTGGACCTTGAGGAAGCCGCCCGGCCAGAGTCCTGCCTTTTGTGTATCCACATTGAACGTGGCGATCATATTGCCCCAGGCCTCACTCTCTTCGTCTTTTCCCCCGCTGATAATCGCCTGCGGCATCCAGTAGACGTCCAGGTCGAGTACCATACCCTTCTTTGCCATGTCGTCCCGTAACCCGCCCCAGTCGCCGGTGAGCCGGGGACGCGATGCCAGATCGCCGCCCCAGGTCTCGGGCATAGCGTAAGGCATGGCCTGCAACTGGAATGGAACGCTCAGCACGATGATCAGAGTTGCCAGCCTGATCAAACTTTTCATGCTCATAATTTAACCTCCCCGTGATCTTCCGTCCTAGGCTTTCTCATTTTAAAAATCCTCCTCGTATATTTCTTATGGTCTTAATGTCAGCTTTTGCCTGTATTCCAAGTTACTTCGGGAAAAGAAATGTCAACACAAAGCGGAGCCCCCAATTGGGCCCCCTTCAGGCCTTTCGGCGTATACACGCCCACCCGCTTGAAATTGTAAGGGCAGTTTACCGATCTTCTGCAACTGGGCTACCGTGAGGTTGACAGGAACCGTCCACGCGTCCGCCTCCCAGTCATAGGTGGATTCCGTGTTGAGGCCAAGGGTGGTGTACGTTTTGGTGGTGTAGGATAAAAATGGCTGCCTGAACGTGGCCCTTACATCGTTGCGGTCGTCATCGCCGGCGAATGACCAGACATGGTTGGCAAGCAGGCCGCAGGTCCATCCGCTTTTCTGCTTGAGCAAAACAGCGGTTGGACCGGCGCCCCATTTCTCGGCACTGACTTCTGCCGCACCACTGGGATAAAGAATCACCGGACCAACGCCCCAGGTCCACCCTCCCCGGGTCAGCGCTTTCGGCGAAAAAAAGAAGCTCTGGAGGATGTCGCCCAAACCCTCGCTGTCATCACCCCCCTTGACGGGTGAATCCGCATGAATGATCGGCACGATCGTCCGGGTGATGAGGTTCCAGTCGCTGCCCAGTGAAAAGGGAATAACCGGCTGGATATTAAGGGTGTAGCGCGTGGCCTTCTCCGGGCCAATGCGGAAATCCCAGTTGCTCTGTAACGGCACGCTGATAAGGCTGGCCACAGGATTCGAGAGTTTCTTCGCCAGTTCCGCGGCCTGATCGGTTCCCTCCCGTGCCCAGAGTGGCATAGCCGGAGACGAGAAACCGAGACATAATGACAAAATAAGTATTAATCTCTTCATATATTCACTCTTTTGAAATAATTCCTGCGATCCCCATCACCGATCGCAATGCGCCGGTTTCTTTTCTTTTCCGTGACATTTTTTGTATTTCTGGCCACTCCCGCAGGGGCAGGAATCATTTCTGCCTGCCTTGGAGAATTTTTTCCGGGAAGCAACCGGATCACCGGCCAGGATGGCCATCACCTCGGATGCGGGTCTGCCTTTCCGCAGTAAATCCGCCATGATGCGCATGGGCTGATCCGCATGCTGGAAGAACGCTTTATAGCCTTCACAAAGATAGTTCAGGCCCGTCTCACCGTCGGGTCCATCGACAAAGCGGTTTTTGGGGCATTCTCCATGGCACACAAACAGCATTTCGCACTCTCGGCAGGAGCGCGGCAGATTGTTCTTCTTGTTCTGCCCGAATGTCTGCTGCTTTTCAGAAGCCACCAGTTCAATCAGGGGTGTCGTCATAATATTCCCCAGGAAATGCTTCGGTTCGACAAAATGATCGCACGAATAGAGATCCCCGTTATCCTCCATGGCCGTGCACAAACCACAGGTAGGTGCAAAGATACAGACGGTCCCCGCCATTCCCAGCCAGCCGGCCAGGGCACCGTCGAAATTGAGGACAAACATATTGCCCACATCACGCCTCACCCATTCGTCGAAAATCTCCATCAGGAATCGACCCCATTGCTCCGGTCGAACCGATCGGCTTGTTACCCGATTCCCTTCCTGGTAACCGCTTTCGTTATCCCGTTCTACGATGGGAATAAATTGGATGTGGTGCGCATCCAGTTCATCCCGAAAGAAACCGTAGACTTCCAGGGGATGATCAGCATTCCTGTCGTTTACGGTACACAGGATGTTGAACTCAACATGGTGCTGCTGCAGAAGTCGCAGGGCTTTCACAACCCGGTCAAAAGTTGCATGACCGCCCTTGTCCTTTCTGTAAACATTATGAAGTTCATCCGGCCCATCCAGGCTCAATCCAATGAGGAACCGGTTGTCATGAAAAAACCGGCACCATTCATCATCCAGGAGGATGCCATTGGTCTGGAATGTATTCTCGATGCAGGCGCCCGTTTTTTGATACTTTTTCTGCAATTCCAGAGAGCGTTTGTAAAAATCAAGTCCCATGAGGGTCGGCTCACCACCCTGCCAGGAAATGGTCACTTCCGGCACTTGATGCGCTTCCAGGAGTTGCCGGATGTAGGTCTCATGAACCTCGTCGGTCATGCGGGAATCACTGCCGGGATAGAGTTTCGACTTCTTGAGGAAAAAGCAATAATCACACTGGAGATTGCAATCGGCCCCAGTCGGCTTCGCCATGATATGGAAAGCTTTTGGAATCTGAGTTGTTATCATCTATGAGCCTCTTTCCCCTTCATTACATGCCGCATAGCAATCATTTTTTTATCTCGGAGTCAGACCCAACCGCCAGTTCAACATCGAAAGACTTCCGCTTCTCTATCTTTAATGGTTGCCTGACGCATTAAAGCTTGAAAATTACCGCTGCCATAGCAGCAATACCCAGCATAATAATCAACCCGGCCACGAGACCTGCCAGCGATAACCGAATTTCGACGCCCTGCCGTTTCAGATGCATTTTATAGTGCCAATGTTCGAGTGTCGCCAGTGCCAGGGCCACCAATCCAATGAATATCATGGCCATCCCGAAGAAACGTGGTCCAATCACAGATTGATTCAGTAGGCCGGCACCTTTCTCAAGTTCAAAGAACTTGTATACGCTGAATCCGAAGGCGATCAGAGATGTTGCTGTTCTGACCCAAGCCATTAACGTACGTTCGAGCGCCAGGGAGGTCCGCTCTAAGGCCAGATCCATCTGCGTCACTGGATTTACCGACTTTTTCTGAGCCATCTTCATGCTTCCTCCATTCGTACTCAGTTTTTGCCTGCGCTAAACATTAGAATTATCGTGTTTACGCCAAATGCGCTGCGCAATGCGATTTATGGGACCACGTATCACCAGATAAGGAACAATGGCCAGGACGACGGCAACGAGAAGCGCCTCCCCCGGATAGACCCATCTTAGGACGATGACTTGATAGACCGCATCCAGCACAATCGCGAAGACAAAGACCTTGCTTATTTCCTTCCATCCATCCCGCAGCATCTCCCGGCGGTTATCCGAATCCGTGAAGATTGCCCAGAAATAGGGTGGGCGATTTTGCTTTGCATCCTGCAGCCCCGACCGCATGGCAAAAAAGATCGCCATCATCGGTTGAAGAAGAATACGAAACTTCATGGGTCCGCTCACCCGATCGCTCAGATTTTCCAGGATGCGGTATAAGATTTCCTCCACAGTTTTTACCCACTTTCTCCAGTCAATGAATATTCGACGAGAACAATTTCCCGGTCAATTCTCGATATTTTTTTCTGTAAACGCCTTCCAGGGCCACCGGCCTTCGATCTCGACTGCCAGGGACCAGCTCAGGAAAGTCCGGATGATAACCAGTATTGCCAATACTACGGCGTTTTCCAAAGTCGGCTCAAGGGTGACGGTTCTGATGATGTCCGCGGCTATCAATATCTCCAATCCCAGCATCAGGCTTTTCCCGAGTTTCTCCTTAAGCTTTCTGTAAGTGTCAGGGGAATCTCGCCAAAAGCAGCCGGGGTATTTCCCCAGGCCTTGCAGAATCCCGCCTGTAATAATCAGAAGAGCAATAATCTCGATCCCCTGGGCGACAATTTCGATCCCGACCTTGACCATGTTACCTCCTCATGATTGGCTCATACGTATAATCCCCAATAGGTTGTTCGACGTCATCCACTTTCATCAAAGCAAACAGACATTTACAGTAGTATCTCCATGAATTTAACAACGATCTCTTGCACTGGAAAAACCAGAAACAACAGCGGCAAAAAGGGAATGATGGCGCATGTCGCAAACGGAACAATCGTCGTTTGAAGATCAAACGGCACAATACGCATATCCCGCACAATCGCAAAACTGTTGGATATGTCGGCCAGGGACTGGATATCACTGGTCCCCAGCAGCTGTTCCCCATTCGGATTTTCCTTTCTGATCCATTTGCGGTGAAAGGAAAAAGTGTAGTCATTGGCCAGGCCGCTGTAGGCCAGAAATCCCCGCTCCTTGGCCTTGAAAAGCTGCATGGAAAACACCAGATAAGGTCCCAGGAAAATGAGGACCAGAAAGAGAATGTCGCCTAGGATCATCATTTGGTACTGTTGCAGACTGGCGCCGCCGAATAAAATTTCCCGGCCGACATAGCCGGAGACAAGCGCCGCCATGGCGAAAATGATGGGGCAGAACATTACCTGCAGTACCCCCAGAAACGCCAATCCGCCGACCCGGTCCGGGTGGGTTGCAATAAGACGCAATTTAAGTCTGGATACCTGCCAGAGGAACGAACACCAGATGAGATAGCGATAGATCCAGCGCCCCATGAGGAATTGGAAAACAGGGACACTCACCACCAGATACCACCAACCCGCCAGACTTCTTTCAGGACCGGAAGAAGAGATTAAGAACTGCCAGGTGGTCGACAACTCGGAAAACTCAAATGGCATGAATATGGTGTTTAAAATCACCAGCACCGCAATAATACCCTCGACCGGAACGGCCTTCACCATGGCCGTGGTTTTCCTGACAATTCCTTCATATCGCGGCAATTCTTCTTGATCGATGAGATCCGATTCGATGAAATGGCGGATGACTTCATTTGATCTGTAATCCACCACCCGTTCAGCCATGATCAGGAGCGGCACTGCCAAGAGAAAACGGACCATTTCCGTTAAATCGTGGAGAAACGGTACCTTAAGGGAACCTCCCCAGGCCAGCCCCTGAACCGCCGATAAGACCAGTAGAGGCAACCATGCCAGCAGTGCAAAAAATAGCGCCCGATAATAAAGCGGCTCCAGATTGGGTCTCATGAGGCGCATGTAGAGCAGGCACTGATAGAGAAGGCCTCCCCTGACAAGGGAAAACTCTGTGTAATCATATTTTTGGGCTGATTCTTCCATTATGCTATGAGCTCCCATTCTCCTCATCCTGTTCTCTGACTTCCATCAAACATACAGCCTTTAAAACATCATGCGGTTTTGCCTGCCATTTCGTGACCACGTTTATTCACATTTTTGTCAGTCCTTTGCCGGTCAGTTTGCCGGAATGGTAATGATCGGTGATCCTTTCCCGGGATCGACGTCAGTCAGGGACAAGAGGATCAGCACAAACGACAGGAGTTGTTTGGATGGATAATCCCGGTCCTCCACCCAGAACCAGTGATCCCGGTACTGTACGGCAACAAATTCATCCTGCGGCCGTTGTAGGCCGCTTACGATCCGGAGCATGGGGCGAAACCCACCCGGTCCGTCCGATTCAAATACCCTGGTCGCGAGAGTACGGCCGTCCTGCACGTCAGCTTGCGGCACCTCAATGGTTGCCGAGAGATCGAAAAGCATTTCCAGCATCGTTCGGGTGATCATGGCGATCTCATCTTCATTGCGCCTGGCGGAACCGAAAACGACCCGATATTCATCAACACCCGGCTTCAGATTGAGGATCTCCCGGACGATCTGTTGATCCTGCGCCGCGGATTCGCTCGTCTTGTCACGGGCTAACGTCATCATCGACCATTCCTGTTCTTTCAGCTTTTCAATCCGCATACCCATGGCACCCGATGCCTGAATGCGCCGCAGAGCCGTACCGAGTCGGTAGAATTCCGGATCGGCGCCTCGCGCCCTTGCTCCCGCAGCGAAACGGTTTTGTACGCCATTGATGGAACTTACCATCATGCGCAGAACAGCATCAGCCGCCCACCCCGACTGCATGAGCGACAGCACGACACCGGGAGAAATCGGCGTCATCAGGCTACGGGTGAAGCGCTGGCCGAGAAGCGGGCTGTAGGTGATCGTGGGCTTGTCCGTGTAGCGGGTAAGACCTCCCAGAGCCTGGTCACCTGCACGGTCCAAATTCCACCACCAGCTTGCAGTCAGATTGACCTGTGTTTCCACGCCATAGGAATTGGTGATCGAAGACACATCGAGAAATACCGGCGTGTCGCCATACCGAATCTTAACCAGGTTCAGCAGCAACTGGCGCTGCCATGACTGGGTAATCGCCTGATCGTAGTTGATCCTGTCGCGCCCAATCGTTCCCGGGCCCATACTGGCGCATCCGGAGAAAAGTGTGCAGAATAGACTCACCAGTATAACGGTCACATGTTTGTATTCTTGTAGAGTTTTCATCCCCGCATTCCTTTCATCGATCAACGCTACGAAAGATTTCCTGTTTCGCGTCTGCCTGAATTCCGTATTAAATCTTTTTCATGCGACCGGTGTCCGGAAGGGTTTACACCGTATTGGTCTGCGGAAACGCCTTGGAAGGAGTGCGTTTCAGTTGCCATCGCAAACTTGGCATCAGCGCCATTCAGCGCACGCCGACCCTGTTCACGGGCCCGCCCAAGTTCGCAGGCGCTACGCCCGGGCCCGGCGCCACTCCAGGGCCCGGCGCGCCGACTCCCACGCCGGGGGCAACACCGACTCCCGGCGCACCCACACCCGGAGTGACCGCCCTGACGGTGGTACGTCGGGCCACACCGGCATAACTGACCGGCGTCGCCGGTCTACCAACGACCGCTTCGGCAACGGCTACCAGACCAGAATGCGAAATCGGCCCGATTTCGACACTCCAGGTCAGACCCACAAACACCAAGCCAATGATGAATATGCATCTCCCTATGACATGTCTCATGGTTTTTCTCCTTTCAATTCACTCTGCGGCAATTCATCGAGTCCGATGAGCGCATCGGGGCTAAGTTTCTTCGCGTCTGCCGGCGGGGTAAATGCGAAGGCCTCCCCTTTCGGCGTGACGCCTGTTTTCCAGCTCTTGATGCGGAGCGTGTATTGCGGTGCGTTGTTCAATGTCTTGCTGGTAATAACCAGTTTGCGCGGAATGGGTGTCTTGCCCACCTCCAGCCAGAGCTGCCAGTCCGTGTCGAAGTTGCGAAACGCAAGGTGCTCGCATTCCCGGCCGTCAATGACACCCCGCCCTATATACTTGGATTCCATGATTCCCGCCGCGAGCGCTTCGTAAGCATTCGTCAGGAGAAGATCGGCACCGGGCAAAGCAACACCATGACCTTCCCTCAGGGCTTCTATCAGTTGATCCACCGTTCCTGGAGCATCGAACTGCGCAAAGCCGTTGATGTGTTTCCCGTATACACTGACGGTCTTTCCATCGAAGAACAGCTCTACATCGGCATAACCGCCCACCCGGTGAGCGCGCAGCTTATCCGGGCGGTTGAGCAGGACCTCACCGGAGTTGGTGAACTGAATTTTTTCCAGTTGCGGTGTAATGATCTCGATATCGCTGTCAAATGAAAGCTCGATGGTTTTCTGACTGCCGACATAGTCCGTCATGGCCTTGAGGAATGACATGGCAGCGTTTTCCTCCGCATGTGCGAATGGCCGTTCCACGACAAGCGACACCACAAAAAATAAAGCGAAGCTGAGCAACACAAGATTTCGTCTTATGCCTTTTTTCTCATTTTTTGTTTTCATCATTTCAATCTCCCAGTTTTGTTAAAGCGCTGATCATTGCTTTGTCATGCTCGGCACTTTTGAAATATTAGTCGGATCAACCGTTGGAATCACGGCCATCCCTTCAGGAATTACGATGGTCATCTTGCATTGATTTATCAAAGTCTTCTCCCTTCTTTAATTAGCTTAGCCGGATGGCGTCAGCCCGGAGCAGCCTCCATAAACGCCTGAAACTCAGTCCGGAGGGATGAGCGCCTCCGCCCACCATGCGGGAGGCGGTACCTCGAAGGGTGTAAAGACCGTGAGCTGCTTGCCAGGGATCGGCGGCAACTGGTCGGACACCTTGGCCTGGCGAGAGACCACGGCTTCCCTGGTGATGTTGATGACCGTCAGGTCCTGGGTCTGGAGGACAGGGCCGTTATACACCTCACCAAGCTCTGCGAAGATCATGGCGACCACCTGGGGAGATAAAAGCGTGTGCCAGAGACCGGCCAGACGCGGCTTCGCGAGATTGAACACTTTACCGGCGGCCCGTGGTGAAGTATGGGCGGCATTGAGGGCGATTGTCGCCCGCTCGATGGAAAGTCCCGACGCGGCCGCAAGCGCCGCCGCCGGCGGGAAGCATTCGTGGATCAGCACGTCGACGCCCTCACAGGCGC
>CAZBQX010000053.1:0-14052 GCA_964494155.1 uncultured Syntrophales bacterium
CTTGCAGAGGGAGGTAACCTGCATCCCATCCAGACGGCTTTTCAGGAAGCCGGCGCCATCCAGTGTGGCTTCTGCACACCGGGTATGGTTTTGACAGCCAAAGCGTTGCTGGATCGGAATCCGCATCCCCGTCGTGAGGAGATCAAAGAGGCCTTGGCGGGAAATCTCTGCCGCTGCACCGGGTACAAAAAAATCGTGGAAGCGGTGGAACGGGCGGCGGCAAAACGGATGGAGGAAACCGATGCCCAAGGATAATGCTTACCATTGTATCGGGCGTGGTATGCCCAGGACCGATAGTTTGGCCAAGGTGACCGGGACGGCACAGTTCACGGCGGATATTCCGGCGCACCGGTGTCTTGTGGGAAAGATTCTCCGTTCGCCCCACGCCCATGCCCGGATTCTTTCCATCGATACACGCAAGGCGGAAGCCCTGCCTGGCGTAAAGGCTGTGGTAACCGGGGCGGATGCTCCGGTCAAATATGGCATTCTGCCTGTTTCCCAGGACGAATACCCCCTGGCGGTGGAGAAGGTGAGGTTTGTCGGCGACGAGGTCGCCGCTGTGGCCGCCATCGATGAGGCGACGGCTCTGCGGGCGCTTGAACTCATTGATGTCCGTTACGAAGTTCTGCCGGCCATTCTTGATCCCCATGAAGCCCTCGTCCGGGAAGATGTGAAAATTCACGAACGGGCCGCTGAGGCCAATATTGAACGGCGGGTTCACCTTGTTTTCGGTGATCTTGATAAGGGATTCGCTGCTGCGGATTATATCCGGGAGGACCGCTTTTTCAAGGACGCCTCCAGCCATGCTTTCCTTGAGCCCCATAGTGCACTGGCGCAGTATCACGACGGCAAGCTTACCCTCTGGAGTTCAACACAGGTACCCCATTATGTTCATCGCTCCTTGTCCAAAGTCCTCGGTATTGCCATGGAAAAAGTCCGTGTGATCAAACCCGCCCTGGGCGGCGGCTTCGGCGGGAAGGGCGAACCCCTGCCGCTGGAATTCGCCGCGTCACTTTTGGCCGTCAAATCGGGGCAGCCTGTTCGGATTACCCACAGCCGGGAGGAGGTTTTTCTCACCCATCGGGGCCGTCATCCCATGGAAATGACATTAAAAACGGGTGTTAAAAAGGACGGAACCATCACAGCCGTCCAATTTAGCAGCTTGCTGGACGGAGGCGCCTACGGATCCTATGGTGTTGTGACGATGATCTATTCGGGTCAGTTATTGACAGCGCCCTATCGGGTTCCGGTTTACGCCTTTGACAGCACCCGGGTTTTTACCAATAAACCGCCCTGCGGCGCTCAGCGCGGGCATGGCGGCGTGCAGCCCCGTTTCGCCTTTGAAGTCCATCTGGACCGCATCGCCGCCGATTTGGGTATTGACTCCCTGGAAATCCGTCGCTGCAACGCCATTGACCCGGATACGATTACGGTGAATGAACTGCGCATTACGTCGTGCGCTTTCAAAGCATGTCTGGACCGGGTTGCGGAAACAGTGGATTGGAAAAACAGACGCGGTAAACTTCCCTACGGGAAAGGCGTCGGACTTGCCGGAGGATTCTATGTGTCGGGTGCGGCCTATCCCATCTACGCAAACCCCATGCCTCATTCTCAGGTGCAGATTCGCGTGGATCGTGACGGCGGGGTGACCGTTTATTCCGGCGCCTCCGATATCGGTCAGGGTTCGGATACACTGTTGATGATGATAACCGCAGAAACTCTCGGCATTCCTGAGCAGTCGGTTCGCGTTGTATCCGCCGATACGGAAACCACACCGGTTGACCTCGGTTCCTATTCAAGCCGGGTGACCTTCATGGCAGGCAATGCCTGCTGCCAGGCCGCCCGGGAGATCCGGGATCGCCTGCTCGGCGCCTGCGCGAAAAAACTGGAACGAAATCATGAAGATCTGATGCTTCGAGGCGGTTTCCTGTTTGAAAACGGCAAGCCGGAGCCCCTGATGACGTTCGCAGAGGCGTCTGTTCTGGCAGAGGCTTCCGGGGTTGCCCTGTGCGCCTTGGGCAGTTATCGGCCGCCGGAGTTGGCCGGATCCTATAAAATGGGCGGAGTCGGTCCCTCACCGGCCTATTCTTTCGGCGCCCAGGCAGCCGAAGTGGAAGTGGACACGGAAACCGGTGAAGTCCGGGTTTTGAAAATCCACTGTGCCCATGATCTGGGTTTTGCTCTTAATCCCTTGACCGCAACCGGTCAGGCCGAAGGAGCCGTCGCAATGGGTTTCGGAGAAACCGTGCTGGAACACCATGGTTTTCTGCCGGGAGGCCGCCACAACGGGCCGAATTTTCTGGATTACAAGCTTCCCACTTGCCTTGATGTTCCAGAGATAGAGGTCACGCTGATTGAAAGCATCGATCCCGCGGGTCCTTACGGAGCCAAGGAAATCGGCGAGGGGAGTCTTCATCCCAGCCTGCCGGCCATTGTGAATGCAATACATGACGCCATCGGGTGCTGGTTCCATGATCTGCCTCTGACGCCGGAGCAGGTGCTGGCGGCGCTTGCCCAAAAGGAGGAAAGACGATGATCCTCCCGGAACTGGACGTGCTGAAGCCCGAGACGCTTGCCGAGGCCCTGCGATTATTGAAAGAAAACCCCGACGCAAAACCGGTGGCCGGGGGAACCGATCTTCTGGTGTTGCTCAAACAGCGGACGCTTGATGTGAAATTTCTGATTGATATCAGTAAGTTGTCAGAATTGCAGGGTGTCGATGTACAAGGCAATGACCTGTGCATCGGTGCCGCGATTCCCCTGGTAGACATTGCGGAAAACCGCCGGATCAACCGCGACTTTCCCGCCCTGGCGGACGCCGCCCGGTCCGTGGCGAGTCCGAATCTTCGAAATATGGCCACCATCGGCGGAAATCTCTGCCTGGCGCCCCGCTGCTTATACTACAATCAATCCCAATTCTGGCGCGTCTCTCTCGGCCGCTGCCTGAAAACAGGCGGCGACGTATGTTTTGCCGTTCCGGGAAGCAAACGTTGCTATGCCTGCTTCTCCGCCGATTGTCCCCCTGCGTTGATCGCCCTGGATGCAACCGTTACAGTCGCCCGCTGGGAGGAGGCATGCATCAAGGAACGCCGGACATTATTGGCCGATCTCTACCGGGACGACGGCGTAAGTCCGTTAACAATTGAGCCGAATGAACTGATCACGGCGATCCGTCTGCCCCTGAGGGAAGCATTACGTTCTGCCTACTTGAAATACCGTCGCCGTGCCTCAATCGACTTTCCCTTGGCTGGGGTTGCCTTGGCCTTTGGCCTGGAAGCGGGGAGATTTAAGAATATCCGCATTGTGCTGAACGCGCTGGCGTCTTCCCCAGTGCTGGCCGGGGAGAGTATGACGCTTATGGAGGGAAAACCATACAGTGAACATGTCGTGGAAGAGGCGATGGCCTGCCTGACCCGGGGCACGCATCCGGTTCGTAATCAGGTTGGGTCTCCAGCGCATCGACGCCGGGTGGCCGGAATTCTCTTCCGGAGGGCGGTGGGGAAACTCATATCCGAATAAGGAAAGGAGCAGCAGATGGAATTCAGCGACGTTGTTAAAGGCAGAAGAAGTGTCCGCCGGTTTAAGCCGGATCCGATTCCGAAGGAGAAGCTGGAGCGACTCCTGGAAAACGCCCAGTGGGCGGTTTCCGCCATGAATCGCCAGGACTGGTATTTTGTCGTGCTGCAGGGGCAGCAGAAGGAGGGGCTTCTCAGGATTTTCGCCGAGGCGTTCGAGGGGATGAAGCCTATGCTGGAGCAGGCGTTTGCCGGGAAACCCGATTTTATCGAAGGCGTGAGGAAGTTTTTTTCCACCTATGGCGGGGCGCCGGTCATTGTTCTGGCGTATGCGGGAACGCGTCCCACGGGCGAAAGCGATCCCATGAGTACTGCAGCGGCGGTGCAGATCCTGCTGATGTCTGCTTATGAAGCCGGTCTGGGAGCGGTTTGGACGGACGGCATCCTTTTCAAGGAGAAGGAGATCAATGAATACGTCGGTTTGGCAGGAAAGAAACTGGTTTGCGCCGTTCCCGTTGGTATTCCGGACGAAACGCCCAGGACGCCTCCCCGCCGGACAGATCGAATCAAGTGGATGGGGTTTGACTGAACGTTGCGGCTGTCCGAGTTGGATGCACCTCGACTTGGCAACGGTGCCGGAGAAATCGCCGATTCTTAGCGCAGGTGTTCCGGAATCCGGACGGCAACCACCTGTCCGGTGACGCAGGTTTGACCTTTCGCACTTAAAGTGATGTCGACCACCACCCGGCGGCCCCGTATTTCTTTAACCTTGCCGCGGAGTTCCAGAGTGGTATCGATCGGTGTCGGGTGCAGGTAATCCACATGGAGAGACGCGGTCACAAACCGCAAGTGGGGCGCGGTACCCATCTCGCGGCCCGCGGCACGATAGGCAGCGGCCGCCGCCGTCCCGGTTCCGTGGCAGTCGATGACCGATGCAAGGATACCGCCATAGACATAACCGGCCATCGCCGTATGGTGGGGCAGGGGCGAAAAACGGCAAACGGATTCCTCCCCGTCCCAGTAACTCTTAATCTGTAAGCCCATTGCGTTCAGACGGCCGCAGCCGAAGCAGATGCTGTGTGCGTCCTCATAATAATCCTGAAAGGCTTTTTCCTGCATATTGCGAATCCTCCTTGAAATACCTTTCTGATCAGACGGATTTAAGAATGTAGTCCAGAACGTCGTTCAAGTTCGGGAAAAGATGGAAGCCGTTGCCCGCGAAAGCCGCGTTCCAGGGAAATCGTAAGCCTGCGCCCAGCAGGCCGCATTGAACCGCCTTTTCAAGAATCGGTGGCGCATCGTCTACGACGACATCGGCTTTGGGAAAGAGCACGGTCTTGTCCCGGGAGAGATGAAGCTCATCGTAGAAAAGCCTATGTCGTGCAAGCCATCGTTCGGTCGGCTCTCTGGTCGTCGGCACGCGGTGACTGGCCAGAATGACGCGAAACCCGCTTTCCTGAAGGGAAGACAGGAATTTTTGGGCTTCCGGGTAAGGCCGGTAATCGTCGTTATCCTGTTGATGATGAATTGAATTGATGGCGGAGATAAAATCTTCCTCCGAACAGTAACCCTCCCAGATTTGATAACGGGTCCACAACACCGGCGGGGGAAAATGGGGATTGAATTTCTGCAACGCTCGATGAAATGCGTCGCTGAATTCCCAGAGGGTATTATCAATGTCAACAATCGCTGTCCGACCCAAGTTTATTCAATCTCCTGTTAAGCTATTAAGCCTGCTTCCGGCATGAGCGGTATGGCAAAGGAGGCACCTGAAGAAGAAAGCAAGTCAATCACATGCCCCGATACGCAAAAAAGACGGAAACGACGAAGGAAGACCCCTTGAAAGGATGCTGAAAGATTAGAACCCTGCGGCGTCAAGGATAAAGACGCACACCTTAACGGTCATAACGCCAGGGCATATCTTTGTATTCCAAATAGTTACGCAATGCCTGCCGGAGCGTTTCCACGGTGTGCTCGGCACAGTGCAGGCTTTCTTCAGGCAAGCCTCCCAATACATTCAAGATGTCCTGTCCCGTAATGAACATGGCTTCGCTCACGGTTTTTCCCATGGCCAGTTCGGCGCCGGAGTTTCCCGCAGCGATGGCATTGATGCAGCCATCGGTCTGAAAACGCACATCGGTGATCCGACCATCCTTCACCATAAGGGAGAATTCCATCTGGTCGCCACAGTCCCGTGTGACACAGGCGAAGCCGTCCGGTTGGTCGATCTTGCCCATCCGGGTTGGTTCCAGCCAGCAGCGGATGACCTGATCGGAATACTTACCCCGCATTTCCTCCGACAGGGCGTCCTGGACCGCCTGGATCAATTGATTGATCTTTTCGTCATTCATAACCGACACACTTTCAAGAAATGGAAATTTTCAATGTTCCGCCCCGCCCCAAAATATCATGAAGGTGGACATAACCGAGGATCGTACGTTGCGCATCGATGACAACCAGAGCGGTGATTTCAAGCCGCTGCATGAATTCGATGGTTTCCGCCACCGAGATGTCTTCCGCCACGGTTTTAGGATTCGGGCTCATGTAATGGTCGACGCTTTCGTTGGCGAATTCTCTGCCATGACGAACAAGGCGACGGACATCGCCGTCCGTTAGAATGCCCTGCAGACGGTTTTCCGGGTCCGCGATCAGGACAAAACCCTTGTTCTTGTTATCCATGACCTCAACAGCTTGGAGTACCGGTGTACCCGTTAAAACACAGGGGATTTCATCCCCCCGGATCATGACGTCGCGGACTCTTGCCCGCAATCGGGCGCCCAGGTTACCGCCGGGGTGGAACCGGAAGAAGTCCTTTTCGTTGAAATTACGTTTGTCAATCAGGGCAATCGCCAGGGCATCCCCCATGGCCAGCGAAGCGGTGGAACTGGAGGTCGGTGCAAGGTTGAAAGGGCAAGCCTCCCGTTCGACGCCCACGTCAATGACGACATCGCTGGAACGCCCAAGGGTTGAGTCGGCGCGTCCCGTAAAGGCGATAAGCGGTACACCGATGCGCCGGATGCTTTCGATGATCAGGTTGAGCTCGCTGGTTTCCCCGCTGTTGGAAATGGCGATCATGACATCTTCTTTCGTCACGATACCGAGATCTCCGTGCAGCCCCTCGACCGGATGCAGGAAAATGGCGGGCGTGCCTGTGCTGGTCATGGTGGCCACGATTTTCTTACCGATGAGGCCTGACTTGCCGATACCGGTGACGATCACCCGGCCTTTGGAACGATAGATGAGGTCGACGGCCCGTGTGAAGTTCTGATCGATTTTGGGGATAAGCTGTGTGATACTCTCCGCTTCAATCCGGAGTACTTCACGGGCGCGGAGCACAGCGTCTGTTTCGTCTTTTTCAGAGTGGCTGGACATAAATAACAAAAGGCTTTCGTTTAATATTCACGTGATTTTGTTGTGGATCAATCCACAACTTGGCGCACGCTACCAAAAAAAGACGGACAACTCAAGCGCGTTTTTCCGCGAAAAAAGTTTTGACAGGCCCCGGTTTTTTTTATAAACAAAGATCGGTTTTTTTAGTTGTCATCCCGTAACACATCTGATGTGTACCCCATGACAGAATGGCAGAACTTCCGAATATCCAAAAGGAGGGACTTCATGAAGCATCGGCGGACTTTCATTTGGATGGGGCTGCTGGTCCTGTTCCTGGTTATTGGCATCCAGTCGCAAGCCTTTTGCGCCCAGAAGTATCGGGTAAAAAAGGGCGATACGTTAGTCAAGATAGCGAAGAAATACGGTGTATCCGTTGAATCCATAAAGAAGGCCAATCGTCTGCAGAGCAGTGCCCTGCATCTGAAGCAGAACCTTGTCATTCCCGATTCCAAAGAAAAAAGCCATAAAAACCGAAAAGTTGTCGCTTCACCGCCCGGGAAAAAGAAGACCACCGTTTCCTACTATAAAGTCAAAAAGGGCGACACCCTGTCGAGCATTTCTAAGCGCAAGGGCGTTTCCATAGCCGACCTGAAGGCGATGAACCATCTTAAAGGATCGACGCTGAAAGTCGGTCGCAAGCTGGTGATTGCCCGGGCGGAAATCAAGAAACCGGAACCGGCACCGCAGCGCCCCGATGCCTTGACGGATCTGGCATCGCCGGATGTCAGAAGTCTGGAAGAAGATCTGTCGCCCCTGTCGGACCAGGAATGGGAGGAGATCAGCCGCGAACAGAGTAAAAGTGGCGTGTTTCTCGGTAAATGGCGGAGCTTTAAGGAACGGCAACTGCTGGTCAAGGTCGCTTTGGGTTTTATCGGGGCTCCATACCGGAGCGGCGGGGATACCATCCGGGGATTGGATTCATCCGGTTTCGTTCAGAAAATTTATGAAATCTTCGATGTGGCACTCCCCAGAACGGCCCTGGAACAGTCACGGTTGGGAAAACGTGTCGACAGGACGGATTTGCAGGAAGGGGACCTGGTTTTCTTTCATGATCATCGTGCCGCAGGCGTTGTCGGTATCTATATCGGCAACAATAAATTCGTTCATGCGTCGCCGGATGGGAACCGGGAAGTTCAGGTCGGTTACCTGAATGAACCGACCTTCGAGAAGCATTTTATCAAGGCGGTCCGGCTCAAGGATTTGGAAGGCGGAGCGTAATAACGTCGAACGCATCTTATTTGCATCTGGGCATGCTTGGGAAAGGGACAGGTCGCTGTCCCTTTTTTATCACGGGTAGGGAACCGGAATGGTTAAGTTTTACATGTTGATGGATGGGGAAGGAGATCATTTTCGAAAATGAGAGCGATTTTTCTTTCCGATACGCATCTCCGTCAGGACACGGCCGAAAACTACCGTTTTTTGTTGAAGCTATGCCAAGATCTCTTAAAGGAGATCCATGAGCGGGATCAAGAAAAGACCAAAATATCGTCAACAGACGTGGCCGTTCAGCGACCGGTTGACGCCCTTTATCTGATGGGAGATTTTTTTGATTTCTGGTTCTGTAAAGGTGACCGCTATTACCCCGGCTTTGGCCGCATCATTCAATGTCTTAAGGAAATAAAGGATTTGGGTGTCCAGATCCACCTCTTTGAAGGGAATCATGATTTTTTCCTCGAGGATTATTTTGCCAATCGTTTGGGGTTTGCCGTGTATCGGGATGACGCCTCGATTGATCTGGACGGACGGCGTTTTTATGTTGCCCATGGCGATCTGGTGGATCAATCCAACCGGCGCTATCTGCTCCTGCGTAAATTTCTTCGGAGCCGGTTTATCTATGCCCTGCAAAAGATACTGCCCTCACGGTTGCTATGGCGGATTGCCTTGATCAGTTCCGACACGAGTAAAGCCATGTGGGCGCAGACAGGAAAACGTCTCAATGATAAAATGTGTCATTTTGCCCTCGATATGTGCGGGAAAGGTTATGACGGGGTCATCCTGGGGCACAGTCATCAACCCATGCTCTGGGAGTTCTCCGTGTCAGGGGATCAAAAAGTACTCGTAACCCTGGGAGATTGGCTGAATTACCGATCTTATCTGGATTATACGGATGGGCGATTCAGTTTAAGATACTATGAAAACGAGGAAATCCACGATAAAGAAGAGAAGTTTCATTTCTCATTTCCGGGAGCAAAAGGACCAGAAAAAATATAGACATCCGTTTTCGGTTATGCTAAGCAGCGTTATCGTTTTCTCAGGATTATGGTTGAAGTTTCGAAGGCTTAAGCCTTGTTTCTCCGTGACATAAATAACTTAGCGATAGGATATGCATGCAATGAAAAAACTGGCCAAGACGGAAAAGGGTTGCGGGGAACCGGCAATCAAGGAAATGGATAAAATGGGTAATGTTTACGTGCCCAAGCAAATATTTTTCACCAAGGGTGTTGGAAACCACAAAGAAGAACTGCATTCATTCGAGCTGGCCCTGCGTGATGCCGGGATTGAAAAGTTCAACCTGGTGCAGGTATCCAGCATTATGCCCCCCGGTTGCAAGGTTGTTTCCAAAACGGCCGGCTTGAAGGAAATCAAACCCGGCTCCATTGTTTATTGCGTCATGAGTCGCTGCTGCAGCAACGAACCCCGCCGGCTTCTGGCGGCTTCGGTTGGTTGCGCCATTCCGGCGGACAAGAAGACCTACGGCTATATCAGCGAACACCATTCCTACGGACAAACGGAACGCCAGGCCGGGGACTACGCGGAGGATCTCGCGGCGGCCATGCTGGCCTCTACACTGGGCATTGATTTCAATATCGATGAAAGCTGGGATGAAAAAAAGGAGATCTTCAAGATCAGCGGCAAGATCGTCGGTACGCGCAATATCACGCAGTCCAGTATCGTCAAACAGAATGTGTATACAACGGTATTGGCCGCAGCGGTCTTTGTTTTTTAGCTTTTTAATATCAAAGATCTAAGTAAAGGTATGCCGCAGTAAGGCATTTCGGAAACGGTCACAAAGCGGGGGATTGTGAGATGTTTCTGTCGGGGGTAAAATCCTTTTTCCTTGTCTCTTCCTTGCTGGGATTTTTAATTCTGGCAAGCCTGGCCCTGATTTCCCTTGTCAGGGGGCGGAAGAATCCGACCAATTATTTTTTCGCCGGCCTTTGCCTGCTTGGCGCCCTGCTGAACGGGAATTTCGTCCTGGTTTCCCTGATCGACTCTTCCCAAACGGCCCTGCTCATCTACCGGCTGATCTATGTCCCGTTTATCTTCACCTTGCCTCTCTATATCCAGTTTACTCATGCATTTCTAGGCATTCGCAACCGCCGGGCTCTGGAATGGATTTCGTACGGCATCACCTCAATCCTCCTCTGTTTTCTGTCTTCCAATCTTTTTTTCAACGGGTTCTACGAATATGCATTCGGCCGGATCGCCCGCGGCGGCCCCCTCTTTATGCTTTTTGCGGTTATGGCGGTGGCTTCGGTGCTTTATTGTTTGTTTATTCTGGTGCGGGGAATAAAACGAGCCGCTGACAGCCAGCAGAAAAACAGGATCAAATATGTCACCGGTGGTCTGGGGCTTGGAACACTCCTGCTCAGCTTCAACGTTTTCCCCGTGATGGGGTTCCCTGTATATCCCCTGGGCAACTTCAATTTCATTCCGGCCATCATATTGGCTTTCGGTGTTTTGAAATACGATCTTCTGGACATGGGGGTCCTGATTCGCCGTGGGACAACTTACTTTGTCCTGGCGGGAGTTCTGACGGTCATCTACCTGTTCCTGATTTATTTTATGAGTTATTTCCTCATGACATCGGGTTATCGCAATTCCTTGCTGGCCCTGGTGCTGGCCATAACGATTGTGATGCTTTTTGATCCTCTAAAAACATGGATCAAGGCATGGCTGGACCGCGTTTTCTTTATGGGCCGTTACGATTACCGGGAAATCCTGAAGGAAATCAGCGGCCGGATCAACCGGATGCGCAAAAGCGATGACATTAGGGATCTGCTGCTGGATTCCATTCAGTATCATATCCGGCTGCGCTCGATTTACCTGATCATAAAACTGGATTCTGAAGAAGAAACGCGTTTCTTTGGGCCCGGAGAAGCGGCACTGCCATGTCTTCCTGATGTGAATTCGAACGCCATGGATAGTCTGTGCCGTTGTCTGGAAGGCATTCCCGCCGCCGTGAGCCGCTCGTTTCTTGAGCGCACGCTACCAGAGAAGCCTGATAAAACAGCGGCGCTGGCCCTGATGCACCTCCTGGGTTGTGTGGCGGCGGTGCCCCTGATTGCGAAAGACCGCCTTCTGGGCGTCATCCTGCTGGGGGAAAAGCAGTCCGGGGAACTCCTGGTGCATGAAGACCTGGAAATTCTAATGACCATGGCCAACCAGGCCGTCACGGCTTTTGAAAACGCCCTGTTTTTTGAGCGGCTCGAAAATTTGAACCGGGACCTGGAAAACCGCGTCACGGAACGTACGGCCGCTTTGCAGGCGGCTCTCGAGGAGAAGGAGCGGACCGAGGCACAACTGATTCGTTCGGAAAGTCTGGCTGCCATCGGTCAACTGGTGGCCGGGACGGCGCACGAACTGAACAATCCCCTGGCCAGTGCCTGCAGCCTGATCCAAAGCGCGGTGGAAACCGTGGAAACACCCTTTGGGATCAAAGCGAAACGGGATGATCTGATTGAGGACCTGAAATTTTCACTGAAAGAGTTAAAGCGGGCGGGGGACATCGTTCGGAGTCTTTTGGGCCTCTCCCGCCAGACGGACAGTTATCGGGAGCCCGTAAACATCCATGAGGTCATCGATGACGCCCTGCGGGTCCTTCATAATGCATGCAAGTTTATCCCGGTTGTGATCGAAAAACGCTACGCCGCTTCTCCGGCGGAGGTGGAGGGTAATTTTTCGTCTCTGGGGCAGGTGATGGTCAATATCATCAAGAATGCCTTTCAATCCCTGCCGGAAAGCGGGGGGCAGATCATCTTGGCCACAGGCTATGATGAGGCAAGGCAAGAATTGAATATTGCCTGCAGCGACACGGGGCGGGGCATACCGCAGGATGTGCTGAAAGATATCTTTAAACCGTTCTTTACCACCAAGGCTGTGGGGGAGGGAACGGGTCTGGGGTTGTACCTGTCGCACGAACTAATCAGGCGCCATGGCGGGGATATTACCGTGGAAAGTTGTGTTGGCGGGGGATCGACCTTTACGATCCGTCTGCCCCGGATCGGGAGGGAAATATGATCATTCTGGTGGTTGATGATGAAGAGGGGGTGCGCCGTTCACTGAAAAGAGCACTGGAGCATGATGACTGGCAGGTGTTGACGGCCGAAAACGGCGATCAGGCATTGCATATTGTGCACGATGAGACGCGGGATATTGAGGCGGTCGTCTCCGATTTCAAAATGCCCGGGATAGACGGCCTGGAAACCCTCATTGCAATCGGGCGAATCAACCCGGAGATCACAAGAATCATGCTGACGGGTTACGCCACCATGGACAGCGCCATCGAGTCGGTCAATGCCGGCATCGATGGGTTTCTGACCAAACCGTTCGACAACGTGGAACTGCGGGCCAAGATCCGGGAATACATCCTGAAAAAGCGGCTGAAGCAGTTTGTCTCCGAGCAGGTGTACACCCAGATGCAGCAATCGGGGGGAAATCTGCTCCCGGGGAGACGCACTGCCACGATTCTCTTTGCCGATATTCGCGGATTTTCGAGCCTGACGGAAAGCCTGCCTGCGGAAGAGTTGACCGACATGATGAACAAATCGTTTTATGCCCCACTGGATGATGTGATCTGCTCCTGCAATGGTATGCTCGACAAGCACATTGGAGACAGCGTCATGGGGGTTTTCGGCGCCCCTGTTTCCTATGGCAATGACGCCGAACGGGCTGTCCTGTCCGCTCTCCGTGCTCGGGCTGTCCTGTCCGCCATCAATGATCTTCATGATGAAAGCCGGAAAATCGCAGTCGGCATCGGGATTGCCACTGGAGAGGTGCAGGCGGGCTTCTTCGGTTCACCCCGGAAGAAGGAATACACGGTTCTGGGCACACCGGTCATTATTGCGGCACGGCTGGAAAGCCTTGCCATGCGAGACCAGATCTTGGTCTGTGAGGAAACCTATCGGCAGATTCGCCATCTGGTTTCCGCCCGGCAAGTCGAACTGACGTTGTTAAAGGGTGTGGAACGACGGATTGACGTCTATGAGGTTATCGATGCCGTTTGATCATTTTCCCTTATCCAGTTTTTCAATCTGTCTGTCATGAAACGATGAAAGGGTTATAAGCGCCGTAACCGCACCGACCAGGGCCAGGAACATGTCCCACTGGGTGTCCCAGGGGTCGCCCTGCGTGCCGAGAAAGGCATCCGCGCCCTGGCCCATAATGAGGGCGGACCACCATTCGATCAGTTCATAGAAGGCGCTGATGGCCAGACAGATACAGACCACGATCAAGGCCAGCATCTTCCGGCCGTTGAAGAATTGTCCCCTTACAAGAATCTCCCGGGCGACCATGGCCGGCACAAAGCCCTGGGCGAGATGACCGATCCGGTCGTAATGATTCCGGGTCAGATCAAACCAGTCCTGCAGCCAGAACCCCAGAGGAACCCGCGCATAGGTGTACTGGCCGCCCGTCATGAGGATCAGGGCATGGATAAAGATCATGAAATAGACGAGATCCGTCAGTTTATATCTCTGGTAGGTCAAGGTGAGGATCGGCACAGCGAGGATGACGGGAAGAACCTCCATCAGCCAGGTCAGCCGGTCATAGGGACGGACGCCGGTATAAATCAGATATACGATAACAAGCCCTAACAGCACCCCCGGATAGAGGTTCTTTTTCATGATTGCTCCTGCTGACTGTTAATTGCCCCTGCTCCGTTGTCCGATTTTTCCGGAATCGCGATACGGGGTTATGCTCACTCGCGTTTTGCCCCTTCCGCCGTCACCAGGTCGATTACGGTGATCTCCGGTGGGGCCAGAAAACGCATGGGTGGTCCCCAAGTACCGGTGCCGCGGCTGACATAAAGTTGAAAACCATTGGGCAGGGTAAAGTGACCACTGTGGTAAGGGAAAAAAAGGCGCGTCAGCAACCCGAAGGGAAAAATCTGCCCTTTATGGGTGTGGCCGGAGAGTTGAAGGTCTGC
>CAZBQX010000054.1:0-13625 GCA_964494155.1 uncultured Syntrophales bacterium
TTCAGGAAGTAAGATTCATATAAAAAAAGGGCGGCTTTTGCCGCCCTTGAAAAGTCATTTTTTTGCAGAGGAACCTCTGCCGCGGAAATTACTCATAATGTAGTGCAATTACTTTCATGGGCTGAGCCAACACCTTATCGAATTCTTCCTGCTTTTTCTTACGCTCCGCGCTGTTGATCCAGTCATGCCAGCAGGATATGTCTCGCCATTGACTGATCGTTACATGAATGGTTGGATCATCCATAGACTGCATCGTCTCACCGGAAATAAATCCATGGGCATGCGCCACGCCGGAGAGTACTTCCCGCATAAGTTTTTTAAACTCTGCTTCGGCCCCAGGTTTTATTTTCCTCTCAATGAGGACCTTCGTAATTGACATGGTAACCCTCCTTTCTGAACTGGTTTCATTTCGTTACATGATTACCCTTTCCGCGGTCCTTTTTAAAAATAAAATAAACCCAGATCTCACAGATAGCAAGCTTCTTCTATAAAAAAAGATCTTCCAGGCAGACAAGCTTCAGCGGATGTAGATAACTTTTCCACTTTTCGAACACAAAGATAACGGAAAACACATTTTCATCAAATTTGCATACCTGATCAGCATGGCTGCATCAGAAATGGACAGCATGACCTTAAAGAACGATGTTTACTCTTTCCTGCCCACGGATGCCAGATAGATCGTGAATTCCTCCTCGCCATCGATTTTAAGCAATTCATCCATCGCTTCCTGGTCGTAGGCGGCCATAGCGCAGGCGCCGGCCCCGATGGCTTCACAGGCGAGGTAAAGGTTCTGACAGACATGACCGGCCTCGATGGCGATCACCTTCGCCGAGGCAAGGCCATAGCGCCATTCCATCCTGTAAGGAATCGTCGTCCAGATGAACGTGACGGCTGCTTCAGCCGGATAGGGCTGACCAAACGTCGCTTCACAAATCTTTTCCCGCAATTGTTCGTCCGTAAATTCAAGCAACAGTTGATGTTCCAGGGGCAGATAGCGGTAAATACCCTGATCCAGCGATTCAATATTTAAAACACACAGATAGGTTTCCAAGCTGTGGCGACAGCCGGCAGAGGGTACCGTGCGCAGGGCGTGGCCCGCATCCAGTTTCTCCTTGACGCCTTGAGTGGCCCACAGGAGAAAAGCCAATTCCCGGAGCGTCAGCGTCTCAAGCCGATAGGAACGGTGACTTTCGCGATTTAAGATGGCCGTTTTGAGTTCCGTTTTGCCGATTTCCTGAAACGCCGTAAAAGGGGGAAGATCGATCCTTTGGGCGGTTTTGGCATAGGGTTTTTCTATTGGCGGTGGCGCTATGCCCTGGTATTGATCAGTCCGGGAGAAATCGATGGCCTTGCGAACCGTGTCTTTCAGCAAAAATCGGTATTGTCTGATCAGCTCTTTATCCATTTTATGCATTTATCTCCATGGCTTATCATCAGTCATGCACCAACCCAGGAATCGCTTTATCCCCCATGACTAAGGCCTGGCAAGCTGCCGCTGATGCTCCCTGTGTTTCATCGCCAAATATGCGGCCCGATCGATCTCGTGTAATTGGAGGGAGTAACGCTCGGTTGCAGCAAACCAGTTTTGCAGACGGGCGTCAAGTCTCTGGTCTTCCGGGACGGACAAAGCGCAAAGATATGCTTCCACCGCAAGGTAATAGCGCATCGTATTGCGCTCCACAACACCGCGCATATCGCCGGCATAGACCGGTCGTCCGTCGGATTTACTGCCGACCACGGTAAAACCGACCTTGTCGCTGCCAAGCGTGTTCAAATAACATCGCATGGCAAGTTTTGCCATCAGGCTTGTTTCATAGGCATAGGAAAGGCTGATAAACGTCCGCTCCCTTTCCACAGGAATGGCTTCGAGCTGAATCTTGTAGTCCTGGGTGCCAAAGGGACCTTGTTGCGCGTTCAGGACCACCTGGAGATATCCCGAAGAAGATTCGGCGGTGCTGAATGTAAATTCCACCGGTGTGGCTTTTTCCAGGGGCTGCTCATATTTTCTGCCGACGTAGAGCAAAAGCGTCTGCTGGAAGTTATTGGTTTGCACCCGGCAATATTTGATATTGAGATGCAGGCTCAGAATGTCGCACCAGGCTGGGGTGTCTTTCAAGGCCGAGGCTGCAGTCACGAAGGGATAATCCACAACAGCGTGAATTTCTCCCCTTAATCTGTTTTCTTTTTCACCTGAGTCCATGTAAAGCGGGCGTTGGAAAGGATTGTGACCGAGCTGATCCTTCAATAAGACATGTTTGGCGCGGAGAGAAGCGGCAGGATTCTTGGCGGCAGATTCGCTCTGGGCTGATACCGATCCCACACCGGTAAAAAATAAGAAAAACATAACCAGAAGACCTGACCTGAGACGGTTTCCGGATTTCACTTCCGCCATATCGTACCTTCAAGTAATGGATAGCGTTTAAGCATCTGATTCGGCGCCAGCTTGTCTTTGTAAAATTGCCGGGTTCTATTAATCATCACGGTTTTTGCTCGGCCGGTAGTTCTTATTACATGCTTAATATAATAACGTTTCTGAAAATCATTGCATATTAAATGTTCTTCACGATCAGTCGTCGGTATTTTCCTCAAGTTTTTTTAGTTCAATGGCGGGCCCCGCCGGCTGATCGATTTCCTGAACATTGCGGAGCTTGCGCTGAATGACCCGTGATTTTTTCAGGGCATCGTCCATGTTGTTTGTCGCCTGTTCCAGCTTCTTTTTTACTGCTTCGAGGATATCGCCAAATTTTCCGAATTCGGTTTTGACGGCGGAAAGAATCTGCCAGACTTCGCTCGTCCGCTTTTGAATGGCCAGGGTCCGGAATCCAATCTGAAGGCTGTTGAGCAGGGCGGCAAAGGTTGACGGCCCGGCGACCAGCACCCGATATTCCCGCTGAATGGCCCCGACAAGATCAGGTCGCTTTACCGCTTCGGCATAGAGGCCTTCGACCGGAAGGTACATGACACCAAAATCGGTCGTTTGGGGAGGATTTAAATATTTGTCATGAATGTCCCGGGCACAGCTCTTTAACCGTCCTTCCAGCATGCGGGCTGCTTCGGAGGCTGTCTCCGCCTCCCCCTTCTCCTGGGCGTCGATCAGCCGCTGGTAGTCTTCCACCGGAAATTTCGCATCGACCGGCAACCAGACCGGTTCTTCACCTTCCCCGCCGCCGGGCAGTTTGATCGCGAATTCAACCATTTCGTTGCTCCGCTCCTTTGTCCGGACATTTTTTTCATACTGGCCGGGGGAGAGAATGTCGGCCAGCAGGTTTTCCAGATGGATCTCCCCCCAAATGCCCCGGGATTTTACATTCGAAAAAATTTTTTTTAGGTCCCCGACACCGGATGCAAGGTTCCGCATGTCTCCCAAACCCCGGTGAACCTGTTCCAATCTTTCCGATACCTGGCGAAATGATTCACCAAGCCGCCGTTCCAGCGTTCCCTGTAATTTTTCATCCACCGTCAGGCGGAGCTGCTCGATGCTTTTCGCATTATCATCTTGTATTTGCTTCAGCTTGACATCGACGGTTTCCCGGATTCTTTCGATGCGTTCTTCACTGTTTTTCGTCAGGAGATTCATCTGGCTGGCGGATGTCTCCAGGTGACTCTTCTGGAACTGCACCATATCGGCCACCACCTTTTGCACCCCATCGCCGAAATTTTTCAACTCCCCTGCAACATCATTTCTTGTCTGCTGAGCATGCGTAGAGGCGTCATCGCGTATCCGGCACATTTCTTCACGAATCAGCCGGTCCAAACGCTCATGATTTCTTTCCAGAGATTCAAGATAGAATTGGATTCTGCTGCTTTCGGCCGTCCCCTTTCTGATCAGGAAAAGAAATCCCCCGATACCACACAGCATAACAACACCCGCCAGCAGCAACCATAACCAATCCATGCACCATGCCTCCCAATCATGATATTCTCTGCTTTTCCTGATCCGTTTGTAAAGATTTTTTTCTATCCTAAGCAGCCGACCACCCTAATCCTTGGACTCCAAGACAAGGTATGATACATATGCCGATATTTATCAGGTGAGTGCATGGCCGGTCTTCATATAACAACATCCAACATGATGGAAATTCTGGCGGCGCGTCTGGCCGACGTGATATCCGTCCCCCTGAAATTGTCCCTGTCCCCGGAAATCGTCATGATCAACAGCCGGGGCATGGAAAGATGGCTTTCCATGCAGCTCGCCGACCATCATGGCGTCTGCGCCAACATGTCCTTTCAATTCCCCCGGCCGTTTCTTTTAGACCTGCTGCAGGACATAACCGGCGCATCCGGCACGGCAGACGTTTACCATCCCGATTGTCTGACCTGGAAGATCATGAGAATACTTCCGGAAATGAGCAGTCAAGCCGGTTTTGAAATCATCCGGCATTATCTCGGCCCCAACGATGATGGATACGCTCGGAAATGTTATCAGCTATCCCGCCGAATTGCCCGGGTTTTCGATCAATATCTGGCTTACCGGCCGGACATGATTCGCAATTGGGAATCCGATAGGCGCCATCCGGAGGATGAAACCTGGCAAGCCGCGCTCTGGCAGGCCTTATTACAGGATGCGCCGACGGTGCATCCTCTGGCTTTGTATGACCTTTTCAAGGTAACAATGCAAGATCCTGATCCCCCTCTCGCCAATCTTCCCGAACGCATTTCCCTGATCGGTGTTTCGGCTCTGCCGCCCCTTTTTCTCGATGTCCTGCTGGCGCTTTCAGCATGGATGGATGTGTATCTGTTCCTGCTTAATCCCTGCCGTGAGTACTGGTCGGAAGTTCTGTCGGAACGGGAAAGGGAACATCGGATGAAGTGCCTGCAATTAAAAACGGACATTTCTCTGGCGGAAGAGGACCTGCGGCTGGAAAAGGGCAATCCCCTTCTGGCCTCCATGGGGAAAATCAGCCGGGATTTTCTCTTTGCGCTTGCGGATGTGCCGGCACAACATCAAGATTTCTTCGTCCGTCCCGGAGAAACCACGCTGCTGCGTACGGTTCAGTCGGATATCCTGGATCTCATTGACCGCAGCCAAGGCGAAGCAAAACAGCTTCCTTTATCCGAAAACGACTGCTCGATTGAATGCCATGCGTGCCATAGCCCCTTACGGGAAGTGGAAGTCCTGCACGATCGTCTTCTTTCACTTTTTGAAAATGAGCCACAATTAAAACCGCGCGATATCCTCGTCATGACTTCCGATATCGACACCTACGCCCCCCTCATTGAAGCCGTCTTCGAACATCCGGGGGAGGATACCCCAAAAGGCACCGAGGCCTACATCCCCTTCAGCATCGCCGACCGCAGACACATGCGAAACAACCCCGTGGCGGACACTTTTTTTGAAATACTGGATCTGAGCGAAAGCCGCTTCGAGGTTTCTCGTGTCATGACGCTGCTGGACAGCCCGATGATTCGTCGCACTTTTCATCTCTCGGAGGAGGAAACGGCCCTGATTCGCCGTTGGGTGGATGAAACCGGCATCCGCTGGGGAATTGATGACCAGAGCCTCCTGGACCTCGCCCTGCCATGCTCAAGCCATAATACCTGGCGGCATGGTATCGACCGTATGCTGCTTGGATATGCTCTGCCGGGAAAAGTCGACCGCCTGTTTGAGAACCGGCTTCCTTACGACGGCATTGAAGGGGAAAGAGCCGAGGTGCTGGGCCGCTTCATCGATTTGATGGAACTTCTTTTTTCATCTTGTAAACGCCTCCGGGGAAGACATTCACTGAAGACATGGCAGACAATTTTAACCGAACTCTGCGAACAATTTCTGAGCATGGACGAAGAGGATGATGCGCTTTTCTATCATCGGCATCTCATTTTGACCATTAACGATTTTTCCAATACGTCAGAAACAAGCGGCTATGTTGATCTCCTGCCACTCACTGTCATACGCGAACACCTTACGGCGCAACTGGAAGTCGCGGGTTTCTCCGGTGGTTTTCTTTCCGGCGGTGTAACTTTTTGCGCCATGGTCCCCATGCGCAGTATCCCCTTCAAGGTGATCGCCCTTCTGGGCATGAACCATGACCGGTTCCCCCGTGAATCGACCAAAATCGGGTTTGACCTCATCGAGCGTCATCGCAGGCGAGGCGATCGCTCCAAACGGGACGACGACCGCTATCTGTTTCTTGAAACGATTCTTTCGGCGCGGGAGCGGTTGATTCTCCTCTACACGGGGCAGAGTGTACGCGACAACAGTCTCATCCCCCCCTCGGTAGTCGTCTCAGAACTGCTCGACTACCTGGAACAGTCCTTTACCCGAAAGCCGGATGCATCCGGTGAAACCAAAGAGCCGCCATCCTCACCGGCACAGATCAGAAAACACCTGCTTACCTTCCACCCGCTTCAGCCGTTTTCACCGGTTTATTTTTCAGGTGACCCACGACGCTTCAGCTACAGTGGTGAAAATTGCCGGGCTGCCCGGTCCCTAACAGCGTACCCGGATCCCCCCCGGGTATTTGTCATCTCTCCGCTGCCTGTGGAAAGCAGACTTTTCCCAAACGTCGCCACAACCGAATTGCTGCGTTTTTTTCGTCATCCTGCCCGCTTTTTCATCGAACAGTGCCTGGGCATTCAGCTCAGGCCGCAAGAGGAAAGGCCCGATGACGTGGAAGCCTTCAGGCTTTCGGGACTGTCTCGCTACGACATCGCCCAAACCATGCTTGATAAACGGCTGAACGCAGCGATTCCCGATCAGGAATATCACTTGCTGACGGAAGCGGGAAAACTGCCGCTTGGCGCGGTGGGGCAATACGATTACGAAACTCTGGCGGCGGAAATCAATCGTTATGCCGCACAAATCGACAGTCTTTCACCTGAAGCCAACCGGGAGGCATTCAACATCGATTTGACCCTTTGCGATGTCCGACTGACCGGCCGGATCATGTTGCCCTCTCCGCGAGGCTTTTTCGTCTATCGCTATGCCGACCTGAAGGGGAAGGATTATCTGAACGCCTGGCTGATGCACCTTTGTCTTTCTTCATGCTTCCCGGAACATCCTTGGTTCAACTGTCTGGCAGGGCAAAAGGATTGGGTTCTTTTTCAGGCACCTCAGGATGGGAAAACGATTCTGATGCACTTACTCAATGTGTACAGAGACGGTTTAACACGACCGCTGCCGTTTTTCCCTCAGACGTCGCTGCAGTATGCATCCGCCATTGCATCGGGCAAGTCGCCCGCTGAAGCGCTGTCTTCGGCGCGCAAGGTCTGGCAGGCTACGGACTTCAACCGCGGGGAAGAAGACGATCCTTACTATCGTTTGTGCTTCGGGAAAACTGATCCGCTGGATGCTACTTTCCGTTCCCTATCCGAAGCCGTTTATATGCCTGTGCTCATGCACCGGTTTGTTTTCGCCGATGCAGATCTGCTTATGGCGAACATGGCTTCCATACAAGCATCGTGATCGACAAAACAGGCGCCATGAAGCCGAAAAGCATTCTCCTGATCAATCCCTGGATTTACGATTTTGCCGCCTATGATTTCTGGATCAAGCCGCTCGGGCTTTTGACCCTGGCGGCGATCCTTCGCAAAAATGGTTTCCAGGTTACCGTCATCGACTGTCTGAACCCTTGGCATGATCCTTCAAAGACCAGTTCCCCGATCGGCGCTCTTAAAAGAACCGCATTGGGAACCGGCGAGTTTCCCAAGACACATATTCCCAAACCGGAATTCTTCTCATCCTTTCCCCGCAAATTCAGCCGCTACGGTATCTCCATCCCGACGTTTCGGGAGATGCTGCGCGGCTTGCCGCCGCCTGACCTCGTTTTGATAGGATCAATGATGACTTACTGGTACCCTGGCGCCTTTGAAGCGATTCGACAGGTCAAAGACGTCTTTCCCGGAATCCCCGTTGTACTGGGCGGCCATTACGTCACGCTCTGCCGCGATCACGCCGCCTTCTCCGGGGCCGATATTCTGATTGAAGGGATCGGAGAGTCGGCGCTTCCTTCTTTGTGCCGCAATATCCTCGGCGCAGAGATGACGTTCCTTCCATCGCTTAAAGACTATGACACCTATCCCTATCCGGCTTTCGATCTCCTGCCGCACAACGATCAAATTCCGATTCTCACGTCCCGTGGATGTCCCTTCGATTGCACCTATTGCGCCTCCCGAATTTTAAATCCTTTCTTCGTCCGAAGAGACCCATATAGAGTTGTTGAAGAAATCGAGTTCTGGTATAAACAGTACGGAATTGTGAATTTCTCTTTTTATGACGACGCGCTCCTGATCCGTCCGACGGAGATGTTCATCCCCATGGCGGAGGAACTGATCCGGCGGAAGCTTCCCTGCCGTTTTCATTGTCCCAACGGTCTCCATCTGCGGGAAGTAACGGAGAATGTTGCACGGCTCCTTTATTGCGCGGGATTTCAGACCATTCGCTTCGGTTTTGAAACCTCGGACCGGGAAAGGCAACGCGAAACGGGAGGCAAAGTTAAAAACAGCGAACTGGAAACAGCCTTGGCCTATCTGAAGGAAGCCGGTTATCGGGATCGTGACATCGGTGTTTATCTGCTCTGTGGATTGCCGAACCAGGACGCGGAAGAAGTTCGCCGCAGCATCGATTACGTTTTTGCCTGCGGCGGTCGGCCGGTCATTGCCGAATACTCTCCCATTCCGGGCACAGCACTGTGGAGCGAGGCCGTAGCCGTTTCGCCGTTTCCGCTTTCGGAGGAACCGCTTTATCATAACAATACACTGCTGCCCTGCCGGAACGAAAAACTGGATTACGACATGTACCGTTCCCTGAAGATGCTGACCAGGCAGGACAGGTGGAAAGGCTGACCAACATGATGAAAACACCCTGCAAATATCCCCTGATCGGGGCTCTGCTGATCCTGCTGCTTTCACTTGTACCGTCCCCCCTGCTGTCGGCGACGGATCTGGAAAATCGTGTCCATAAGACGGTTTTGAGCAACGGACTGACGGTTCTGATTCTGGAGCGGCATATCAGCCCCACGGCTTCACTTTATATCCGTCATCGTGTAGGCGCCGTCGATGAAAAACTCGGTGAAACGGGGTTGGCCCATTTTCTTGAACACATGATGTTCAAGGGAACCACAACCATCGGAACGACGGACTTCAAAAAGGAGCAACCTGTTCTCCGAAAAATCAGCGAACTCGGCAAGGCCATCGACCTCGAACGCCGTAAGGGCGCCAAGGCCGACCTGAAAAAAATTGCCGACGCCCAAAGCCGACTCGAAGCGCTGCAAAAAGAGCACCGGGCGCTGTACATTCCCAATGAGATCGATCGCCTCTACACGGAAAACGGCGCAGATCAATTTAATGCGAACACTTCACAGGATCTCACGACTTACCATGTCAGCCTGCCTTCGAATAAAATCGAACTGTGGGCGCGCATCGAAGCCGACCGCATGGTCAATCCCGTCTTCCGTGACTTCTACGTGGAAAGACAGGTGATCATGGAAGAGAGACGGCAGCGTGTTGAATCGGATCCGGGGGGCAAGCTCTACGAGGAATTCATATCAACGGCCTTTCAAGCCCATCCGTACGGACGCCCCATTTTGGGCTGGCCGTCGGACATGGCTTATCTGTCCGAGAATGCCATGACCGATTTTTGTCGCCGTTTTCATGCACCCAACAACACGGTCATAACCATCGTCGGCGATGTCAACACCGCCGCGACCCTGAAACTGATTAAAAAATATTTCGGTTCCATCCCCTCGCAACCTCTGCCGCCCCCGACAGTCACCGAAGAACCGCCGCAGGCCGGTGAAAGAAGGACAACGGTTATCTGGGATGCGAACCCCCAATTGATTATCGGTTATCACAAGCCGAACATGCCCGACCGGGACGACTACATCTTGGACATGGTGGAATCCATCCTGAGCCGTGGACGATCGTCCAGACTCTATCGGAGTCTGGTGCAGCAAAAGGGTGTTGCGGAAAGTATTGACGTCAGCAATGGTGTGCCCGGGAGTCGTTTCCCGAATCTTTTCACCATTTTTGCCGCACCTCGAGCGCCGTATGGCTCCGATGAACTGGAACGACTCATCTACGACGAAATCGAACGTCTCAAAGAGGAACCGGTTTCTCCGGATGAATTGGAAAAAACAAGGAATCAACTGCGCGCCGATTATATCCGGGGCCTTGACTCCAACGAGGGCCTGGCGGGAAAGCTTTCTTATTTCGAGGCCATGACCGGAGACTACCGTTACCTGACCACTTATCTTGACAATCTGGCCCGGATAACGGCGGACGACATCCGACAGGCGGCACGAAAATATCTGACCGCCCAAAACAGAACCGTGGCAACGTTGATTCGGAAAAAGCGATGATTTCTCCGGGGCATCGACCACCAAATAATCACATTGAGAAAAAAGATGATAAAAAACTTATGCAAGCAAATGGTATCTCATAACCGGATAATCCTTGGTTTGCTGTTCTTGGCACTCATCGGTCTGCATGCCGGGTTCGTCTGGGCTGAAAAACAGAATACGGGGCCGGTGCCGACCGCGAAAGCGGTTCTACAACCATCCAGGGTTACCCAAGCGCAGGTCGCAAACCGCAACGCTTCCACGGCAGCCAAGACTCAACCGGCCTCAACCAAGGCGATACCCCTTCCCAAGAAAGAGGACGCACCGGGAAAAGATCAGGCAAAAACCATGTTCCCCGGCAAAACGTCAAGAGCAACGGCGCCGCATCAATTTGCTTCTCCGCAATCCATCCTCTATCCGATTTTACAGTACGAGATTCCCAAAGCTCAGCGTATCACCCTGAACAATGGAATCACCGTTTTTCTGCTGGAGGATCATGAACTGCCTCTCATACGGATGTCTGCTGTGATTCGGACCGGATCGGCCTACGATCCGCCGGGGCAACCGGGGCTGGCGGAACTGTCCTGCCGGGCCATGCGAACAGCCGGAACCGCTGTCTTGACCGGCGATGAACTCGATGACCGGCTCGATCGTCTCGCCGTCAACATCGGCACGGGCGTCGATCTGGAAGCGGCGCAATTCACCCTGAGTGCGCTGAAAGAAAGCCTGGAACCCGCGGTTGATCTCTTTTCTCAGATCCTGATGACACCGCGATTCGACCCTGAGAAAGTCCGCATCGAGAAAGAACTGGCTTTGGAAGGCATGCGTCGCATTGAAGATGATCCTCAGGAATATGCCTTTCGTGAATTTCGCAAACACCTTTATCAAGGCAATCCACGGGGCAACCAGAAGACAATCGCTTCTGTCAGCAAGCTTCAGGTATCCGATCTGGCCGGGTTTCATCAGAAATACTTCTACCCTGAAAACATGATGATTTCTATCACCGGGGATGTCAACCGGGAAGAGATCGTCGCCCTGCTGTCGAAATACTTTCTGGCTTCTCCCCGCAGCCAAAACGTTGGGCATTTACCGGCCCCGGTCATCCGGAGCAACGGTCGGATAATCGTCGTTCGCAAGGAAATACCTCAATCGATTGTTCTCATGGGGTTTGCCGCCCCTGCCAAAAGCTCGCCTGATTATCATGCCTTTTCCGTTCTGGATTTTGTGCTGGGAAGCGGTGGATTCCGGTCCCGCATTTTTCAGGACATTCGTAATAACCAAGGTCTTGCTTACAGTGCCGGCAGCTTCTATAAAGCAAAAGGGGATTACGGTGTGCTTTCGACCTACGGCATGACCAAAACGGATTCAACGATAAAGGTTCTCGATGCCCTGAAGTCGATTGTTACAGACGTGGGCAGGACCCCACTTAAACCCGAGGAAATCAACTGGGCTAAAAAATCGATTACGAACAACTTTCTCTTCTCCTTTGTCAGCGCGGATCAAATTGCCTATCAGCAGATGATGATTGAATATGAGGGGTTACCTGAGGCTTTTCTTCAAAACTACCGGCAGAAAATTCAGAAGGTCAATTCCGGGGACATCCAATCCTTGGCAGGTAAGTATCTCCGGCCCGAACAGGCAATCGTTTTAATCTTGGGCGATGAAAAACGATTCGATCAGCCGGAGAAAGCCTCCGGTTCGGTCAAGCCGATGAAATGAATTGGTGTGATTGTGTAAGCTGCTTTGATTTCTGGTATTTTTTAAAAAATTGACAATCTCTCGCAATCGGAAGATAAGAAGACCTGAATCGAAGAATAAAAGGGACCCTTTCATGAAAAGAAACGTATCCATATGGCCGCAACCAAACATAACCTGAAAGAAGAAATTTATCACGACGACCGGGGCCGGGTCCGTGAAAAGATCAATACCCTGAACGGCAAGCCGGAGGGCGAATACCATTCTTATTACGGCAACGGCCAGATCCTGGTGAGCATTTTTTTTAAAAAAGGTCTCAAGGAGGGCGAGGCGGTTTCTTATTACCGGGACGGGCAGATTCGGGAAAAGGGGGCCTTTCGGAAGGACAAACTGGATGGTGAATACACCTGCTTCTACGAAACGGGTCAGGTCCGGGAAATAGAATACTACAAGCACGGCAAGCTGGAGGGCCCCTATCTGCTCTATTACCGAAACGGGCAAATCAAGGACAGTGAAAACTTCGAGGCGGGGAAATTCCACGGCGATTACGTGTCCTATTACCGCAACGGCCAGATCAAGGAAAAAGGTTCTTTCAAAGCGGATAAACGGGACGGTTTATACGAAGCCTACTTTCAGGATGGGAAGATCAAGGAGCGCGCCACTTACCGGAACGGCAAACTGGTGGGAAAATTCCTCGCTTTCGATCCGGAAGGAAACATTTTGTCCAAAAAAGAATGCAATGACGACCTGCCCGAAGCGGAAGACGTGGAAGAACTCAGAGACAAAAAGCAGAGCATTGACGATCTCCTGACCAAACTGGCCAAATTTGGAAAAGAAGACTGATACACCCGCCTTTTAAATATCCCTATGGAAATCCATAAGATATATACTCCCGTGACGGGAAAGGCCACAGACGGCGTCATGCACCGTTACGCCCGCTATTTTGCGAATAAACTGGAGGCGTCCCTTGTGGGCGTCCATGCTTCCCTGGGTAAAAGCGCCTTGACAGTGAAAACATCCGACCTTACACTTTTTTCTGATTTCATCAGGGCTTGTAACGCATGCGGTGTCGCATGCGAAACGCAGGTTCGCCCTGATTCCTGGAAAACCGTCCTCAATGATGCTGAATCGGCTGATTTGCTTGTTTTTCCTTTTGGTCAGCGGTTTTACTTGCCGGATTTAAAATTGGAAGATATTCATTTCACCCCGTCGCGACCGCTCCTCTGCTGCCCGGATCACTATATCGATATTGAGAGCATCGCCCTGGCGTATGACGGAAGCGATAATGCAAAACGGGCTCTTGATCTCGCCGTTTGGCTGTCGGAAAAAGCGGTTTGGCCGCTCTCCGTACTGATGGTCGTTGAAAATCAGGAACAGGGTGTCCGCTGGATGGATGAGGTGGAAGCTTTTCTGGATACCCTGACGATCAACAGCGCCACGATCATTCTTCCCGGTCCGGTGGAGAAAGCCCTGCACCGGTTCATGCAGGAGGGATCCGTGGAATTGCTCATCATGGGAACTATTGGTAAGCAATGCCCCCCAAACGGATCGATGGGAAGCACAGCTGCGTCGATGCTGAAACGCGAGAATTATCCGTTGCTGATGGTTTCCTAAAAATTTGTTTCAGCTTAGAGAAACACCCTGTCGCAAGTTAAT
>CAZBQX010000055.1:0-13185 GCA_964494155.1 uncultured Syntrophales bacterium
TACAGTTCCAGGTCTTCGTCGGTCAGACCGACGGACTCGGCAACTTCCAGGATCGGCCGGATGCGGCCGGCTGTTTGTGGTGTCGGTTTTTTCTTCATATCGTTATTAGCAGATCACCGCCTCGAAACGGATGTCGATGTTGTATTCGTCGCTGATCCGGTTAAAGGTGTTCTTGAGGTCGATAATTTTCACCGCCGGCGGAAGAGAGAAATAGCAGACCATCTGAAAGACGTTGGCTCCCGTGAGGGGATTGTGGTCCACGTTGGTCGAAATATCGTCGATATTGATGCCGCGCTGCTGCAGGGCCTTGCAGATCTGGTGGATGATGCCGGGATGATCGATCGACGTGGCGGTGAGCTTGTAGGGAATGGATGGAAGAACGTCCCGGTGACTGGGCGCTTTGGTTTTCCGCACGTGGATATCGAGGCCCGTTTTCTCCCGGAGGGTGTCCAGGTCGTTGATGAGCCCTTCGATATCGTCGGTTTTTCCCGATGTCAGAATGATCATCCCGAACTCGTTGCCCAGCACACAACCACGGGACCGTTCAATATTGATGCCCCGGGCGGTGAAAAACTCCGCGATTTCCCTGGCCAGACCCGGACGGTCCGGTCCCATGGACGAAAAAACGACATACGATCTCATATGGCCCCTCCGCAATTTTGTTGGTTGATCAATCCCGCTTTGTTTTTCTCTTTACTGTATTTTCACATCAATGAAAAGTGCGTTTACTGATGTTTGCTTTCATAATCTGCGCCAACCAGGCAACCGTGTTTGCATCATTTTAACCGGTTGATCATGCTCGCCATATAGCCCGCGCCAAAGCCGTTATCAATATTCACCACACAGACCCCGGCGGCGCAACTGTTGAGCATCGTCAGCAGCGCGGAAAGCCCCTCAAAACTTGCCCCATAACCGACACTGGTCGGCACGGCGATGACGGGTTTATCGACCAGACCGCCGATGATGCTTGGCAGGGCCCCCTCCATGCCTGCCACGGCGATAATGACCTTTGCCCCCCTGATTTGTTCCAGATTATGAAACAGCCGGTGGATGCCGGCAACCCCGACGTCGACGATGCGTTCGACGCGATTGCCGAACAGTTCCGCCGTCACCGCGGCCTCTTCCGCCACAGGCAGATCGGCCGTGCCGGCCGTTACAATGGCAATGTAACTCTCTGACATGGATACATTTTCACGGCGAACGGTAATGGCTCTGGCCAGCGGGTGATATTCCGCCGCCGGAAAGACTTTGCTGATTTCGCCATACAACTCGTCACTCGCTCTTGTGGCGAGAATATTGGCATGTCGTTCCAGCATCGCCTGAAAGATCGCCATCACCTGTTCCGTTGTTTTTCCGGGACAGAAGATGACTTCGGGATAACCCACGCGGGCCTCCCGGAGTGTGTCCACCTTGGCGCACCCGACGTCCAGGTAATACATGTCCCTCAATTCAGACAAGGCCGTATCCACATCGATCCGGCCGTCACGGATTTGCTCAAACAATTGTTTCATTTCATGGTGAATCATCGTTCAATCCTCTGGAAATCTCCCCGTGGCAAATTAAGGCTTTTCGGGGTTCGCTCCCGAGGCCTTGATGACCTCGTTCAGGCTGCCTGTGCGGTATCCCCGGAGATCAAGGGTAACATACGAGAATCCATATTGATTTAACACAGCGACGGTCCTGTCCATCACGCCGGGATCAAAAAACCGTTGCCTCTCCGCTTCCGATACCTCAATGCGCGCGATATCACCATGATGTCGAACCCGCACCTGCCGGAATCCCATATCCTGCAGAAACGTTTCGGCCTTTTCGATCGACGCGATTTTTTCCCGGGTAATCTTCTGTCCATAGGGAATACGTGAAGACAGACAGGCCAGGGCGGGTTTGTCCCAGGTGGGTAAGTCCATCTGCCTCGATAACAGACGGATGTCCTGCTTCCCCAGACCGGCTTCGTTTAACGGACAGACGACGCCCAGTTCCCGCAGAGCCCGCATCCCGGGGCGGTAATCGCCCCGGTCATCGACATTCGACCCGTCGGCAACACAGTGCAAACCATGCTGCGCCGCGATCGCCGATATTTGGTTAAAAATTTCCCGTTTACAGAAGTAACAGCGATCGGGCGAGTTGTCGACGTAATCGCTCAGGGTGAATTCATCCGTCCGGGTGACGATATGGCCGACGCCAAGCGCGCGGGCAAACGCTTCCGCTTCTCTCAACTCTCTGTCCGGGAACGCCGGTGAGTGGGCCGTGACGGCCATGACGCGTTCGCCCAGCACATCATGGGCTGCCTTGAGCAGAAATGCGCTGTCCACGCCGCCCGAAAAGGCTACGGCCAGACTGCCGTACTTCCTCAAGTTATCCCGCAAAGCGGCTAATTTATGAAACAAAAACGCGTCCATGTTTTCCATAGGACTTGGTAACCGGATTCAGGACTTGGATTCGGGAACGTCGTCTCCGGACGCCAGACTATCGTAAATGGTCTTGATGGGGACGCCATGCTTCTTTGCCAACCCCCTGCAGTCTTCATATTCCGGCTTCCACTTGATCCTTTCGCCCCGCAGGTAGGCGTTTTTCATGGAAACCGGCCCGTATGCGGTTTGCACAGTCGAGCTGTCCCGGCGCAGCATCCGCTTCACGATCCGATTTACCCTGAGACCGAAGGTGGTGGTCTGTCGCCAGAGCACGTCTTCCAGTTCCTGCCGAAAGCGGTCGTCGCAGATCACGCTGATCTTGACCGCGGGTCGCGATTTTTTCATGATGATCGGTGTGAGGAAGACATCCAATGCCCCCTTTTCAAAAAGACTCTCCATGACGCCTGCGTACATCTCCGGGTTCATATCATCGATATTGCACTCCATCAGACAGGCTTCGTTCACCTCAACATCCCGCTCGTCCCCATCGCTTTCCCTTTCCCCGAGGAACAGCCTGAGCACATTGGGCACTTCCGTATCGCGGTGTCCGATGCCGTAACCGATTTTCCGGGGTACAAAACTCATGTTTTCCACAAACTGATCCACCGTGGCTGCCAGGATCGCTGCTCCGGTCGGTGTGGTGGTTTCAAAGGGAACGAGGCCCGAACGGACGGGAATCCCCTTCAGGATCTCCGACGTTGCGGGCGCCGGCACCGGAAGCGTCCCGTGGGCGCATTGGACGTAACCGCCCCCGACCTGCACTGGTGACGAAAAAATCCGATCGACATTGAAATATTCCAGACAGATCGCTGCACCGACGATGTCCACAATAGAATCGACCGCCCCCACCTCATGAAAACGAACCTCATCGACCGCGTGATTGTGAATTTTGGCTTCCGCTTCAGCAATGATTTGAAAAATACCGAGGCTGTGTTTTTTCACCTTGTCGGAAAGCGGGCTTTTTTCAATAAGCCTCACGATATCCTTGAAGGCCGTGTGCTGAATATGATCCTTCTCCGCTGCAAATTCCCCAGGCACCGGATTCACGTCAACCCTTGTGCCCCAAATGGTGCGCCGCTGATCCCGGTTAATCTTCAGTTCATAGCTCTCCAAAGCGAGCTTGGCAAGCTCGGCAGACAAAAAAGCGGGATCAACGCCGAGATCGATCATGGCCCCGAGATGCATATCGCCGCTGATTCCGGCAAAGCAATCGTAATAAAGAATCTTTCCCACATCAATCCTCCATATCAGATGCCGCATACTAGCAGAACATTCATAACTCAACAATATAAGGTTGCACGGAATAAATTACCTCAAAAGAAACACGGACAAGAAGACTTTCTGACTTCTTCATCCGCACAGGCATGGGGGACGGTTTTTGCCTGGATTATGCTAGAATTATAGTGCTTGGGGAGCAAAAGTTCGTGGAGGTGGTCACGGATACCACCACGAAAAGAGAGGCGCCTGGAAGACAGAATGGATTAAGCGGTTTACTGATTTTTCTCCGTGAATAATACTGAAGCCGATAAGCGGGCATGGCCTATCAACGTCTCTGGAGCGACAACGGCAGTTCCAGACTGTTTTCTTCGAGCAGCTTCCCGTCCGAGAGAATCTCTGATGAGGGCCCATCCGCAACCACGCAGCCACCGCCGATCACCAGGCAGCGCTCACAGACATCGAGGATCAAATCGAGGTCGTGAGAAGCGATAATTTTGGAATGTTTGAAGGTTTTAAGCAACGTAATCAGGGATCGCCTCGACCGGGGATCCAGGTTCGCGGCGGGTTCATCCATCGCCAGGATGTCGGGTTCCATCGCCATGACCGCAGCAATAGCGACCGCGCTCTTCTGGCCGCAGGAGAGGTGGTGAGGTGGCTTATCCTGGAGAGTGAGACCGTTCACCATAACCAAGGACTTGCGGACGCGCTCCCGCACCGCTGCCTCGTCCAGCCCGAGGTTAAGGGGACCGAAGGCGACATCGTCGAAAACCGTCGGCATAAAAAGCTGGTCATCGGGATTCTGAAAGACGATGCCGACCTTTTTCCTGAACTCCTGCCTTGTTTTTTTCGTCAGGGAGAGATCCCCGATGGTCACCGTTCCCGAAGTCGGCATCAGGTAGCCGTTCATGTGCTGCAGAAGCGTCGATTTGCCCGCCCCGTTGGCACCGACGACGCCGACGGATTCGCCGTGGGTGATGAGGAAGTTTATACCCCGAAGCGCTTCGGTCCCGTCCGGGTAGCGGAAGAATACGTTGTCGAATTCAAGAATATGATGACTCATATAAATAACCCCTGGACCGTGCGGCCTATTTCCTCGGTGAAAGGAAAGAAACGGAAAACACATATGAGGGCAATCGTTGTCGCCAGAAAGGCGAAATCCGTCGCCGTCATATGGGATTTTTTAAGTGTCGGGATGTCACCCTGGAATCCTCGCGCCAGCATGGCATAGTAGATTCGTTCGGCGCGATCCACGGTCCGGAGGAAAAGCGTCCCGACCAGGCGCGCGAATACCTTGATGTCCGTGCCGCGCCGATCGAAGGCCCGCATGTCACGGGCACGGATGATCCGCATTGCCTCTTCCATCAGCACAAAAAGATAACGATAAAGAAAAAAGAGCTGCGAAATGATCAGTGACGGGACTCCGAGCCGTCGGAGGGCATGGCAGACACCGGGGAATGAGGTCGTTGCAATCAGCAGCAGCGCCGCGCTGATCGTGAGGAAAAACTTCAGGAGAATCGAAAGAAAGGAAAACCAGCCGGCCGATATGGGAATCCCGGAGATGATGATGGCGGTCCCCGTATCCAAGAGCGGGTTAAAGATGCCGATGAAAATCACAAACGGTGAAACGACAAGCACCTTCTTCATGATGAAACGAACCGGGATCTCGCCTATGGTCATGACCAGCACAGGAAATAGAAAGAACGGCGCCAGGGCAACGACCTCATACTTGGGAAAGGAGATCACGGTGATGAGAAAGAGCATCGTCGCGATCACCTTGGTCCGGGGGTCCAGACGGTGCACCCAGGTCTCCTGGTAGGAAAGCCGATCCATCCGTCCTAAATCGAAGTATTTCTCGTCAAATGTCATTGGTTCTTCAGGTATCTCGTCTGCGGATGCATCTTATTCCCATAGCGATCAGTATGATCATCCCCAGGACGATGGCCGCACCGATGATACCGGACACGGAGGTTCCCGCTTCGATTCCCGGCCATGTTGGTGATGCGGCTTCCTTTTGCGGCTCAACATCCCCTGGCTTGAAGCTGTAATCGGGAAGAAACGCTGTCCATTCCTGGATGCCTTTTAGAGTCGGAACGATCCCCTGCTCCGGTTCGGACAGTTCGCTTTGGCCGGTGACCTTCTCGATGGCCCATTCCAGGCCATCCGGATGCGTCGATGCAAACCAGGAGAGAACCCCGCCGGTGAGAACCACCAGCGCCACCAATGTAACCATGATCTTCTTCAGGGAAAGCGCCGCGCCCAGGGGCCGTGATGCCGCCATGCTTTCGAGGATCTCCGGTCTGACGCTCCGGACATAGTTGATGATGGCGGCGGTAACAACACCCTCGACACAACCGATGGCCAGGTGAATCGGCTGCATCAGAAGGACAAAAGTGCCGAAGGGCAATTCGCTCTTGCCGGACAGAAGCGTCTGTAAGACGACGGAGAAAGCGCCGAGCTGCAAGGCTAAAACGACACATACGACGGATGCCAAAAGGATACGTCCCGGACTCTTACTGTCCCCCACCCATGGTTTGTAGATAAAGGGATAGATGAAATAGCAGGGATAAAAGCCAAGGTTCCAGATATTACACCCGAGAGCAAGCAGCCCGCCGTCGGCGAAAAAGAGCGACTGGACCGTCAGGATCGAGGCCATGACAAGGAACGCCGCATGGGGTCCCAGAATGATAGCCAGGATCATTCCACCGCCCAGGTGACCGCTTGATCCCGTCCCGGGGATTGTGAAGTTGATCATCTGTGCCGCGAAAATGAAGGCGCCGAGAACCCCCATCAGGGGGATCATTCGGTCATCGATATCTCTCTTCAGTTTTTTCGAGGCATAGCCAGCGACCGCCGCCGAGCCGGCCCAGAGTGTCGTCCCCACCGCGGGAGAAAGTAAAGCGTCTGCCATGTGCATGGTCATTCCTCCATCTTAATCTGTAATTTTACCCCAGGTCGTCTGGCTAACGGCGCGGGAACTGCAATAATTTAAAAACCCCACGTCAACCCCGCCAGTAAGGAATAATCGGGAGCAACGTCATTCAACCCGGCTTTGACGCCGAAGTCCAAATCGAGAGAATCAGTCAGGCTGTAGATGATACCGCCGATGACCCAGCCGGGGTTGGTTTGCGAAGCCCGGTCCGCGTTCCGGTCAACACCAACATTGGCCACCAGTTTCAATTTATCCAGAACGGCATATTCCATTGCCAGGGATGCATGCCATAATTCCTTTCGCTCGTCATTTTTGTTTTCGTTCTGAATGTATCCCACATTGGCATGAAAACAAACCGGCCCCTTTTCCAGCGTCGAGATCAGATACAGGCTGCCGGTGATCCTGCCACCGCCCAGTCCCTCCTTTCGCTCCCCCGTTGGAAGGGTCACAACCGGCTTGACGGCAAAGCTCAGGCCTTTCCGTTCCCAGAATCGCCACTTCAATTCGATGGAGATGTCGGAAATCCCCTCCTCCGTTGTCGTTTCATGCCCTTCTTCCGTATCCTCAATCACGCGTGTAAACTGCACGGGTATGCCCAAAACAAGGTCAATCGCATCCGCCAACCCGACAGAGAGGGCACCTGCAATGGTCGTGACCTCAGACTCGACTCCGTCCTCATCGTCATGTTCGAACTCGCCGTTCAGTTCAATTTCATACCCACCTTTTCCCTGGGTTCCCGTATCGTCCGTAATCAAAGGATGGGCCGCCCAGGACGGCGTTGCCGTCACCATCATCAGCACCGCGAATACAACACCTATCACACCCGCAATTTTTTTCATCATAACCCCCACAGCAGAAAGATATTATGAATATTATATTCGTAGCACCGCAAAGACGAAGAAATAACCGGCAATTTATGTCAACGCTGCCGTTTATTACACAAGATTGCTAAAGGATCATTCAGAGAGACAAAAAAGACGCTTACCCGTACGAAAGATCATCATGCCACGATAATAATATTCGTGGCATGATGATTAACCATAAATAGCAGATGATGTCAATCGGTAATGCTCCCGGTGGTGGCCATGGCAAATCCCGCATGCTTCACGCCTTTGGCGGATTTCAGCTTTCCGTAAAGATCCTCGATGACCTGCGCTTTCCCTTTCGTGATGATGATTTCCAGGCAATTGTCGTGGTCGAGGTGAATGTGCTGGCTGGAAAATATGGTGTGATGGTAGTCGTGCTGAATGTCGAGGAGACGGGAGACCAGGCCGCGGTGATGGTGATCATAGACCAGTGTGATGGCGCCGGTGACTTCACTGTTTTCCCGCCACTGCTCCCGGACAAGCTCTTCCCGGATCAGGTCCCGGATCGCCTCGGAACGATTGGTGTATTTTCTTCTGTGGATGTGTTCGTCAAAACGCTGTAGAAGGGTGTCTTCTAAAGATACGCCGAAACGGGTCACGCCTGCCATGATCAACCTCTTTCGCTGGTAATGAATCGTCCGGCAAGCAAACATCCCCCATATCATACCGGACTCAAAGACTGTGCCGTAATGCCTTATTTGCCTTCGCGGTCATTCTGAATAAAGTAAAGAATCTCATCATTTCATTGTATTGAAAGAAACAGATTCTTCGACTGACGCCTCAGAATGATATTGTGATACAATTTCTGGATTCGTTATTCATGCATATTCAATCTCAATTCCGCCATTCGCCGGTATGACGATCTTCGTCTATCTGAGAATTTCCGCAAGGGCGGAAACCAGAGCCCGACACTGTTCGTCTGTCCCCACAGTAATGCGCAGGTACTGTTCGATCCGCGGCAAAGGGAAATGACGGACAATGATGGACCGTTCTCGGAGTTTCCGGGCCAGTTCCACGGCATCTTGGTGCGGATGCCGGACAAAGATGAAATTTGCCGACGACGGAAGCACCTCAAAACCCAGGCCTCGCATATTTGCCGCCAGCGCTTCCCGAGTGCGGATAATTTTCGCCCGTGTCACTTCAAAATAGGCTCGATCTTCTAGGGCCGCCACGGCTCCGGAAATGGCAAAACGATCCAGGAGATAGGAATTGAAGCTGTTTTTGACGCGATCCAGGGCTTCGATCAGTGGGGGATCGCCCATGGCGAATCCGACCCGGAGACCTGCCAGGGAACGCGCCTTGGACAGCGTCTGAATCACCAGCAGGTTTGGGAAATGCCTGATGAGAGGCACGGCGGTTTCCGTACCGAAATCCACATAGGCCTCATCGATAACGATCACGGAATCGGTATTTTTGTTCAGCAACGCCTCGATTGCGGAAAGAGAGACCGGCCGCCCCGTCGGAGCATTGGGATTGGGAAAGATGATACCGCCGTTCGGGCGCAGATAGTCGTCCAGCCGGATCTGCAGGTCATCCGTAACCGGCACCGTCTCATAGACAATCTCATAAATTCGGCAGTAAACAGGGTAAAAACTGTATGTAATATCCGGAAATAAAAGAGGTTTTTCATGCTTGAGCAATCCCTGGAAGGCGAAGGCCAGGACCTCGTCGGAACCGTTTCCAACGAATACCTGCGGGGGAGTCAAACCATAATAGTCCGCCACAGCCGCCTTGACCCGGTCGGCGTTCGGGTCCGGGTAGAGGCGCAGTGTGTCCTCCGCCTCCGCTCTCACGGCCTCCAGCACTTTCGGCGAGGGACCATAGGGGTTCTCATTTGTATTGAGCTTGACCAGGTTGGTCAGCTTCGGCTGCTCCCCCGGCACATAGGGTTTAATGGTGTGGACGACGTCGCTCCAGAAACGGCTCATTTTCCTGTCAATCCCGATAAAAAGTAGTCTCACGGATCAGGGAAGATATAACGCACCTCCCTTACCTTCCTGCACAACCCGTGAGCGTGATTAAACTTGGCTGAAACTATTGAATAATCGGTTTGTCTTGTCAAGAGCGAATATTTTCTTGACAATAAAACCGGCTTTCTTCATGTTCAGAAAGAATTTGAATTTTTACAAAAAAGGAGCGTATCTATTCGTGGGATCTTGGCTCTGGTGGCTTAAAAATGTCGTTATCGGCGTCTTTTCCATTTTTTTCCTGATTTTCGGTATCGAGGTGCTGATCGGCGCCTATGCGCTTAAACACCCCCAGGCTTTTATCATGTATTTTTTCTCCGGCAGTTTTATCATTCTCTTCAGCTTGGTGGGTATTCTGTACCCTTTCTTCCGCATTTACACCTGGATCACCCAGAAACCGGATTCATCCTCTGGTGAACAAAGCTGAACCCTAATTTCACAGGCAACAATCTTATCTCCGGCATATAAACATCGAGTATGAAGGTCAGCGCCCAATTTTCGTAATATTTTTCACCAAGCACAAGAATTTGCTTGCTTTTTTAGTATGTTCTCCCTTAATAGAGCGGCAAATTATTCATTGGGTGAAATATGAATCATTATCTTGTTACCGTCAGTCTGCTCTGCTGCAGCAACGTTTTCATGACCTTCGCGTGGTACGGTCACCTCCGGAATTTATCCGGCCGGGCCTGGATTGTGGCGGCTTTGGTCAGTTGGGGCATCGCTTTATTCGAATATCTCCTCCAGGTGCCGGCAAACCGGGTCGGACACCAGGTCATGACGGTCGGCCAGTTGAAAATCCTCCAGGAAGTCATCACCCTGTCGGTCTTTGTCCCCTTCTCCGTCTTCTATATGAAGGAAAAACCGACCATGGATTATTTCTGGGCGGGGATTTGTCTGCTGGGCGCCGTTTTCTTTCTCTTTCGCAGCAGATTAATCGGATCCTGAAAAATTTCCCCCTGGGAAAAAACTTGACAGCATGTGGGAAAAGCAGCACAATCCGCCAAATTTACCAAAACAAAGGGTCGTTCATTCCTATCAAAAAGGAGGTAATTTATGAAAAAGCTTAGATTCTCGGTCGTGCCCCTGTTCATTTTCATGCTGGCTCTGATTTTTATCGGCTGCGCCAAGCCTCCCGAGGCGGAAAAGTCTGCCGCGCAGAGTGCTTTGAGCGCCGCCACCGCCGCAGGTGCGGAAAAGTACGCGGCCGTACCGATGGAAGCAGGCAAGATGCTCTGGGGGGAAGCGGAAAAGCAGTTGCAGGCGGAAGAGTTTGATGCGGCCAAAGTCGGTTATCTGGCTGCAAAAACGGCCTTTGACAAGGCAACCAAAGCCGCCGGTGTGGCCAAAAAAGCCCTGACGGATGAAGTCACCAAAACCATTGCCGGCCTCGAGGAACAGTGGATGGCCGTCCAAGCCGCCGCCCTGGCCATCGAAAAGAAAATGGCAGCCCAGAAAGAGGCTTGGGATGCCGATGTTCTCCTGTTTACTCAGGAACTTCAGGCGACCAAGGGTATGATCGCCGCCAATGCAGAGGGTGCAAAAGCCAAAACCGTCGAATTAAAAGCCATGATCGACAAGTGGGATACCACTGTTAAAGAACTCGAAAAAGTACCGGAAAAACCGGTGAAAAAGGGGAGAAAATAATCTTTTTCTCTGTCGAACAATAAAGGCGCCCCTTCTTCGGAAAGGGACGCCTTTATTTCATGGTCTGCTTCTTGACCGATTCTTCGCAGTCTTGCCCCTTCCGTGGACCAGCCTCGACGGAAGGCGATTTCAACGTAAATTTTTCCCCTTGATATACGCCGGCCGAAACCCTGCGCTTACAAAGATGTCTTCTTTTTCAAACGCTATAATACCTTGCCTGGCTTTTTCTAAAACGTTTCGCAGCAACACATTCGGAACGGGATTTGCAATTTCCCCCACAGCGTGTGAATCTTAATGATGACCATACCCGTTCAAAAAGGAGGACGAATACATGGGGAGGAAAAGGTTGCTGGCTCTTCTGGTCTCGTTTGTAGTCCTGGCCGGTGCGTTCCCTGCAGCGGCAGGGGAGGAAGAAGGTTTTTCAGGGGAGATAGCGCTTGCCGCCCTGAACCGGTATATCGATCGCGGACAGGAATTAAGCCGCCACAGTTTGGTCCTGCAACCATCGTTTACCATCAGCTATAAAGGCTTCTCGGCCAATGTCTGGGGCAGCTGGGATTCCGACCCCTACATGGAGGGGAAAGGACGCTGGTACGAAACGGATTATACCCTCTCTTATGAGGGGGAATTCGGCCGGCTGAACTACGAAGTCGGATACAGCTACTACGATATGGACAGCGACGATGACTCCCAGGACGTGTATCTGACTTTGAGGCTGAATATCCCGCTCAACCCGACCCTTACCGTTTATCGGGAAATCGGCTATGACCTTTATTGGTATTTCGTGCTTTCCTTAAATCACTCTTTCCGTCTCTCGGATAAGTTCTCACTTGAATTGTGCGCCTCCGCTGCTTACTTATCCAGCAACAATGCGAAAGAGTATCCGGAAGTCGACGCCGAAGGCAATGAAACCGGCCATGAATTTGACAACTTTCATGACGGGACCCTGACGTTTAATTTGCCTTACGCCGTTTCAGAGAGCATCACCATTACGCCGACTCTGTCCTACACTTTCCCGCTTTGCACCGAAGCCAAACGGGAAATGGACTATTTCAGCATGACCGGTGAAGACCACGATTTCTTATACGGCGGAGTAAGTTTTGCTTACAGTTTTTAGCGTAACGTGTCCCATAACAGGGAAGGAAAAGAGTTAAAAAAACCGGAAGTGGGGAGAGGGAAATGGCCTGCGAAATCGTATCCGTCTGAACCAGGTATGACGGCCGGTGTTTAAAGTTACGATTTTCCTTCCGCGCAGGCCGGACAGCTTCGTTTTCCATCGGCCGACGTCACCAGGCGGGATGCCATGGTCATCTCGCCGCAGGTATCGCAGGGAAGCGATGGCGAAAGGGTCGCATAGGGCGGCATCATCGGTGCCGCAACTTCTTCCGTGTCGTAGAGATCAGGAAAGGGTAACTGCAGCAAATCAAAAGCTTTAAGGTGTTTCTGGCGCTGCAGGTCTTCCGGCGTGGCGGTCCCATTATTCATCTTTTCTTCCAGAGCGGTGTACGCCTCCGGTTCTTTTCCCCGGTAGGCATAGGCCTTTCGGCGGATGAAGCGCAGGGCCCGACCAGATCTCCGGTCAAAGACGGTAAACGCGTTTTTTCCGTAATTCCGCAGGATCAGGTTTCCCTTGCCGATAGTTGTCCCCAGCAGTACCTGAAAGGCATCGACGGCGCATGAGTCGTTCTCGGAAATGACTACCGTTTCCTCGTCCATCGCCCGAGACAGGGCGAGCCGTTCCATCGCCTCCCGGGCCACCCGATAACCGTAAACCAGACCGGGACAGAGGTGACCGTGGAAAGCGACACAGGTCTGCAGATCTGCTCTTCCGACATAAATATCCGCCTGTTGTTCTTGATCGCTCATCGTGCATGTCCTCCTTTCCTGACCACCATCTTCACACACATTTTGCTCCTTTTTAAAAGCAAAAAGGGAGGGAAAGCCGAAACTTTCCCTCCCTTGCCGTTTAACAATTACAGTTTCTCAGCCGAAATTCTCATGCCGTAGAAGGACCGGTACACGAAAATACAGGCGATGACAAAGAACACCGCCGCAAGACCCAGCTTCATATTGGCATTGGTCATGGTCACGGCGATTTCCGTGGCCAACAGGCCGAACAGGGTCGTGAATTTGATGACCGGGTTCATGGA
>CAZBQX010000056.1:0-2043 GCA_964494155.1 uncultured Syntrophales bacterium
TTAACCAAAAAACCCTTGAAGACCATCCAGTCAAAACCCTCTGTCAATACCGCGCCATCCCCTGGACCGATGTCCATGTTGCTGGTGAAGGCCCCCGCCAATGGAGAGAATTGGGCGCTCGGAAGCAAGCACGATATTACCTGGACCAGTTCCAACATCAGTGGAAATTTGAGACTGGACCTTTTCTGTGATCTTCCCAGCCCTCACAAAGTGGGCACCATCACGACCAATACATCGGCTTCAAACGGCAAATATACCTGGACGGTCGGGAATTATCTCGGCGGGACTGTCTCCACCCATGGCAAAGGCTACCGGATTGTCTTTACAGCGACGAATCCGTCCCTGACGAAATCAAGCCCGCAATTCAATCTTCTTGCCGCCGTCTCCAGTCAGGTTAAGCCAATCACCCCCGTGCTTCCAACAAATCTGAAAGGCCTTAGTTTTATCTATCCCGCCAGGGCAGACAGTTTCCACAAGGGTATCCCGTATACCATCACCTGGCACTCGATCAATCTAAAGGATGCAAAACTTAAACTTGAGCTCCTTGATAATCAGGAACAGGCGGTCCTCCAGAGAATCGCCACCGATTTCGTGAACAAGGGAAGTATGGGCTGGAATGTGCCCATGACCCTGCCCGATCAGGAAAAGCTCTACAAACTGAGACTTCAGACGATGGATGGCGCGCAGAAAGCCGTAGTCGGTCCGATCAAGATTTCCAAAGGGCCTCTCGTTATCGCCCGTCTTAAAGTAACCAACCCCATCATGGGCGACCGGACCTATGGTGACGTCATACCCGTCAGATGGACATCAACGACCTCGTGTTCAGGTAACGGAGGACCGGTTGATGATGGTTTCCGCATTGAACTTTGGAATGAGTATGGAAACACCAAGGTCATGGATTTAACGGACGTGGGTTTTGCTTTTGACAACGAAGGACCGTCCGGGAACCTGAACTGGCATTGGAATTGGAACTTAGTACGTGGTTCTTGTCAAACCGGGACATACACCATCAAGGTGACGAGCATGATTTCACCGGGACCTTGCAACGGCACGAGCGAAAAATTCAGGATTACGGATCCCAGCTCCATTAAAGAAGCCAGTCTGCCGGGTTCTTACGTGAATAAAAGACATTGCACAGCGGAAAGATACGACACCGGAGATGAGGGTCCCACTTGCCCCACATTCCCAGACGTGCCGGCCGGACAGGGCCGGGTGGGATCATGGTCCGAGTATAGAGATCTGGGCGGTTCCGTTCTGGCGAGCGAACATGAATCAAGTTACACGGAATTCCGGTCGAAAATTGATTTTCCCGGCCTCTCACTCCAGCATATTCGGGATAGAATCGTGAAAAAGGCTACGCTCTATCTGGAAAATACCATGACCAAGGGCGCCGGCGGTTATAGCGGGTTTTGCGCGAACCGTCTTTATGTTTTGAATGGTCCCTGGAATAAGTGCATGGACATGCCGGTACGTCCCGGGTTTGAGGTGGCAGTTCCCAACAGCCAGACGACATTCACCACCAACGTGACCTCTATTGTCAAAGGTTGGATGTCCGGTTCCATTCCTAACCACGGTTTTCTGTTGACAGACTTGACGGTTTTTCCGGATCAATCATCGGAGGGCTATCTCCATAATGCATGCTGGTCCTATTACAAGGCCAACCTGCAGCTGGAATTCGAATGAAAGATGACGGCGGATTTATGCCCTGCGGCTTGTAACGGCTAACCCTGGGCTGAATTTCCAAGGGGCGCCGGTACCCCCTGGATTAATACGAACGATCAATCCCCGCTTCCGAAAGGCGGGGATTTTTTTGTGAGCCGCTCGCCTGCAGGCGAATGGCGCAGCGAGTCCTCGAAAAGTTATACACCCGTTATACCCCCGTTCCATCCCCTCTCCGACCCTCCCCTTGAAGGAGCAGCAGACAAAAACCCTGGATCCCGGCCTGCGCCGGAATGGCATGGGATGGCTGCTCAGAGAAATGACAAATTAAGAGGGGTAAAACGGCCTGCATTGTCAGGACAACATGCGCTCGTCAACCAATCG
>CAZBQX010000056.1:2143-4975 GCA_964494155.1 uncultured Syntrophales bacterium
CCGAATGTCGGCAAGTCAACCCTGTTTAACCGCCTGTACGGGAGGAGCCGGGCCATCGTCATCGACGAGCCGGGCGCCACCCGGGACCGGAACTACGCCGTCTGCACCTGGCAGGACAAGTCGTATACCCTGATCGATACCGGGGGCTTTGAACCGGCGACGACGGAGAAGATCCTCCGCCAGATGCGGGAACAGACCCAGCTAGCCATCGAGGAGGCGGACATCATCCTTTTCCTGATGGACGTCAAGCAGGGACTGACACCGTCGGATAAGGAAATCGCCCGCATTCTCCGGGAAACGCAAAAGCCGGTTTTTTATGTGATCAACAAGGTGGACGGACCGCGCCACGAGAACCTGGCCTATGAATTTCACGAACTCGGCATCGACCAGATCTACACCATCTCGGCGCAGCACGGCGTCGGCGTCGGCGATCTCATGGATGACCTGGCCGTGTATCTTCCCGAAACCGCCGCGCCCATTGAGGAACAGGACGAGCGCATCAAGATCGCCGTCATCGGGAAACCCAACGTCGGGAAATCCTCTCTGGTGAATAAAATCCTGGGTTTCGAGCGGACCATCGTCAATGACATCCCCGGCACCACCCGGGACGCCGTCGACACGCCCTTTACCGTGAACGGAAAGCCTTACACCTTGATCGACACGGCGGGCATCCGCAGAAAGAGCCGGGTCAGCCTCACCCTGGAAAAGTACAGCGTGATTCAGGCCTTAAAGACCCTGGACCGGTGCGACATCGCCCTCCACCTGATCGACGCCCAGGAAGGAATCACGGAACAGGACGCAAAAATCGCCGGTCTGGCCCTGGAGCGGGGGGTGGCGACGATCCTGCTCGTCAACAAATGGGACCTGGTGGAAAAGGACAACAGCACCGTCGGCCAGTATGTGAAGGATATCAAGGATCAGCTCAAGTTCCTCGATTTCGCCCCCATTCTGTTCGTTTCCGCCGTAACGGGGCAGCGGCTGCACCGGATTTTCGAAACCGTCGAGCAGGTTTACGCGGAAGCCACGAAGCGGGTCAACACAGGGGAATTAAACCGGGCCATGCGGAATTTCCTCGAGAAAAATCCGCCGCCCCAGGCCCACCTGAAGGCCAATCCGCTCCACTATGTCACCCAGGTGGCCGTGAAGCCCCCAACATTCATTTTTTTCGTCAGCAACCCCTCGGATATTCACTTCTCCCACGAACGCTACCTGGCCAACCGCCTGCGGGAAAGCTTCGGTTTCGAGCACGTGCCGATCCGGGTTTTCTTCCGGAGAAAGAAGAAGGACAAGAAGGAAAAGTAAGGTATTTCTTATAACAAGAAAGTTCGCCTTGGCATGAAAGCTTTAAAAGGTTGTCTTGCCGGACCCTGATCCGGCATCCATTTGCAGGGAGCAGTATCATGAAAAAAGCCCCGCCGGGAAGGCTTCCGTCCGGCGGGGCTTGGCATATCTGTTAATAACCCGAATTTTTACGGCTTCTTCGGTGCTTCAGGCGCCTTGGGCGTCTCCGTTTTGGGCGCAGGCGCTGCAGGCGTCTGCGGGGCCTTTTCGGCCTTAGCCGCATCTTCCGCCAGCATTACCTCGATCAGGGGGATATTGGAACCCCGCACGGCTTTGCCGTTGATGAAATAAACCGGCGTGCCGCTCATGCCGATTTTCGCTCCCAGCTCCTTGTAGGTTTTCATGAGCGCTTCGACCCCCGGATCCTGGCAGATGCTCAGGGTGGCACCCTCGTCAAATTTTCCCGCCATCACTTCCTCGAACATCTTCGCCCGATCCTTAGCACAGAGAATATGGCGGACCTTCTGCTCCGATTCGGGAGAGAGCGGCCAGAACAGGATATAGCGGGTCACGTCCGTCTTGCCGGCAAAATATTTGGCGCCTGTGCGGCAATAGGGGCAGTTGGGATCCGTAATTTCAACGACGGTGTGTTTTCCCGTGCCGGTCTTGATGGCGATATCGAGGGGAATTTCCTTGTAATGACGGGACAAAAGCGCACCTTTGACCTCCTCGGTCATGTTGACGCCGCCTTTGGCGATCATTTCCCCCGTGATCAGGACGCCGTTTTCCGGCAGGTAATAGACGACTTCCTGGCCAGCGTAGATGATGGCGAAAACCCCCTTAATGGGCGTCGGCTGGATGCTGTCGAAGAGAAAATTCGGAAAATCCTTCTTCAGGGTTTCTTCCGTTGTTTCAGCCCAGAGGTTCGGGGCGACAAATCCCAAGAGAAAAAGAAACGTGCAGGCAACTGTTACGGCAACCTTGATCGATTTATGCATGGTATCTCTCCTGTTTTGAAAATCGCGTTGCGCTCTTTGTTCCAAGTCGTATACAATCCCCCCGACAGGGTGTCAAGGTCGAAGGTCCGGGCGGGTATCATTTCACACAGGGAGTTTCCTTTCATGCCGGCATGTCTTACCGCGGTTTTGCCATGATCGTCCCCATTTTTCTCATGAATCGGGGCTGCCCCCACCGCTGCATTTATTGCAACACACGCCTGATCGCGGGAAAAACCGAGGAGCCCTTAAACGAAGACCACCTGCGCCGAACCGTCGCCTCCTATACAGGCCAGGGAAAGCGCAAAGGCGAGTCCGTGGAACTTGCCTTTTACGGCGGCAACTTCACGGGCATGGCCGAGAGGGAACAGATCCGTCTTCTGGAAACAACCGACGCCCTGAGGTGCGACGGCCTCATCCGGCAGGTGAGAATTGCAACCCGGCCGGATGACCTTTCCGACCACACCCTGGATCTGCTTGCACGCCATCATGTGGGCACCGTCGAAATCGGCGCCCAATCGCTGGCAGATGACGTCCTGGCCCTGGCACGGCGGGG
>CAZBQX010000056.1:5075-12495 GCA_964494155.1 uncultured Syntrophales bacterium
ATATCGCTTTGCAGGAAAGCCCTGGTGCAATGCGAACGGGCCGGGATTCCCCTGATCCGACTGGGCCTCCAGGAGACGGAGTTGATGAAGGCGCCCGGCGGCATCCTGGCCGGTCCGTTCCATCCTGCCTTCCGTTCCCTCGTAGAGGCTTCGCTTTTTTTGGATATGGCGACACAGCTTTTACGCGAGGAAAACATCACAACCGGCCGGGTTTCCTTTTCCGTGTCTCCCCGGGACGTCTCTTCCTTCCGGGGTGAAAGAAACGGCAACATTTCCGCCCTGACGACACGTTTCAATCTGACCGACATCGCGGTTCAATCCGATCCCACCCTGGAGCGGGGCGCTCTCGTCCTGTACGCACAGAACGGCCAAACGTTGCGGCTCCGGCGGGCCGAACAATTCTAAGCGCCGGTGGTTGCGTTCGCCGGGTTTACATGCTATGTGGTCATGAAATGGGTTGAATTGATGCCATAGGGAGTTGCCACGTGTATAAATCGGGTTTCATCGCCATCATCGGACGGCCGAACGTCGGAAAATCGACCTTGATGAACCATGTCATCGGGGAGAAGATCGCCATCACGACACCGAAACCGCAGACGACCCGCAACCGCATCATGGGCATCTACAACCGCGACGACGGCCAGTTCATTTTTATCGACACGCCGGGCATTCATGAGGCGTTTACGCCCCTGAACAAACTCATGGTGGACACGGCGGTCCACGCTTTCGGCAGCACGGACCTCCTGCTGCTGCTCCTCGAAGCCGACAAGGGCATCCAGCGCGGCGATCGCCAGTTGATCGAATCCCTGAAGGAGAATCCACTTCCCGTTATCCTGGGGATCAACAAGATCGACCTGATCAAGAAAGAGCTGCTCTTGCCCATGATCGACGCGCTGCAACAGCTTCACCCGTTTGAGGCAATCATCCCCCTGTCGGCCGCTGACGGCCAGGGAGTGGATATTCTTTTAAACGAAATCTGGAAACGGCTCCCCGAAGGGTCGCCCCTGTTCCCCGAGGACATGATGACCGACCGGACGGAACGGTTTATCGCTGCCGAGGTGATCCGGGAAAAAATCATTCTGCGCACACACCAGGAGATCCCCTATGCCACGGCCGTCACCATTGATAGTTTCAAGGAGGACGAAGATCACCGGCATATTCGCATCGAGGCGACGATTACCGTGGAAAAAGAATCCCAGAAAGGTATCCTGATCGGGAAAAAGGGGACCATGCTGAAACAGATCGGCTCCCTGGCCCGGACGGACCTGGAAATATTTTTCGCCTCGCGGATATTTTTGAAGCTTTTCGTCCGGGTCCGCAAGGACTGGACCCAGGATAAGCGGATGCTGAAGGAATTCGGTTACACGGAAGAGTAAAGCGGACGACAGGAGGTTATGAAAGCCTTTTTCCTACTCTCAGCGGGACTGGTTCTGTTCCTCTATGCCATGATGCAACTCAGCACGGCGGTCCAGAAACTTTTTACGTTCCGCATCCGCAAATACATCCAGTACGTCGTTAAAAGACCTCTTTCGGGCCTTTTGACCGGCGTCGTTACAACCGTCCTCTTCCAGAGCAGTTCTGCCACCACCGTCCTGACTGTCGGTATGGTCAGCGCGGGTCTGATTTCCTTTTATCATTCTCTGAGCATTCTCCTGGGGGCCGATGTCGGAACAGTCATCACCGTCCAACTCGTCGTGTGGAAATTCACCGATTTTTCGCCGGTTTTTATCATTACCGGCGGCATTCTCTGGCTTTCCGGTATCGCCCGCTGGAAAACCGTCGGCGAGGTGCTTTTTTACTTCGGGCTCCTGTTCTTTGGTCTCAGCCTGACCGCCAGCGCCACGGCGCCGCTGAAAAACAGCGAGATATTCATGCGCTTCTTCCAGGAAACGACCACCCCCCTGATCGGCTTTGTCATCGGCGTGGTTTTCACCGTCATTGTGCAAGCCTCCGTCATCCCGATCAGCATTCTTGTGATTCTGGCCCAGCAGGACCTGATGAGCCTGCACGCCGCGCTGCCGATCGTCTTCGGCGCCAATGTCGGCACCACCGTGACGGCCCTGATGGCCAGCACCATCGCCGGTATCAGCGGCAAACGAACCGCCGTATCCCATTGTCTGTTCAAACTGATCGGCGCCGTGGCCTGCATGGCCACCCTCCACTGGTTCCAGGCATTCCTGTCGGCGCTGCCCGTAAATCTGCCCCAGCAGATTGTCTTCGGCCATTTGCTGTATAACCTGTCCGTCGCGCTGGTCTTTATCTTCTTTTTGAAGCCCTTCTCCCGAACCGTCGAATGGCTGATCCCGGGGACGGAGCAGATCCTGCCTCTGACGCCCGAATACCTCGATGAACGGCGCCTGACCGAGCCGGATGTTGCCCTGGAATGTGTCAGGAAAGAACTGGAGCGGGAAATCACCCTGGCGGAAAAGATGATCACTGACAGCACCCTATTGATCATGCAGTACGATAAGGGAAAAGACCGGGATATCGGTTACATTGAAATGGTTGTTGACCACCTGAGGCGTCAGATCCTCCGGTACCTCTGGAAGCTGTCTTCCCGGCCATTGACGGAAAGTCAGACGCGGCGGCTTTTCGCCTACACGGCCATGGCCGACGACATCGAACGAATCGGCGACCATGCCGTCAATATCGTGGAACTGGCCCGCAGCAAGCACTATCGCAAGATCCAGTTCTCCCGCCAGGGTGAAGAAGAAGTAAAGGTCATCGAAGACCTGATCTTCGACAATTTAAGCATGTCCCGGCATCTCCTCAATCAACCCGACTCAAGCCTGGTCCGCAAAATCACGGAACAGGAGGAGGTCGTGGATGTCAAGACCAAAGAAGCCCGGGAAAATCATCTTGTGCGCTTCTATTGCCGTGTCTGCCAGGCCGAAGCGGGGCCCGTTTATGTCGAGTACCTGATCCAACTGGAGCGGGTCTCAGACCACTGCCAGAATATTGCGGATTATGTTGAGGACATGAACGGCGACAAGCAAATCGCTTGACCCTCGACGGATTCCCGTGCTATCTGGCAGACAGAAGAAACATAAAAGCGGTCGTCAGTGAACCGATTCAATAAATCAATAAGAACGGACTATTAAGCGAAGGAGAGCGCATATGAAAGACCGATTGGACGCTTTGGAGATCGCCCTGACCAATGAACTCCGGGAGCATGAATTCTACAAGATGAACGCGGAGCGGACGGATAATCCCCTCGGAAAAGCCATGTTCGAAACCATCGCCCAGGAAGAGATGGAGCATTACGAAAGGCTGAAGGAACTGCACAAGGTCTGGGAGCAGAACAACACCTGGCCGGATACCATCCCGCTCAAAGTCAATAAAACAAATGTTCAGAATGTCCTGAAGGATGTCTTGAATAAGGTCGCCGAGGCGCCCCACGTGGACATGGACGACCTGGAGGCGATCCGGACCGCCATTGCGTTTGAATGCGACGGCGTCATGTATTACGAACTGCTGAAACAGAGTTCGACGGAACCCAACGAAAAGGCGTTTTTCAACCTGATGGCCAGCATCGAACACGAACATTTCGTATCCCTGAAAGATACGGAAGAACTGCTGATCTCCCCGGGGGCGTGGTACCGCATTCGAGAGCGGGGCGGCCTGGACGGGGCTTAACACTTCCCGCCTTCAATTAAGGGACCGGAAAGAATCGCTCAGGCCTGTTGGTCCTCAATGCGATCCATGATTTCGGTCCACCGGTCATAAAGGCCCTCCAGTTCCTGGTGGGCCTTTTGCAGTTTCTGCGTCAGGTGCTTGATCCGGTCCGGCTTCCTGTGCGTGTCCGGTTGACACATTTCCGCTTCGTGACACCGTTTCATCTCTTCCAGTTCGGCGATGCGCGCCTCCACCGACGCCAGTTCATCCTTGAGCGGTTTCAGATGGCGCGACAACCGGTTTCGCTCCTCCGCCTCCCGACGTTTCATCTCCTTGGTCTTGTATCCCGGCTGATCTGTCTCCCCGGCCTCGGAATCGCCTTTGCTCTCGCTTTTGTCTGACGGGGCCGTCGCCTGAATCTCTCGACGCTTTTCAATGAAATAGGAATAATCTCCCCGGTATTCAATGGCCCGGCCGTCCCGCAGTTCGATGACCCGACCGACCAGACGGTCCAGAAAATACCGGTCGTGGGAAACGATAGCCAGGGTGCCCTCATATTTTAAAAGCGCTTCCTGGAAGATCTCCTTGGTTTTCAGATCCAGATGGTTCGTCGGCTCGTCGAGAACGAGGAAATTGGAACCCTGCAACAGGATCTTCAACAGAGTCAGGCGGGATTTTTCTCCCCCGGAAAGGACCGAAACGGGCTTGTGGATGTCGTCCCCCGAAAACAGGAAGGCCCCCAGGAGATTCCGCCGTTCCTGATCCTTCGCCGGGGAAGGGACGCTCTGCACCTCTTCCCAGATGGTGCAGTCGTAACGCAGGTTGTCCGCGCTTTCCTGGGAGAAAAAGGCCATCCTGACATTGAGCCCCCGGTCAATGCGGCCGTGGGTCGGTTCCTCGACCCCGGCAAGCAAACGGAAGAGGGTTGACTTCCCCGCCCCGTTGACGCCGACAAAGGCAATCTTCTCACCCCGGTATAAAGTCAGATTGACCGCCGCAAAAACCGACAGGGAACCGTAACATTTTGTCACGTCATGCAGAGTCGTCACCTCTTTCCCGCTTTTTTCACAGGCGGGAAACCGAATGGCCACAGTCCGGGAACCCTTTTCCCCCTGGATGACCTCCATCTTCTCCAGCATCTTCAGGCGGCTCTGAACCTGGGCGGCTTTGGTCGCCTTGTAGCGGAAGCGTTCCACAAACTGTTCGATGCGCCGGATTTCCCCCTGCTGCCGCACCATGGATTTTTCGATCATATCCAGGCGCAGGTCTTTTTCTTTCAGGAAATGCGTATAGTTTCCCTTGTAGAGGGTGAGTTTTCCCCTGGCCAACTCTGCGATCTGGTTCACCATTTTATCCAGGAACATGTGGTCGTGGGAAACGGTGATCAGGCAGCCCGGATAGTCCTTGAGGTAGTTTTCCAGCCACTCCATGCTTTCCGTGTCCAGGTGATTGGTCGGTTCATCAAGGAGCATGATATCGGGACAGGAGAGCAGAATGACGGACAGGAGAATCCGCATCTTCCAGCCTCCGGAAAAATCCGTACAGCGTTTTGAAAAATCTCCTTCCCGGAATCCGAACCCCCGGAGAATCTGTTTGGCCTTCGCCTCGAAGGCGTATCCGTCCATCCCCTGGAAGCGGCTGACGGCCCGTTCATAATGCTGAAGCGTTTCCTGATAGGCGCCGCTGCCCGGCGTCAGACCGGGAAGATTCGCTTCACAGCGGGCGATCGTTTCCTCGACCTCGGCGATGCCGCTTCTGTGCTTCAGATAAGCCATCAGCGGCTGGGGCTCCAATTCGGCCACGTCCTGGGGCAGATATCCGATAACCTTCCTGTGGCGTGCGGTAATCACGACTTTCCCCAGATCCGGCTCTACTTCACCCAGAATGGTACGGAACAGGGTCGTTTTACCCGTGCCGTTGTCTCCAACCAGACCGATGCGGCTTTTATCGGCAATCGCCCAAGTGATCCCGTCAAAGACCACCCGGTCGGCAAAAGACAGATGGATGTTCTGCAGATCGATCAAAAAATGCCCTCTTGATAATGCGGTTTTCCTTAAAACATGGGACATTTTCCATATATAAAAATGTCAGGGATGTCAATTGATCGCCCAAAGACGCGCCGGCTGACCGGCAGCAGAAGAAAAAACCCTTCCGGGAAGGGATGACATGACAAAAACCGGTTCGCCAGGAAAGAGCTTTGTTTTATTCAGAATTCCGCACCGGTGGACGCCGGCGGCGGCGACGTCTTCTCCGGCGGCGTTTCGGTAGCGCGTCGCCGGTCGGTGTTGATGGAACGGCATCGGAAGGAATTCCAGTCAGGAACGCATCCCACCACTTCAGAGCGGATACATTTTCTCCCCTGGTCTCCGCACCCAGCCGAAGATAGGCCATGGCGTCCGCGAAGTCCAAACGCGTAGCCAGTGCGGCGGGACGCCGGGGCGGCATGCGGTGCAGTGAAGGCTGCATCGTCAGGATATTGCGCATCCGACCGCTGACCCGGGCCGGGACATGCACCGTCCGGCACAATTCTTCCAGGAATGCGGCACAGGTGATTTCCAGCGACTGCTGGCGGGGCATGCCGTCGCGCTGGTGTGAAAGAGCCTCCGTCTCCAGCACCGGGCCAAAGAACGCCGCCAGAAACAGCAGCGGCGACGGCGGCTTTTCTTCCCGGTACAACCGATCCAGATAATCCAGATTTGCCGCCAGCAGCATCCGGCGGTTCCCTTCCCGGCCAAGCCACCGGAAAAGTCCCGGAAAAAGCGGAGCCAGGAGCCCGCTTTGTTCCAGGCGATCAAACACCGGCCGGGCGGCGCCCAAAAGAAACAGTTTCTGCATTTCCTCGTAAAGGCGTGCCGGTGATGCCCGGCAGATGGTAGGCGCCAGTTCGCAGAGGACATCCCATGTCGCCGGCTCGATTTTTAAATCATGTGAGGCGGCAAAACGAACGGCACGGATCATGCGCACCGGGTCTTCCGTAAACCGGATCCGGGGGTCGCCGATGGGGCGCAGAATGCCTTCTTGCAGGTCGGTCAGCCCGGTTGTATAATCGATGACCGCCGCATCAGCAATGTCGTAGGCCAAGGCATTAATGGTGAAGTCGCGGCGCAGGGCGTCTTCCTCGGGCGTTCCGAAGACGTTGTCCCGCAGCACCATGCCGTCTTCATCTTTTAGATGAAGGGGATGGCGGCGGTGAAGATCGTTTTCAACCACTTCCTCTGCGCCCGCTTCGGCGTTTTCCTCTTCCTCGTCCGGTGCGGCCGCCCGGAATGTCGACACTTCAAGAATCTCGTCCTGAAAATGGAGATGAGCCAGACGAAAACGACGGCCGATCAGACGGCAGTTACGAAAGAGTCGCTTGATCTGGTTGGGTGCAGCATCCGTGGCGATATCAAAGTCCTTGGGGGTCCGTTCCAGCAGGAGGTCGCGCACACAGCCCCCGACCAGATAGGCGACGAATCCGTGGTCGCGGAGCCTGTAGAGCGTCCGCAGGGCATTGGGACTGATCTGCCTGCGGGAAATGTTGTGTTCTTTTCGGGGAATGATGCGCGGCTGCATGTTTCCCCATATCACACCCGGTTGAAAAAAGGAATTCCCTCAGAGGGCAAGGAATTACGAAACGCATCTGAAATGCGGAAATGGACAGTGAAGCCAACAATGCACAGGCATGACTCCCTGCGAACCATAACCAAAGACCACTTTTTTCCACAATAATCCCATCCAGGCGCAAATCACAACTTTCATAAAATTAAAGTATCCGCGGGCAATACCGATAAGAAGGTAAAATGAGCAATTTGATCATTTCCTT
>CAZBQX010000057.1:0-12393 GCA_964494155.1 uncultured Syntrophales bacterium
TTCCACATAGACGTTGACGGAAAAATAATCGTAAATATAAGACTTTACCCACCCCAGGCCGGCTTTGGCGGAGCCGGGTTTGCCGGAGTAGTAGTAATTCCAGTCGCTGTCGTTGCCCAGAATTAGACCTCGCTCGCCGACATTGGATTTATCGGTCTGCTTCGAAACGGAGATCAGTACCTGGCGTCCCTTGTGATTGAAAAGAATCAGTGTTCGTTTCAGGTCGTATTCATAATATACGCCTGTGGTGAGATCCGGCGTGTTGGAATCATGCTGGATGCCGTGCAGAATTAAAGGGGCGCCGTTTTCGGGAACGGTTTTCCAGCTGCCGGGCAGATTCTGGGGTTGTCCGCGGGGGCCGCTCCACAAGGAGTAGCGCAATGAAGAGGGTCTGGTGACCACCGAGGGGATAAAGGCGGTATAGGAATACTCCATAAAGCGGGGGAAATTGATTTTTGTGTCGAATTCGTAATAGGCGCCGGGGCAATCCAGGGATTCCGGCAGGGCATATTCTTTACCCTTCTTGGGGGTGAGTACATAATCCACCAGAACGGCGGCAGCTTGACCATCGAAACCTGTTTTGGGGTCCATGCAGAACCTGACCAGACGCATCGCCGCCTCGTTGACGGAGGTACGACCGCCGGCGCTGGAGAGGGCGGACACGGGCTGGTAAAGCAGAACGGACAGCATCAAAAAAACGAACAAAACCAAGATGTAACGGCAATAAATTTTTATTTTCATAACGAAAATTCAATAAGTATGCTCCTTGTCGTAATTCTTGAAACATACGATGGCGTTGCGCATTGTGTCAACGAATTTGTGACCGGCCAAGGCGCCGGTCATTTCCCGCCGAGATTTCCTGTGCCTGGTTTCTATTGTACAGAGACTTTCTAAGCGAAGTATTGGGTGCAGAGTGGATGGTCATCTGGTATAAGCGGAACCAAACCAAAGCGGAGTCGGATCATGACTAGGAAACGCAAAGGGGTAAGATTTATCGGAAGAAGGTTTCTTTTTCTGCTGCTGTTTGCATGTCTCATAGGGGGGAGAGGGGTTTCCATTGCAGGAGCGGGTGAGTTCACGCTGACGGTCCTTCATCTCAATGATACCCATTCACATTTGGATGCGACAAGGGTGTCTTACACCTGCGGTCATCGTGATTATAAGGCGGAACTGGGCGGATTTTCCCGTCTGGGAACGGCGGTCGGCGAAATGCGCCGTCAGGAGCCCCACGTCCTGTTTCTCCATGGAGGCGACATGGTGCAGGGGACGCTGTACTTCACCAAATATCAGGGGCAGGCGGATGTCGATCTGTTCAATGCCATGGGGCTTGACGCCGCAACGCTCGGAAATCATGACTTCGATCAGGGGATAGGCGTAACCGCCAGCCTTGTTGATACGGCAAAATTTCCCTTTATTTCTGCCAACGTCGATGTATCGCAGGATTCGTCGCTGGCCGGGAAAATCAAACCCTATTTTATCAAGTCCTTCGCAGGAGAACGGGTTGCGGTGATTGGCGCCACAACCCCTTATACGGCCCATCTCTCCCGCCCAGGCGGCAGGGTTTCCTTCGGGGAGGTAGTGCCCAAGGTCGCGGCGACGGTTCGGGAACTTCAGGCTCAGGGCATCGATAAGATTATCCTCCTTAGCCATATCGGCTACGATGAAGATTTGCGTTTGGCTCGAACCGTGCCGGGGATCGATGTGATCGTTGGGGGACACAGCCACACACTTCTGGGCGAGTATCAGGATACATGCCGGAGCGACGGGTTGTGTCTGAATTCAGCAGGAGACTATCCGACAGTGGTAAGCGGCCCCGTCGGGAAAACCGTCCTGGTCGTTCAGGCCTGGGAATGGGGTAAATATCTGGGGAACCTGAAAATAGCCTTTGATGAAAAGGGCGATGTAAAATCCTGGCAGGGAAATCCCGTGGTGGTGGCGGGTGATCTGTCTTCATCGGTGAAGAAATCAGAAAAACAGCCTGAGGCGTTATGGCCTGTCGGCAGCGATGGCAAAGCCTGCCTGCCACCGGTGGTTAAACAGTACGATAGAGATCCCGGGATCGAGGAGCGGTTGGCGCTTTATAGCAAACCGCTGGATGCGTTTCAACATGGACGCATCGCCACGGCGGTCCGGGAATGTAGAAGAGGGGACCCAGTCGGTCCGGGTCAACTGGTCGCTGCGTCGATGCTTTGGAAAACCCGTCACCTTAAAACCCAGGCGGCCCTGCAGAACGCAGGGGGGGTCCGTTGCGATATTCCAGCCGGGGATGTAACGATCCGGACGGTCTATGAAATGCTTCCCTTTGCGAATACCGTTTATGTGCTTGATCTGACGGGCCGGCAACTCCGTCGGACGATGGAGGAAATGATCCGGGCGCAGATCGCGACGGGGCGCTCGTCGGACCTCTATACAGCAGGACTGAAATTCCAAATTCATCGCCAGGCTCCTTTCGGGAAGCGTATAAAGGACCTGCGGATTAAAAAAGCGAAAGGGTATGGAAGGGTCGAACCAGCGGTTCTTTACCGTATTGCGGTCCAGAATTATCTGGCCGGTGGCGGTGACGGCTGCCGAACGTTAAAGCGGGCAAGGTATTATCGTTATGATACCGGTTTTGTCGATGCCGAGGTATTTGTGGAATATCTGAAACAGATGCCGGGGGGTGTCGTGGATATCGCGGCGATTCCTTAGTTATTTCGGTGATCTGACGGAAATAATGTGATTTATAACCAAATTTTACTGGAAAAAAGCACCGATCCATTAGATAACAAGCCACAAAAAAACATGAAATCATATTGGGAGGTAGACGATTCATTAAACCATGAAAAAGGCATTCATTACAGGGATTACCGGTCAGGATGGTTCTTATCTGGCCGAGTTGCTTTTATGCAAGGGCTATGAGGTCCACGGTCTCATTCGACGGGCCAGCACCTTCAACACGGATCGGATCGACCATTTATACAAGGACTTTCATGATCCGGAGGCCCGGGTTTATCTCCATTACGGCGATCTGTCCGTTTCCGGTCAGTTAATGGAACTCCTAAGCGATATCGCTCCCGATGAAATTTACCATCTGGGGGCCCAGAGTCATGTCCGGGTCAGCTTCGACATGCCGGAATATACGGGTGATATTACTGGGTTGGGAACCTTACGGATTCTGGAGGCGATTCGCCGGACCGGTATCAAAACGAGATTTTATCAAGCATCTTCCAGTGAAATGTTCGGCGCCGCACCTCCCCCCCAGGGGGAATATACCCCTTTCCAGCCCCAGAGTCCCTACGCGGCCGCTAAGGTTTATGCCTATTATATTGTGCGCAATTATCGCGACGCCTATAACATTTTTGCCGTCAACGGCATTCTTTTCAACCATGAATCGCCTCGCCGGGGGGAAACCTTCGTGACGCGTAAAATTACCCGGGCGGCGACCCGGATCAAGCTCGGTCTTCAGGATAAACTCTACCTGGGTAACCTGAACGCCAGCCGCGACTGGGGTTTCGCCGGAGACTACGTCGAAGCCATGTGGCTTATGCTTCAGCAGGAAAAGCCGGATGATTTTGTAATTGCGACAGGTGAAACCTATTCCGTAAGGGAATTTGCCTCCCGCGTTTTCAGCAAGCTCGGCCTGGATTACGAGCAATACGTCGCCATCGATCCCCGCTATTTCCGTCCGACGGAAGTGGATGCCCTGCTGGGTGATGCGGCGAAAGCCCGAAAAACGCTGGGCTGGGCGCCAAGGGTCAGTTTTGATCAACTCGTCGATATGATGATTGCCGCGGATCTGGAGCAGGCGGAGAAGGAGAAAACCCTGGTCGATGCAGGATTTCACTGTACCGGGAATTCCCGATTAGGCTGATTTTGAATGATAAACAGCCATTGTGAGAAGGAACCGGATATGACATCCATCCATGGTGTCGTATTGGGCTGATAAAAAAAGCGCCCCTTCCGCCATAAAAGGAAGGGGCGCTTTTTTAGTGTTTCGTCGACAAATACGAATGGTTATAGGCTGACTAATTTTTCCGTATTTTTCTTGTACTCGGCGATGACCCGTTTGGTGTAGCGTGTATGGGGCGTCCGGTCCGCCGCCAGGAGCCGTTTTGCCTTGTGGTGACCGACACTGTAGGCAAAAAGCGCCTTGGGAATGTCGTCGAATATCTCGATCACCTTGGAGAGGTAGTGCGTGCCCAGGCGGATGTTTTTACGGATATCGTAGAGATCCTTTAACCCGCGATACGAAATCCCCGCTTCCCTGGCCAGCCCACGGGCGAGGGAGGGATTAATCTGCATGATTCCCCGGGAACCGTCCGGTGACACGACATGCTGGCGGTAACCGCTTTCTACTTTCATGACTGCCAAAACGAGGCGGTAATCCACATTATACCGCAGGGATTCTTCATATACGGTCTGGGCGACGAGGTTGAGTTTGTCCTCGGACATCCGGACTCCCTTGGATTTGATATGCTGGGAAATCTGTTCGATGGTCGCCGCCCCGGTGCCCTCCGCACCCCAGCAGAGGCTCGACGGCGAAAGCGTGGTTACATGAAATGATCCTAAGGCCAGAACAATCCAAAAAATTCCGGCAAAGACCCTGGAGCGTTTCATAGATTTAAATCCTCCTTTCTGTGCGGATTTCGAAAGGCCGTTGAAGCATGTTACGATGGCCATCAAAATCCTTCGTCCGCCTGAGCCGGGTTTGTTTATTTTTTAAGTGGAAAAAAGAGGATCAGACGGATTCATCCCATTACAGGATGAGATTTAAATGATGTGAGACCGCTTTGTGGGTTGGCCGTTACATATCCAAAAAGAACGGGTGATGCAAGAAAAAAATGCACTCAATGGCTATTTTAGATATAAGTATTTGAATTATTTATGTTATATTTTGCGCATGCGAACATTTTCGTGCTCTCACGAAAAAAATGTGTTAAGTTCGCCCCGTATCTGCCCCGAAAGGGTCAATGCCGAGGTCCGACAGGCAAATCATGGGGGTCAAAAAGGACGAGAAATGGACGATCAGAAAAAAGATCTGCTTAAACAGCTTCCCAAAATGGACGACATTCTTCTGGCCCTGGAGAAGAAAGGGGCCTTTGCCCGTGACGGCAGGGACTACATTGTTGCGGCAGGACGAACGGTGGTGAGCGAACTGCGGGAAGCGGTCCTTACACCGGGCGGAAAAATTGCAAAAATACCGTCCCTGGACGTGATTGTCGGCAAGGTAGAAGCAAAACTGGACGCGATGCGTCGGTTCCGTTTGCGGAAGGTAGTAAACGCGACCGGCGTGGTTCTCCATACGAACCTGGGACGTTCGCCCCTTTGCAAGGAGGCCCTCGCCCGCATCATCGAGGTGGCCGGCTCCTATTCCAATCTGGAGTATGATCTGGAAAAGGGTGAGCGGGGGCTTCGGTACAGCCATGTCCGGGATCTCCTCTGTACCCTGACCGGCGCAGAGGAGGCCTTGGTCGTCAACAACAACGCTGCGGCGGTGCTTTTGGTGCTGGATACGCTGGCCAAGGGCCGTGAAGCCATTGTCTCGCGAGGGGAACTGGTGGAAATCGGAGGTGAATTCCGCATTCCCGAAATCATGGAGCGCAGCGGGGCGGTCCTGCGCGAGGTAGGGACGACCAATCGAACCCGGCTTGCCGATTACGAGCGTGCCGTCTCCGAACACACGGGACTGATCATGAAGGTCCACACCAGTAATTTCCGAATTGTTGGTTTCACGGAGGAGGCATCTCTGGAAGCGCTGGTATCCCTCGGTGGCAAATACGGTATCCCCGTCATGGACGATCTTGGCAGCGGTTGCATGATCGATCTGTCACCCTTTGGTCTGGGCGGCGAACCGACCGTCAGGGAGGTTATGCGTACCGGTGTGGATGTGACGACGATCAGCGGCGACAAACTCCTGGGCGGACCCCAGGCGGGAATCATTCTGGGTAAAAAAGAAATTATGGCCGATATCATGCGCAATCCCCTGAACCGGGCCCTCCGGATCGACAAGCTGACCCTGGCGGCCCTGGAAGCGACCCTGATTCAGTACCTCCATCCCGATCAGGCCGCCAGGGAAATTCCGACCCTGCGTGCTTTAATGATGCCGTTTACCGGGGTTGCAAAGCGAGCAAAAAAACTGACGGCCATGCTCCGGCGGGCCGGTATCCCCGGATTGGATATTACCTTGAAAAAGGGTGTTTCTGCTGTCGGCGGCGGTGCGCTGCCGATGCAGGAGATTGAGACCATGCTGGTTTCCGTCCGCTGTGCGGACCTGACCTCGGTGCGCCTTGAGGAAGAATTGCGCCGTCTGGAGGTGCCGATCATCGCCCGTATCGACGAGGACGAGGTGCTTTTCGATGTACGCACCATTCGGGATAATGAATTTTTGGTGATCCGTGACGGTCTGAAAACCATTGCCGGTCGGATTGGTTAACCCTGCTTCGGTCGGCCATGGGCAAATCGCAGTCAGATCACGAAACCGCTTTTCAGGAAGCCTTTGCCGTCACTCTGGAAGAAAAGGGTCTGCGTCTCGATGTGTTCATTGCCGGGAAAGCTCCGGCGCTTTCCCGATCGCAAGTGAAGCGCATCATCGAGGAGGGGGCGGTGCGGGTCAACAGAGAACCGGTGACCAAGGCCGGGACAAAACTCCGCAGCGGAGACCAGGTTATCTTTACCGTGCAGCCCGCCCAGTCCTGGGAGGTGACCGCTCAGGATATTCCCCTGCACATCCTTTATGAGGACCATGATCTCCTGGTCATCGACAAGCCCACAGGTATGGTTATCCACCCCGCGCCGGGTCATCATGAAGGGACCCTGGTCAACGCAATTCTCCACCACTGTAACGATTTGTCGGGGATCGGCGGCGTCATCCGCCCCGGCATCGTCCACCGGCTGGACAAGGATACGTCAGGGGTGCTGCTGGTGGCAAAAAACGACGAAACCCATCGCCGCCTGTCCGATCAGTTCAAGGAACACGAAGTCAAAAAAACTTACAAGGCCTTTGTTTTCGGAAGCAACATGGACGACGAGGGGACGATCACACTCCCCGTGGGACGCCATCCCGACGACCGGAAGAAAATGTCCACCCGGAGCAGCCGGGGGAAAGAGGCCGTTTCTCACTGGCATGTTGTGGGGCGTTATGGCGATGTGGCCCTGCTGGATGTCGATATCGAAACGGGCCGGACTCATCAGATTCGGGTGCACCTTTCGTCGGTTGGGCATCCGGTCGTGGGGGACCGGCTTTACGGGGGCACCGGAAGGGTGAAATCCGTCAGGGACACAGCCCTTAGGGCGCGGCTTGCCGCCTTTCCGCGCCAGGCCCTCCACGCCTGGCAAATCGGCTTTATCCATCCGCGGCAAAACCGGGTGTTGGAATTCACCGCCCCTCTTCCGGAAGACATGCAGTCCCTCCTGGATTATTTAACGTCGCGATATGCGTGATTTTTTCTCACCGTTGGCGGATGACTTAAAACAATTAAGGTGAGCCCCCACCACCATTTCCGGCCGGTAGCAAAGAGAATTTGGTTGTTCATCGGTCAATGATTTCGGGTAATGCGTTATTGAAGAAAGGAACAGACGGGATGTACCCGATCGTTTTGTTTCATGGTTATTGGAGCGCAGAACCCACCCTATTGCTTGACGGGTGGCGGGAAAACGGATAGGTAATCCTGACCAAATTTAAAGGCGATATACATGTTCCATTTTCGTACCCAGGGGGCGTTTACCTATCTCCAGTCCGAGGCACTTGGCCGTTTCGATTTCCTGACCCATGCCTTCTGTACCCGCCTGGGCGGCACAAGCCCCACCCCCTTTGCCAGCCTCAACGTCAGCGGCCGGCGGGGCGACCGGCCGGAAAACGTCCACCGGAACCGCGAGATCATCGCACAAACCTTCGGCTTTACTCCGGAGCGGCTGGTTCTGGCCCACCAGATCCATGGCGATGACTTCCACATCCTGACGGATCAGGATTCCCCTCCTTTATATAGTATAATCGAAGGTGACGGGTTCATCACCGACCGGCCGGGGGTGGTTCTCTGCGTTAAAACGGCGGACTGTGTACCTGTGCTTTTGGTTGACGGGAAGAAAAAGGTCGTGGCGGCGGTCCATGCCGGGTGGCGGGGGACGGCCCTGGGGATCGCCGGGAAAGCGGTGCGCATCTTCCGGGAACGTTTTGCCTCCGTGCCGGAGGACCTCTGGGCGGCCATCGGCCCTGCCATCGGTCCATGCTGCTATGAAGTCGATGACAAGGTCCGGTGTGAATTTAAAGATCACCCGGGGTTAAAAGCCGCGGCGAAAAAAGGTCATTGGATGCTCGATCTTGGGCTTGCCAACCGGATGCAACTGGCTGCGGCGGGGTTGCCCGCCGATCAGATTGGTGCTGCCGGAGTTTGCACATCCTGTCGACGGGATGCTTTTTTCTCCCACCGGGGGGATGGCGAAACAACCGGCCGCCAACTCAACTTCATCATGATCCGGGAAGATTAATCGGGATATCTATCATTTATAACATACCGATTCTTATCATTATTTACCCCATAGCCATCACGATGCGATGTCTAAGCATAAATGGATGACATCTCACGCAGCGATGTACGGGGGAAGGGTATTTAAGGCAGTGAAACGACTTCGATACTGCGTTCAGTTCATATGAGAAAAAGCGCTTGACAGAAATTTTCATTTCATATACAGAATTTTCAAACTTTGGATAGGCGCATGTAGCACCCCTGCCTTAAGGAAAAATCCAATCGTTCTCATGAAGCAACCCATTATCTTAACCCACGATTTTTAGTAAGTGTTCGTTGCAAAACCTGCAACATCCTCCGCAGTAGAGCATATGGGATGCCTGATGGGCAATTTCTTGGTGTGATGAGTCCCGTATCGGTGCAATTTATAAACCTTAACAAGGAATTTCAGTATGGACATTGAAGAAATCAAGCGACAACCAATCAGTGAGTTGACCAGGCTGGCGAAAGATCTAAACGTGGCCGGCGCCAGCGGCATGCGCCGCCAGGATCTCATCTTCGCGATCCTCTCGACCCAGGCGGAGAAAAACGGTGTTATTTCGGGAGCCGGTGTTCTGGAAATCCTGCCCGACGGCTTCGGCTTTTTGCGGGCGGTCGATTACAATTACCTGCCCAGTCCGGATGATATTTACATTTCTCCTTCCCAGATTCGGCGCTTCAGTCTCCGGACGGGCGACACCATCTCCGGCGAGGTCCGGCCGCCCAAGGAAGGGGAAAAATATTTTGCTCTCCTGAAGGTTGATTCCGTCAATTTTGAAGGCCCCGAAGCGGCGCGGGACAAGATCCTTTTCGATAACCTGACACCCCTTTACCCCCTGGAGAAACTCGAACTGGAATCGGACCCTGAAAACCTGTCCACACGCGTCATGGACATGTTCACCCCAATCGGCAAGGGCCAGCGCGGCTTGATCGTTTCTCCGCCCCGTGCCGGCAAGACCGTCCTCCTGCAGGACATCGCCCACAGCATCACCCGTAATCACAAGGAAGTCACCCTGATGGTCCTCCTCATCGACGAGCGGCCGGAAGAGGTGACGGACATGCAGCGCAGCGTCGCCGGAGAAGTCATTTCTTCGACCTTCGACGAGCCGGCATCCCGTCACGTCCAGGTGGCGGAAATGGTCATCGAAAAGGCAAAACGTCTGGTGGAACATAAAAAAGACGTCGTGATTCTCCTGGACAGCATCACCCGCCTGGCCCGGGCCTACAACGCGGTGGTCCCACCGAGCGGCAAGGTCCTCTCCGGCGGCGTCGATTCGAACGCCCTGCACAAGCCGAAACGCTTCTTCGGTGCGGCGCGCAACATCGAAAACGGCGGCAGTCTCACGATCATCGCCACGGCCCTCATAGATACGGGTAGCCGCATGGACGAAGTCATCTTCGAAGAGTTCAAGGGTACGGGCAACATGGAACTCCACCTCGACCGACGGATCGCCGACCGGCGCGTCTTCCCGGCCTTCGACCTGATCCGCTCCGGAACCCGCAAGGAAGAACTCCTGATTCCGAAGAACAATCTGAACCGGATCTGGATTCTCCGGCGCCTCCTCCAGGAGATGAACCCCGTGGACGCCATGGAATTCATCGTGGACAAAGTCAGAAAAACGCAGACGAACCAGGAATTTCTGGATTCGATGAACCAGTAGGATGCATTTTTTTGTTGATATTATTGTAAAAATCATTATAACTTCCCTCTCCCACAAAGGGGAATGCGAGGAAGTAATCTCATAGAAGGAGAACAGCTTGTCATGAAGAAGGGAATTCATCCGGAATATACTGAAACGACCATCACGTGCGTGTGCGGAAATGTTATCCCCACGCGATCAACGAAAAAGGACATCAAGGTGGAAATCTGTTCCCAGTGCCATCCGTTCATGACCGGGAAACAGAAGATCGTCGATACGGCGGGCCGGGTCGATCGCTTCATGAAGAAGTATGCCGCCAAGGGTGAAGGCGCCAAGAAATAATCCCCTGCAGCAACTCCCCGTTTTTTTATCTCTGACTGCCCGGACAGGGGGAAAGTGGTTTTCGATCACGGTCTTCCCCCTTTCAACGCGAGGATTTTGCCAAGCGTCGCTTCCGGCAAGATCCTCCCCGCGAGGGAAATCCCGCTTTACTGTTGTTCTGAAGTATCCGGCGGGAAAATTTTCTTAATAACAGGAAGAATCTGATAAGATTAATCGTATGTTTGCCAGACTGAAAGATATTGAAGAAAGATACCGCGAACTGGAGGGACTGCTAGGGCAGCGTGATGTCGCTGGGAACCCCCAGCTCTATCAGAAATACGCCAAGGAACACGCCGACTTACGTGAACTTGTGGAGACCTACCGTGAATATGCGGGGGTCAGGGAGCGGATAGAGGAAGGCGAGGCCCTCCTGCGTGGCAGTGATCCGGAGCTGATCGAGATCGTGAAAGAAGAACTTCCCGAACTCAAAGAACTGTTGGCGCCACTCGAGGAAAAAATGAAAATTCTGCTTCTGCCCAAGGACCCCAACGACGAGCGGAACGTTTTTCTGGAAATCCGGGCCGGGACGGGGGGCGACGAGGCGGGGCTGTTTGTCGGAGACCTCTTTCGCATGTACGCACGCTATGCCGAATCCCAGCGTTGGAAGGTCGAGATTGTCAGCAGCACCCCCTCGGGCGGGGTGGGCGGCTTTAAGGAAATCATCGCCCTGATCACCGGCGCCGGCGCCTACAGCCGTCTCAAGTACGAAAGCGGTGTCCATCGGGTTCAGAGGGTACCAGTGACGGAAGCCCAGGGGCGGATTCATACCTCGGCGGTGACCGTGGCAATTCTGCCAGAGGCAGAAGAGGTCGAGGTAAACATAGACCCCAACGAATTGCGGATCGACGTCTATCATTCCAGCGGCCATGGCGGCCAGAGCGTCAATACGACCGACTCGGCTGTGCGTATCACCCACCTGCCGACGGGCATGATCGTCACCTGCCAGGACGAAAAATCTCAGTTAAAGAACAAGGCCAAGGCCATGAAGGTGCTCCGGGCACGGCTTTTGGATATTGCGACGACCAAGCAGAATTCGGAAATTTCCGAGGCGCGGAAGAACCAGGTGGGAACGGGGGACCGTAGTGAGCGCATCCGGACCTATAATTTCCCCCAGGGGCGGGTGACGGATCACCGGATCGGCATGACCCTGTACAGCCTGGATAGTTTTCTGGACGGAACGATGGATGAGGTGCTGGACGGACTCCATACGCACTTCCAGACCGAAATGCTGAAAATGACGGCCAATGAAGGCAGATTATGACGATTGCAGGCGTCCTGCATGAGGCGATTTCCGTTCTGGGAGATGTGGGTTCTCCGACGCCTCGTCTTGACGCGGAGGTCCTGCTTGCCGCCTGCCTGCAGATCGACCGGCTGTGCTTTTTCACCCACGCCGAGCGGGAGATAGACGCCGCGGCCGCGCAGGTTTTCGCCGGATGGATTCAGCGCCGGATCAAGGGGGAACCCGTTTCCTATATCGTCGGGATGAAGGAATTCTGGTCCCTGCCTTTTCGGGTCACCCCGGCGGTTCTGATCCCCCGTCCGGAGACGGAAGTCCTGGTGGAAGAAGTGCTGGCCGTCATACCGAAACGTGCCGAGAAGGCCTGGCAGGTGCTGGATGTCGGTACGGGAAGCGGCGCCATTGCCGTAGCCCTGGCGACTGAATGCAAAAATATTCAGGTGACGGCGACGGATTTATCGTGGGAAGCCCTGGCTGTGGCGAAAGACAACGCCGACCGGAATGGGGTAACCGACCGCATCGTGTTTTTACAGGGTGACTTATTCGCAGCGGTGACCGGGTTGTTCGACCTGATTGTTTCCAATCCACCCTATATTTCCCGTTCCGATTTTGATTTGCTGCCGCCTGGCATCCGGAATTATGAACCGGCAGGGGC
>CAZBQX010000058.1:0-12264 GCA_964494155.1 uncultured Syntrophales bacterium
TATGTTTCATCGGCGCCGCTCGGCATGACGGTAAAGGACAAGCCCAGATCTTGCAACAGCTCAACCCGCCGGGGGGAGGCCGAAGCAAGAATGAATGGTGCGGACGTAATCAACGCCATGCAGATTTTTTCTCCCTTCTTCCGGCACAGCTAAAATAAAACGGTGGGCGTATTCTGTCTGAGGGCCCTATTTGCTGAACAAATTTCATTGTTTCGGACTTTTCATATGCTGACGGCTTCTTTTATAGAAGAATGACCGCCCCCTGTCAAGGCGGGAAAGCCGCTGTGGCATAATTCACGTTCCGGTCATCGGCTTCGGGACAAATTTCTCTGGATTTTTACATGAAAGACCGCTAAATTACGGCGCATATTTAACCAAGATAAGGAATTTACTTATTTATGAATACCCGACGTTTTTTCTGCTGTTTGCTTTCATTGTTTTTTTGGGCGACCATCCTGTGTTCGCCCCTGTGCGCACAAGAGCGGACCGTGCAAATGACCATACCCGGTTGTGATTCCTGAGGCGGCAAGGCCAGGACACGGGCTGTCCTAAATAATATCAAGGGAATCAACCATTTCGAATATGGGGTGAATGGTCTGATCACCATCACCTACGATAATGAACAGACCTCGCTAAGACGAATCATCGCGACTCTCCGGAAAAATGATATGACGCCGGAAGGGGACCCGGTTTATATTAAATAGCCGAGATTCATCGGGATGCACAGCCGTGTCTGGTCATGCCGAATCATTTTTCTCAACGCGGCGTACATTCGTTCTCTCTCATCGTTTTCAAACGCAACACAGGTCACAAGCGGCAAGGGTAGTCGGAAGACGGTTGCTTTGTCACACTAACAATTTTCCTGTACAAGTTAAGGAGGAAGGTATGAATCTGGTCGAACGAGTCAAGAACATCCTTTTGTCGCCGGTTTCGGAATGGGATGTGATCAAAGGGGAAACTTACACCGCAGCCGAACTGTTCACGCAATACGCCATAATCCTGGCGGCCATCCCGGCCCTGGCCGGCTTCATTGGGTTCAGTCTCATCGGCCATTCCTTTGGTCTCGGTACGTTCCGTCTCCCCATCGGTTACGGGCTGGCCTACTGCGTTACCAGCTATATCATGAGTCTTGCCGGGGTATACATCCTGGCTATCGTTATTGACCGCCTGTCACCGAACTTTGGCGCGTCGCAGGATATGGCTGCGGCTCTTAAAATTGCCGTTTTCTCCATGACCCCCTACTGGATCGGCGGCATTTTCCTGCTTATACCATCGCTCTCGATCATCACCATGATCGCCGGAATATATGGCCTTTATCTTTTATTCCTGGGCATCAAGCAATTGAAAGACGTCCCCCCCGACAAACAGGTAACTTTTTTTATCATCATTGTCTTAGTTACCGTCATCATCCAGGTCATTATCAGTGCAGTCGTCCATTCCATCTCTTTTCCACGGCCGGTTTTGTAACCGTTGACGGTCGTTGGTCAATCAAAAGGGGGCGTCTTTGCGCCCCCTTTTCCGGTTGCTACATTATTTCCCGGTAACACGGCTTTAATATTTTGCCTTTCCCAGCAGAATGACCTGCCGGCTCCGCGTTTCAATCTCATCGTCAAAGGAAAACGTAGATCAATCCAAATCCTTTACGCTTCATCGGTCCGATCTCATTTTTAAGAACTTATCCAGCATTTCTTTCGCGCTCACGATCCGATTTCAACGAGGTTCCCCATTTGTTCCACCCGGTCCATGCGATAATACTGAATGAAATTGATAAAAGCCCGGGTTTTCAAGGGATGGTTCTCCATGCCGAAGAGATGGCTCGAACACCGGCAATCCGACGAGCCGAATCCTGGAATCCGCCAGGATGTGATTCTCCCTAATTCACCAGCCAAGTCATGTTCCAGGTTCACACTCGAGCGAATCGTCACGGCAAGACATGTATCGGCAACCTCCCTCAGGTAATCAATATGCCAGAAAAGCTGCTTTCGCTTGCGCAGGTGGCGGTTAATCCGCTGGGACAGGTTCTTCCTGGCCGACCCGACATACATATAGAAACCTTTCCGGAAAAAAACGGAGCCCAGCGCGCCCACCTCCAGCACATGATCCCGGGAAAGATGAAGGATCAGCAGATAGTTGCCCCGGTTATGGTCTTCTTGTTCCAAAACCGGCCAGGGGATCGCCACCTCCCGCACCGGATCGAGCAGGCGAAGCGACGGAGACCAGCCCACGGCCAGGGGACAGAAACGGACCTTGTTCCGCACCTCCCGGAAAACCTTTGAGAAATCAGGGTCCGTGTGAAAATCGGGAAGAAAACTGCGGGCGCCGGACCAATGGATGAGGTAGATGACGACACAATAAAATCCCCGGTCTGACAGTTCCGCCAGTTCCAGCAGGTGACGTCTGCCCCGTTGTGTCACGGCATCCGGAAACATGGCCAAGGAGTTGCCGAAGAGGGTGCAGGATTTGACTTCACACAGGATCTCCCGGCTACCCTGCCTCAGGTGGAAGTCAAACCGGCTATGTCCGACCGTCGCCTCCGCCTTGACGATTTCCACCCCTTCCAGGCCGGGAACCCGATGTGATTCAAGTAGATATCGCACCACGCGGTTGGTCATCTGGGTGTGGAGGAGTATCGGTACGCCGTCTCGCTCCACGGCAACCGCGCTGTAAGCAAGACCGCCCGGTGAAACGATTCCTCGCTTAACGAGGATGACTGTGACCCCCGGCAGGAGCAGCTCCCACAGACGACCCGGATTGGGCAGATGGGCAAAAACCGATTGACCATCCAACGTACATTCGACGACGAAGCGATTGGGCCGGTGCAGAAACGTCGCTTTGATCAGATCTGTTTCCCAGGGGGAAAAGCCATTCGAGATCGGCGTGTTCGCGGCTTTCATGTCGCTTGTGCCATCCGTACGCGTTTAATTGTTCCTTGCAATCGCCCCGAAAAACCGTTACCATCGCCCCGCAAAATGCAACCCATGCTCATGTATTCCTTTGTTTTCTATGAAGATTCGCGAGAGCCCGTCTCTCGATGGAACCGGCTGTCCCATAATCGCGTCAGGATGAAATATAACGCATGAACGCCAAATATCCCAACCTTTATCTTAAATCCGGCCGGGAGTATTCCCTTGCCAAGGGCCATCCCTGGGTCTTCTCCGGCGCCGTCGGAAGGGCCGAGGGAAAACCGGAAGCCGGCGATCTTGTCAAAGCCGTTGCTGCGGATGGAAAACCGCTTGGCCTGGGATTTTATAATCCCCGCACGGACATCGCTTTTCGTCTGCTGACACCGGACACAACTCAGGTCATCGACCGCAGTTTTTGGGAAAAAAGGTTGGCCGACGCAGTGGAACTGCGAAACCGGATCGTTCCGCCGGAGACAAATGCCTATCGCTTAATCAACGCCGAAGGCGACGGTCTGCCGGGACTGATTGTGGACCGTTACTGCGACGGCCTGGTCCTGACCATCGGTACGGCGGGTATCGAAAAGGTCAGGGCCGTCATCCTCGATATCCTGACCCGGCACCTTAATCCGGCCTGGATTTACGAGCGGAGCGAAGGTAAATCCCGCCGCATTGAGGGTCTCGAAGACCGGATCGGTTGTGTTTGCGGGTCGGATGTGACGGCATGGGTGGCTGTGCGGGAAAACGGACTGGTTTTCATGGTCGATCCGCTCCGGGGTCAGAAGACGGGCTTTTTCCTGGATCAGCGGGTCAATCGTGAGCGTATCCGATCGATCAGCAAGGGTTTAATGGTTCTGAACTGCTTTTCCTACACCGGGGCTTTCTCGGTTTATGCCGCCGCCGGCGGGGCCAGGCAAATCATTTCCGTCGATATTTCGGCTGAAGCGAACGACATTGGCCGGCGCAATCTGGAACAAAACGGCTTTTCACCCGCCGAAAACCCGGTGGAAAAGGCCGATGTCTTTACCTATCTCCGTGATACGGAAGGTTTTTTTGATCTCATCATCCTTGACCCCCCGGCGTTTGCCAAATCAAAGAAAGATGTGCAACGTGCGGCCCGGGGCTACAAGGACATCAACCTGCAAGCCATCCGTCACTTAAAGGACGGCGGTTTACTGGCGACTTTTTCCTGTTCCAATCACATCGACTCGGACCTCTTCCAGAAAATCGTCCAGGGCGCCGTCGCCGATGGCGGGAAAACGGCCCAACTGCTCCAGGTGCTGGGTCCGGGCCCGGATCATCCCGTCAACCTGGCCCAACCTGAAGGGCATTACCTGAAAGGGTTCCTGCTCCGCATCACAACCTGACGCCCACGTCTTACACCCGGGTCAACTGACGGTACTTGATCCGGTGGGGACGTTCACTTTCGGCGCCCAGGCGTCTTTTGCGGTCCGCCTCGTAGTCGGAATAGCCGCCTTCGAACCACACCACACTGCTGTCACCCTCGAAGGCCAGGATATGGGTGGCTACTCGGTCCAGGAACCACCGGTCATGGCTGATCACGACGGCACAGCCGGCGAAGTTTTCCAAAGCCTCTTCCAGGGCACGCATGGTGTTGACGTCCAGGTCGTTTGTCGGTTCGTCCAGGAGCAGGACATTCCCCCCTTCCTTCAGCATGCAGGCCAGATGAACCCGGTTCCGTTCCCCGCCGGAGAGGTTGGCCACCTGCTTCTGCTGGTCCGTGCCGGAGAAGTTAAAGCGGGCCACGTAAGCCCTCGACTTAACCGATACATTCCCCAGTTGCAGCACATCCTGGCCGCCGGAAATGACCTCCCAGATCGACTGTTCGGGATCGAGACTCGCCCGGCTCTGGTCAACATAGGCCAGTTTTACCGTCTCGCCGACGCGGATCTGACCGGAGTCCGCTGTTTCCTGTCCGGTGATCATCTTAAACAAAGTTGTCTTTCCGGCGCCGTTCGGTCCGATGATCCCGACGATCCCGCCGGGGGGAAGGAGAAAATTCATCTTCTCGAAAAGAAGGCGATCTCCGTAAACTTTGGACACATTTTCCGCCTCGACCACCACTTTGCCCAGACGGGGTCCGGGGGGAATATAGATTTCCAGTTCCTCGGACCGGGATTCGCCCTGCTGGGAAAGGAGGTCCTCATAGGCGCTGATCCGGGCCTTGGATTTCGTCTGTCTCGCCTTGGGGGACATATTGATCCACTCCAGTTCCCGCTGCAGGGTTTTCTGGCGCTGGGTCTCGGCTTTCTCCTCCTGCCGCAGACGTTCCTGTTTCTGCTGCAGCCAGGAGGAATAATTCCCCTTCCACGGGATGCCTCGGCCACGGTCCAGCTCCAAAATCCAGCCGGCGACGTTGTCCAGGAAATAGCGGTCATGGGTCACGGCAATGACCGTCCCCTCGTATCGCTGCAGATGATGTTCCAGCCAGGCCACGGTTTCCGCGTCCAGGTGGTTCGTCGGTTCATCCAGAAGAAGGATGTCCGGTTTCTGCAGAAGGAGCCGGCACAGGGCGACACGCCGCCGTTCGCCGCCGGAGAGGATCTTCACCGGCGTGTCCCCTTCCGGACAGCGCAGGGCATCCATAGCCATCTCGAGACGGGCGTCCAGATCCCAGGCATCCAGGGCGTCAAGTTTTTCCTGGACCTCCCCCTGGCGGGTGATCAGACGATCCATTTCATCGTCCGACATGGGCTCGGCGAACTGCTCGTTGATCCGGTTATATTCGTTTACCAGATCGACCGTTTCCTGAACGGCTTCCTCGATAATGCCCCGCACCGTCTTGGCGTCGTCCAGGTGGGGTTCCTGTTCGAGGAAACCGATGGAGTAGCCCGGGCTGAAGATAAGCTGGCCGTTGAATTCCTTGTCCACGCCGGCCATAATCCGCAGGAGCGAGCTTTTGCCCGAACCGTTCAATCCGAGAACGCCGATTTTTGCGCCGTAGAAATACGACAGAGAAATATCCTGGATCACCGGCTTCTTGTCGTAAAATTTGCTCACCTGCATCATGGAAAAGATGATCTTGTTACCTGGGTCGCCCATTCGTTACTCCCTTTCTTATGTTCAGTTTGAATTATTCGCCATAGCCGTCATTCCTCCGGGCTCTGCCCAACGGTACCTTCGATCAACGCCAGGGCTTTTCGCGCCGCCTGTTGTTCAGCTTCTTTTTTGGTCCGGCCGGTCCCCTCCGTGACGATGCTTCCGGTGGTAAGCCGCACTTCAAAAAGCTTGTGATGGTCAGGACCGGATTCGCCGATGAGGGTGTAAGTCGGAATATCCCGGAATTTCTTCTGTGCGACCTGCTGGAGTGCCGTCTTGTAATCCGCATAGCGAAACTGTTCCGGATTGCGCTCCAGGAGAGGAACAAAAAACGTCTGAAACCACTCGGTCAATCTCTGGAAGCCGCCATCCAGATAAATGGCAGCCACAACGGCCTCCAGTGTATCCGAAAGAATGGACACCTTGTTTTTACCCCCTGAAGATTCTTCGCCTTTACCCAGGCGGACATAATCGCCCAGGCCGATCATCCCGGCGACAACACTCAGGGAACGCTCGTTTACGAGCGATGCCCGGAGCTTGGAAAGCTGGCCTTCCGTAAAATGTTCATGGAATTTAACCAGCATGTCGCTGATGCAGAAACCCAGAACGGCATCGCCTAAAAACTCCATCCGCTCATTATTTTCCCAATCCAGATTCATGTTCTCATGGGCGAAGGAACGATGCGTCAGGGCCTGGTCAAGAAGTGTTCTATCCCGGAATTTATACCGGAGTTTTTCCTCCAGTTCTCGCAAAAGACGATCACGTTTTTCAGGCATGGGTGATCCTCCCCCGGAGTTGTCCGTCTTTTTCGTCCATGACCCGAACCGAAACAACATGGTTGACCCAATCCGGCGCCTCCTGTTCAAGTATCATGGTTAGGTAATTGTCCGTCCATCCCTGCAAGCTCTTTTTATCTCTACCGTCGTAACCTTCGATGAGAACGGGCAGGTCAGCGCCGACAAACGAGCGGGCAAATGCTCCCTTCTTTTTAGCTCCCAGACATCTCAACGTTTCCGCTCGCTCCTTTTTGGTCTTCTCCGCCACCTGTCCCTGCATGACAGCTGCGGTTGTTCCGGGCCTTCGGGAATAGGGAAATACATGGAGGTAAGTCAGAGGCAGGGACGCGATCAGATCAAAGGTGTTTTGAAAGGCGGCCTCATCCTCACCGGGGAAACCCGTCATGACGTCGACACCAATTCCCGCCCGGGGCACCTTAAACCTTATTTTTTCGATCAAATCGCGGAAGAAAGAGCGGTCATAGGTTCGCCTCATGGCTTTCAATACGTCATCGTCTCCGCTTTGCAGAGGGACATGAAAGTGCGGACAGACCATGTCCGATCCGCTCACCCAATCAATCAGTTCGTCGGTCACCTCGGCGGGTTCCAGGGAACTCAAGCGGATCCGCGGGACAGGACGCTCCCGCTCCACTGCTATCAGCATGTCCAGGAGACAGACTGATCCCGGCAAATCCCTGCCGTAAGCGCCCAGATGAATTCCCGTCAGCACAATTTCCTGATATCCGGCCTGTCCCAGACGCCGGAGTTCCATCAGCACGGTTTCCAACGGAAGGCTGCGGCTCCTGCCACGGGCCGCAGGCACGATACAGTAGCTGCAGCAGGCGTTACAGCCATCCTGAATCTTCAGAAACGCCCGCGTGTGACCCGGGAAAAACGATGCCGCCTGGAAATGGATATCCTTCACCCGGCTGATGTCGCCAACCTGAACTTTCCCACCGGCAACAGCCAGAGCTTCGATGCGATCCGGCAGGGTCATCTTCTCATCACTCCCCACAATGAGGGAAACTTCCGGCATAGCTGCAATCTCTTCCGGGGCTACCTGGGCATAACAACCCGTCGCGACAATGATTGCCCCCGGGTTGGCGCGGAAAGCCCGGCGGATCAACTGACGGGCCTGGTAATCACTGCGGCCTGTTACGGTGCAGGTGTTGATGACATAGATATCGGCCCACGTATTGAACGGCACGATCGAGTAACCCCGTTTTACAAATTCACCCACCAGGGCGGATGACTCATACTGGTTTACCTTACAGCCCAGAGTCGTAATCGCCACTTTCTTTGTGCAACCCCGCTGTCCGGCGTCAGACCTCATGGCTCATCACCCTGACCGCACGTGATACGCCTGCGATGCGCATATAAGCAGAGCCGATTTTCCAGTTTTGCTTCATACCCCAAATCCAAACCCGGCATTCATTCAGCTAATATCCCGGAATAATTAATCATATTTCCAACATGCCTTTTTCGTAACTATTTCATAGCCCCCTGCTTTGTCAAGGTGAAAGGAAGGCTGGATTTCCATGCTGTTTTTCTGTAAATTGGCCCTGTGCTGTATCGTTTGCGTTGCATGGCTCGTCAATAACCATCACTTTTCAGGAGGTTCTAACGACATGGACGAATTCATCAAGTACATAACCAGTCACCAATTCACGGTAATCGTGGCCGTTTTCTGCGCCTTTTTCATTACCTGGTTTGTCTTCAAAAAGCTTTTCAAACTGGCCTTGATCGTTTTGCTCATTTTTCTCGGCATCTGCGGATACTTCTACTGGAAGAACCCGGACACGGCCAAGCAGAATATCAAATCAACCCTGGAAAAGGCGGAACAGAAAACCATCGAATCCGTAGAAAAGGGCATAACAACTTACAAAAAAGGAAAGGAATATATCGAGAAGGGCAAGAAGAAAATCGAGCAGGCCGATAAGATGCTGAACCCGAATGCGGAAAAGGACGCCAAACCTTAGCGGGAAGGCTCTAGACGGCTAAAAGAGATTGATCTCCATGGCGCGGGCGGAACAGGCGGTTACGCACAGTTCGCAACCGTTGCAACGTTCGGGGTCGAATTTGACCTGCCAGGTTTCCCGGTCGAAATACAGGGCGCCGGTCGGGCAGAAAGCCGTACAGGCACCGCAGTGGACACAGCGGTCCAAGTTCTGGCTGACGCTCTTGGACAGAGATTCGACCTTGAGTCCCTTTTCCTTGAGAAAACGGATTCCGGCATCGAAGTTCTCCTTCGTTCCCGTCAGTTCCAAAACGATGACGCCTTCACGACGGGGGAAAATACGCGCCTTCAGAATGTTGAAGATGAGATCATGCTTCTTGACCAGTTCGTAGATAATCGGTTCTTCGACAATATCGGCGCTATAGCGGATAACAATCTTTCTTGAATACATGCCCTGTCCTGTTTTACCCGGTTTCTCAGGGGGGTTACGTTACGGAAAGCCTCCCTTCTTGTCAAGATATTTGTAAGCTTTATCGGTGTGTCTTTCTGTTTAAATCGGGTTCAGTTTATGATTGAGAAATCTTTGCTGAATGAAGCGACGGTGAAGGAGAAAAATGATGAAGCAACGCACAAAGTTTGGCTGGTATGTTTTCATGGGGTTCATGCTGATAATGGCTCTGGCCATCGGAGCATGTGAAAAGAAAGAAAGCGGGACGGCACCCGAACCGAGCAGCGCCTCAAAAACCGGCGGGTCTGCCGCCCCATTCAGCCAGGAAGGCATGGCAAGCATTTCCGACAACCCCGCTTTCTTTGCCTCCCGGGATCTTGTCCCTTCCAGCGCCCCAGTCAAAGATCTGGACGCTCTCATCCGTCCCATTCTGGTTAAGCTTTTTGGCGGTGCCAAACTCATCGAGGAAGTAAACAGTCCCGTAACGGAACGCGACGGGGAAGTGATCCTGAATTCGATGAAATATTCCGTAAAGCTTTTACTGGACGGTCCTGCCGGTGACGAACTACATCAAGCCCTGAAGCAAGATGCTCATTTTTCAAGCACCCCCCGGCTTGGAGCCAAGCCCGTCCACGGGAGAAAAAAAGTTGCCATGTCCCTTTCCAAGAGTACTTCCCGGAGTGGCTATTCCCTGGTCCTCAGCCTGGACCTGGTTAATCAGTTCATCGAGATCCGCTCTTATAAACTGGGATCGAAGTACGACCGGTTGATGTAGTGTTTCTTAAAGGGACCAAATCTAAGGATGTCTGACTTCCAACTGGACGGTGAACTCCAGACCATTTGATACCCGGGCATTGTCCGCTGGAACCGGGAGCGAGTTCAAAATTCCCAATCGTCAGGTTGCCCCGGCCGAAGCGGCTGATCCGTTCGACTTCTTCGGGGGTAACAGCCTTGTTTGTCTTTGGTCCGTCGATCGTTGTTCCCACTTCCGGTGAAAAGATGAACCGCCGGGGGTTTTCCGGACCGGTTTCGGCAGCGTAGGGAATGGCGCAATCAGGCAACGGATCGGCCAGTTGCCAGCCATCGATCTCCCGCGGATTGGGTGCAAAATGTAACGGCGGGGTGAGGCGCGCCAGATTTTCGTCCCGCCCCTTTTCATAAACTCTGATCTCCCAGCCTTGCGGCATCGCCTCCAGAACCAGTTCAAACCTGCCGCCAAAGGACCGCCGGTAAACCCGCCCGGATTCGATGCGGCCGGTAAATGTTTCTTTGAACTCCGGATAACCCAGGGATAGGCGGAGATCGGCCAAAGATATTTCCTGCTTTTCAAACTGCCTGCCGTCAACACAGCCGAAAGCATGGCCGTTTTCCATTCTGAGCCAATATTCCCCGCAGTGAGACAGCGCCCATCCATGACCGGGCTTGGCGCCGGAGCCGTTCAGGGCGAAAATCCACGCGCTTCCCTCCGGGAAATCCTGCATGTCGGGTCGGCAGTGCATCCCGTCCCCCATTTGAATTTGCAACCCCGTATCCAAAAGCCCACCCTTCAAAGTTTCCAGCACCAGAACATCCATAAACGGCTGCATACCGTCGTGATGCCGCAGCACGCGTCCGTGAACGATTAAAGGTGACTGAGACGCCACTTTCAGAAACGGGCCCTCCCAGGCACAGGAACAACCAAGCCCTTCAGAAGCCAGCAGGTGCAGTAAACACCAGAGGACAACCCCAAAGGACATTGCAGACTTAAGGCTGAGCGAAGCCCGGCAGATAAACATAATTCAGCGTCTCCAGATCTTTGGCAATGCAGACAATAAGTTTGTTGTCAGAGGCCAACGCAGCAGCCAAATGCTCCCGATAGCGTCCGGCGGCAATAGTCCGGAGCCCCTTAGCCTGTTCTCTGTGGGCACATTCATAGGCTGCACGCAGGCGATGTGCCATGAAAAGCTGCACAAATGAGCGCAGGGATGTGCCAGGATAACGTTCCAGCCATTGTGCGGCCAGTCTCACCTCCTCAAGGGGACCTTCACTCTTGCCCTCCCATTCCACAAATAGAGGAACCTCCTGGGTAAACTTGGCCGCCTCGCCGGCCGCACCTTGCCCCAGTAGTACGATCATCTGCGCCTCCAGATTACGCCGTTTTGCCGTCAGCGCATCTTTTGCGCTTTTCGGGGCTTTCCAATTCCATAAAGGCGACTGTAAAGACACGGCTTTGCGATAGGATTCAACACATTGCCGCCGTTCATTTTCAAAGAGGTTCGGTTCCAACTCGCTGATCGGACGTACTCCGAACAGAACCACCTCCGACAGGGACGGCCCCGGCGGGTCATCGTTTCCGGCCTGTGCCATGCTGCAATTATCCCAGCCCAAGACTGTCAGGCAGACAGTGAGTAACATGCCGACAACCCAAGCCCTCATATCATAGAGACAAATCCGTTTCATTACAGAATCTCCATATTGTTGATCAGAGCTTAAACAATTCCCTTAATAATTATAAATAATTAAAACACGATTGACTGCAAAAATACGCCTCAGCGCACAGGTTGGCAAACATTTTTTTCGCTGAGATAACCCGAACGTTCGTCAAACGTTTCATTTGTTGACTTTTCCCGTTTCTCTTTTAAAATGTTACCAATGATATTGTCTTGATGAACTCTCATGCGTGTGTAACAAGCAATAAAAAAGGAGACGGAAAAACATGACGATGGCTGAATATTTTGAAAATACAAATGGTTACGGTGTCTTGTCCACGGCGGATAATAACGGCAGAGTCAACGCGGCCATGTACGCCCGGCCTCATTTCATCGACGAAAACACAGCGGCCTTTATCATGCTGGAGCGGTTGACTCACACCAATCTGCATGAAAATCCTTACGCCGCCTATCTTTTTCTGGAAAAGGGTCCAGGATACAAGGGGAAACGGCTCTATCTGAAGAAGATCCGGGAAGAGGAAAACGACGATCTGGTGAAAGATCTCTGCAGGCGTTGCGACTATTCCGCTCACCGGGAACAGTTGACCCGACATGTCGTATTCTTCCATGTGGAGAAAGTCCTGCCCCTGGTCGGCGCCGGGTGATGATCTGCCGGCTATGACGGCCTGTTATGCATGCCGTCAATCCGAAACAA
>CAZBQX010000059.1:0-12245 GCA_964494155.1 uncultured Syntrophales bacterium
TCTGGATGTCGTAGGTTCGAATCCTACTGGGCGCGCCAATAAATACAAGGGGTTACGGTTAAAAATCGTAACCCCTTGTCCGTTTATCGCCCTGCCAAAATGTTCAAACCCCTGGCGATAAAAACTTAAATATTTTCAATTTCCGACATCAGGCGGTCGAACCGTTCGACATCGACCACCGGCGATGTGGTGAACGAAATGCCGGTCAGCATATTCAACGCAACCGAGGCCGACAAGGCCTTGTCTGCGTCGGGAAAATCCAGGGTGAAAACCAGGTCATGTTCACCCAGGACAGCGTACATCGAAATGATTTTCCCACCGTTTTTCTCAATGATTTTAATCGCTTTTTTCGTCCGTTCCGCAGAAACACCCTTTAACGACTCCTGACTGTACTTCCCGAACATCATGAATATCGGCATACATGTTCTCCTTCTCTATTAACATCTCTTTGCATTATGCTAAAAAGCCTACAATCAGTAGTTTTCCGCCGCAAATCTCGCCACGTGCGGTTTAACCAATCTCTCGTAGTCCTTATAGAACAAGCGGAACAGTTCCGTATGAGATCCGGCATTGAAAGCAATCTCTTGATCTTCGGCCAAACTCTTTTCGGCATAGACTTCCATCCCGTAAAGATTGCCGAATGGAGGCATGGCGCCGATTTCACATTCCGGAAACATGTTCTTGAACTCGTCCTCTTCGGCCAGTTGCACATTCTTTGTCGCCAAGACGGCTTTCAGGAGGTCAAAGTCCACCCGTTCCGTCGCCGGCAGGACAACCATGGCCATTTTCCCGTCAACCTTGATCATGACCGTTTTCGCCAGTTCTTTTCCCGGAAGATGCGCTGACTCTGCAATTTCCTGGGCGGTATATGCCTTGGAATGCCTAATCGCTACGTACTTCACGCCCTGATGATCCAAAAATTCAATCAGTTTCTTAAGCGGCATGGCGGACTCCTTTCTGTTGGATGAAACAGCTAAAAAAGGGGGTTCGACATCGGGCTGACCTGACGGCATCCGCGGCATCCCCTCAAAGGGCCGGTGATTCCGTCAACCTTGCTGTTTGCGTTTTAAGGAGGGAGCCTGTTCTACAACCCCGGATTACTCCTGATTTTCGTTTGTCATTCTCAGGAGAAGGCCCTGGGCTTCCAGAAATCCTGCTTGGGCCGCCTTAAAATCTCTTCCGGCCGGCCGTTTTCTGATCCGGTATCAAATATGTCTTGTCCTGTTATAAGCGGTTTTTCCTCCCCGGGATCTCCCGTTAAAAAGGAAACCTGACTCTTGGTCAAAGGGATGGATGCTCGAATTCACAATTCGGGCATATCATTTTGATTTGATTATAAATAAACCCCACTTTTGATGTCAAATAGAAAGTCACAGGATAGAAATAAAGACGCCGGAAAAGAAACAGACGGGACAAAAACGGAACGGTTGTCGCGCATGATCATACCATATCCGGATAATCAGGCTGGCATAGGCTGAATTCCACTGTGAGAAGGCCTTTCAATTGGAGAAGACGGCCTTTCGCACCTGCGATAGCCGACAGCAACTTACCGTAGAAAAAGTCCAAAGATGCCGTTGTTTTACCTGCCGACGGCTGGCCGCTCAAGTTCCCGGCGGATGGCCAAACCGATTTGTTCCATGATATAGGGCTTCGGCACATATGTGCCCGCCCCCAGCGCCTGGGCTTTTTTTACCCGGTCGCTTTCCGAAAAACCACTGACGATGATGGCTTTCTGTTTGGGATTGATCTCATAGATTTTTCGGTAGGTTTCATAACCATCCATACCCGCCCCCATGATCATATCCAGGACCAAAACATCCGCTTGATGGTTTTTCAAATATTGAACAGCTTCTTCACCACTGGAAGCGGTTTCGACTTGATAGCCGATTCGCGTCAGCATTCTTTGCGCCAAGTCCCGCTGCTCTTCTACATCATCAATCACCAGGATCATTTCGCCATGTCCCCGATATTCATCAGCCGCAGCCTTTCCATGGTTTATCACAATCTCATCCCGGGTAACCGGGAAATAAAGGGTAAAAAGGCTCCCCTTTCCTTCTTCACTTGTTACATCAATATAGCCCCGGTGATCCTTGACCGTACCCCAAACCACAGCCAATCCCAAACCCGTACCACTGCGGCCCATCACTTTCCTCGTATAGAAAGGCTCAAAGATTTTTCCAATATCGGCCTGTGGGATCCCTTTCCCGTTGTCCGCCACGGTGAGAACGGCATAATCCCCTTCGGCCATGTTATCGTAACCATGGAGTGGGGTGTCCAGGTAGCGGTTCATCGTGCCGACGACAATCTGCCCGCTGTCCGTTATCGCTTCGGCGGCATTGGCGACCAGATTCATCACGGTTTTACCCAGATGGAGCGGAGAACCCTTAAGGTTCAGCAGATTTGCTTCCAGATTCACCTCAAAGATCACACCGGGATGAGATGCCTTCAGCATTTCAAATTCCGGCGCTTCGAAATAATCACTCACAACAGAATTCAAATTGACCACTTCGGATTTGTCCACATTTCTGCGGGCCAAGGTCAGTAGGTCCTGTATGATCGCCGCGCCGCGCTGACCTGATTGTAAAATGTTCTGCACATGTTTCCGTTCCTGGCTGTCATCGGACATGCCCAAAAGCAGTAATTCCGAATATCCGACTAGGACGCCCAGAACGTTGTTCAGGTCATGGGCCACGCCGCCGGCCATCATACCCAAAGCCTCCATTTTCTCAGCGCGATGGAGACGTTCCGCCAGCCTCTGGCGTTCCTCTTCCGCACACTTTCTTTCCGTGATGTCGATAGCGATGGATAACTTGACCAGCCGACCGTCAGGCCAGTTTATGGCCCGGTCACGGCCCTCGTACCACCGGCCGTTGATCGGTTCCGGGAATTCCCAAACCACACCGGCCGTCGGTTGTCCCTCGATATCAACCAACTCTTTGTTCCTGCAGAAGGCACAGGGCCCAATCTGGCCCTGCGGAATAGCCTGCCAGCAAAGCATGCCTTCCATCTCACCCAGAGCGGAACGCCCATGGCGGTTGACAAAAAGAACCTCATGAGAGGCCATATCGGTCACATACACCAGCGCGTCAAAGCTGTTCAAAACCTCAGAGAATCGATCATTGGCAATACTCAGAGATTCCTCCGCTTTACGGCGGTCGGTGATGTCCCGGATACTTTCAATGGCTCCTACAGTATTCCCGTCGGTGTCGCAAAGCGGTGCAGCGGTTCCGAGAAGATAAACTGTGCCGCCCTTTAAATTCGGCATGTACGCCTCACCGACAACAATTCCGTTATAACGGCTTATGTTTATGTATTTATTGACAATCTCTTCTTGCGGTTCCAGCATCAGATCAATCAGGATGGGTCTCCTCTCGCCATAGAAAGGCAAGGCGTATTCATAATTTCCCCTGCCGATCATCTCTTCCGCCATGACACCGGTCATTCTTTCCATGGCACGGTTCCAGGAGATGACCCGCCCCTCCCGATCAATGACCAGTGTGGCGTCGGGAAGAAAGTTAATGATATCAGACAGTCGCTGCTCGCTTTCCAGAAGAGCCCGGTCTTTTTTCATCCGCTCCGTGGTGTCACGAATACACTCGATGGCGCCGATGACCTCGCCGTAAGAATCCCGCAGGATGGAAGCCGCCGCAGAAAGATGGGTGTCTTTTTCCCCCCTGAGCCCTGGTGTATAGGCTTCGCCGAAGAGGATATTCCCCTGGCGGCGGATCGAGGTGTAATGACCATTCATGTTCGTGTCGGGATGGAGAGCCAGATCAATGAGAATGAGTCGCCTTTCTCCATAGAACGGGACCGCGTATTCATGGTTTCCTTTCCCAAGTATTTCTCCGACCGGAATACCCGTTAAGTTTTCCATGGCGCGGTTCCAGGCGATAACCCGACCTTCCCGATCAATGACCAGCGTGGCATCGGGCAAAAACTCGATAATTTCTTCAAGCTGCTGCTGGGATTCTTTCAGTTTTTCCTCGGCCTTCTTCATGCGTGTGATGTCGCGGGCCGAGGTCATCACGGCATAGACTTCACCATTTTCTTTGAATTCGGGAACCAAAAGCCAGTCAATCCAAGCACCTGACGGTAACAGAAATTCGATACGATTGGGTTTCTCCGTATCGAAAACCTTTTGCAGGGCTTCCTCCCACATTTTCACCAGATCAGCGGGAAAGCCCAATTCGGCATGGGTTTTACCCAGATAATTTTCACGGGGAATCCCCGTCTGTTTTTCTACGGCAGGATTGACATACAGGTGGCGGTAAGATCGATCAAAGCGCATGATGACGTCGAGAGAATTTTCAGCGAAGGCCCGGAAGGTTTCCTCGCAGTCACGCAGCGCCTGAACAATCCTTGTGTATGCTTCGGCGTCGTCCGGCCGGGAAACCGGTTCTGTATTTGATCTTTTTACTTCAGCGGCCCCGGCTTTTTGTGCAACGGCGCTTTCCAGTTCGCTGATACGCCTGTGCACGTCCTGAAGCTCTCTCAAGAGCTGTGCTTTCGATTTATCTTCATCTTTCATCGATATACCTGCCGTTCAAGCGACCGGCTTTCATGAAAATGGCTCTCCCAGAGGAAAAACCCGTCAGATCTTTCCATTGGCGCACCTGATGACGCGTCCGGTCCATTTCCGCCGCCCTTTTGCCTGTTTATTTTCTTTCACCGTTTTCCATCAGCGCCAGCGTATCAATTCTTTTCATCAGATCGCGGGCACGGCTGCTTCCCTTGAGGATCTGTTGAACAAAATGCCGAACCGGGTCCTCACGGTCGGGTAAATCGCCCAAAGCCAACTCCGCATAACCCGTGACCGCCCCCAGCAGATTATCCGAATCATGGGCGATCTTTCTGAGGATACGCACCGTATCCCCCGAATGCCATTTTTCCATCGAGGTGCCGTCAAAGGCATTGCGTCCCGACATATCCTGAAAAATGATCATAAATTTCCGATTCTCGAGATGCGTCAACCGTACATTCAAGCACAAGCGGTTGCCGCCCCGCCCATGTACGGCAACGCTTTCCTCATGAACGCTGCCTGTTTCACCGGACTTCATGAACATGCTGATGCGATTGATTTTATCTCCCAGTTCGGAATCGCCGGGAAAGACCTTCTCACACATGGCGATCATGAAGGCCTTGAGATCGGACCAGTGATGGATGTCGGGGGAAAACATATTTTTCAGCGCTTGATTTACGTACGCCACCTCCCCCTGGCCCTCCAAAAGGGCAATCCCGGATGTAAGATTGTCACAGACAAGCCGGAACTGAGGATCCTGGTTATTGGGTGTTTTCTGTTTTGTCGCACTCATACGATACCCTGTATTCCTTTACTGCTCCGGAAGGCGCGCATAATCGACTCCTCCCGGTTTCGCAGGCAAGTTGTCGTCTAAAAATCCTTGAAATCATCCTCGAAAGGGATCACCTGATCCGGACGGACGACCGTCCCTTTATGGCCCGAGAGGGATTTCGCAAGCATTGGTTTGGTCTTCACGGCCAGCATTTTTGAGGACCCCGAGGCTTTCCCCCCTTTCTTTCGCGGTCCGGCAGGCATAGCGTGAATATCGATGCTGTTGCCCTCGCCGCCCACAACGGACATGAGATCTGCCACATAAACTTTCATCTGCTCCGCCTGGGCGTTCAGCTCTTCCGATGCGCTGGCGGATTCTTCCGCGTTGGCAGCCGTCTGCTGCGTCACCTTATCCATTTCCGTCACGGCGATATTGATCTGGGAAATGCCGTGGGCCTGCTCCTGGGAGGCTGCCGCGATCTCGCCCGCCAGATCGGTCACTTTTCGTGCGATCTGGGCGTTTTTATCCATTGCTTCGTTCACCTGATCGAAGGTTGAGGTGGCCTCTTTGATCCGCGCCGTCGAATTGGAAATCAGATCCTGGGTGTTCTTGGCCGCTTCCGTGGCCCTCATGGCCAGATTTCTTACCTCGTCGGCCACCACGGCAAACCCGGCGCCGGCTTCACCGGCACGGGCGGCTTCCACTGCGGCATTCAATGCGAGCAGATTGGTCTGGAAGGCGATTTCGTCGATGGTCTTGATGACCTTCGCCGTATCTTCGCTGGCCTTGACCGACGCATGCATGGCCTTTTCCATGGTTCCCAACCGATCCATGATGATCTGGAAATTCGGCGCCGCTTCCTTCGCCATCATATCGTTGGCAATCTGTGCATTGTCGGCATTCTGTTTGGTCATGGAGGAGAGTTCCTCTAACGAAGAGGACGTTTCTTCCAAAGACGCCGCCGACTCGGACGTCGATTCCGCCAGATGCTGGCTCGACGAAGACACCTGGCTCGACGCGGCCGCAATCTGTTCCGCACCGTCACTCAAGCCGGCAATGACCCGGTTAAGCGGCTTGGTAATCGCCAGGTTCAGAGCAAAACCAAGACCCAGGGCCATCAGAATCCCCAAAACGGTCACGCCTCCCATGATCCAATCGGCCTGCTTGGCCGCCGCCTGATTATTGGCCAGGGATTTTTTCGCCAGCTCATCGTTCAGCGCGATCATCTTTTCCAGATCGGCGCTCAATTTGATGCCGATTTCTTTACCAGCCCGCAAATTGTTCATCGCCTCTTCCTGGTTCCCGGCCACGGCCGCTGCAAGCATTTTATCGCGGAATTCCAGATAAGGGCCCAGATTCGTTTTGAAATCATCGTATATCTTCCGCTGCTCCGGATCGACGGTTAACTGATCCACCTTGCCCACCAGTTTCAACCCCTCCTCATCCCGTTTTTTCATGTCATCCGCAACCATGGAGACGTCGTTACCCAGAGTAAATTTATTGAACAGGGCGTAGACAACGGCGATGCGCATATCGAGAAATTTTTGGTTCAACGTCGCCACGGTGTTCATCAGCACCACGTTTTCATCATACATCCTCTGGCCGGACTTCTCGACGGTACCAAGCTGGCTGATGCCGATCACACCAATAACAAGCGCCACGGCGGCGACCATCAGAAAGCCCCCGATGAGCTTGACTCCCAATTTCACGTTTTTCATCTTTCTTCCTCCAACCTATAGTTTTATCTTTTTGATTCAGCAGTTTTCCCTTACAGGGCTTCCGCCAGGGCCGACAAATCCGCCCGCGTCAGCACCTTGTCAATATCCAACAGAATCTTAACCCCGCCGCCAGACTTGGCCATGCCCATGATGTATTCCGTACCGAGAGTGCTCCCGAAATCGGGGGCATCTTCAATATCCGAACCGCGGATGGTCAGGACTTCCGAAACCGAATCAACAACGATTCCCATCAGGATGGGCTGCGAGTCTGTTTGAATTTCCGTAACAATGATACAGGTCCGATCCGTATAAGCGATGGCATCCATACCGAATTTCAGGCGCAGATCCGTCACCGGGATAACCTTGCCCCGAAGATTGATCACCCCTTTAACCCAACCGGGAGTCTGCGGCACCGAGGTGATCGCCATCATGCCGATAATCTCCTTGACCTTAATGATCACAACGCCATAGTCTTCACCGGCAAGGGTAAAAGTCAGATACTTGCCTTCACGGTTCACATTCCGGATTTGATTCTCTTGCGACAAATTCATTTGCGTTCTCCTTTCACGGCAGGCTTATGAAGGCAAAGGCACCGCATCCTAAAAGAAAGTCATGCATTCTCCATGGCGCTTCGGATAACAAGCCGGGGTCGTATAATCCTGTGCTTTGTATGACAAAAAGGATGCCAAAGGCAGCAAATAAAAATTTGAATTGCTCTATGATATGGGATAACGGATACTTACAAATGATAACGCCGAAACACGCCCCGGATAAATCATATCCTACAGCGGTTATGGATAGGGGATCTTTCTCTTCCGAAAAACAGCTCAAGAAGAAATAATGGGCTAATAATTGATTCTGCTTTGTGATATCAGGCGGTTATAATGAGTCTTGCCAGAGAAGACTTGTCTTGTTTTATGAGACACCTGCGTCCGGCCGATCCTTGCTCCACTGATACTTCTTCAAAAGGCTGTACAGCCGTGGACGGGATAGACCGGATATCCCACAGGCCTTGCGGATATCCCCACCCGTACTGGACATCAAATCCCTCAGATAGTCCCGCTCCAGAACATCAAGGATTGCCTGCCGCCTCTCTTTCAACGTCTGCATAAGCGGTTCCGGGCCGGAATTTTTTCCTTTCCGGGTGAGAGACCGCCGGGCCAGGGCGATGCGGATATGGGGAGGAAGATGCTTGGAGAAAAGCACCTGTCCGCCGTCACTGACGGCCAGGGCGCTGTCGAGGGTCTGCATCAATTCCCGGACATTACCGGGCCAGTCATACGCGCCGAGGGCTTCCAGAAAGTCCGTGGATATACCCCGCAGGGGGGTGCCGTTTCGTTTGCTTAGTTGCCCCAGGCGGGACATAACCAAATCGGGGATGTCTTCCGCGTGATCCCTAAGCGGAGGCAGCTCAATCGTCAGGGCGCGGATCCGGAAAAACAGATCGCTGCGAAACTGCCCGGCTTCGACCATGGATGCCAGATCGCGGTTGGTCGCCGCAACAAGCCGGAAGTCGCTGTGCAGTTCGCTCTTCGCCCCCACGGGACGGAAACGGTGTTCCTGCAGGACCCGCAGGAATTCCTTCTGAATGGACAGAGGCAATTCCCCAACCTCGTCCAGAAACAGGGTCCCCCCGTCGGCATGGCGGATCAGACCATCCTTGCGCGCATCGGCTCCGGTAAAAGCGCCCTTTTCATGGCCGAAGAGGACACTTTCCACCAGCGTCTGGGGCAGCGCGGCACAGTCGATTGTGACCATTTCCCGATTCTGGCGTGAACTGTTTTGATGGATGGCCCGGGCAAAGAGTTCTTTTCCCGTACCGGTTTCTCCGGCGATCAGGACATTGGCTTCACTCGTTGCAGCCTGGGCCAGCAGATCCAGGCAGGCATTCATGCGGGGTCCCTTGCCGACGATTCCCTCCCGGTTGAGGATAAAGGGCCTGTTCTGTCCCTTTTTTGCTTCCCGGTATTCAAGTGCCCGCAGCAGGGGAAGTTTTAACTTGCTGATGGAAGAGGCTTTTTCAATGTAATCCCAGGCCCCGCTTTTAATGGCCAGTTCGGCGCCGTCGGCATCGCCGTAACCTGTAATAATTATCACCTCCGGCGACGAGGGAACGCTTTTAATATGACCCAGGAAATCCAGACCATTACCGTCGGGCATCATAACATCCAGAAAAACGACGTCAAAATCATGCTGCCCGATCTTCTGTGCCGCCTCCTTCAGGGTAAAAACGGAAAACGCCTCGTATCCCATGCTTTTGACGAGATCACACAGCATTTCCGCCATGAGTTGTTCATCGTCAATGATTAATATCTTCTGCATCGTGTTTCCGGCAGGCCCTTCTGAAACCATGAATTTTCCTGAAATATTTGCACTCATACCACATAAGAAAGGCAATCGCAAGGAGCCCCCGGCGGCATACGCCATCAAGAAAGGACCGGCCGTTTACAGGGAAATCTTCGTGGCCCCTGCTCGCCTTTCCTGCATGATTTCCGCGGGATAGGGACACAACAGAGCGAGAAGTTCAGCGGCACCGGCCGTGGCGGGATCGAGCCAGGCTGTCATATCTTTGCGTGGAATAATCGCGGGCATCCGGTCATGGACGGCTCGAATCAGTTCGTTGGACGTTGTCGTAATGATCGTGCAGGTGCGCAGCATACTGCCGTCCGTCTGGCGTCGGATATCGTAAAGTCCGGCCATGCCAAACGGCTCGCCGGATTTCAGGTCATAATAATGAGGTATACTTTTCCCCGCCGTTTTTTCCCATTCGTAAAAACCATCCGCCACAACCAGACAGCGCTGCCGCTTGAATATATTGCGGAAACTGGCCTTTTCCGTCAGCGTTTCGGCGCGGGCATTGATGATCCCTTTCCCCTGCAAGGAATTTTGGGTCCAGGACGGAACCAGGCCCCAGCGGCATTTAAACAGTCGGTTCACCTCTTCCCGGATCACGGCGTAGATTTGCCGCCCCGGATACACTTCACCGAGGGGAGCATAATCACACTGCATCTCACGGATATCAAAGCTATTCGCCAGGCGGGACAAGTCCGCAAACAGAACAAAACGGCCGCACATCGCAAGGCATCTATTTCATTTCGATGGTCATATTCTGGAGCATTTCCCAGGCCCGGTCGAGTTTCTCCTGCTCTTCCCGGTCAAGGGTTCCGCCGTGCGGTCTGCCGGTCGAATAGATGATGACCGTTTTCCCATCGGCGTCCTTGATTTCCTTTGTCCCCATGGTTTCGTAGGGATCACGGTTTTCCCGTGCGATTTCCTGAGAAATCATTAACTGGATCGTTTTGTCGTCCACGCCTGCCTTCTTCAACTGGATCACCTGTTCGGGGGTCAAGGCATGGGAAAGGACGGGCAACAGACAAAAAAGGCTCCAACATAAAAAGCTTAAACATATTTTTTGCAGCATCGATCACTCCTTAGGTAATACCGCGTTCGCGGTGTCCTGAGATAACGCATCGCCGGCATCCAAAATCTCCCGGATTGACTGGGAAAGCTGGTCCACCAGAAAGGGTTTCTGGATAAAAGCCTTCACGCCCCGCCCCAGAATCGTCTTGGCCTCGCCGTTTAAACTGTACCCGCTGGAAAGAATGGCTTTGATCCGGGGATTAATGCTTTTGAGCTCATCAAAGGTTTCCCCGCCGCCCCATACCGGCATAACCATATCCAGGATCACCAGATCGATCCGGTCATGATGGGTCCGGTACAGCTCCACGGCCTCCCTGCCGCTGGTCGCCCTGAAGACCTGATACCCCAGCGTCTGCAGCAGATCCCCTGTCACCTTGAGAATGGTCGGTTCGTCATCGACAACCAGCAGGGTCTCCTTGCCCCTGAGTACGGTTCGGTTATGCTTTACCTCGGCCCTGACCGTTTTTTTCGAGGCGGGAAGATAAATATTGAACGTCGTCCCTTTCCCCTTTTCACTGTATACATTGATGATACCGCCATGGCCCTTGATGATGCCGTAGACGGTCGCCAGCCCCAAACCCGTCCCCCGGCCCATCTCCTTGGTCGTAAAAAAGGGATCAAAGACCCGCTGACGCGTTTTTTCATCCATCCCGACGCCGGTGTCGGTAACGGTGATCCTGGCATAATCCCCCGGCGGCACATCGTTCACGTTCACATAGACGGCGTCGAGAGTAACATTTAGCGTTTCCAGGAAGAGATCGCCCCCGCCCGGCATGGCCTGCCAGGCGTTCACATAGAGATTAAGCAGCACCTGCTCCATCTGACTCTGATCCACTTCGACGCTCCAGAGTTTTTTGTCGAGTTTTTTATGAACGGTGATTTCCTTTTTAGTGCGGTGGAACATTTCCACCGTTTTCTCCACCAGGCGGTTCAGATCGGCCGGTTTGACTTCGTATTTCCCGCCCCGGGCAAAACCGAGGAGTTGTTTCGTCAGGTTGGCGCCGCTGACCACCTGATCCTCAATCGCTTTCAATTTCTCATAGAACGGATGCGGCAATTCCAGTTTATACAGCATCAGGGAGGTATAACCCTGAATCCCCATGAGCAGATTATTAAAATCATGCGCGATTCCACCCGCCAGGGTGCCGATGGCTTCCATTTTCTGGGCCTGAATCAGTTGTTCCTCGAGTTTCTTTTGGCGGGTGATGTCTTCATAGGTCTGAAGATGCTTTCCATTACTCATGTAAACGGACCGGAGATAGACGATCTTTTCCATGCCGTCCTTGCTGCGGGCCGTGACTTCCCCCTCCACAATATGGCCCGGAACCGGCGCATCGTAGAGTTGCTTTTTCCAGAAGGCCTGGATTTTCTTCCGATATTTGGCATTGGGATAGATTTTCGCGAACCAGGCTTCCTTCGTCGGCATCTCTTCAAGCGTATAACCGAATATTTCCGTGAATCTCGGGTTGAAATATTCGAACTGCTGGTCGGCGTTCATCAAAGAAATACCGACGGGGGTTTCTTCCGTCAGGAGACGGAATTTCTCTTCGCTTTCCCGGAAAGCTTCTTCCGCTTTTCGATGACCGGTGATGTCACGGATGGATTCAATGGCGCCGATCGTGTTGCCGTCGCTGTCGTAAAGAGGCCTTGCTTTGGCCCAAAACCGCTGGTCCCGACGGCCCTGAAGACCCGGAACCTCCGTTTCCGCGACCAGCACATCGCCCTCCGTGCGCACATAGTGGTGGTATTGTTCGAGCGCCGGGTCCGGATGGAGAACCATGTCGATCAGGAGGGGCTGGCGGACCCCGTAGAAAGG
>CAZBQX010000060.1:0-12212 GCA_964494155.1 uncultured Syntrophales bacterium
GCCTGAAGGGTGATCAAGAAAATCTCCATAAATTCCTCCCTGAAATATTCATCCGGTAGAATCCGGTTTCTGAACCATATCCGGACGTGCAGTCAGGGGCGTAAAAAGACACCGGCATCGTGCGCATTGCCCGGGCATAAATAAAAAGGATGATGGCTTAATTTCCAGTTGCCAATACTTACTACACCATGTATTGCTTTTCAATCTTTCCTGTTCGGCGTTGGGAAAAAACGCCGCACAAACCATGGTGAACGTGAACACGCACATGGAGAAACCGTAAGTCATGCACAAATCATCGGTTATTCCTCCCGGAACACACCCGCGGATTAAGGAACAGGTTCTCCCGGTATGAAGAAGATAATCCTGGGTATCGTCCTGAGTGCTGTTCTGATCTACCTTTCTTTACGGGGACTTCAGTTTCAAGCAGTTGCAGAAGCCATTCACGGTATCCGGCCGTCCTACGTCCTGTTATCTCTGGCAATGATGGTTTTGATGCAGGTGCTGCGCGCGATCCGCTGGGGGGGCATCCTGAAACCCATCGCACACGTCGATCCCTTCACCCTCTTTTCGATTACGAATGTGGGTTTCCTGGCGGTAGTCGCCATTCCCGCCCGACTGGGCGAGCTGGTGAGGCCCCTTCTGATTTCCCGGAAGAAGGACGTGCCAATGGCGGCGGCCCTGGCCACCATCTTCGTCGAACGGATCCTGGACATGTTTGCCCTGCTCCTCATGGCGGTTTTGGTGTTTCCCTCGATTCCACTTCCGTCCTGGCTGGTCCGTTCCGTTTCATTGATCGCGATCATCACAATGGTTGCGATCGGCTGCTTCATCCTGCTCATTGTCAGGCGAAACGCCCTGAAGGGTGCGGAAAGATGGCTCCCCTCGCCGCTGCGCAAAAGATACGCAGAAAAGCTCAACCGCCTGATCGGTCACTTCATAGATGGCTTTGCCGTAATCACCGACGGGAAGAGACTGGCCTGGCTCTTCTTGCTGTCGCTTTTGGTCTGGATTGTCGATGTGCTGGTTATTTATGCCTTATTTCTCGCCTTCGGCTACACCCTTTCGCCCCTGGCCGCCTTCATCCTCATGTTCATCCTGATTGTGGGAATCGCCGTCCCGACAGCGCCGGGTTTTGTGGGCAACTGGCATTACGCCTGTATTTTGGCCCTGACGCTCTTTGGACTCGCCAAAACGGACGCCCTGAGCTTTGCCGTGGTTTACCATGCCCTCTCCGTCGGCGTAACCCTGATCCTGGGACTTGCTTTCCTCCCCTTCAACCGTTTTTCCCTGCGGGAGCTGCAAAGCGAAAAGCCGAATGATACTTGATATTTATCACCAAAAACCGCAACATATTTCATTGACAAGAACAAAATCGCTTCGCTATAGTGCGCGGGAAACCGGGGGAATGACATGGGACTGTTTATACACACATCAACGAAAGCTTTTTTCTCCCGAAGCGTTCCTTTGACTTGCTTGCTTTTTATTAGGTAAGTTGTGAGTTAACTTAGAGTTGTTTACACTTATAAATTCAGGAGTTATGACAGCCTGATGTTTTGCGGATACCGACACCTGAAGATCGATCACAAAAAGCTTTTCTCTTTCGGAATAGTCTATTTAATTGGCTTAGAGGGATTCTGGAGTTGGCCAAGGTACGTCTGATTAAACACCACGGCGTCTCCAAAGAATATTTCCCTCTTTATTTGAAAGCACTGGCGCTTCGATATAATAACCGTAACCATAATCTCTTCGATCTGAATGCTAACTTTATGTGCAATTTAGTACCAAAACGGGGATAATTACCTGAAATAGTTCAGAATGACGATGACGGCCACTTTTTACAAGCGAATATTTTACGGCCCGGCGGCATGTCACTTAACCACTGTATGCCATTACATGAATAGCAAGACGAATATGAGGCGGCCCATCACCATCGGTGTGTTGTCGGATGAAACCGGCGTAGAACACTGGCGACCGTCATCTTTCCGGTTTTGCAGCAGAGTACGTCATAAATTGAGACACCCTCGAAGCATGAAAAACATTCTCGCTGCGGTCCTGTCCGGTTTGTTGCTCTTTTCGGGAGCAGCCATGGCGCAGGACCTTATGGAAAAGCATAAGATCGACTTTCTGATCTCTTCGGTCGAGCATTTAACGGGCGCGAAATTCATCCGGAACGGCTCCGAGTATGACGCCAAGGACGCCGCGAAACACTTGAAAATGAAACGCAATAAGGTCGGTAGTCGGGTTCAGACTGCTGACGATTTCATCCGCCTGTGTGCATCCAAGTCATTCGTGACAGGGAAATCCTATCTGATCAGATTACCGGATGGAAAAGTAGTCAGGTCGGAAACCTATCTCCGGGAAAAGCTGAAGGAATTTAATGCACCGGCAAAGTAAAGATTCTTAAGTCGTTTTTTCATTTCGACCACAGGGAGAAATCTTAGAGAAAACTGAAACCTGAGGGACAAGATGCTTGGGGAAACTCGAAACTCGGGGACACCATGCAGGCTTCTCGGCGACACATGATGCATCATACTGATATCATTTAATATTCGATCGTTTCAATCCCCCTTCGTTTCCAACCCGTAGGCCTTGATCTTCCGGTGCAGGTTGCTCCGTTCCAGGCCGATGGCCTCCGCCGTCTTGGAGATGTTGCCTTCGAATTCCTGGAGCTTGCGGGCGATAAAACTCTTCTCGAAATCCATCTTGGCTTCCCGGTAGGAATCGGCCATTTTCAACAGTTCTTCCGCACCCTCGCCGTGGATTTCCTTCTCCAGGGAGGGGATTTCCTTTTCGGTAATGGTCAGGTCCGGCGTCATGATCACCAGCCGTTCCGTGAAATTCTTCAGTTCCCGGACATTACCCGGCCAGTCATGGTCCTGGAAAAGCGCCAGTGCATCATCAGTGATGATCTTTTCTATCTCCCCCTCGCGCTGGGCGAAATCTTTCAGGAAGCGCTTCACCAAAACGGGAATGTCTTCCTTGCGTTCCCGCAGCGGCGGCACCACCAGGGGAATCACGTTCAGCCGGTAGTAGAGATCCTGGCGGAACCGCCCCGATTCCATTTCCCTTTCCAGCTCTTTGTTGGTTGCTGCCAGGACACGGACATCCATGGAAATGGGCTTCGTACCTCCGACGCGCTCGAATTTCTTTTCCTGGAGAATCCGGAGAATCTTGGCCTGGGCCTTGAGACTCATGTCGGCCACTTCATCTAGAAAAATCGTTCCCTCGTGGGCCAGGTCGAACTTGCCCCGTTTGGCCGCCGTCGCCCCCGTGAAGGCGCCCTTTTCATGACCGAACAGCTCGCTTTCGATCAACTCTTCCGGAATGGCCGCGCAGTTGACCTCGATAAAGGGACGATTGGCCCGTTTGCTTTTCCGGTGGATGGACCGCGCCACCAGTTCCTTGCCCGTCCCGTTTTCACCCATGATCAGAATCCAGGCGTTGGTCGGTGCAACAATGTCGATCATTTCCTTCAGTGCCGTAATCGGTTCGCTTTCACCAGTCAGCTCGTAATCGTGGACGATCTTTTGTTTCAGGATGAGGTTTTCCTCTTCCAGACGGACCATGTCCAGGGCATGATCCACCACCAGAATCACTTTTTCCAGCGAGAGAGGTTTTTCGATGAAATCGAAGGCGCCGAGCTTCGTCGCCTTAACGGCGGTCTCGATGGTGCCGTGGCCGGACATCATGACCACCCGGATCTGTGAATGGTCGGCGCGGATCTGCTTCAGCGTCTCGATGCCGTCCATACCCGGAAGCCAGATGTCCAAAAGGACCAGATTAGGCAGCTCCTCGTCGATGACCTTGATGGCTTCCTCGCCGCTGTTTGCGGTCAGGACCTCGTAACCTTCGTCCAGCAGAATCCCCCGGAGGGAACTGCAGATACTTTCTTCGTCGTCAACAACCAGTACGGTTCTTTTCATCGTGCATGTCTCACATCTCCCGGCAATTTGATTCCGGGGCAATCGGAAATCTTAATACTGTTCAAACACTTGCAATTTGCTTGCCGTATTCCTGCTCGGCAGAAATTTCGGGAACGGGCAGTTCAAAAGTCACCACCGTCCCTGCCGGCAAATTGGCCTGGACCGTCACCTCACCATGATGATCGGCAATAATGGAGTTGACAATGGCCAAACCCAAACCTGTGCCGGATTTTTTGGTCGAATAATAGGGTTCGAATATTTTCATCGTATGGCTGGGCGGCACACCGCAACCGTTATCGGTCACGGACACCCGGGCTTTTCTTGACGCAGCATTGTAGGCGGTCGTCACCTCAATCTGTCCCTCCGCCGTACTCATGGCAGCCACGGCGTTATCCAGGAGATTCACCATGACGCGCCGGATCTGCTCGGCGTCGAGATACAAGGGTGGAATACCGTCGCCCCGGTTAAAGGTGAACGTAATCTCCTTGTGAGCATCCTGGAACAGGAGAATCGGATCGTTTACCGTCTCGTTCAGGTCATTCAGAACAGGGTTGGTCACAGGCATCCTGGCGTAGCGCGAAAACTCGTTCACCAGGTTCTTGAGTACCTCGACCTGATTGATGATGGTGTCCGTGCATTCCCGAAAAACCTGGCTGTCGTCGCCTAGTTTATCATGATAACGTTTCTGCAGGCGCTGGGCGGACAGTTGAACCGGCGTCAGGGGGTTTTTAATTTCATGGGCCATCCGGCGCGCAACCTCTCGCCAGGCAGCGGCCCGTTCCGCCTTCTGCAACTGGGTCAAATCTTCGAAAACCATGACCATGCCCAGATTTTCCCCTGTACTTTCGTGAATCACCGTGATGGTGACCAGCACGGTCAGGGGACGTTCACGAATGAGAAGTTCCACCTGCTTTTCCACGACGCCGCGTCCACTGATCTGGGCATCCTCAAGCAGTTCATTGATCACGGACATATTCTCCGCCGCCAATAACTCGGTGCATGGACGGTGGAGCACATTGCCGGCCTGAATATTCAGCATGACCTCCGCTGCCCGGTTAATGGTCGTCACCACACCGTCTTTGTCCAGGGAAAGAATACCGGCGGAAACATGGAGCAGGACCGCCTCCATGTATTTTCGCCGCTCCACCAGGTCGGCATTGGCCAACTGCAAATTTTCGTCGCTTTTTTTCAAATCTCTCGTCATCTGGTTGAAGGAATCCACTAAAACACCGATTTCATCCTCCGCAACGATATTAATCTGATGGTCCAGGTTGCCCTCGGCGATTTTATGGGTCGCCTCTGCTAGATCCTGAATGGGTTCGGTAATACCCTTGGCCAGAAACAGGCCAAACCAAGTTGCGGAAAAGATGATGAGCAGTGTGACGATGGACAAGGTGATGATATAGCTCAACTTGATCGGTGTCTTGAACAGGCGCAACTGACTGTAGGCTTCCGACGTGTTTGAAACGACGGCCATTTTGTCCACAATCTCCTTGGGAATGAGAGAACCGACAAAGACGTATCCGATTACCTCATACGGGCTGACATGGGAGAAAATGGGCACCAGCACATTGATGAGATCCCCGGAGTTGGACGGTTTAACGATGGCAACGTCCTTCCCGGCATAGAGATCCTCCCGGACCTTGGCAGTAAAGATGTCGGCAGGCACGCCGGGGAAAGCGGCGTCCTGAAAGACAACGTCCTTTTCACGATTATCGAAAGTAATCTGAAGATAGCCAAGCTTGAAATTTTTCTGCTTCAACTGGGCGAGATTAACAAGAAAATCCGTTCTTTCAAGATCATAGAGTTGATTCAGGGTGATATCCGAAGCGATCTGCCGGGCATAGTATTTGGCCTGTTCCTCTGTCTGCTGGTAATGGATATGAGCCAAATCAAGGGTTTGGTTAAGGGCATCGCCTATTTTAACGCTGAACCAGTTTTCAATACTGTTGGACAGAAAATTGATGGATACGAAAAACAGAATAACGGTAGGGATCAGGGACAGACTGACGAAGGCCGTCACCAGCTTGGTCCGTAATTTGGAACCTAGGATACCTCGACGTCTTTCAAAAACCAGTTTGACAACATTGCGGACGATGAGGAAAATCAGAAAAAGAATCAGGATGATATTGATGTTGAGAAGACCGACGAAAAAGATGTTGTTTGCGGTGCCCCAGTCGGCCTCTTTCTGGAAAAACTGGTTGCCGGCATATGTCAGGAAGGCAATGACGATAACCGTCAGGATGATGAGGATGCGTTCTCTTTTTCTTCTCCTCTTTTCCCGGATATCCATCTGATTCTGTGCGGCAGGCTCATTCAATCTTTCCAAACGAACTCCTTCCGGTGCCAGGCCGTCTCCGTTTCCATGAACGGCAGGAATAACATGATATAGCGAACGAACCCGGAATGCTCATCCTTTTCAACCTTCGCCTTGATCTCGACATAATACTTTTCCGTCTTTCGCAGCTTGCCGACGTGGGCGACGGAGATGCCGTTTAGATCGATCAGGCTGGACACTGCGCTGTCAAAGTCGTTGAACTGCGCAGCATCGATTACTTTCCCGTTGAGGTGCGTCTTGACGTAGATATTTTTCTTGATGTTGTCGTATTTGATGGTGTTGCGCACCACTTGGCTGGACAGACGGTGGTCAAACCAGGAAGACCTTTCCTGATAAAAATTGACATAGAAGGTACAGGAAACGGCGACACCTGCGTGAATGAGGTTTTCCGTATCTTCCTTCAGCAGACTCTGGAGCCGGGCGTAAACCAGGACGTCGCGGGTGTCATCCATGACCATCACGTCATTGATGCGCCCGCTCTTGGCGCAGGACAGCAGAGACAATAACAGGAGCAAAACTGCAGCAAGACGAATGAATTTAAGCGGTTCGATCATCCCCATGGGCTTCACAATTACCCTTACCGGATTAATAATGGATTGCTTTTTCTAAGAAACTAATCCCCAAAAAGCAAGCGCTATTTACGGCAGGGGAAAACCATGGGACGACTTGATGCGGAGGTCAAGGGTTTTACAGGTGGGCCGAATCGACCACTTCCACGACCGGCGTGGTTGGTGAAAGATACTTATCTCCCAGAGACTTGTTTTCATAGTAACGGATGATCTGCCAGCTCTCCGGCTGCGCCAGCAAGGCTTTCAACAGCATGAAGTGGAGCTTGTGACCGGATTTGAATGCCTTGAAATGGCCCAGGATGGGCATCCCGATCAGATACAGATCGCCGATGGCATCGAGAATCTTGTGTTTGACGAATTCTTCGGGATGGCGCAGACCTTCTTTATTGATGATCTTGACATCGTCCAGAACGACGGCGTTTTTCAGCGATCCCCCCAGAGCCAGCCCACGGGCCTGGAGATACTCCACATCCTTCAAGAAACCGAACGTCCGGGCAAACGAAATTTCCTGTTCATAGGCAGCCTCCGACAGATCCAAGTCGTACACCTGCCTGCCGATGAGGGGGTGACTGAACTCTATCTCATAAGTAATCTTAAACTTGGACGCCGGCAAAAGTTCAGCCCAGCTCTCGCCTTCCGACACCGAAACGGGTTTTTTTATGACCAGAAATTGCTTGCCCCAATCCTGTTCGCGGATGCCCGCATTTTTAATCAGATTGACAAAAGGCTGGGCGCTGCCGTCCATGACGGGGACTTCCGGTCCGTCGATTTCGATCACCGCATTATCGATCCCCATTCCCCGGAGGGCGGAAAGGAGATGCTCAATCGTTGAAATGGAGTTGCCGTTATTGCCAATGGTGGTCGCCAACGTCGTATCGGAGACGTTTTCGATGGAGGCTTTGATATATTTATTCTCTCCCGCAGCATCCTGGCGGATGAACGTAATGCCTTCGTTCACCCCGGCCGGCTTGACAGTCATGCTGATTTTCCGGCCTGTGTGCAGACCGACACTGGAGCAGCTTACCTGATTTTGAATCGTTCTCTGTAAATACATAAACCGTCTTGAACCTTCCGGCTGTAACCCTTTCCCCCGGCGGGCCAGAACCGGCTCATCCTCTCATTTTCATTTCTTAAAATTGAGATTACAAAAAGCATACCAGTCGGCGAAATCCCTTATAATTAATTTATATTCCTTATATATTGAATTCTATTAAACTTATTTTTATTGCCTTCTCTGCTTATACAGGGTGCGTCCATGATGCTGTGTCTTTTAAAACACATTTTCAAGCAATGCGTGGCATTCCTTCCGCAGCATTGACCGGTTATCTCCATGTTTTTTTATCAGAAATGAGTGGGAATGCGAGCAAGACCATCCGAAAAATCAATTTTTGCAGAATCGTTCTCTTTCACTGAAAATGCAGCCGCAGTAAGGTTGCCGGTACATCGACCGCTCCTTGGATAACCGGACACCCTCCTGCCAGCCCTCACGAAAATCATGGTAGAAAAAAGGCAGACCGTATTGTGCAGACAGTCTTTCCGCCGTCTTTACAATCAGATCATGTTTCTGATAACGGCTGTACAGAAGCGTCGTCGTCAGGCCGTCCATTCCCATTTCCACCGCCCTGGAAAACGCAACCGCCAACCGCTCTTCATAGCAATGGCGACAGCGATTTTCCTCATCAAAGGACACCCGCCGAAAATAACGCTCCAACGGATAACCCGGTTCGATATCGAGTGCCAAAGACTCCTCCCGGGCAAAGACCTGCAGCGTTTCCAGACGCTTCCGATACTCGGCATAGGGATGGATGTTCGGGTTGTAGAAAAAACCCGTGATGTCATGTCCGGAGGCTCTGAGATGCTGAAGGGGATAGATCGTACAGGGACCGCAACAGATGTGAAGCAGGATTTTCATGATGACCGAAGTGTTTTACCTTTCATTGCTCAATCAAAAAAGCTCTTTCTGCAACTGGCACGGCCAAACGCGACTGAAATGGTCGTAGGCCAGTTTCGTCGCCACGCGACCTCGCGCCGTGCGCTGGAGATACCCTTCCTGAATCAGGTAAGGTTCATAGACGTCCTCCAGAGTCGTCTTCTCCTCGCCTATGGCGGCAGAAAGGTTCTCGATACCCACGGGACCGCCGCTGAACTTGTCGATCACGGTTAAAAGAATGGTCCGGTCCATCTGATCGAAACCCCGTTCGTCCACTTCAAACTGCTCCAGGGCCGCCACGGCTACATCGTGGTTGATCGCCCCGCCGGCCTTGACCTGGGCGTAATCCCGAACACGTTTCAACAGGCGATTGGCGATCCGCGGGGTGCCCCGCGACCGGCACGCCAGTTCCAGGGCGCCGTCTTTGTCGATGGCAATGTCGAGGATCTGTGCCGATCTTTTTACGATAATAGCCAGTTCGTCCGGTGTATAGAAATCGAAGCGAAAGCTTATGCCAAAGCGGTCCCTGAGCGGTGAGGTCAAGAGCCCCGCTCGGGTCGTCGCGCCGATCAGGGTAAAGTGGGGAATTTCCAGCTTCATGGACCGGGCGGATGGCCCCTGACCGATGAGGATATCGATATGGTAATCCTCCATGGCGGGGTAAAGGATTTCTTCGACCACATGGGAAAGGCGATGGATTTCATCGATGAACAGGATATCGTGCTCGTGCAGGTTGGTGAGAATCGCCGCCAAGTCCCCCGGCCGCTCGATGACGGGTCCCGATGTGACTTTGATGTCCACCCCGAGCTCACGGGAAACGATGTAGGCCAGGGTGGTTTTTCCCAATCCTGGCGGCCCATAGAGGAGGACATGATCCAGGGCTTCCTTCCGTCCTTTTGCCGCATCGATAAAAAGGGCCAGGTTTTTCTTGACCTTCTCCTGACCGATGTATTCCGCGAGCATCTTCGGACGCAGCGATAACTCTTCGCCCTCTTCCTCTTCCAAAAGCGCCGGCGTGATAACCGATTCTCTTTTAATGGCTCCCATGCAGCTTAATTTCCCATCGGGCAAACAATAAATCAATTCGCCAGCATCTTGAGTGTTTTCTTCAGAATGACGTCCAGAGACATCTCTCCGGCATGCTCTTCACGGAAGACCCGGTCCAGGGCATCGTTGACCACCTGGTTTTTATAGCCCAGATTGATCAGCGCCGACAGGGCATCTTCCCGGGTCGCCTCCAGATCGTTCGTCAACGGTTTATTCCCGGTGACAGCTTCCGGCATGTCGACCATTTTCTTGTCCCGCAAATCGAAGATGATCCGCTCCGCCATCTTTTTTCCCACCCCTGGAATGCGAACCAGACGATTCAAGTCGCCCCGGGCAATGGAATGCAGCAGTTCCACCGGATCCGTTCCAGACAGGATATTCATGGCCAGTTTCGGACCGATGCCGTTGACGGTAATGAGGAGTTGAAAGAGTTCTTTTTCCCTCTGGTTGATAAAGCCAAAGAGCGTAATGGCGTCTTCCCGGACCTGGGTATAAACATGAAGCACCACATTCTGACCAACGTCGGGCAACTCGTAGAAGGTTGTCAGGGGTACGAAAACCTCATAGCCCACCCCCATCGCCTCGACTACCAGCGCTGCCGGCGTTTTCTGAATCAAGATGCCGTTGATGCGTGCGATCACTAAACAGGCGTTCCCTTCTGAAAATTCATATGACAAACGGCTACGGCCAACGCGTCGGAGGCATCTGCAGGGGGCGGCTCCGGCAGACTCAGGATGGCCTGGATCATCTTCTGCACCTGAAATTTTTCCGCCCGGCCGTACCCCACCACTGCGCTTTTGACCTCAAGGGGTGAATACTCGAATACGGGCACCCCCTCCTCGGCTCCGGCCAGAATAGTTACGCCCCGGACATGGGCCTGTTTGATGAGACTCTTGATATTTTTACCGTAGAAGATATCTTCCACCGCCAGGGCCTGCGGTTTGTTTTCTCTTATAATATCGATGAGTTTCCTGTGGATACGCAGGAGCCCCCCGGAGAGGATTACGTTTTTCGGCAGTTTGATCTCACCGTGGAGGATGTGAACCGGTTGCCCCTTGACCTTTTCGATTAAACCGTATCCCGTCACATGGAAACCCGGATCAATCCCCAGTATCTTCATGATTTTTAACGTTTATGATGCCTTCCCGTGAAACAACCCCTTCTAATCCATGTTCAGTTTTTCCAACACCTCGTCGTCGATGTCAAAGTTGGCGTAAACATTCTGTACGTCGTCGTTGTCTTCAAGCTTTTCCATCATTTTTAGCATTGACTCCGCCTTGCCCGCATCAAGCTTAACTTCGTTCTGGGGAATCATGGTGATTTTGGCTTCCAAATAAGCAATCTTATGTTCCGCGACGGCTTTCTTAACCTCCTCAAAGGCGGAAACGTCCGTCACGACCATGTACTCGTCTCCTTCATCCCGGACATCATCGGCTCCCGCTTCCAGAGCGATTTCCATCAGTTTTTCTTCGTCGATGAGCTTCTTGTCGATAGAGAGGGTGCCTCTTTTCTCAAAGATCCAGGCGACGCAACCGTTTTCACCAAGGTTTCCACCACTTTTGGAGAAAATATGCCGGATTTCGGCGACGGTCCGTTGCTTGTTGTCCGTCATGACTTCGACCAACACCGCAACACCACCGGGTCCGTAACCCTCGTATGTCAATTCTTCGTAATTGACGCCGCCTTCCGCCGCACCGACACCTTTTTTGATAGCCCGGTCGATGTTATCCTTAGGCATATTCTCGTCTTTGGCCGCAAGGATTGCCGCCCTCAAGCGCGGATTGCCTTCCGGATCACCACCGCCAAGCCGTGCGGCAAGACTGATTTCCTTGATCAGTTTCGTGAATATCTTACCTTTCTTGGCATCGATGGCGCCTTTTTTTCTTTTTATCGTACTCCACTTTGAATGACCGGACATATAACTCTGCTCCTTGATACGCTTATTGTTGTGGTATCTTCCATAACACAGTGCAAGGACCGTTTCAAACAAAAAACCCCTCCAGAATTGGAGGGGTTTCAATATTTATCCCGGCAGCTACCTACTCTCCCACACGGTCGCCCGAGCAGTACCATTGGCGCAAGAGAGCTTAACTTCCGTGTTCGGAATGGGAACGGGTGGGTCCTCTCCGCTATAACCACCGAGATATATTCTCAGGTATTATTAACAATTGCATATCGAGAGCGTGGAATTTTAATTAATTATGGCCAAGCCTCACGACCGATTAGTATCAGTTAGCTGAACATATTACTATGCTTACACACCTGACCTATCAACCTTGTAGTCTACAAGGGGTCTTCAGTTCTGATGTCTCCACCAGAAGGGATATCTTATCTTGAGGTGGGCTTCCCGCTTAGATGCTTTCAGCGGTTATCCCTTCCGAACTTAGCTACCCAGCGGTGCCACT
>CAZBQX010000061.1:0-12191 GCA_964494155.1 uncultured Syntrophales bacterium
ATGGCAAGGGGCCAGCACTCGTGGGCACAAATGCCACAGCCCTTACAGTAATCGAGATTCGCCTCAAAAAACCCGTCTTCCCTCTCGATGATACAGCCCTCGGGGCAGTAGATGTAGCACACCCCGCATTTAATGCACTTCGTGTTATCCCATATGGGTTTCTGGGCGCGCCAACTGCCCGTATGGTACTGGCTCGCACTCCCGGGCTCAAAAACAATGCATCCAGGTGTTACGTCCTGCCAATCTTCAGGCCACTTTTTATTTGCCATGTCATTACCTCAAATTGATTACGTATCTCAATGAATCTTGATTTCGTCGTACGCCCGCTTTAAAGCCGTCAGGTTTTTCGATGCAATGCGGCCGAAACGGTGTTCCACGGGCTCTTTTAATGCATCAAGTCCGACGACACCCGTAACCTTGACCAAAGCGCCCAACATGGTCGTGTTGGTAATAGGTACCCCCAGTTCCTTCCAGGCGATCCCTGTCGCATCAACGGTTGCAATCGATCCGGAATAATTGAGGATTTTCTTAATTTCAGCCGCAGGTCTCGAGGTATTGACAATCAATATCCCATTCGGCTTAATACCCTCGGTAAGATTAACCAGTCCGATCAATCCTTCATCCAGAACCACCACGACGTCAGGATGATAAATCCCCGACCGGATCCGGATGCGCTCGGTGTCAACACGGTTAAATGCCGCAACCGGGGCGCCCCGTCTTTCGGGACCGAAACTCGGAAACCCCTGGGCATATTTTCCTTCCCCAATGGCCGCAAGGGCAAGCAACTCAACCGATGTAACCGCCCCCTGACCTCCTCTGCCATGCCATCTGATTTCAATCATTCCCTGTCTCCCTCGTTAGTCATTCTGAGAGTAAAATCACCTTAATGTAAGCGATAGTGCATATTACAATTAAATAGTCGTGTCAATTAAATTTTCCGCCATTTTACGGCAAATCAAGTGGTTATGCTTTCATCGGCTGCCGTAGATACAAGCTTTCCAGAAATAAAATGCTGCTTCCAGTTACGTCACCGCCACCGAACAATGGACATGTTTTGCCCGGGGAGGCGGCTTTTTCAAGAAAGGTGGATGGCCAAAGGGGGAAACCAAAAACCATCCACCTATATGTAAGCCGAGGGGCATTGGGGCAATCACCCGCTCGGATGATACCTGGGGGGTGGTGGATGGCAAGGAGGGAGCTTAAACCATCCACCTTTACATATTCCTAAATATCTTTTGTCTTGTTTTCGCCGCCAAGAAAAAAACGACTCTCTTCCTGAGTACCACTTTGCTTATCGGTTTCCAACACATCCAGACGTGCTTTTAGTTTCTCTTTCTCCTGTTCATCAATGAAAAAGTGAAACTCTCCCTTTTCCTGTCTATGGTTGTGATTTGATTCTGACAATGTCTGTACCTGTAAATGATAACTTGCCTGATGATGGTCTATTCGATAGAGAATAAACTTGATCAAAAATTTGAGGTATTAGATAGCAACTTAGGTGCCAAGGATAAAATGAATACGGTTTATCAGATTATCAACGAACTTGGTCGACATTATTTCCCAATAAATTAGTTGGTTAGATGAAATAAATTCTTCTTGCATCAAATCATCCGTTAATTATACCGCCCCAGGCACGGCAAAATCAGCCTTGACCAACTTATCTGACGTGCGAATTTCGCACTTTTATCGCTCCTGTCCGGCAGATTCGTGCCGATTGAACTTCCGAAATCGGCTATCAAACACCAGACCGGATGAACTTATTGATGAATAATAATTTGATATTACAGATAATATTTTATGAGATGCGATTAAAAAGGCATAGAGAGGCGACAAACATCACTTGTGTGCGCAACATGCACGAAAGTTCATGATTCGCACACAGCCCGAAGATCGGGCAAAACGCCTGTTTGGAAAACGGCTGCAAACGGTCAAATGGACGTTTTTAACACCAAGATTTCATTGACGATAATGTTCGATTGCTTCCTCGTAGAGGTCTCCACCCCGGCTGTCGTTAATGACCACCAAGGGTAACTCGAACACCTCCAGACGCATGATCCCTTCCGGCCCTAAATCCTTATAGGCCACCCATTCGGCATGGCGAACGCAACGGGCCATCAATGCGGCAACGCCACCCAAGGCGCCGAAGTAAACACCGTTGAAGCGCCGGATGGCTTCCCTAACTTCGGGTGAACGTTCTCCCTTGCCGATCATGCCTTTCAGACCTTGCGCCAACAGTCTCGGCGTAAACAGGTCCATACGTCCACTGGTCGTCGGTCCGATGGCGCCAATCGTTGCTCCCGGTCTAGCGGGTGTCGGACCGGCATAAAAGATGATTGCCCCGTCGAGCGCAAAGGGAAGGGGTTTTCCCGTATCCATCGCCTCACAGATTCTCCGGTGCGCTGCATCACGCGCCGTGTAGACTTCTCCCGTTAACAGCACACGATCACCTGCGCGCAGGGATGTGCAGATTTCTTCCGTCAAGGGCGTATGCAGGGAACGCATCTGATCCATCTCAGAGAATCACCTCCCGATGCCGCGCCACATGACACTGAATATTCACCGATACGGGAAGGCTGGCAATATGACAGGGCATCATTTCAACCTGAACGGCTAAGGCCGTCACAACGCCGCCGTAGCCTTGGGGGCCGATCCCCAGCTTATTGATTTCGTGAAGAATTTCCTGTTCCAGCCGATGCAGTCTTTCGTCTTTGTCATTGGGTTGCCCAACGGGACGAAGGAGGGCCTTCTTTGCCAGGAGGGCTGACTGTTCGATGGTCCCACCGATGCCCACTCCGACGATAATCGGAGGACAGGGGTTCGATCCGGCCGCCCGCACCTGCTCTACCACATAACGTTTGATGCCTTCGTAACCAGCAGCGGGTACCAGCATGGCCGTCCCGCTCATGTTTTCACTGCCCCCGCCTTTGGGCATGGCGATGATTTTAAGGCGATTTCCCGGAACGATGTCCGCATGAATCACCGCTGGAAGATTGTTCTGTGTGTTGTCACGGGACAGAGGATCACAGATCGATTTTCTCAGATAGCCGTCCGCATAAGCAAGGCGGACACCTTCGCGAACGGCTTCATAGAGGTCGCCCTCGACCAGATGAACATCCTGGCCGATTTCCAAAAAGACCACCGCGAAACCCGTGTCCTGGCAGAGAGGCATCGCGGATTCTTTCGCAATGGCTGTATTTTCGAGAATCTGAGCCAGCACATGCCGGCCCAGTTCCGATATTTCGGTTTTTCTCGCTTTTTCAAGGACCGCCAGGACATCTTCTCCCAACATGGTATTGGCTTCCAGAAAAAGCTGTTTTACCGCATCGGTCACAACCGGGCAGGAAATCTCCCTTATCGCCGTCATGTTTATTCCATACCCCGCCTGAATTCCATGGACTTGGAGAGGGTCATCCGATCCGTGTACTTCAGGTCTCCCCCGACGGGAACCCCCATGGCAATACGGGAAACCTTGACATCCCTCCCTTTCATCATTTTCGTGATCAAAAGGGCCGTTGCTTCTCCCTGTACACTGGGATTGGTCGCAATGATGATTTCCGATATCTTGTGCTGATCAACACGGGCAGACAACTGCGGCAGGTGGAGCTGCTCCGGACCGATCCCATCGAGAGGCGACAGGGTGCCGTGGAGGACATGGTACGTTCCCTGGAAAGAGCCGCTTTCTTCAATTGCAATCAGCACATCGGGTTCTTCGACGACGCAGATCTTATCCGCTTCCCGGCGCGCATCGCCGCAGATGGCGCACAACTCACCCTCGGCCAGATGGTAACAGCGGGAACACAATTTGATTTTATCCTTGACTTCAAGAATGCTGTAAGCCAGCCGTTGGGCGTCTTCCCTCGTGTCCCGCAGCACAAACGTGGCAAGGCGGGTGGCGGTTTTTTCCCCGATACCGGGCAGACGGCCGAATTCTTTGATCAGACGCTGAATCGGAAGGGCGTAACCGGTCGACATGGATTACTCCCTAAAACATGCCGGGAATATTGAACCCACCCGTGACTTTGGCCATTTCCGACGACACCATTTCCTGGGCTTTGCGCATGCCTTCGTTGACCGCCGCCATAATCAAATCCTCAAGCATATCAATGTCTTCCGGATTAACAACTTCTTTTTCAATCTTCAAGGACAGCAGTTCATTCTTGCCGTTAATGACCACGGAGACCATCCCGCCTCCCGCCGTGGCGTCAACGGTTCTTTTTTCCATTTCCTCCTGAATTTTGGCAATCCTCTCTTGAATCTTTTTTGCCTGCTTCATAATATTGTTCATATTCTGCATCATAGTCGCCTCCTGCCGTATCTTTCTGGTTTTCCGGCAGCATCCTGCCGGGATATTCCGATAGTTGATGTATCAATTGGTTACAAAATCACACCCTAAGAATCTGAGTGATCCTCCCGGGAAATGACTTCCTTGACTTCCGCCCCCTCAAAGACATCGAGGATCGTCTGCAGGAGCGGCTGATCCAAGGCTTCCCTGCGTATTTCCTGGATCCGGCCGTTGCGGGTTTCCCGGGTTTCCTGCTTTGCCCCCGTATCGTCCAAAGCCTCGATGCAAAGATCTATTGTGCCGTCAAAGCATTCTGCGCACAGAGAGCTCAATTTCTCCTGTTGTTGCTTTTTAATCTCCTCCAGGAATATATAATCCCGGCGGAATCCAACCCTGAGTATCCCCTTATCACATCCCAGCACTTTTCCCGAATCGATTTTCGACCAGAGAGGGTAACTGGCCGTCTTTACAAATTTTCGGTAAATATCCCACAGGCTTTCCGGATCTTCGTTCCCGGTAGGCTGACAAAAGGAGGAAACCGGCTCGGTTTCTTGTTGTACGTCACGTGAGGTCATGTTGATCGATTGATTGATAGCCTGCCCGGAAGTCGATGCGGGCAAGACTTGCCTCGGAGCAAGCCCCGCTTCATTTTTCCCCTCTACCCGATTGATATTTCCCGTCTGGGCCAGGCTAATCTTCCGTCGGAGTTCTTCCATTTTTCCCAAGATTTCTTCAAGGGGAATCAGGGGAGGCAGGTAAATCATACGGATCACGGTTTGCTCAACATTCAACCGGGGATTCTGGCTTCTCCGGACATTCTCCTCTTCCGCCATAAGAATATCGAGGAGGCGCAACAGCGTCTCCCGTGACACAGCACTGATCTGGTCGCGCAAGCGCCTGATATCCTGTTCCGAGAGATCGGTTAACAAGCGCTCCGTATCGGTGATCTTCACCAGAAGCAGGTTGCGAAACTGGCCCTGAAGCATTTGGTAAAAATTGGCCATATCGATCCCGGCATAATAGGCCTCTTCGACCACGGTCAAGGCGTTCGAGGCATCCCTGGCCAAGACGGCCTGAGAAAGCTTGAACAGGAACTGCCGATCCGAAAGCCCGAGCAATTCTTCAATCGCCTCATCCGCAATCGCTTTTCCCGCATAGGAAATGACCTGATCGAAAATACTCTGGGCGTCGCGCATTCCCCCATCGGCGGCTTCTGCAATCCAGATCAGACCGTTTTCACTGATGGCAATGGACTCCGCCGCGGCAATTTTTTTAAGTTGGTCCGCGATCTGGCGGACCGAAAGGCGACGAAAATCATAACACTGACACCGAGATAGAATGGTCGGCGGTATTTTCTGTGTTTCCGTGGTGGCAAAAATGAAAATCACATGCGGTGGGGGCTCTTCCAAGGTCTTCAGCAAAGCGTTGAAGGCCTCCCGGGTCAGCATGTGCACTTCATCAATGATGTAGATTTTATAACGGGTGGATACGGGAGAGAAGCGGACGTTTTCTCTCAGCTCCCTGATTTCATCAATCCCGCGGTTTGACGCGCCGTCGATTTCTCGCACATCCATGGCCACACCCTCCGTAATTTCACGGCAGGCGGTACATACCTGGCAAGGCTTCGTCGTCATCCCGGTTTCGCAATTAAGGGATTTGGCGAGAATCCGGGCGATGGAGGTTTTGCCGACTCCCCGGGGACCACTGAAGACAAATGCATGGGCGATGCGATCCTGAAGGATTGCATTCTGAAGGGTCGTTACAACATGACTCTGCCCAACCACATCCTCAAAACTCTGGGGTCTCCATTTCCGGGCCAGAACCAGATATTCCATTTACGGACCTCAATATGGGGTTACGCCCAAACGAAAAGATACCGGAGGCGGGCGGAGACACGGGGGATTACCCCGTGGTATTGCTGTTATACTTTCCCGATTTGCGGGGTCTATGAATGCAGACATGGCAGCTGCAAGGCCAGGTTGACGTCCCTGATCCATCCGGAAGATAGCCAGGTTGACCCGTAGCACACGCCGGTAATTGCTGCCGCTGCTTCCTTCCGGATCTGACGGGGTTCACAATCCTTCGTTGCACGGGGCCCGGCTATCTAGACGGAACCCTTTGCTTTTTTTCTTTTACTTAAAAAACAAAGGGTCATGTTCACAAGACCCTCATCATCTCTTTACATGCAAATGGCGGAGAGAGGGGGATTCGAACCCCCGGTACACCTTTGTGGGCATACACACGATTTCCAGTCGTGCTCCTTCGGCCTCTCGGACATCTCTCCTGCTTCAAGAAGCTTGAATAAAAAAAGAAAGTCAAATATTCGTCATGCTGCCCGGGACCTTGAAAACTTACGGCCGGTTTGCATCATGTTGTTAATCATAAATAATGGCGGAGAGAGGGGGATTCGAACCCCCGTGGGAGCTTTTGGCCCCCAAATCGATTTCGAGTCGATCCCGTTACGACCACTTCGGTACCTCTCCGCATTAAACGCCAGCCCCCGAACCAATAGGTGCTATTACTCTTTTCTCCTGAAAAAATCTACTCAAAATTTCTCCACAGGCCTCTTTCAGGATGCCACCGGTTATTTCCACAGAATGATTGAGTCTTCCATCCTGTAAGACTTGATAAAGTGTAACAACAGCTCCTGCCTTCGGATCGAGAGCGCCAAAAACAACCCGGGCAAGCCTGGCCTGTAGAATGGCTCCGGCACACATCAGGCAGGGCTCCAGCGTTACATATAGGATCGCTCCCGGCAGCCGGTAGTTCCCCATTTTCTCACCTGCCCTGCGGAGGGTAAGAATTTCCGCGTGAGCGGTCGGATCGGAAAGCGCAATGGAACGATTGTGCCCCCGGGCAATAATATCATTGCCTATGGATAAAACTGCGCCAATCGGTACTTCCCCTTCATCGTATGCCCGGCGAGCCTCTTCCAGGGCCAGGGTCATCATGCGGAGATCCTGTTGCAATGTTTGCATAACCATTAATCTGTAAACCGTCAATTTGCCGTTTTCGTTGATGAACCCGCTACATAAGTCTGCTAACTTTGTCAAGAATAATTCCCATGGAACAATCATCGAGGCATAAAACATGCATCAAACAAAAGGCGGGGCAAATGTGAAACCCATCACTCAAACGCCCTTAGTAACCGGTGAGTAGAAATGAACGGGTTGATTTTACCGATTTTTTTATTCTATACTGCGCCCCGCGAAAGGAATCCTGAGATATGATGACAAACAAGGTCCTCCTGCTTTCCATTGTCGGGTCCCTTTTTATCCACGGTGTGGGGCTCTACATGACCGGGATGGTTCAAATGAGGCAGATCATTCCGGAGGCAAAGATTCTGACGGTCGACTTGAAAAAGGAATTCATTCAGGCAGAAACAAAACCACTGCCCGAAATTAAGGAACCGGCGGAAACGAAAGCAAAAACCCCGGTTGTAAAGCAACAAAAGCCTGAACCGGCCCTGGATGGGCAGAAAGAAGACACGGTCGATTTGGGCGACCTTACGAACACCCGCTACAAACCTTACCTCGTCAAACTCAAGAAAAGAATCGAACGGTACTGGGGCTATCCTTCCGCAGCAGCGGCCAGACGCATCGAGGGAACAGCCATGATCAAATTTTCCGTTGCCTCTAACGGCATGTTGGATGATATCAGCGTCACCACCTCGTCCGGATCGGCCCTGCTGGATCAGGGAACGGTCTCCGCCATCCAGTCCGCCGCGCCCTTTGAACCCTTGCCACCGGTTTATGGCCTGTCGAAGTTGAATATCCAGGCGTCTTTTGCTTACAAAATGTCGAATTAAAACCAGAGACGAGCTGCCGCCTATGTCTGTGAAATAATTTCCAAAAGATGACGGTTCACTTCGATCAGACGATCCCGAAGATCGGTTTGCTCCACCCAAGGCTTGGATTCAATCTGCGACATTCTCCCTCGAAGCGCTGTCATCTTCAACTCCGCATCAGACAATAAGTAATTCCAATCGATTCTCGGTGACGCCTTCTCCGGAAATTCCACATATTTCGCCGCCTCACCGGGAACCAGAACGGATTCTTCCAGATAATCCGGAATATGGACCTTGAAACCGAAACGTTTTTCGATAAGACCCGCCAGGATCTGCTGGGCTTCATATTCACCATGAATCAGAAAAATCTGCATTGCCTGATTCTTGAAATGACCGATCCAGTCCAAAAGCTGAGTTTGACCAGCGTGGGCGGAAAAACCATTGATGGTAAAAACTTTCGCCTTTACGGCGATGTCCTCGTTAAAAATCCTGACCTTTTCGGCGCCGTCGATGATCTTTCGGCCCGTCGTACCCTGAGCTTGAAACCCGACAAAGACAATACTCGCGCCGGAGCGCCATAGGTTATGGCGCAGATGATGCTTGATGCGCCCGGCATTGGCCATACCGCTGGCCGAAATGATCACAGCCGGCCCGGCTGTCAAATTAATTGCCATGGATTCCTGTGTGGAGAGAGTAAACCGCATCTGGGGCAGTTTCAAAGGATCTTCCCCGTTCTTAATCTTTACGTGGGTCTCTTCGTCCAGATATTCCTGACAACGCCGGAAAACCTCTGTTGCGCGGATCGCCAAGGGGCTGTCGACAATCACCGGCAGATCCGGGGGAAGACGGCCGGCCAGGGAAAGGAGGTGAAGCGAATAAATCATCTCCTGTGTTCTTTGAACGGCAAAAGAGGGAATAATTACTTTTTCGCCACGTTGATAGCTGTAAGCAATGGCCTCGGCCAACTCATCCAGGCTTTCCTTGTCGTCCTTGTGATCACGATCCCCATATGTCGATTCCACAAAAAGAAAGTCCGCTTCCGAAATAACCGAAGGATTGCTGACCAATAGCTGATCCGGACGTCCCACATCCCCGGAGAAGACCAGCTTCGATGTCCTGCCCTGATCGTTCACCCACAATTCAATATGGGAGGCCCCCAGGATATGACCGGCGTCCAGAAAATTGACTTTCAGATCCGGGAAAGGTTCAAAAACTTCATTATAGGTAAAGGTTTTAATCAGGGGATAGGTTTTCTCTGCATCGGCCTGAGTGTAGAGTGGTTCTGTTTTTTCATCTCCGTGGCGGAGCCGTCTTTTCGTTTTCCAGAGCGCTTCCATTTCCTGGATATGGGCACTATCCAGAAGCATTATTTTCAGCAGTTCTTTGGTTGGCGGTGTGGTGTAAATGGGACCACGAAAACCTTTCTGGACCATCCGGGGCAGCAGTCCTGAATGGTCGATATGGGCATGGGTAATGATGATGAATTCGATATGCTTGGGATCATAGATATCCATATCCCAGTTTCTGTTTTCGATTTCATCATTACCCTGATACATGCCACAGTCTATGGCAAAACGGTGCCCCCCCACTTCCAGAATATAACAGGACCCTGTCACCGTTCTTGCGGCGCCTGCAAATTTTATCTTCATCAATATTGCTCCTTGGTTGAATAAAGGATTATAAAACTTTATGGACAGTGCTTACTGTATTTAAGGAGAAATTGCAATGCATACCAACTTTTCACCGCATTTGGCGACAGGTCACAGACCGATTGCCTTCCTTAAAAAAGATAAAAGCGGATCTTATGGATTATCTGCTTGACAATGCATCCATGATGTTCAATATTTTTAGCCGGCTTTTTAGTGACACGCTCCTATTTCACAACCGTTCAGCAGTTTCATGAAGTTCGGGGGATAAACATGACCATCAAACACGTCAACACATTCAAGCAAATTGCCTCCCGGAGCCACGAGAATGACCTGCAGGTGAAACCGCGGCTCATCATCGACGGACGTACGGACCGGCGACAAAACGAGCCGTCAAGACATTTCAGGCATTCGCGGGTCTGATTCGCGACGGCATTGCGGGCCCCGTCACCGAAGCGGCTATCAAGTTGAGGCTCGACCGGTTGCGATAACCGCCTTTGATGAAGTCTCAAGTTACCATGCACCAAAAGCGGATAAAAAACAGGACGCTGATTGGGGTGTACAAATTCATTCCAGGAAGGAGGAAGATCAATGGTATCGAGTGAAAGACGGACCTCGGTAATTGCGGCCGTTATTTTAGGGATCTGTCTGTTTGCGGGTCTCGCCGCGGGAGGATATTTCATCGGCAAAGGAACCGCTCGCTTCAAATCCGATTCGCGCACGGTCACCGTCAAGGGATTGGTAGAAAAGGAGGTCAAAGCAGACAAAGCCATCTGGGTTCTCACCTTCCGCCGGGCCGGAGATGATTTACAGGAAGCCCATACTCGGATCAGCGCCGACCGAGATGCAACCCTCGCTTTTCTGAAGGCACAAGGATTCAAGGATGAAGAAATCGGTCGTCAACCCACACGCACCATCGACAAGTTTGCCCGGGAGTACGGCCAAGCCAACGAGAAATTCCGTTATCTGGTCAACGGCTCACTGGTCGTCACAACAAAAAACGTTGACCTGGTCACCAAAGCTCTCGGGGCCACGGAAACGCTCCTTCAGTCCGGTGTGATTTTGGATGGACAGCCGGATGGCGGTACGGCCAATCCCCGTTACGTCGTCAGTTCTTTTAATGATCTGCGACCGCAATTGTTGGCCGACGCAACCAAGAATGCCCGGGCAACGGCTCAGCAGTTTGCATCCGATTCAGGCGCACGGGTCGGAAGGATTCGCACGGCCAATCAGGGCATGATCCAGATCTTCGGTTCCGACGGCAACGATGAATCGGCACCCTACAGCCCAACGAGTACACCCTCGAAAAAGATCCGGGTGGTCAGCACCTTTGAGTTCGAACTGAATTAAAACAAGACGAGTGATAAATCCCCGGGGCCTGACTGTCAAATCGAGAATGCCGTCAGCGTCCCCCTTTATCTTAATCCAGAGGCATATTCAAGGGGGCGTAAGTATATGGAACTTGGATATAATTAAAAATCTTCGTTTCCCAGAACGGCTCCAGCAGCTTCCCGATGTTCAGACCAATACCAACGTATATCTTCCGCCGGCGGCTGTCATGTTCTCCGGTATCCTCGTCGTAATCTTCATACCCTCGGGCGGAATATCCCACCTGTAACTCAAAGAATTTCAGATAAGTCTCTTGGGTGGCGGCAAACCCATCCATTTTGAGGGCGAGAACATATTTCAGCCGTTCATAATCGGTTAGGAAATCCCGTTTGTGTTCACCTTCCCGGAAAGGATCGTATTCGACACGAAAATCGACTCTTCTGGCCACCTCGGGATATTTCACCATGCCATAACCGATCGCCGCACCAATGATATTAAATAATGCGTCCTGATAGGAGAATCCGTAATCACTGAAGGAGTCTCCGATTTCCATCAGGAGCGTGACCCCCAGCGCAGACAGGCATCCGAATTGAATGGCCTGCTTCTGATCGTATCCCCAGCGCTGATACTGATAATAAAAAAGATGACTCAAGGCATATGCGGAATATGCATGCCCAAATTTATCAGCGCCTCCTTCCGGACTGTCCTTTTCAAACCACCCATCACCCTGAAAATGAGGTGCCTCTTCTCCGTAATCCCAGGTAAATGCACCCCAGGTAAGGATAGCGGCACCGGCGGCGATATTCAGGAGAAGGGCTTTCTGTTCTTTGGAGAGATTATGATACCAGACGTCACCATCTTCTGACTGTACGGAAACGCTGAAGGTCGGGAATAAAATAAGCGTTGTCGCGGCAACGAATGCTCGAATCCAGGGTTTCATTATATCCCCCCTGTTCAGATCGAATTCGCTATGGAGTTGCCCGTTTATCAGAATCGCTTGTTAATAGAAATATGGTCATTCCCAGAGGGTTTTTCAAGAAACATTTCGGTGCCATCGTTTCCCCTGGCTGGATAAAACCACGAAATAATCAGAAAATAAGAAGGGCCCCTTTTTGAGGAGGGGCCCTTCGTTTACCCGGGGTCTTGC
>CAZBQX010000062.1:0-1158 GCA_964494155.1 uncultured Syntrophales bacterium
GGGAAAGCTTGGTAAACCCCATCCGGAGCAAGACCGAATAGGAAAGCGTCAAGGATTGCCCGTCCGTGCTTTCGGGTAGGTCGCTCGAGGCGGCAGGCAACTGTCGTCCCAGATGAATGATCATCGCCCCCTTCCGGGTGACCGGGATGGGGAACAGAACTCGGCTTATGACCTGCTGCAACTCCTTTTTTTCGCAGGAATCAGCCATAAAGCGGAATGGTAATAAATATAAAAATATCAGGCAGGTAGGAGATGATTGAATTTTGTAAAATGAGCGGCAGCGGCAATGACTTTATTCTGATTGACAACCGGGGGTTGGATTTGCCTGTCCGCGATCTCAATGGGTTCATCAACCGCGTCTGCGCCCGCAAAGGCGCCGTGGGGGCCGACGGCCTGATCCTGATTGAAAAATCGGAAACCCGGGACTTTCGCTGGCGATTCTTCAACGCCGACGGTTCGGAAGTGGATATGTGCGGCAACGGCGGCCGCTGTGCCGCCCGGTTTGCCTTTCTCAAGGGTATCGCGCCAAAGAAGATGTCCTTTGAAACACTGGCGGGCGTCATCGACGCGGAAGTGGACGGGGACACGGTCAAGCTGAGATTGACCGATCCCACCCAGCTTAAGACGAACCAGAAAATCACGATCGATGATATCCCCTTCGACGTGAACAGCGTCAACACGGGTGTGCCCCATGTTGTTCATTTCACCAGTTATCTCGACGAGTTCGACGTGATCCATATCGGCCGTTCGATCCGTTACCACAAGGAATACAAGCCCGCCGGCACCAATGCCAATTTCGCGGAGGTTGTCGATGACAAGACGATCCGTGTTCGCACCTACGAGCGCGGTGTGGAGGATGAAACCCTGGCCTGTGGTACCGGCTCCGTGGCGGCGGCCCTGATCGCGGCGGAAAAGAACATGGTCGTGTCCCCCGTCAACGTCATCGTGAAAAGCGGCGAGATCCTGCGGATCCATTTCGAGAAAACGGATAAGGGGTTCGCACAGATTTATCTTGAGGGGAAAGCGAACGTGGTTTATGAAGGCAGGCTTTGGGAAGAGGCCTATGCCTGATCGGTTCGTTCCAAACACCGATGCTCAGATCAGGAAATTCATCCGGGCATCTGATTAAATCGTCATCTTTGTCATTTCGACCGCAGG
>CAZBQX010000062.1:1258-6860 GCA_964494155.1 uncultured Syntrophales bacterium
GAAGTGGCCTGAATTTTTTATTATTTTTGAGTAGTTGATAAATCCAATCAGGAGGTTAGCATTGCAGGCAGCGGAAAGACTTTCGAAAATCCCCCCTTATCTTTTTATGGAGCTCCGTAAGAAAATCAATAAAGCCAAAGCCGACGGTGTGGATGTTATCAGTCTGGCTATCGGCGATCCCGTGGAGGCGACGCCGGATTCGATCATCGATGAACTCTGCCGGACTGCCCGTAACCCCGAGAACCACCGTTATCCCACGGACGAGGAGAAGGGCATGCTGGCCTTCCGGCGCGAAGTCGCCCGCTGGTATGCGGAACGCTATGGCGTCACCCTCGATCCGGAAACGGAGATCCTGGGACTCATCGGTTCCAAGGAGGGATGTCATCACTTTGTCCTGGGCCGGGTTAACCCCGGCGAAACCGTCCTGATGACCGATCCGGGTTATCCGGCTTATCGTTCAAGCATCCTCATGGGTGGGGGCGAACCTTATAACGTTCCGATTTTACCCGAAAACAACTATCTTCCCGTCTTTGCCGACATTCCGACCGATGTGGCAAAAAAAGCGACGGCCATGTTCCTGAATTATCCGAACAATCCGACCGGAGCCTGTGCCACCCGGCCGTTTTTGAACGATCTGGTTGCCTTCGCGAAACAGTACAATATCGCCGTCTGCTACGACAACCCCTACAGTGAGGTGCTTTTCAACGGTCAGGAGCGGATCAGTTTCCTTATGGCCGAGGGGGCGAAGGAGGTCGGCATTGAATTGAGTTCCCTGTCCAAACCTTTCAACATGTGCGGCTGGCGTCTGGGCATGGCCTCCGGCAACCGGGATCTCATTGCCGCCATCAGCAAAGTCAAGGAGAACACCGACTCAGGGATCTTCAATCCCATTCAGTATGCCGGGATCCATGCCCTGAAAAACGAGGCGGGCTCTGTCGATCATATGATCGCCGTGTACGGAAAGAGACGGGAGCGCGTGCTGGCCGCCTTAAAAAAGATCGGAATCGTCTTTGATCCTCCCAAGGGGACCTTCTATCTCTGGGTGCCCGTTCCCACGGGAATGACGTCGCTGGAATTCACCAACCGCCTGTTCGACAAAACGGCTGTCGTCGTGGCGGCCGGAACGGCTTACGGCCGGTATGGGGAAGGGTTCGTCCGGTTTTCCCTGACCGTACCGGATGCGCGTCTCGAAGAGGCGATGCAGCGGATCGAAAAGGAATTCGCGTAAAAAGAAACCGGCGTCGGACAGTTTAGCGTCCGGACGCCGGTTTTATTTTCATGACATGGCCGAAGGGCGGGTATAAAGGCTCATTTTCCGCAGGCGTACGCTTTCCGGTGTTACCTCCACCAGTTCGTCATCCGCGATATATTCAATGCACTGATCCAGCGACAGCCGTCTTGGCGGCCGCAGGATTACCGTTGCGTCCGATGTGGCGCTCCGCATGTTGGTCAGTTTTTTTTCCTTGACGATGTTCACGAAAAGATCCCCCGTCCGGTTTCGTTCCCCGACAATCATCCCCCCATAGACTTCGGTTCCCGGCTCGAGAAAAAGCTCCCCTCGGTCCGCCATGGCATGACAGGCGTAGCCCGTTATTTTTCCGGGACGATCGGCAACGAGGGCGCCGCTCTGGCGCTGCGGGATGGGGCCGAACCAGGGTTCGTAACCGGCATAGAGGGTATTCATGACGCCGGATCCCTTCGTGTCCGTCATGAAATGACTGCGAAAACCGATCAGGCCGCGGGACGGAATGATGAATTCGAGATTTACCCGGCCGCTCCCCTTGTTGCTGAGATGGGTCATGCGGCCTTTCCGTTCCGACAGTTTCATCGTAATGACGCCGACATACTCTTCCGGCACATCCAGGAAGACCTGTTCGATCGGCTCCATTTCGACGCCGTTTTGCTTCCGGGTAATGACCGTCGGTTTGGACACCATGAATTCATACCCTTCGCGGCGCATCGTCTCGATCAAAACCGCCATCTGCAGTTCACCCCGGCCGCAGACCTCAAAGGCGTCCTGCCGTTCCAGCAGTTTCAGTTTCAGGGACACATTCTTCAGGGTTTCTTTCTCCAATCGGTTACGCAGATGCCGGGATGTCAGGAAACGGCCCTCGCGTCCGGCCAGGGGCCCATTGTTGACGTAGAAGATCATGGAGACCGTCGGCTCATCGATATAGATGCGGGGCAGCGGTTTCGGATTTTCCAGGGAGGTGACCGTGTCGCCGATCTTTACATCCTCGACGCCGGCGAAGGCGAGAATATCTCCCGATTCGGCGACGGCGACGGCTTTCTTCTTCAAGCCCTGGAAGGTGTAAAGGGCGGAAAATTTGATCCCCGGCGTGTCCTGGTTGTGGCCGCAGAGCAGGTATGGCCGGTTCATTTCCAGAGTGCCGTTCATCAGGCGGCCGATGGCGATCTGCCCCACATAGGGATCGTAATCCAGGTTCGTGACCAGGAACTGGGGTTCTGTTTCATCGTCAGCCTCCGGTCCGGGAATGAAAGCAATGATTGTCTCAAAGAGTGCTTCAAAATTGGTTGCGTCGTCGCCTAATTCCCGATGGGCGACGCCGATTTTCGCGTTCGTGTAGAGGATGGGAAACTCAATCTGGTCTTCCGTCGCGTCCAGATCAATAAAAAGATCATAGACCTCGTCGATCACTTCTTTCACGCGGGCGTCCTGCCGGTCGATCTTGTTGATGACGAGAATAATGGGCAAGCCCTTGCCCAGAGCCTTTTTCAGGACAAAGCGGGTCTGGGGGAGAGGCCCTTCGCTCGCGTCGACCAGGAGCATCGCTCCGTCGACCAGGTTCAGGCTCCGTTCCACTTCGCCCCCGAAGTCGGCGTGGCCCGGCGTGTCCACGATGTTGATTTTGACGTCCTTGTACCGGACGGCGGTGTTCTTGGCCATGATGGTGATGCCCCGCTCCCGTTCGAGATCCATGGAATCCATGACCCGGTCTTCGATCACCTGATGATCATTGAAGATTCCCGTCTGTCGGAGCATGCCGTCCACGAGGGTCGTTTTCCCGTGGTCGACGTGGGAGATAATGGCGATATTTCGGATATTACCTTTTCTCATGATATTTCCTGTCCTTTACCGGGAAGCGATCCCGGATTCTCCGTCAAAAATAAAAAACCTCCCGGTCGTAGAAATTGCCGACAAGACGGGAGGGTGTCCCTTTAATGCCGTGCCACCCTTAATTGATCTGAATACAGAAAGCAAGCAATAAATTCATAATGATACATGACCCCTCCGTTTTTTCCTTTTAACTTGACTTTTTTCTGCGGATCGATCAATTTCCAAGCCTGTCTGAAAAAAACATAAGAAGAAAGGATCTGCCATGGAACCTATTAAAGTCATGCCCTGCCTGGATATGAAAAACGGACGCGTCGTCAAAGGCGTACACTTTGTCGATATCAAGGACGCGGGAGACCCCGTCGAAAACGCCAGATTTTATCAGGAAGAGGGTGCCGATGAACTGGCCATGCTGGATATCGCCGCCACGGTGGAAAACCGCAAGACCCGCCTGGAATGGGTGAAGCAGGTGTCGTCCGTCATTCATATTCCGCTCACGGTCGGCGGCGGCATCAATGAACTGTCCGACATCGAGCAGGTGTTGGGCGCAGGGGCGAGTAAAGTTTCGATGAACAGCGCGGCGGTCCTCAAACCGGAGTTGGTCCGGGAAGGGGCCGAAAGATTTGGCTCGGCCAGGATTACCGTGGCCATTGACGCCCGGAGAAACGCAGCCATGCCGTCCGGCTTCGAGCTGGTCATTTCCGGCGGAACCAAGCCCATCGGGAAAGACGCCATCGAATGGGCGAAGCGCTGCCAGGAACTGGGGGCGGGGGTGATTCTGCCCACGAGCATGGACGGCGACGGAACGTTAAACGGCTACGACCTCGATTTCACGAAGGCGATTTCTGATGTCGTGACGGTGCCGGTCGTCGCGTCCGGCGGCGCCGGGAAACTGGAACATTTCTATGACGCCGTGGTCAAGGGCGGCGCCCAGGTGGTTCTGGCCGCCTCGGTCTTCCACTACCGGACCTTCCGGATCCGGGAAGTTAAGGAATACCTTCAATCGAAGGGTTTGCTGGTTTATTTATAGAAGACAGCCATCAAATTAAGAGCAGGGTGGGCCCTGCCCACCCTGCGGCTACGAATATCCCGACATTATCTCGACTATTCGGACCGCGTCGGGCCTGATGCGATGATCTCCGGAGAGACGCCTTCTTCATATTTCTTGAAGTTATCTTTGAACAACTGTGCCACCTTCTTCGCCTGGGCATCGTAAGCTGCCGGGTCCGGCCAGTTCGTCTGCGGGTTAAGCACGCTGTCGCTTACGCCTGGACAGCTTGTCGGTACATCGAGGTTGAAATAGGGATCTTTGCGCAGAGGTATGGCATCCAACTCGCCGTTCAGGGCGGCGTGAACCATGGCCCGCGTGTCCTGAATGCGGAACCGGTGGCCCACCCCGGCGGGTCCGCCGGTCCAGCCGGTATTGATAAGCCAGAGTCGGGCGTGATGACGTTTGATTTTCTCCTGCAGCAGCTCTGCGTAAACCAGGGGCGAAAGGGCCAGGAAGGGCGCGCCGAAGCAGGAACTGAAGGTCGCCTCCGGTTCCGTCACGCCTTTTTCCGTGCCCGCCACGCGCGCCGTGTAGCCTGACAGGAAATGATAAACCGCCTGCTCCGGCGTGAGTCGGGCAATGGGCGGCAGAACGCCGAAGGCGTCCGCCGTGAGCATGATGACGTCTTTCGGATGGCCGCCGACGCCCTTGCGGGTCGCGGTGGGAATATGGCTCATGGGGTAGCCGGCCCGAGTGTTTTCGGTCAGGCTGTCATCGTTGAGATCGATCCGGCATGTCCGGCTGTCGAAGCCCACGTTTTCGAGGATGGTGGCGAATTTCCTCGTTGTTTCGTAGATTTCCGGTTCCGCCTCGGCGGAGATGCGGATGATTTTCGCGTAGCACCCGCCTTCGAGGTTGAAAATCCCTTCATCACTCCAGCCGTGCTCGTCGTCGCCGATAAGAATCCGGCTTTCGTCGGTGGAGAGGGTCGTCTTCCCCGTGCCGGAGAGGCCGAAAAAGATAGCGACATCACCCGGTTTGTTCATGCTGGCGGAACAGTGCATGGAAAGCACTTTCTGCTGGGGCAGCACGTAATTCAGAGCCGTGAAAATCGATTTTTTGATTTCCCCGGCATAGTGGGTGCCGCCGATCAGGATCAGTTTTTCCGCGAAGTTGATGACAATGAACACCTCGGAACGGGTTCCGTCGACCTGCGGGATGGCATGGAAATTGGGCACATGCAGCAGGGTAAAGTCGGGGATGTGGGCCGCCAGTTCCTCCTTCTGTGCCTGGATGAAGAGATTGCGGGCAAACAGGTTATGCCAGGCCGTTTCCGTGATAACCCGGATGGGAATGCGATAACCCGGATCGGCCCCGGCGAAGCAGTCCTGGACGTAGACATCCTTGCCCTGGAGATAGGCCAGCAGCCGCAGACGCAGGGTTTCAAAATGTTCAGGGGACATGCTCCGGTTGGCTTCACCCCACCAGATTTTATTCACGCTCGTTGGCTCCTGAACGATAAATTTATCCTGGGG
>CAZBQX010000062.1:6960-11739 GCA_964494155.1 uncultured Syntrophales bacterium
TGAACTGGGTGCAGATCTCGGATGAACCGGGTTCGTAATTCCGGCACACGTCCGGCCGCGTTTCGTGAATCGCACAGGAATGAAACGCTCCCTCCCAGGTCAGGAAGGGGCAGCGGTTCAAATAGCGACCGTCCACATCGGAGAGCAAATGATCTCCCGCCCAGAAAGCGTGTTCATGTTCGATTATTTCCAGGATGTCTTTTCGACCCTCCCGTCGCCACCGTTCGATATCCTTTTCGGTCACGTAGGCGATGAAATCGACCATGCAGCACACGCCGCAACGTTTGCAAATCAAAGCAAACAACCTTTCTTAATAAAAAGTTTGCCATTTCAAAGAACGTCAAGGACACATAAGGACGTTGATGTATTTTGGGATCATCACACAGGAAGCATGCCGCTCCGGCTGCCTCGGCCCCCGCTGTCGGCGGGAACAAACTGTACGCGATGAAAGAGGATTACCCTCATGGAGAACAGGGCTGCCGGAGCGTCGCAATCGGCGTCGCTTCCGGGTTCTCCCTTCGTGAGACCCTTCCGGTCTCACGGTCTGTCAAAAGTAAAGTCTTTAATCTCCAATCCCTTGCATGATTGTCGTTCTTTCCCTTAACTATCCCTCCTCATCAGGAGGAGGTATTCATATTGAAAGAGATCCTCGACAAAGTGCCGAAGAATCTCATGTTCATGCTTGGTCGAATGGCGGCGCTTGAGCAGCCAAAAGAGCGAATCATTGATATCGAGCCGGACAAAATCGGCCAGGGGGCCTCTAAGAATCCGATAACCGTGGTGAGCGGCCACGCTCTCCAGGTGTGAAAACTTGATGGTGTACTCGTCATGCCCTCTGAGAATGATCCGTTCCGGATTGCCCGGCGCGGATACAGGGATCATGCCCTGGTAATCTGCAGGAACGGTCGCCTCGCAACTGTGTTCGCTGATGAAGATGAAGGGGACCGCTTTCCGGCAAAGTCTTTCCGTTATGTCCACCGCCCCGAGATTAAAATTGAATGTATCACGCTCGGGGACAGGAAACGAGTATAATTTGAAAAGAGATCGGATTCTTTCCAGTTCGGGCCCGGTTTCGGCCGGTTCCCGAAGCAGCGCCACCGGAATGTCAACGACGGTCGGAAAATCCCCCACGTTTTCATTCAGGATTACCAGCTCGTGACGGCGCAGTGTATCTCCGGAAAGATCAAAGACATCCGTCAGATAAAATTGCACCGGATAGTCGAGCAGGGTCTTTTTCTGCTCAGCCAGGAGAAAAGGCGAAATATCGACCATCGTCGCCTGAAATGCCGGGTGCATTTTCAGTAGGTCGTGCATGAGATAGCCGTAGCCGCCGCCGATTTCCAGAATCGACGTGACTTGTTCCAGGGGCAGGTTCTCCCGCAGAAATTCGTACAGGTGGCATCCGTACGAGGCCCGTTTTGTGAGCACAGTCCTGCAGGGACTCCGGTCCGGGTAGAGACTGTTGGAAACGGTCAACTCCCACCCGAGAGAGTTTAGCGTGCTGGTATGATATGCCTGCGTCGAATTAATGTAATAACCCATCGTTTTTCATTCCCCCGGTGAAATAAATTTTCTTTCCCCGTCATATAGCATTAAATTTCCTATGGTTGAATAAATATTTCTTGACAAATTCAGGCAAAAGCAATAGGCTCCGCCCCTTCTCCGCCGGATGGTACACCGGTGGCAGAGCGGTATAATTTGACGGCGTTTGATTTCTTGGCGGTTTCTTGAAAGGGATTCCCACACGGATCATCCCGTGTAGCCGGAACTGAATCCAATTAACCACAAAAATATTTTAAGTGTGTTTTCACTTTTACCGATGCTTCGGGAGGCGAAAGCTGCCGGAAGCGATTTTTTACCAAAAAACAAGGAAGGATTATGTCACAAACGAGCAGAAACATAAGGAATATCGGTATCAGCGCCCACATCGATTCGGGGAAAACGACCCTGACGGAGCGCATCCTTTTTTATACGAAGCGCATCCACGCCATTCATGACGTGAAGGGGAAGGACGGCGTCGGGGCGACCATGGATTCCATGGATCTCGAAAAGGAGCGCGGCATTACCATCGCCTCTGCCGCAACCTACTGCAACTGGGAAGATCATGTCATCAACATCATCGACACGCCCGGCCACGTCGATTTCACCATCGAGGTGGAACGGTCCCTGCGGGTTTTAGACGGAGCCGTCCTGGTTCTGTGTTCCGTGGGGGGCGTCCAGTCCCAGTCGATCACGGTGGATCAGCAGATGAAACGCTACCAGGTTCCCTGCATCGCCTTTGTCAACAAGTGCGACCGCAACGGTGCAAACCCCCTGCGGGTCATGTCACAATTGCGGACAAAACTGGGACATAACGCCGTGGCCATGCAGATTCCCATCGGCCTGGAAAGCGAATTCCAGGGCGTTGTTGACCTTGTGGCCATGGAGGCAATCTATTTTGATGGGGATAACGGCGAAAACGTACGCCGGGAAGCCATTCCCGCGTCAATTTTGGCCTTGGCGCAGGAAAAACGGGACGAGTTGATCGACGCCGCGACGATGTTTTCCGACGAGTTGACCGAAGCGGTTCTCGAAGGCGGTGACATACCCGGCGAATTGATCGTGGAGGCGGTGCGCAAGGGAACGATTGCACGTAAACTGACGCCCGTTTTCATCGGTTCCGCCTACAAGAACAAGGGGGTGCAGCCCCTGTTGGATGCCGTGACGTCTTATCTGCCCTGTCCGCTGGAAGTGGTGAACGAGGCCATTGACACCGAAGACACGACCCGCAATGTTGTTCTCTCCGGGCAAACGGACGATCCACTCGTATCGCTGGCCTTCAAACTCGAAGACGGTCCTTACGGCCAGTTGACCTATATCCGTGTTTACCAGGGGGCCATCGGCCGGGGAGACACCATCGTCAACACCCGGACGGGGAAGAAGGTAAAGGTTGGTCGGGTGGTGCGCATGCACGCCGACCAGATGGAAGATATCGACGCCATTGCCGCCGGTTCCATCGGCGCCCTATTCGGCATCGACTGCGCTTCCGGCGACACGTTCGTCGCCCCCGGGGTCAACCTGACCATGCTGTCCATGTTCGTGCCGGAGCCGGTCATTTCCCTGGCCCTGAATCCGAAGGACAACAAGGCCCAGATCAGCATGTCCAAGGCACTCAACCGCTTCACGAAAGAAGACCCCACCTTCCGTACTCACGTCGATGGGGAAACCAATGAGACGATCATCGAGGGCATGGGGGAACTCCATCTGGAAATTTATGTGGAGCGGATGCGCCGGGAATACGGCGCCGAGGTCACGACCGGGAATCCCCGGGTGGCTTACCGCGAAACGATTACCCGCCGGGCGGATTTCAACTATACGCATAAAAAGCAGACGGGCGGCGCCGGACAGTTCGGCCGGATTGCCGGTTTTATGGAACCTTATGCCGAAGGGGATTTCCTGTTCGACAACAAGATCACCGGCGGGGCCATCCCCACGAACTACATTCCCGCCTGCGAAAAGGGGTTCCGCCAGTCCCTGGAGAAGGGACCCAAGATGGGATTCCCCGTGACGGGGATCAAGGTTTGTATCAACGACGGGGCCTTCCATGCCGTCGATTCTTCGGAGATTGCCTTCGTTTCAGCCGCCAAGGGGGCCTTCAGGGAGGCCTACGCCAAAGCCGCGCCGGTCATTCACGAACCGATCATGAAGGTCGTCATCGAAACCCCGACGGAATACCAGGGCTCGGTGATGGGTCTTCTCAACCAGCGGCGGGGCATCATCGTCGGCGCCCAGGACGAAGGCGTCATGAGCGTCGTCGAATCCCAGGTACCGCTGGCGGAAATGGTCGGATTCTCAACGATTTTAAGATCGGCGACGCAGGGCAAGGCCCAGTTCACGATGGAATTTTCCGCCTATCGCCAGGTGCCGGCGTCGATTGCGGAAAAGATCCTGGAAGAAATTGCCCTCCGGAAGAAAACGGCTGCGTAAACAGGCTAATCGATGTTGTTAAAGGAAGCAATCAGTCCGGCGCGGAGGTTGCGTCGGCCGGGACAGGTCATTTACCTGTCGGACAGGAATATTGCCATGATGATCAAAGAATTAAGCGAGCGGAACCCCCTGCGCCACCTGGGGCTGGATATGGAAATCCTGAAGGAAAACGGTGCGTTCGGTGCTGTGATGGCCCCGGCCGGCGTGGGGAAAACGGCCCTTTTGGTCCAGATTGCCCTCCAGGCCATGATGAAGAAGTTTTCCGTGTTTCATGTGAGCCTGCAGGACCCGGTCCACAAAGTCACCCTCTGGTACGACGAAATCCTCCAGGATCTGACCAAAACCTATCCGGTGGACAACGTCCAGGAGCTGCGGGAAGAGATTCTCCTGCACCGTTTCATCATGACCTTCCGGGTGGACGATTTCAGCGTGCCGAAGCTGGCGGAACGTCTGAACGACCTGGCCGTCCAGAACATTTTTCGGCCCCAGATCCTCATCATCGACGGCCTGCACTTTAACGGCAAGATCGAAGCTTTCCTTCAGGAGATGAAAACCCTGGCGGAAAGGCAGAATTTCTTTGTCTGGTTTGCCCTGCACATCCACCGGAACGAACAGACGAACCAGGCGGGGATACCTTTGTCGATCGAAGGGTTGCCGCAGTATTTTCAAGTTATTCTTAAGATCGAGGAAAGAGGGGATTACATGTCCCTCAAGGCGATCAAGGGTGAGGACCAGGATAAAGCGATCGACACGGAGCTGCGCCTCGACCCGACGACAATGCTGATCACCGACCGGGGATAAAACCGAAGCACG
>CAZBQX010000063.1:0-11350 GCA_964494155.1 uncultured Syntrophales bacterium
AACCACGATTCAAACTTGACCTGGGCCGGCCATTGTGCGAAAGAATAACGAATTTTGTTCCCGAAGGTTTCGCCGCATATGCACATATCACGGATTCTCGATAGCCAAAAAATCAGTTTCAGCTTCGAATTTTTCCCACCGAAAGATCTGCGGGGTGCGGAACGTCTCTATCAGACCGTCCGTGAGCTTATCCCTCTGAAACCTTCCTATGTCAGTGTAACCTACGGCGCCGGCGGATCGACCCGGGAGCTGACCCATGATCTTGTGCTGCGGATCAGCGAAGAAACCAGTCTGACCGTCGTGTCGCACCTGACCTGTGTGGGGGCTGATCAGAGCGAAATACGTGAAATACTCAAGCGCTATCATGACAAGGGTATCATGAATATCATGGCCCTCCGCGGCGACCCGCCTGCGGGACTGAACTGTTTCGAACGGTGTCCCGGTGGCTTCGGTCATGCGTCGGAACTTGTTGCATTCATTAAGAAAAATTTTCATGATTTTGGTATCGGCGTCGCCGGTTATCCCGAGGGCCACCCGGAAACAGCCAACCGTCTTAAGGAAATGGATTACCTGAAGCAAAAAGTGGACGCCGGAGCCGATTATATCTGTACCCAGCTTTTTTTCGACAACCGCGACTTTTACGATTTCTGCGAGCGTTGCGCTCTGGCGCACATCCATGTTCCCATCGTTGCGGGCATCATGCCCATTACTACCGCCAAAGGGATGCTGCGTATGGCAGAACTCGCGGCAGGCACCCGATTTCCCGCCCGTCTGCTGAAGGCGGTCTATCGGGCCCAGGATGACAAATATGTGGAAAATGTCGGTATCCACTGGGCTACCGAACAGGTGCGCGATTTAATCGACAACGGCGTGCAGGGCGTTCATTTTTACACCCTGAATCAGTCAACGGCGACGCTCAAAATCTATGACGCCCTGGGCGTCACGGATTCGCTCCAGCTCAACCGGTAATGAAAACGCCATTGATAACGTTTTTTTCGGCTGTCCCATGAAGGTTTTCGATCTCCTCAATGCACCCCTTGAGGGGTCCAATCTCATCGAAGCCAGTGCAGGAACGGGAAAAACCCACAACATTGTGGGGCTTTTTGTCCGTCTTATCTTGGAAAAGGAACTCGCCGCCCGCAATATCCTGGTTGTTACCTACACCATTGCCGCCACGAATGAACTCAGGGATCGCATTCGGCGGCGTTTGATTGAAACGGAAAGGCTTCTCTCTGAAGGTCAAACCGACGATGCCTTTATCAACGCACTGGTCCGCAAGATCCATCTGACCGGCCGGGAAGAAATCGCACGCCGTCTGCTGCGATCCGCGATCCGGGATTTTGATGAGGCCGCCGTCTACACCATCCACGGTTTCTGCCATCGCATGCTGCAGGAACATGCCTTTGAAAGCGGCAGTCTCTTCGAAACAGAACTGATTCCCGATGAAAACGTATTCAAACTTGAATTTGCTCAGGATTTCTGGCGGCGGCACTTCTACGAAGCCCCTACGGAATTCGTGGCTTACAGTCTGGGAAAGGGTCTGAATCCCGACTACTACCTGGACATTCTGAAACAGGCCTATCCCAATCCAACGGTAACCATCATTCCTGAGTCCCATCGACCGGATGTTTCTTCGTTGGAAGCAGAGATTAGCCGGTTCCATAACTTGCGGCATCAGGCAAAGATTCTCTGGGAGGAAGAAAAGGACTCCCTTGCGGAATCTTTGCGCCGGCCTGGTCTCAACGGCAGGGTGTACGGCAAGAAAGTGGATGCCCTGATGGAAATCGTGGCGGCATTTTTTGAATCCCGAATCAGGCCATTCCCCCTGCCGTCCGGTTTTGAAAAAATGACCGCCGGAAAAATCAGAGAAAGTGTCAACAAAGGTTATCAAGCACCGGTCCATCCTTTTTTTGACCTTGCGGATCAACTTGCAGCGCAGGCCCATCTTCTCACCCGGCGTTTTGAAGATCACTTGCTTTTTCTCCGTCGGGAGATCGTCCGTCAGAGCCGTATCGAATTGCCCCGGCGTAAAAAAAGCCGAAATCTGTTCGCCTATGACGACCTGCTGAACGATCTCTACGGAGCCCTGCAAACTGAAACAGGGCACGAACTTGCCGGAAAAATCCGCAACCGGTTTCAGGCCGTTCTCATCGACGAATTCCAGGATACGGACCCCGTCCAGTACGCCATTTTCAACACCCTGTTTCCGGCAAAGGGACCGACAGAACAGAGGCCTTTTTTTGTCATCGGCGATCCCAAACAGGCCATTTATGCCTTTCGGGGAGCCGACATCTTCGCCTACCTTGAAGCCCGCCGATCCATGAACCGCATTTATACCTTGGAGGAGAACTGGCGGTCCGAACCGCGTCTCCTGACAGCGGTGAACACGCTGTTCAGCATACCGCAAAACCCGTTTCTTAACGAGGATATCCGCTATCATCCAGTAACGGCGGCGAAACAGGCCGAAAAAACCTTGCTGCGCATCGACCACCATGCGGAACCGCCCTTTCAGTGCTGGATCCTCCCGGAAGAGCCCTCAGAGGATGGTTCGAGAGAAGAATCGGCAGAGGCAGCCCAGCCCAAAGCGTTGGGGAAAGCGGGGCTTTACCCGTATGCTGCCGCTGCCGTTGCCTTCGAAATCGCCCGTCTGATCCGCCTGGGATCTGAAGGGCGTGCCGTGATAGGCAACGAACCGCTCCTGCCCGCAGACATGGCCATCCTGGTCCGAACCAACCGGGAAGCGGAAATCATCCGTGATGCTCTGGCCGCGCTGAATATCCCCCATGTCATTTCCTCGCGGGAAAGCGTCTTTCATGCCCAGGAGGCGGAAGAGGTCCGGCAAGTTCTCACAGCACTGGCGGAACCGGAAAACCCATCCCTGATTCGGGCGGCGCTGGTGACCACCATCATGGGCATGAACGGAAACGATATCCATGGTCTTTCTCTGGATGAAACGGCGTGGGAAGAAATCCTGCTCCGGTTTCACCGCTATCATGATTTGTGGAGCCATCACGGTTTTATCCGCATGTTTCGCGCCTTCCTGGAAAGTGAACACCTGCCGTCCAAAATCCTAGGAAAAGTCAATGGCGAGCGCTGCCTCACGAACCTGCTCCACATCGGAGAGCTCCTTCACCGGGCCGCAACAGCCAATCATCTGACCATGCACAATCTGATTAAATGGTTGCGCGACCAGATCGACTCGGCGGAAACGCAGCCGGAAGAATACGAACTGCGTCTGGACCGCGACGAAAAAGCCGTGCAGGTGGTCACGATTCATAAGAGCAAGGGGCTGGAATATCCGATCGTTTTTTGCCCGTTCTTCTGGGGAGGCGTCGGAGGAGGAAAAGCAAAAGACTATGTCCTGTACCACGATCCGGAGCAATCTTTCGCACCGGTGTTGGATTTCGGTTCCGAAACTTTCGCAGATCATCGTCTTCGTTTTGAGGAAGAATGCCTGGCGGAAGACATGCGACTGCTTTACGTCGCCCTCACCCGGGCACGACACCGGACTTATTTTATCTGGGGTCGCATGCAGCATGTCCGTCAATCTGCGCCGGCCTATCTCTTTCACCAGAGTCGTGATCTGCCGACAACCGGTCTCGCAGATGCCGGCCAGGAGCGTTATCGACACGTGAGCCCCGAGGATTTTATGCGCGACATGGAATTGATCGCCGCAATGTCCGGCAAGACCATCCAGATCCAAACCCTGCCGACAAGCCGGGAAAATGCCTATCGCCCGGCCCTGACGACAGAGACACTTGCCTGCCGTCAATTTTCGGGCAGAATCGACACGACATGGAAAGTCGCCAGCTACACACGTCTGGTAACAGCCAACGCCGGAGACCAGGATCAATACAACGATGATCTCTTGGCGCAATGGGAAATGAACCCTGCACCGGAGGACGAACCACCGGAAAGACTACCGTCCGCAGCGGCCCGCCTCGATATGTACGGTTTTCCCGGCGGCACCCAGACCGGCGTCATGCTCCATGAAATCCTGGAGAAAATCGGCTATCAGGGAGACGATGCACGCATTGCACAAAACCTGGTGGAACACACCCTCAGTCGATACCGTTATGATGCCCGATGGGCCCCTGTTTTGCGTGATATGGTAAACAAGGTCACCCACACCCCTTTTCCCCTTTTTTCCTGCGAGACATGCGACCTGACCCTGTCGCAGATCGGCCCCAAAGACCGGCGCAACGAAGTGGAATTCTATTTCCCCTTGAAAACGCTTTCCCGCCATGACCTGGCCCGGATTTTCCGAAATGGCGCAGCCTTGTCTGCTTCCGCCCTATCGCAAGTTCCTCGCCTCCGTTGTCTCGAACGACTCCAGTTCAGTCCGATGGAGGGCTATCTGAAAGGATTCATCGACCTTCTCTTTCAATTCAAGGGGCGCTATTACCTTTTAGACTGGAAGTCCAATCATCTCGGCAACAGGCTGGAGGATTATTGTCGGCAGGAACTGCTTAAGGTCATGGATGAAGGATACTACTTCATCCAGTATCACCTCTACGCCCTCGTCCTGCACCAGTGGCTGGCTTTGCGTGTTCCGGACTACCGATACGAAGATCATTTCGGCGGGGTATATTACTGTTTTATCCGGGGCATGGATCCGGCCGCCGGGCCGGAATACGGCATTTTTTGTGATCGGCCGCCGCTGGAAATGCTTGATATGATGAAAGATTCCTTGATCAGGGCAGGCGGGTCCTAAAAACACCACTCATGGACGGGCGGGAACCAGTTACCCCTATTTCTGAACTGAACAGGAGGGCTTTATGAGAAGATTGATCTGGCTCTGTATCAGTTTATCGCTGGTATTTTTTTTTGCATCCGTACTGCCGGCGGAGATAAAGCAACACATCAGCCCCTTGCCACAGCAGAAGATCAAGCCGGTTAATCCCGCACCCAATATACCGCCACCGCCATCACAGGGAACCCTGAAGATTACCGAACCGGTATCCGGTCACTACCAGGTCCAGGGCAGTTACGTTGATATAAAATGGTCAAAACAGGGCTCGATCTCCGACAACTGTTATAACCTCGTCTTAAAGCAGGGCGCGACGCCCTTACGCCAAATTCAAGGCCATGTATGCACAAACGGCTTTCGGTGGCAGATACCGGACGACCTTAGCGGCTCCAACTTCAGGATACATCTGAGTACAACGGGCCATTCCGTACAAACATCCAGTGATCCCTTCCCGATAATCAACCGCAAGGCGACGCTCGTCATGAATTCATTCAGCCTTGAACCGGAAATACCCCATGCCGTTGACAACCGCAATGTCGTGATGAAACTCAAGGTTTCCAATAACGGATTTACAAAATCGCTGCCCACGTCAATCAGCGTCAAATTCAAATCCAGCGATACAGGCGAGGAAGTTATGTCTTTCTTTTCTTTGCGGTCGCTTGCTTTCGGAGACCATGATACCATGACCCGGAAAATCACACTCCCCGCCGAGGGCAAATGGACCTACGCCATGAAAATCGAACCCATGTCCGTGAATGAACTCTATGAGTGGGCAGTCGCCCAGGAGGGCGAGTACGCAATGTCCTATCTCCCGGATTTGATTGTCTGCATCTACGAGGGGGTAAACGTTAAGCCGCTGCAGCATGCATATATTTTCGTGGACGTACGTAACCGGGGCAAGGCGCCCGCAGCGGCCTCAGAGCTTGAATTCTGGATTGAAGGAAAAGGCACGAAGAAGATCGCCATGCCGCCGATCCCGGCAAAACCCAAGTCTCCATGGACCCAATATCGATATGAAATGTGGGGTACACCCGGTGATTCCCGATACCGCGTGACCATCAACCCAAGCAGGACCGTCGCAGAATCAAATTACCAGAACAATGAGCTGAATGGCAATATTTACAGATATTACAACCTTGAACATGGCAAGCAGGAAGGGTATCGCTGCACCAGCAACTGCCATGTGCTGGAATGTAAGCCGTAAATCTTGCGTAGCGTATAAGGCTGGCTCGAATCGAAACGGACTGATTTTTTCAGCATGTGCTGATCCGATCACGGCAACCATGGATTCTGCGGCTTAAGGATTGGCAGGCACAGTCAATCCGGGGATCTCCGGAATTTCCTCCGGCGCCTCTGGAGGTGGCGCCTCATTCGTAGGGGTTTCTTCACCCGGAGGCGGGTTCTCCGAAATTACTTCCCCGGGGGTACCGCCTGTTTCAATCTGCTTTTCCAACATTTCGGCCTCTTCCGGCGTCATATCATCCGGTTGGCTCATCAGTTCCTCATATTCAGGAATGACGATACCCCGCTTGATCATGATCCGGTAGATCAGATTGGCCCGTTTCTCCACGTAACGGGAATCGCCCGCCGCGTTGAGCCGCCGCGGATTGGGCAGCACCGCCGCCAGCCTCGCCGCCTCATATGCCGACAAAGACGCGGCGCTCTTGTGGAAATATTTTTGCGCCGCCGCCTCGATACCGAAGATACCTTCCCCCCATTCGGCTACGTTCACATACAGTTCGATAATCCTTCTCTTAGAGAGGCTGTTTTCGATTCGCCAGGTCAAAATGGCCTCCCTGAGCTTACGTATAGGATTTTTTGAAGGCGACAGATAGAGGTTCTTGGCCAGTTGCTGGCTTATCGTACTCCCCCCGGCCTTGAACTTCTTTTTCTTCAGGTCCTTTTCAATCGCTTTCTGCATGGCATCGAAATCGAACCCTTCATGAGACCAGAACTTGTCATCCTCGGCAATGATGATAGCCTTGGTCACATAAGGCGAAACCCGCCTTAAGGGAACCCACCTCTGCCGGATTTTAACTTTCTTTCCTTTATCCCGCCATTCCTCCATGCGGTATTCCATAAAGGCGGTATATTTAGGATTGTGTTTTTTCATCCATGAAACATCCGGATAGATGAAGTAGACGGCGATACTGCAGAAGAAACCCGCTCCCAGGAGTACGATTCCCCATTTAATATATTTATGTACTTTTACTTTTTTAAGCATCTCCGAAATCAAACACCCCGTTTTGTTCCTCTTAGTCCGTTATATGATATCGTTCACATTTTTCGAGGTCCGTCTATATAGATAAATGCATTAAAAATCAACCGTTTCGTGGTCATTGCCGCATTGAAATGTCATTTTTTATTTATAGACCTGCGATTTTTTTGTTTGACTTAACTTTTTTTTTCCGATAGAAACGTGACCAGTCGTGTGCCGTTCTTTAGGATTTGTGCACAATACGACCGAAATAGTGAAGCCCCCGAATACCCAAGAGGAGGAATTTCATGACGGATCGGCGTATCGGTTTTTGGCTGGGACTTTTTGTCCTGCTCATTGTTTGCTTTGCGCCAACAAGCAGTTTTTCATCACAAACGTATCATATAAAAAAGGGTGACACCCTTTCAGGCATTTCACAGAGATACCACGTCTCGGTCCAAGCCCTGAAAGAAGCCAACCACCTCAAAAGTAACGCCTTGAGCCTTAACCAGGCTCTGATCATCCCAACCAAAGACAAGAATAAAGCAGAAAAATCCTGCCCGGTGGCACCGTCTAAAAAAACCCCAGGGACAACCTATGTGGTTCGCAAAGGCGATACATTCATTAAAATCGCCAAGGTCACGGGTGTTTCCGTATCTGATTTGAGGGCGATCAACAGTGTCAGCAGTAAACGTCTCCGACCGGGTCAGAAAATTAGTCTGACCTACCCGCAACCCGTTAAGCCGGTCATGGAAATTCCGGAAACGATCAACGGTCTTGACCACTTCAACCTGGATGACTTGGAAGAAATCGAGAACGTACCCGAATCGTCGGACAGCAGTTTGGGCCAAACCGACGAAGAACCCGCGCCCCGGTTTCTGGGCAAGTGGGACGATTCCAAGGAACGGGACCTGCTGGTGAAAATCTCCAAGGGGTTTCTCGGCGCGCCCTACCGCTTCGGCGGCGTGACGCTCCGGGGCCTTGATTGCTCCGCCTTTGTAAAACGCGTTTATTCCATTTTCGATATCAATCTTCCCCGGACAGCCCGGGAACAATCCCAATTAGGACAAAAGGTCTCACGGGACAGTCTGGCCATCGGAGATTTGGTTTTCTTTAACACCCGGCGTTACCATATCAGCCATGTCGGCATTTACATCGGTAACGACGAATTCGTCCATGCCGCTTCGGGCCGCTCGAAAGAAGTACGGATCAACAGCCTAAACGAGCCCTATTATGATAAGCGCTTCATTAAGGCCGTCCGTATCAAGGAACTGGAGGGTAAGCTATAAAAAAGCTTTTCCTCTGTGTTTTTCTCCTTTTTCCCTTCATTACCACCCCCTTTTTAACCAAGAATGTCTATTCTGCAGATGAGGTTATTACAAATTATCAGGTTGTCTTTCAACCTTTCTCACTTCACGGTAACCTCCGCATCGCCATCCGCGCCTTTGACTTCGGCGGCACAGGGATGGTGCTGGCTGTCGATCCAGAAACGCTGAAAACAACGGTCATCCCTGCCTCTTCTATCGATTTTTTCCAATTTGTGCTTCACGATCAATGGCGCCGTTCTCCGTATCACCAGGCGTTGATCATGCATACTGCTCCGCCATGTCCGCTCCAGAATGACGGCCTGACGCAGGTGGATTTCCCCGTTGCAGGCACCTTTCTGACCGTCGATCTGTGTCCCTCACGGAAGCCCTTCGAAAGAAGGCTATTTGAAGGTCTTTTCGACATGTGGCAAGGTCACAACGAACCGGCTCCGGTTGGGATTGCGGTCACCGGACTCTGGGCTGCCGATCATGACGCGGATTTTCAATGGCTTCTGAGCAAGGTCAGAGAGAAAAAGCTGGCGATTACCTGGATCAACCATTCATTCAACCATCCCTACGATCGGACAAAACCGCTGAATAAGACCTTTCTTTTGACTCCCGGAATAAATTTTGAACAGGAAGTACTTGTCACGGAGATCATGCTTTTGAATCAAGGTCTCCTGCCTTCCGTTTTCTTCCGCTTTCCGGGGCTTGTTTCCGATTGCAACCTCATGAAACAACTACGAAAGCTTTCCCTCATCCCCGTCGGCAGTCGGGCCTGGCTGGCCAAAGGAGAAACACCGGTGTCGGGCAGCATCATCCTTGTTCACGGCAATGGAAACGAACCGCAGGGGATCGACATGCTCCTCGTCCTTTTCAAAAAGCAAACGGATGCCTTCTCTCAGGGGAAATTAAAACTTCTTCCCCTGAATAACGCCGTGACCGATCCCTGAAAGTCAACTCCGCCGGGAATATCGTGATTTTTTGATTGATTTATTCCGCTCCATTTTATAGTGTTCCTGCTTCCGGTCTCATTCTCATTGAATCATCATTTCCGGCTTATCACCGTTACCAGGGAGACGAATACCCATGGGCAAGACCCTTACGGAAAAAATATTGCAGCAGCATCTCGTCAGCGGCACCTACGTTCCCGGCAGTGAAATCGCCGTCCGGATCGACCAGACCCTGACTCAGGACGCTACCGGCACCATGGCGTACCTGCAGTTCGAGTCCATGAACATCCCCCGGGTGAAAACAGAACTTTCCGTAAGTTACATCGACCATAACACGGTCCAGATCGGATTCGAAAACGCCGACGATCATCGTTATCTCCGTTCGGTGGCCCGGAAATTCGGAATTTTTCTGTCCCGGGCGGGAAACGGCATTTGCCATCAGGTCCACCTTGAGCGGTTTGGTAAACCCGGAAAAACCCTGATTGGCTCCGACAGCCACACCCCCACGGGAGGCGCCCTCGGCATGATCGCCATCGGCGCCGGAGGCCTGGACGTGGCCCTGGCCATGGCGGGAGAACCTTTCTATCTCACCTGCCCCCGGGTGATCCGGATCAACCTGGAGGGGAAGCTTCCCCCCTGGGTCTCCGCCAAAGATATTATCCTGAAAGTCCTGGACATTTTTTCTACGAAGGGGAATGTCGGTTGCATCTTCGAATATGGCGGGAATGCCCTGGCACATCTCACCGTGCCGGAGCGGGCGACGATCACCAACATGGGGGCCGAATGCGGCGTCACAACGTCACTTTTCCCCAGCGACGATGTGACCCGGATGTTTCTGAAAGCCCAGGACCGGGCGGAAGACTGGACACCGCTTTCCGCCGACGAGGACGCCGTTTACGATAAAACCGTCACGATCAACCTGAACGAACTGGTTCCCCTGACGGCCAAACCCCACAGTCCCGACCAGATCGCCACGGTCAAGGAAATGGGAAACATTCCGGTCGATCAGGTCTGCCTGGGAAGCTGCACCAACTCCTCCTACAAGGATCTCGTCACGGTTGCTAAAATTCTCAAGGGAAAGGTTGTCCATCCCCGGGTGAGCTTCATCATCGCCCCGGGTTCGAAACAGGTGCTGGAAAACCTCTCCCGGGACGGCTATTTAACGGATCTGCTGTCCGCCGGGGCCCGGCTCATGGAAAACGCCTGCGGCTTCTGCATCGGCAACAGCCAGAGCCCCCAGAGCGCAGGGGTGTCTTTGCGGACCTCGAACCGCAATTTTCTTGCCCGCTCGGGCACAAAAGACGCCCTGATTTATCTGGTCAGCCCCGAAACGGCAGCGGCGGCGGTCATCACGGGCACTTTTACCGATCCCCGGGAACTGCCCATGCCCTACCCCGCAGTAGCCATGCCGGAGCATTTCCACATTGACGACGGCATGATCATTCCGCCGGTTTCTCGAGAGGAAGCACAGGAAACAGAGATTTTGCGGGGGCCGAACATCGGCGCACCGCCGAAAAATGCCGCGCTGCCAGCAACCATCCGAGGACAAGTCACCCTGAAAGTCGGAGACAAGATCACCACGGACCACATCATCCCCGCCGGGGACCGGATGAAGTACCGCTCCAATATCCCCCGATACGCTGATTTTGTTTTTGAAACTGTCGATGGAGCCTTTGCCAAACGCGCCGCTGCAATCCGGGACAAGGGCGAACACAACGTGATTCTTGCGGGCCTCTCCTACGGCCAGGGGTCATCCCGCGAACACGCCGCCGTCTGCCCCATGTACCTCGGCGTGAAAGCCGTCATCGCCAAGTCCTTTGAACGCATCCATACGGCGAACCTCATCAACTTCGGCATTCTCCCGCTAACCTTCCTCAACGAGGGGGACTATGACCGGACCGACCAGGGAGACGCCCTGGAAATCCCGGATATTCGGGAGATCATCGCCGGGAGCCGGCCGCTCATCGTCAAGAACACCACCAAGGACCTGGAATTCGAGGCGGTTTACGATCTTTCGGAACGGCAGAAGGCCATGATCCTGGCCGGCGGCGCCCTGAACCTGCGCGCGTAACCGGGTAAGCAAATTTGTATAAACTGATCAGGAGATCGACAACATATGGAGAAGATTAAGGTAAAAACCACG
>CAZBQX010000064.1:0-10787 GCA_964494155.1 uncultured Syntrophales bacterium
GGAAGCCGTCTCCAGCTTCCAGATGTACCTGGCCAAGCACCACTACACCGCGATCCTGCGGGCCAGCAAGGGTAGCGACATCCTTGCCGCCTGCGGCCAGCTCAGCGGGCAGTACAAGAAAGAGTAGAGAAGACAAGATTCAGGAGAAGGAAGTCCGCCGTAGGGTGGGCTCCGCCCACCATTGACTTAATCGGCGGACACAACTTGCCCCCCCATCTTTATACACCGCTAAAAAAATCTTGTTTTGAGTAACTACGAGAAATCTTCCCCTTTTTCATTCCGGGCAAGCACAGCGAAACCCGGAATCCATTTCCAGCGCGAAACAGTCTGCCCATGGATGCCGGATCAGGAGACTGTGTCGTAACCGGAATCTTTGTCATTTCGACTGCGGGGAGAAATCTTTAAGTTAAGTTATTTCAATATATCAAGATTTCTCGCATTCGCTCGAAATGACCTTTTTTGTAATTGTGACACAGTCTCCAGGTCCGGTATGACACTTAAGTATTCGTCTCTTTGGTCACTTCGAACGCATGTGAGAAATCCGGTCTTTTCATCATTCAAAAGCATATAATCAATCTCATTCATAATATCCTGTTGACATGCCATACATCGCATTCGGGAAAACTGAAAAAAAGGGGGGGAAGATCATTTTGAAGAGTCCGTTAAACTGGGTGAAATTCATACTGTCCTATGATTGCCGCCCGGCTCGCCGGAATTTACCGCAGAAGCTCGGTCAGATCCTGCTCCGCCACCTGGTACTCCCGGGCCAGATGCGCCGGTGTCGCCCCGGTATGGTCAATGATTTCCTTGAGATAATCTTTTATGGTCACCTGCTGTTCACAGGTGTTGAAATAGTTCTTCAGAATCACGGCCAACTCTTCCGATGGTATTTTATACCCCTTTTGAGTCGCTTCCCTTTCGCCCGTGCTTTCGGGAATGCCAAGCACGATGACTCTTTCGTCAATGATACTGTACCTCAATGAATGGACCATTGCACAACTGCTAAAGTGGACCTCTGCACCGGCCTTTTTATATTGGACACCGACCTGAAGGCGATCGGGATACTTCGGCAAAAGGTACCGAACGCGCACGCCTTTTTTAACCATTCGCTCGATTGCGGCCGCAACATCCCGTGTCATCTTTGCATCGACGGCAGACGGGGGGCTACCCGTAATGCAGCCGATGATTTCCCGCCGGGCATCAAGCATGGTATCCAAAAGGGTAAAAAAGTATTCCTGCCGGGTCAGAATCCTGGTCGCCCGACCCATTTCCTTGAGCAGGCTGTCTCGCTGTTTTCCCTCATGAATGCTGTAAACGAGCAGGATGATGGTCACCACAAGCAGGATGGACTCCAGCAACAAAAGCCCCAGTTCCATGGTCATGATTCAGCCCCCTTGATTCCCTCTTTTCCATCATTTTACCCGACCGGTGAGTAAAGATATCCATCGAAAAAAGAGACCTTTTTATTTTTCCCGCAAGATATTAAATCACTACGGCCTTTTTCGCCAGACGAATCTCTCTGTCATTTGCCCGATATAAATCGCTATATTCTAATTACCCTTGGGCTTGGCGTGCAATGTCTTCCAGCATTTCCCACCAGCCATAAAGCCCTCAGCTTGTCACGTCGAAAGGTGGAAGCGACAAGAAATCTTTCTAAATTCGTGTTCGCTGTGATTTTTTTGAACGGTTTAACCAAGCTAGGGATGGGTCGAAATGGAGAGCAGGCGGATTTCTATGCTGATGGAAAGTATTACTGCTTGCTTGTATCCCAATGCAAAAAGGGACGCATGGTTTTTTCCAGATCCGATTTCTGACGTTCAAACATGTTCCGATCACTGACCGGCGGTAATTTTATCGCGTCGCCGAATGACAAGGTGACTGTTGCAAAAGGTTTCGGCAGGAGGAACCGGTCCCAACTGTTGAAGTACCACGCCCGGTCGGCGCAAGCATAAAAGGGCACGATCAACGCATCGGCCGAATGGGCCAACTGAATGACCCCGGCCTTGACCTCCCCGGCGGGTCCTCTGGGACCGTCAACGATGTGCGCCGCCAGACCGGAATTTTTGAGTTTTTCGATCATGCTACGCAAACCTTCTTTGCCTCCCCGCGAAGAAGAACCACGAACGGTCTGCCAGCCGCATTGACCTGCGACACCGGCGACGATGTCACCATCGGCACTTTTGCTGATCATCAGGGCGGGATTGAACTGTCTGTAATGTCGAAATGGCCTTATGGCGGCAAAGAACTGCTGGTGCCAGGTGCATAGGATCACCCGCTCGCCCCCGTTCAGCCGAATCAGCCAGGCATCCTCGTTTTTCAGCCTGATTCTAAAGGTCAAGCTGTAAAGATTCACAACCCAGAAAAGCAAAAAATGGAAGGTGCTGGTTTTGACGATTCTTTCAAACAGGGAACGCATCACGGTCGATCAACCTTCCGTATCCTTGTTTTCATGTTCCTGGTCGGCATTTTGGTCACCGGATTCCTTCGCCTCCTGGCGCTTTACGCGTTTGGCCTCTTTCTTCTGGAGCTTGGCAAGTTCCTTCTGCCGTTTTTCAAAGGTGTATTTTGTTTTCATCGCAATGCACTGCTCTCACTTAATCTAAATCGGTAAAAAAAAGGCACTTCCGTATCATAAACGACCGGAAATGCCTTCTCTTATCTTGTTGAAACTAAATCGCTTTTACATTATCAGCCGCGGGGCCTTTTTTGCCCTGCACGACGTCAAAACTAACCCGCTGACCCTCAGACAGTGTCTTAAAACCACCGGCCTGGATCGCACTGAAATGAACGAACAAATCTTCGCCATTATCCTTTTCAATAAAGCCGAAACCTTTCTGCTCATTGAACCACTTCACTTTACCTTCTGCCATCTTATCGCATCCTCCTTTCATATTATTTTCAGTCGGATGAAGCAGACGAAACAAAAAGGCCGCCAAGACTCTTAAAAAGCTTGGCGGCCTGCCCTTGCACTTCAAATGTCTATATCCAACTATTTACGTACCCAATCCGATTAAATCAGAAGGATACAATTTACAGTTGCCTTTTACATGTTATGCCCCACAATGTCAAGTATTATAAATTTTACCCATGATGAACGCCCGAACCGCTAACGGATGTTCATCGCCATCAGCTTGACGGCATCCCTGAACAGCACTTTCATGCTTGTTTCCGATCTGATTTTTTCCACAAAACCCAGACCAAAGGTAGGATGCTTAATCACGTCCCTGGATTTGTATCTGTCTTGCATACTATATTCCCTGACGGCAGCATGGGGGAGCATGTCCTGGTTCTTAATCTCCCAAAGCGTCGTCGCGCTCACAGATTGTTTTCCCGCGGCGTTTAACCCCAAGCGTTCGGACAGGATGGTGCGCAACGAGCCGGATGCTTTGCGTGCCCCTGGCGCCCGTCTGTATTTATGTTGCGCACCGCAGGTTTTACACTGGACATTCTTTGCGATGCCGCCTGTTTCAGACAACACCGTGTGAGTCAGTAAAAGTTTACATTTTGTACAATAGGCATCAATATCGTCCCCAGCCACTGACATGTTTTATCTCCTTATCATTATGATATTATTTGATAATCCAATGTGCCCCGTCCCAAATCCGGGTTCACGGGGCGTCGGTTTATCAAAATTCGGCAGCCGGATTGGAAAGGGATTCAAAATGAAATCTTCTTTGGAGGTAGCGACTGCCCACTAAGGCCTGATGTCATGTAAAGGATCCGTCCGGACCTTACATCTCAAAACAACTTTTCCGTCACTATACTCCTTTTTGCGGGGAAACATACTTTTTAAAAGCCGATCAGGCCAATTTTATTCGCGAAGAAACCTATCTTCATGAATTGATAATGATTTATTCTCCTTTAGCTGAAGGGGGAATTCTACCCTGGGGAGCCTTTTCCATCAGCCACGAAAGCAGATGGCCAGAATCGGGAAGGCAAAAACCAGCGATACACCGATGAGGTCCAGCCGCATGGTAAATATCCCTCATGTTGATCTCGGGCGGCGTTGCGGTCTTCATTACAAAAAGAACCAGACCAAAGGGAGAGTTCAACTGACCGATGGACAGACAAAGCAGAATCATGATGCAGATCCACACAGGATCAAGGTCCAGCGCTTTGACAATGGGTATGAAGATGGGAAGCGTAATCGTCACGATCGAGACCTGCTTGATAAAAAACCCAGGACCACCACAATATCAAGCATGATGACGACGATCCACAGGGGCGTTACTGCTGCGCCGATGACCAGATTGATCATGCTCCGGATGGCGCTTCGAAATGACATTGCGACACAGTCTCTCAGGCCGGGAATCCTTCAAACCTGATATTGCGCCATCGGAATTAGACAGAATGCCCAATGTATTGAGAACGCAGTTATTTACGCAACGCGTTCATGGAGCGAAACCCAATACGGTTTTGAGCGATTACTGATTGTTATCAGGAGATAAAATAATTAAAGGAGGCAACTTTATGGGTATGATCCAGGAGTTCAAGCCTTTTGCCATGAGAGGAAATGTGGTGGACATGGCGGTGGGCATCATCATTGGCGGCACGTTCGTGAAAATCGTTTCATCCTCTGTTGAAGATGCCATCACGCCGCCCATCGGCGTGCTGGTCGGTGGCGTTGACTTCTCTAATCCAGCAATAACTCTGAAGCAGGCGGTCGGAGATACACAGGCGATGACGCTTGGTCACGGGAAATTTATTCAGACTGTTATCGATTTCGTCATTATCGCTTTTGCGATTGTCTTACTGATCAAATGGAAGAATACTCTGCAGAAGAAGCCGCTGCAGCGCCTCCGGCACCGACAAAAGAGGAAGAGCTGTTCACGTAAATCCCTGATATATTGCGGCAGAAGTGATCCGGCCTATGAATCCGGTCATCGCCACCGGATGCTTTAAACTTAATCTTGAAAATGATATGCTGTCCTGCCACTGTATGCCGTCATTCGTAATGCGTGGGGATAACAGTGAAGAGTTTGGTCTGTCGTTTCATCCACATTTCTGCCCTATCAACCGAATGATAAGCCTGAATAAGACAGCTTAACATTCAATACCGTTGGCGGTTAATCTCGGGACCATGGAAATAAGTTACGAAACTTATAAGAGAAAAGGAGTGAAAAATGGACAGCACTGCAAAAAAAATGGGCGTGGAATTTTTCGGTACTTTTTGGCTGGTTCTCGGAGGATGCGGTAGTGCGGTATTGGCAGCAGCTTTCCCCAACCTGGGCATTGGATTGTTGGGTGTAGCGCTTGCCTTTGGTCTGACGGTTCTGACTATGGCCTTTGCAATCGGTCACATTTCAGGGTGTCATCTTAATCCGGCTGTATCTTTCGGCCTCTGGTCCGGAGGACGTTTTCCCTCGAAAGACCTCGCTCCTTACATAACAGCACAGGTTCTCGGAGCGGTTGCCGGAGCGGCGGTGTTGTTCCTTATTGCAACCGGCAAGGCAGGTTTCGACTTGGCAGGGGGATTTGCTTCAAATGGCTATGGGGAACATTCACCCGGAGGCTATTCCCTGATTGCCTGCCTGATCTCGGAAATCGTGATGACCTTCATGTTTCTGTTCGTCATCATGGGGGCCACTGACAAGCGTGCACCGCAGGGATTTGCCCCCATCGCCATCGGCCTTTGTCTGACGCTGATCCATCTGATCAGCATTCCCGTGACCAATACATCCGTTAATCCCGCACGTAGCACAGGCGTAGCCCTGTTCGTGGGAGGCTGGGCCGTGGCGCAACTATGGCTATTCTGGGTGGCCCCGATTATAGGCGGAATTCTGGGGGGATTGACGTATCGCTGGCTGGGTTCCAAGTAAACATTCTTTAAGCGATCTAATTAAAACAAAGGAGGAGCAAATGAAAAAGTATTTATTAATCGCTGTTTGTGCTGTGTTTTTCTGGTCGTCCCTGGTTTTGGCTGCAGGTCCGAAAACCTATCAGGTGACGGGACCGGTTCTGGAAATTAAAGGTGACATCATCGTCGTACAGAAAGGCAAAGAAAAATGGGAAATTCTCAGGGATGCCGCAACCAAGGTGAAGGGCGATCTTAAGGTCGGATCAAAAGTGACCATTGACTATATCATGAAGGCGACTGCCATTGAGGTAAAAAACACAGGCAAATAACCAAATCGGTAAGATACTTGCCATAACATGAACTCAAAGAACGGTTTCCGGTTGATGTCATGCATCCTTTTAACTTAGAACCCAACCGTTTATTTTGCGCGGCCAGGAAAGGAGCAGGAATGGGACTTTTAGACGAGATTACCAAAACAGCAGGCATTGAAATCCCCGGCGGATCAGGGCAGGAAGGCCTGATGGACCAGGTCATGGGACTGATCAACAATCCGGAGACCGGTGGACTGGCAGGGCTCGTGGAAAAATTCAACAGTCAGGGCCTTGGTGATGCCGTGTCTTCCTGGATCAGCACGGGAGAAAACCAGCCGGTATCCGGTCAACAGATGGAACAGGCGTTCGGCGGCAACATCATTCAGGATATTGCACAGAAACTGGGCCTTTCAGGTTCGGACGTTTCGAGTGGTCTGGCGGCTCTGTTGCCGAAAGTAATTGACGGTCTCACTCCGGAGGGAAAAGTGCCGGAGGGGGGTCTGCTTGAACAGGGCCTGGATTTCCTGAAAAATAAGATGCTGAGCCGCTAAGTTCTTTTTAGAAAGACAGTTCTGGAATATGGCATTACAGCGAAAAGGAAAGCGGCGCGAGAGGGCCGTGGGGTATTTCCCGCGGCCCTCTCCGTCCATTTATACGAAACGATAATCTGCAATGTGAGGATCTTCCTCAATAGCTTAGGGGTGTTGACCATGAAGAAACTCAGAGTTCTTGTTTTCCTGACAGCCATGATTTTTTTTCTGTCCTGCGACAAGGGATTCTTTACAACCCCGGTTGCTTCGATTCTGAAGAATCCCAGGGATTACGAGGGGAAAATGGTTAAGGTACGCGGCGTGGTTACAGAGAAGGTGAATATCCTCGTTATGAAGGGATTCAAAATAAAGGATAACACGGGAGAAATCTTCGTGATTACGGACCGGATTCTCCCCGTGGAGGGAACGGAGGCAACCGTCCAAGGATATGTCAAGGAGGGTTTTTCCATCGGCAACGACCAGTTCATCGTCATCATGGAGGAGCCCCCAAAATAGAAAACCGAAGACTGGTCATCTGTTGGTCAAGATTTTTGCCTTGATCGCATCCTATTCGTTTGGTTGTAAATTACCAGATGAATGACATGACCTGCCATTCGCATAGGAAGTCCCTGCCTATCGGTCGGGTATGAACAGACGCTATGCGAAAAGGACCGCACACAAGGTTGCGAATCCGTCCGCAAGCCAAAATGTTGTTGATTGTGATCGACCAAGATCTAAAAATTGTTCATTTAATAAGTAATATCAGTTACTTTAGTTTTTAAAAGAAGTTGAATCCGCGGACTTTGTTTCTTGTTACCTGCTCACGGCATGGCCTGCTGATCATTATGATTGCTCTCTTGAATTGCGTGCTCTAAGGTTTACAGTCCGCAATCGGCCCGTTTTTCTCTATCACTTCAGAACATGCTTTCTCGTGAATTGAGTATGCTTATCATTTGGACAGGGTAAGCATAAAATTATGGTTGCCATTAATCATAAATCGAATCAAAATAGGTAATCAATCACCCAAAGGAATGGCTCGACATGAAGAAATTTGCTCTGTTTGTTTTTAACGGCGACCCCATGTGCTTCATCCATGTTCTTCTGAATGCACTGGACATGAAGGAAAAGGGCCATGAAGCCAAAATCGTCATTGAAGGGGCTTCAACCAAACTGATCCCGGAACTTGCCAAAGCTGAACATCCGCTGAGCGGCTTATGGAAGAAAAACCTCGAGGCGGGGCTGATAGAAGGGGTTTGTAGGGCATGCTCCAGTAAAATGGGAACCCTTGAGTCGGCAAAAAAACAGGGGTTGACCCTTCTCGACGAGATGGCGGGCCATCCCAGCATTGCGGCATACCGGGACAGAGGCTTTGAAATCTTGACCTTCTAAAATGCTTTGGAGACCGGAAGCAGTGCATCATTCCGCCCGTTTTCATGCTGAATCTCTCGTTGCGTTCATGGACAAACTTAACGAAGAATCTAATATTATCAATACGACAGAGAACAAGATTCTCCGACTGGATAAGAATGGCATGGCAACAAAGTCTGGCGGATTGAGTTTGCTGCGGCAGAATTTCCTGATTTTCCGCATTGGCTCTGCGGAGGGGTGTGAGCGCTTGCAACACTGTTTATCGGGCCTGTCTTGTGCGGTTTAGTGGTTCTTGATCTGATGGGGAAATGATTCCCACAAATGAAGAAAGGAGGTAGGCAATGGCTGAGAAGACCAAGGTTGGGTGCGCCCGTCCCACCGGTGGGTTGGTCGGGCAGACAAAGGAAAATACGAAAGAAACGCAGGATCAACAGCCGTCTCAGGAGGTGAAAAAGATGATTCAAGTGGGCAAACCGGCGCCGGATTTTGCGTCCCCCGCCTTTCACAAGGGAGAGTTCATATCAGTCAAGCTGTCGGATTATCTGGGAAAGTGGGTAGTCCTGTGCTTCTATCCGGGTGATTTTACATTCGTCTGAGCGACCGAAATCTCGGCGGTCGCCGAGCATTACAAAGAGTTCAAGAAATTGGGCGTTGAAGTGCTTTCGATGAGCGTGGACAGTGTTTTCGTCCATAAGATGTGGAACGATCATGAGTTGGGAAAAATGGTCAAGGGCGGTATCCCTTTCCCCATGCTCTCCGATGGCGGTGGAAAGGTCGGCTCAGCCTACGGCATCTACGATGAAGACGCCGGAGTAGAGAACCGGGGTCGGTTCATCATCGATCCCGAAGGCGTGATCCAAGCTTACGAAGTCCTCACACCGCCGGTGGGACGCCGGGTGGATGAAACCCTGCGGCAGATTCAGGCTTATCAACATGTGCGGAAAACGAAGGGCGCCGAAGCGACACCTTCAGGCTGGCGGCCGGGCAAGATCACCCTTAAACCCGGTCCGGACCTGGTGGGCAATGTCTGGAAGGTTTGGAAAACTTCCATGGAAAACGATTAACCTGTTTTGAACAGCACTGTCGGCCGGGCTTCCGTGGTCTGCACCGGAACCCGGCATATGTCATGGCCATCCAAGAGTTTTCCGACGCGCGCACTTCATAAGGCGAACATCGCAAGAAGACGGTTATGCAGGCTTCGGGATGCCGAAGTGCTTGCGGTTCAGTATGTACACAAGCCAGATCGTCAAGAACTGGATGGCGATCGCAATCGCAGAAATCACCCAATAACCCGTGGAGAATTTGGCCATCACCCCGGCATCGACCAATCCCCGGTTGAGCCAGAAATGGATCATCACCGCCAGGGCCACACCCGGACAGACGAGTGCATAAGAACCAACGGATGTCTCGCGCCCGAAGATAAATCGGGAGGCATATCCAAGCCGTTTCAGAACCACCCAGGTTAAAAGCGCAAACAGCACCTGCACTGAGAGAAACTGAGAAAGCATCATCAATCGATCCACGCCGCCGCTTTCCAGAGCGAAGTGAACGCCAAGACCGTGATGCTGCCGCAACGACAGAATACTGATGACCGTCAGCAGCGGAATGAATATCGACAGGGTCGGCGCGGTTTCAATATTGGCGCCGTTCTCCATCATCGAACGCATGCCCAACACGAGTGCAATCGTACCGATCAGCAGGGTCGCGACCAGAAAAAAGGTGGAAAGAATCAGCCCGATTCCGGCTACCAGGGGTGTGGCCGACAGTCCGGCAGGGGCGGCCAGCCCCACGCCGATCATCGACAGGGCAAAGGCGGGAAGCGCCTGGGAAAAAGAGTTGTTGACGGCGCAACTGAAGCCGCCCACTGTAAGCACCCTTCCGAAGAAATCCCCAAGCATGCTTAATGCGAGTATCCCGATGGCGGCGAAGGCAATGACGGCCAGGGGAAAGAGATACTCCACCACTTGCCACAAGCCCGGCACGAAGACCATCCCGATAATGAAGACGACATTCACGCTCATCGCCAGTGCCAGCGGCATGGCCAGCAACTGGGTCTCCGCATTGGAGCCGCGAAGCTGGACATACGCCTCGGTCTTTTTCCATGACCAGAAGCGAATCAGATTCCAGATCAGATACTTGATGTTCAAGAAGGCATAGAAGGCGATCCCTGCGACGGCAAGGATTATCATCACTTTTTCCGCCACACCGCCGGCGCTAAAAGCGGCGACAATGTCCTCGAAGACAGGCACGGTGCGCCCGGGATGTCGGATCCAGTGCATCAGCCACATGAAGAAGGTTACCGTCAATCCTCCCGTCCCCAGAGACGCCAGAAAATAGATTGGGGAGTAGGTTTCCGCCGGTCTGGCCAACGTTGTTTGCATGGCGATCATCTCCTTGAACAATATTGGTTTGATTGCACAATTATCATACATGAATTCCCGGAACATGCCAGCATCAAGACTCAAAGGTCTGAGATACTGACCCTGTGTCGTTCTTTCTCCTTAGCATGAAAGGTTAAGAAAACTTTTTGGGGGTGGGATTAATGTAAATATTGGACGCGGATGAGTGCCGGATCAAGAAGGCCGGTTTGCAAACATTTTACGGTTTTGGCCTAGAAGAAGACTCATACAGACAAAGAACGGATCAAGGTTGCTTGTCAGTCTTGAATGAGATGGTTCACCAAATAGGTCGATCGCATGTCTGAGAAAAGTGTATATAATTAATAACTTAAATTACTTTGGTGGAGGGAACGACGACCTACCGCAAAACAGTCTCAAAGCC
>CAZBQX010000065.1:0-10685 GCA_964494155.1 uncultured Syntrophales bacterium
TGACCCACATTCATGGCATTGGACAGACAGGCCAGGGACGGAGATATTTTTTGATACTCGCCGGTCTGAAGATACCGGGGGAATTCCTCATTTTCATTGACGGGCATGACCAGCTTCGCCACCGGTAACCCCATGCGCCGGGCATACTCACACCCCAGGGCGTCGCCGAAATTGCCCGACGGAACGGAGAAGACAATGCTCTCGCCGGGTTCGGCCAACTGGGCGTAGGCATAAACATAGTAAATCATCTGGGGCATGATCCTGCCGAAGTTGATCGAATTGGCCGACGTCAGATTCAAACTTGCCAGTTCCGGATCGGCAAAAGCCTCTTTGACGAGGTTCTGGCAGTCGTCGAATTTTCCGTCTACAGAGACAGCTTGAACATTGTCGCCGATGGAATCGAGCTGCTTCTTCTGGCGTCCGCTCACTTCATCCTTGGGATAGAGTATCGTGACATTGATCCCTTCCACGCCATGAAAGGCATCACCAACGGCACTTCCCGTGTCGCCGGAAGTTGCCACCAGCACATGGAGCGTCTGTCCCTTCTTTCGGACGGCGCTCATCAGCCTGGCCATAAGCCGGGCGGCGAAATCCTTGAACGACGCCGTCGGGCCCTGGTCCAGGCGCATGATATATTTGCGGTCCATGACTTTTTCCAGGGGCACGGTAAAGTTGTAGGCATCCTCAACCAGGCGGTCTAAAAGATCCAACTCGATCTCATCCTTCAGGTAAATTCGGGCTACCAGCTTCGCCGCCTCTGCGTAGGGTGCTCCTTTCAGCTCCGCCAGCCGGGTCACATCAAGAACGGGAATCGGAGTGGGCATGTAAAGGCCCTCATCGGGGGCCTGCCCCTGCAGGAGGGCCTCCCGGAAAGAAACGGACTTCTTGAACGGCGTAATTCCGGGAACCTGGTCAAGGTTCCGGTTTGTACTGTAATAACGTATCGTCATGGTACGTGTTGCTCCTTAAATTGACTCTCATGAATATTGGCACCTGTAAAATTCAGAATGTTCATCCTGAGTGAAAGCGAAGGATCTAATATTGAAAGAGATTCTTCGTCGCTTACGCTCCTTAGAATGACAGAACTGCCCTTTTACGAGGTCGTCATGATTCCTTCAACTTCATTTTCATTAATCTTTCAATCCTTTTTTCAATCGGGGGATGGGTACTGAACAGATTCATGACGGTGCTCCCGGAAAAGGGATTCACAATGAACAAATGCGCTGTCGAGGGGTTGGCGTCCATCGGTTTCGCCTGTACCCCCCGGGCGAGCTTTGCAAGGGCGCCCGCCAGGGCTTGCGGCTTCCCCGACATGCGGGCGCCGCTTTCATCGGCCAGATATTCCCGGGAACGGGAGATGGCCATCTGAATGAGCGTCGCCGCAATCGGCGCAACGATCGCCGTGGCAATCAGCCCCACGGTGCGCCCCCCGTCTTCTCCCATGCCAAAAACCGCCCCCCAGCGGGCCACTGTTGCGACCATGACCACGGCACCGGCCATCGTCGCCGCCACGGTGCCGATCAGGGTGTCCCGGTTTTGGATATGGGACAATTCATGGGCGATGACCCCGGAAAGCTCGTCTTTGTTCAGAATTTTCATGATCCCCGTCGTCACCGCAACGGCGGCGTGTTCCGGGTTTCGACCGGTGGCGAAGGCGTTGGGTGAATCCTGCTGCATGATATAGACCCGGGGCATGGGGAGGTTCGCTTTTTCAGCCAGGGTGCGGACCGTTGCATACAATTGGGGCGCTGACGCTTCCGTTACCTCCTGCGCACCTGACATCTTGAGCACCAGCTGATCCGAATACCAGTAACTCCCGAAATTGAGGACCATAGACAAAACAAAGGCGATGACCACGCCGATCTTTCCGGCGACAAAATAGCCGATGATCATCAGAATTCCTGCCAAGGAACTTAAAAGCAGAACCAGTTTAATCGTGTTCATTTCCCCTCCACTACCATATCAATATAACCTTCCCGATCGGGCAAACCAACCGGATCATCCAACAAGTTCATTCAAGTCAAGGAACCAAGGTGTCAGAAATATCAGATATTTGATCCCTTATGCGCTTTATTTCTCAAAAGGACTATGATAATCAAGCAAAAAATTCTACGCTGGAAGCAGGGTGACAAGGAGACGATCATGACGGACAAGCCGACCACGAATGAAGAAAGGATTGCCAGGGCGAATAAACCCGCAGAAGATGCCCTGAAAATGCATCCATATTATAAAGGTAAAATTGAAATCGTACCGAAATGCATTATCCGGGATCTGCAGGATTTTGCCATCTGGTACACGCCCGGTGTGGCGGCGCCCTGTAAGGAGATCTACGCCAATCCCGAGAAGGTCTTCGATTACACCAACAAGGGAAATACTGTCGGCATTGTCACGGATGGGACCCGGGTCCTGGGTCTGGGCGATATCGGTCCCCTGGCGGGACTCCCGGTGATGGAGGGAAAAGCTCTGATTTTCAAATACCTGGGAGGCGTCGACGCCTTTCCGATCTGCCTGGACACCAAGGACCCTGACGAGTTCATCCGGACGGTGAAGCTTATCGCCCCATCCTTCGGCGGCATCAACCTTGAAGATATCGAAAACCCGAAGTGTTTCTATATCTTAGACCGCCTGCGGGCGGAAGCGCCCATTCCCGTATGGCATGACGACCAGCAGGGCACCGCCGCCGTCACCGTGGCGGGGCTCATCAACGCCCTGAAGATCGTCGGCAAGAAGATGGAGGACGCCACCATCACCCTGATCGGCATCGGCGCCGCCAATGTCTGCATCGCAAAAATGCTCTTCAAGGCCGGTGCGGACCCGAAGAAAATGATCGTCGTCGACAGCAAGGGTATTTTGAATAAAAAACGCGATGACATCGGCCCAAACCACAAAGAAAAGCGGGAATTCTGTGAAATCACCAATGCCGGAAACCGCGATGGCGACATGGAAGAAGCCATGCGGGGCCAGGACGTGGTTATCGCTCTGTCCAAACCGGGCCCCGGTGTGATTGAAAAGAGTTGGATCAGCCGGATGGCGGACAACGCTGTCGTCTTCGTCTGTTCCAATCCCGTACCCGAAATCTGGCCCTGGGAAGCCAAAGAGGCCGGCGCCCGGATCGTGGCGACCGGGCGGAGCGATTTTCCGAATCAGGTTAACAACTCCGTCGGTTTCCCGGCGATTTTCCGGGGCACCCTTGACGTCATGGCCCGGGTGATCACCGACGAAATGTGCATTGCCGCCGCCGTCGAGCTGGCCCGCTGTGCCGAGGACAAGGGGATTCACGAGGATTATCTGCTGCCGACGATGGACGAGTGGGAAATCTTCCCCCGGGAAGCGGTCGCGGTAGCCAAGACGGCGATTCAACAGGGTGTAGCCAGGCTGAATTTCACGGAAAAGGAACTTTTCGCCATGGCGGAGTCCAAGATCCGGCGCGCTCGGGACGAGGTGAACCTCATGATGGACACGGGGATTATTGCCCCGTACAAGGAAGAAGCTTAAACCCAGGCCCCGGAAACACCCCGATGCTGCTGATTCATCCCCCTGTCGTCCGGCCCTGTGAAGCCCCCGCGGGCATCGCAGGCCTGGCGGGATTTCTCCGCAGCCGGCATTACTCTTGTCAGGTCGTCGATCTCAACCTGGAATGTCTGCGTTATCTGCTTGAAACCACGCATTCTTCCGAAGCAATAGACGATACGTGGACACGGCGGGCGCTTAAAAATCGGACGGCCCACCTGGCGCAACTCTCCCTCTGGAAAACTTACCGCCAATTTGATCGTCACGGCAGCGCCGTCCGGTCCCTGAACCGCGTCCTGGCCACCCGGGCCAGTCAAACCGGCGTCCGGCTTTCTCTGACCGACTACGAAGACGCAAATCTGTTGCCGATCCGCAGCGACGATTTGATCCAGGCGGCAAAAAACCCGGAAAGCAATCCCTTTTATCCTTTCTTCGCCCCGCGCCTCTCTTTGCTGATCGAGACAAAGAATCCCCGGACGATCGGGATTTCCCTGAATTATCTCCCCCAGGCCCTATGTACGTTCGCCATCATCGGCTGGCTCCGGAAACATCACCCCAAAAAGAAAATCGTCCTGGGCGGCGGGCTGATCACATCGTGGCTGAGCCGTCCGGACTGGCACAGGCCTTTTGAGGGTTGGGTGGACGATCTGGTAACCGGGCCGGGAGAACCCTTTCTGGCCGATCTTCTGTCCTTGGACAGCCAGCAGGGTGGAAACCTGCCCGATTACAGCGGGTTCCCCCGCCAGGATTACCTGGCGCCGGGCTTCATCCTTCCCTACAGCGCTTCCCGGGGCTGCTGGTGGCGGCGTTGTGCTTTCTGCCCGGAAAAGGCGGAGGATTCCACCTACCATCCCACTCCCCCCGGACAAGTGCCGGCGGACTTGCAAACCCTGATTGCAGCAACCCACCCCATTCTGATTCACTTTCTCGATAACGCCTTGAGTCCGACTCTGCTCCAGGCGCTCATCAAAAACCCGCCGGGTATCCCCTGGTACGGTTTTGCCCGATTCACAAACGAACTGCGTGATCCCGATTTCTGCCGAGCCCTGAAAGCGTCCGGCTGTGTCATGCTTAAACTGGGACTGGAATCAGGAGACCAGGACGTGCTGGATAACTTGAAGAAGGGGATTGAGTTGGAGGGGGCTTCGCAGAGCTTAAAACAGCTTCACAAAGCCGGGATCGGCACCTATGTTTATCTGCTCTTCGGAACCCCGGCGGAAACGCCGGAAGCGGCAGGCCGGACGATGGCGTTTGTCGGCGACCATAAAAACTGGATCGATTTTCTCAATGTTGCGATCTTCAACCTGCCCGCCTTCAGTCAGGAAGCGGATGAACTGGAAACGTTTCCCTTTTATGAGGGCGATCTGTCCCTTTATCTTAACTTCCGGCATCCCCATGGATGGAATCGCGATCAAGTCCGGCGGTTCCTGGACCGGGAATTCAAGCGCCATACGGCCATTGCGCCCATCTTGCGGCGCGACCCTGCGTGTTTTACGTCCAATCATGCGCCCCTGTTTCTCCTGGCGAGGAAAACGTGAGCCGCCTCATTTAGCGGGTAGAGGAACGACAGAAGTAGTCCCAGACCAACTCTTTCCGGAATGCTTTGACCACCCCGCCCTCCAGGGTCAGAAGCCCCGCTTCGGCCAGGGAGTCGATAACTTCCCGGATGTCATTCAGGTCTTTTCCGGTACAGACTGCCAGCTCGACCGCCGGGTCCCGGTCGCCTTCCAGGGGCCAGGCTGCATAGAAAAAAAGAACCGCCATGAGCCGGGTCCAGGACTGGGTCAGTTCATCCAGGGCGTCATTGGTATGCCTGATGCGCCGCGAAAATTCCTGGAGCATGAACAGGGCAATCTGTTCGCTTTCCCGCAGAAGATTACGAAAGGTCAGGCCATCGATGACGGCAATCCGGCTGTCCTCCATGGCAACGACGGATGCCGTCCGGGGGGCTTCGATCAAAGCCGCCATTTCCCCGGCATATTCACCCGGTCCGAGTTCCGCCAGAGTCTTTTTGACCAGATCCGCTTCCTTTTCCACCCGGACACAGCCGTCGAGAACATAGAACATCTCCCGTCCCGAATCTCCTTCACGGAAAAGATAGGTTCCTCGTGGGTAAAAACGGCCAAATTTCCGGTAGAGACGTGCATCAATGCGTCCGGTCGCTGTTTCTTTTTTTAAAAAAGCTTTTTCCAGCAGAAGCAGGTCCCGCCGATCATAGGAAGCAATCAACTCGGCGCAGAAAAGAAAGATCAGCGCCACATAGAATGTCCAGATGACAAGAATCACAACGGTTTCGAGAGAACCGAAGATGATATTGTAGCGGGTGTAATGGGCGATGTACCAGGTAAAGAAGTGCTTGGCCAGCTCCATCAGGACGGCAAAGGTCAACCCGCCGATGAGGGCGCTGGTAAGCGATATTTTCCGGGTGGGAATCACCCGGTAGATTGCCGTCGTAAAGAAGACCACGATTAAAAAAGGTACGAGATACCCCAATAACAATCCATTGAGCCGGGTTATGCCGCCGGGTATCAACTCATACAAAAAGCTCTGTTCCATGAGCAGCGTTGTCAGGTAGGTAATTACCGCACTGGCCGTCCCGACCATCCAGGCCATGGGAATCATCGCCATGGCCAGGGCTTTGGACAAAAAATAGTTTCGCGGCGACGAGGAACGAAAAATCATGTTCAGGGCTGTCTCCATGACACTGAAAATCATGGCGGCGGACCAGGTCAAGCTGAGAAAACCTATCCAGCCCAACAGGTGGCGTTTTTCTTCGATAAGGCCCAACTGACTCATCAGCTCTTCAGAGAAAAAAGGGTGAAAATTACGGAAACCGTTCAACATTTCCTGCTGCACGTCCGGGTGCGAGCCAAAGACATGTCCGATCACCAGCATGGTAAGGATAAACAGAGGAATGAAGGAGAGAATCGCATACAGGGCAATCGCCGCGGCCTGGTTGACATCGGCGTTTTCCCGGTAGCGATTGATGGCATCCATCAGGGTGTCTTTGAAACCGGCCGCCATGAGACCGAACGGTTTTGGAGGAGAAGAGGGCGTTCCGGTAAAATCCGGCGTTTTTTGCTGATACATGGCAGAAACCTGATTTGCCGTCTGTTCTGTCGCCGGGGTTGCGCACCGGCAATACTGCGGCGTTGAATCCTTGCGTGCTTTTACTGTCTGCAGTCTATCACGAATATATTCGGCCGTACAGAACGACTCCGTTCCACTGAGACATCGATTGTTCGGTGGAATAATCCTTCGATTATTGACGATGTTTTCTCGTAAGCAGGGACAGAATCCATTTACAAATTTTCCACAGGGGTGTATGAATGGGTCAATTGTATCTTTCTTAAGTCATGGCAATGTAGACTCATCTCATCACCTGTTTCCGGATGGAAAGGAACCCCAGATGCACGATGAGCATGGCAATCGCACGACTCGCACCGCAAACAAGAAAAGAGGAAAAGGAGCAGACATGAAAACCTGTTGGTTATTTCTGTGTGTGGTTCTGTTTTTTGCACCCCTGGCTCCCTTGTATGCCCAGGAGGAAACAGCGCCTGTCACGAATACGGAAAACGCCTGGATCTTATCCTCTTCTCCCGCTCCCAATGAAGAAGTAATCGGAAAAAAACCTGACATCCGGGTTTTCTTCACAGCCCCTCCGGCTCCTGGAAGCATGACCGTCTTACTCGACGGCACCGACATCACGCCCCTGATCACCCTGGTGGAAAACGGATTTACCTACAAGCCGGTCTTCATTGTTGCACCGGGAACCCATGAGTTGTCCGTCACGGCCACGGATACGGCTGGTAATGCGCTGCAGGGTGCACTTTCTTTCAAAACCCGTCACACGAAAACCCTTGAAGAGGCCAGCGTCAGCGCCGACATGACCGGCATATACACCGCAACGTTACGAAAAGACGCCCATGACGGCACAACCCCATATAATGCCGTGACGGTCGAGGGAACGGTTCAGGGCAAGATTCGCGAGGGCGCCAATGAATTTTCTTTTGAAGGTTCCCCCGTCTATGTGGAACAGGATAAGCCTTTAGGCACCGGATCGGTGGAAAAGGGCCTGGACCTGAGAAGTTTTGTTCTCAGAGGAGAACACAAGGGAGATCAACTGCAGGCCAAGGCGGAATTCGGAGACGTCTCGGTTAGCGAAACCCCGTTCACCGTCCAGAGTCTGCTCCGGCGCGGATTAAAAATCAATCTGGGTTACGGCAACGGGGCTCTGTCTTTTTTCACCGTCCGGGCGCCGGCCATCTACGGCGTCAGAAATACCTGGGGGCTGAGATACGAGGAGGACAGCCAGATCAATGGCGGTTCCGCCGGTCTTTCCCTTCCGGGTATCCGGACCGACATTAAAGCGACTTTTCTGACCGGTGAGGATGATTCAACCGTCACCTACGGTATCTCCGGAATTGAAACCGGCCGTCGGACTGGCGATGTGGCAAGTCTCCGGGTTACATCCCAGATCATTCCGGCGATGCTGATCGCCGATTTCGAAGCGGCCTACAGCCAATACGATTTCGACGACGCCGACGCATTCGACGAGGTCAGCGATACCGCCTGGCGCGTTGATCTGAGCGGAGCGGTAAACCAGTATACCTATGATCTGAAATATGAGTATTTCGGCCGCGATTACGAAAGCATCGCCCTGCAGGGGGGAACGAAGGACCGTGAGGGGATCTATTTCACAGGCAATGCCATGTTCACCAACCACAGCCTGAGCATTCTGGCTTCGGCCTTCCGGGATAATGTGGATGACCTGTCGATCATGCCCAGAACGACCAGCATTCCCCTCTCTCTTGATTATAACTACACGCGGTTTGCCCAAGTACCCATGGGCTTTTCGGTTCAGCATGAAGTTATCAAGACCAAGGATGAACCGACGGGATTTGATCCCGTCGATACCATGACCGATTCCATCACCGGCAAGATCGGTTATGTCCGTGAAAAATGGAGTACCGGCCTGCAAGCGACCTACACCTACATGAATGATAAAACCGGCGCCGATCTCGATACGTCCACCGGTAATTACATCTTAACCTTGACCCTGACGCCGGTCGAAAACTGGACCATCAGCCTGGTTCCCAATCTGGTCCAGCAGAAAAACGAAGATACCGATGTCAGAACAGATACCTATACCACAACCCTGGATCTGCGTTCACAACCCGTCAAGGACCTGATTTTTTGGGATCTGATGGCCAGCTATGTCGTGGCGGATGCGACCGACGACAGCATCGATACGGAAACGACCACCGTAAATACACGACTGGCTTACAGTTTGAAACAGTTTTTTCCACCTTACTTGAACCCTACGATTGCCCTCAAGGGAGACTACCAGAAGACCAAGGATAAGATCGCCGATACGGAAACCGATAATTTGACCATTTTCCTGGCGTTTGAACTTAATGCGAAATTCGGACTGTGAGGTTAAATCCATGCACTCAAAAAAAACCCTGCTCTTTCTTTGCATTCTGATCACGGCATTTTTCAGCATTGCCTCAACATCGTACGGGGCCTCAACAACACCCGCCACAGTCAATGCTGCATACGGTCAGTCCACTACCGTCGCGCTGCACTATACATTTCCTGTCGTGGTCGGTGCAGGTGCGACGATCACATCGCCATACGGACAGTTTTGTCTTACCGGAACATTAGCAGCATGCGATTCCATCGGGCGGGTTAATATGCCTTTGACAACGACCACATCTCTGGCTTCGGAAGTTTTAACCATTCCACAGGCAGTCGTTGAAAGAGCATTACAAAGAGGGTTCAACAGTTTTACCTACGAGCGAAATTTTTTAAATGGTGGTTTTTACAGTTTGAAAATCAACATCACCCCCGGCAGTGTTGCCGCTTTTTCTTTAAGACGAATCGAACTCTACTTCGATCACATGCAGCGGAAAAACGAGGTGATGGTCGAGAGAAATCATCGGGGACTTAAGGCATACGCCGATATCTATTATAACGGCTCCGGTATCCTCAACGGCTATTGGGAAGTGGACGGACTGATTATCGAACGGGTGAACCGTTTCGTCCCGACCGGCGGAAAGGTTACCCTGGCAACGCCGAGTGTGCCCGATCTTCCGACCTTCGATCCGGGCTACCATATCGTAAAATTCATCGTCGTCGCTCCCGAAACCTCCTTCGAAGTGCCGGAAATGGTGTACTGGGTCAAAGGGACTGATGAACCGGCCAAACGCACCCTGGTTTTGAATGCGCCTCAGGATGGGGTGGACATTCCCGCCGATTCCTCCTTCGCCTGGGAAAGGATGGAAAAAGCCGCCGTATACCTGATCAGCTTCGCCAAAGCGGAAGACAAGACCATCTGTTTCTCCGCCCTGACCCGGGACACGTCTTACCGGATTCCGGCTTCGATCTTGGCCGAATATTTCAGTGCCGGAGGAAAATTCCTCTGGTCGGTCAAGGGTTATGACACGGAAAACAACATCATCGCCGAAAGCGGCATGCGCAGTTTCTCTTTCCGAGAAGCGGCACAACCATAGTATGCTTGCCTGAAAATGATAAAGGTCGTGAGGTAAAAAAATGAAAATCACCATGAGATTGCTCCAGGTGCTGGTGTTGACGCTGATCCTTTTTGCCTCCGGAAATGCGGAGGCTTTTGCCATCAAACGGATCGAACTTTATTTCGACCTCACACAGCGCCAGAATGAAGTGATGGTTCAGCGGAATCACGTGGGGCTCACGGCTTATGCCGATATTTTTTACACCGGCTCCGGCATGCTCAGCGGATACTGGGAAGTGGACGGTCTGATTATCGAGCGGGTGAACCGTTTTGTACCCACCGGCGGCAAGGTCACCCTGGCGACGCCTTCTGTACCGGATCTCCCGACTTTCGATCCCGGGTATCATATTGTCAAATTCCGGGTTACCCGTCCTGCAACTTCCTTCGAGGTACCGGAAATGGTTTACTGGGTCAAGGGAACCGAAGCGCCCGTTAAGCGGTCCCTGACGCTGATCAAACCCGAAGACGCTGCAGGCATCACCACCGACGCGCTCTTTGAATGGGAAAAAAGAGAAAATGTTTCCGTATACCTGATCAGTTTCTTCAAACCCGGCGAAAAGAAAGTCTGTTTTTCCGCCCTGACCCGTGAGGCATCCTACCGGATCCCCCCTTCGGTCCTTGTCGAATACCTCTGCCCGGG
>CAZBQX010000066.1:0-6958 GCA_964494155.1 uncultured Syntrophales bacterium
GCCGCGACCGGTTCCTGGAGAAGATATGGGGCGTTGAAAAGCACAACACCGCATCTGCTTCCCCAAAATCCTGGCAAAAACCCGATGACAAGACACTCAAAACCAGGTTGACACCCCTGCAGTACAAAGTCACACAGGAAAACGGTACGGAGCCGGCCTTCCGTAATGAGTACTGGAACAATAAGCGGGAAGGCATTTATGTCGATATCGTCTCCGGGGAACCCCTGTTCAGTTCCACCGATAAATATGATTCGGGAACCGGCTGGCCGAGTTTCACACGCCCCCTTGAACCGGGCAACATCGTTGAAAAAGAGGACAACAGTCTTTTCGTGGAAAGAACGGAAGTTCGAAGCAGACAGGGGGACTCACACCTTGGTCATGTTTTCCGTGATGGTCCGCCGCCGACCGGACTCCGGTATTGCATCAACTCGGCGGCCCTGCGTTTTATCCCCAGAGAAGACTTGGCAAAGGAGGGGTACGGTCGGTATCTGAAGCGTTTTCCTTCCCGATAATTATGCAAACCGGCGCAGGATAGCTCACCTTTTAACAGCGTTCACCCGGAGTCAAGAGGATGATTCTCATTTCACGGCGTGCGTGAAGGGCATGATGATCAAACGGAATAAACTCAGCTCCGCCTGTTTTGGGTACGCCCCGATGCCGATTTTGATCCGGGCTTGGTCCACGCCGGTCAACAGGGTTCCGCACAACCGGTCCCAGAGGGAAAAGATCGCCCCATAATTCGTATTTCGCTCTTTGATGATCACCGAATGATGAATGCGGTGCATGGAAGGCGGCACGAACAAAAGCCAGAAAATCCTCTCAAATCCGGCGGGAATTTTTACTGAACTGTGGTGAAACTGGGTACTCAGCAACACCAGGCTATCGAACAGCAAAAGATCTCGCCAGCCCACACCAAAAAGGAGAATAATCATAATCCGGATAATAGACGACATGGCCAGTTCACCCACATGAAACCGCGTCGCCGTGGAAACGTCCATATTGAGATCGCTGTGATGGACCCGGTGAAAGCGCCAGAAAAAGGGAATTTCATGGTTCAGCACATGCCATACATACAACAGAAAATCCATGACGATCACGGCCAGCAGCACCTTGGCCCATGGAGGCAGTGTAACTTGATTCAAGAGCCCCCATTGATGACTCGCGCCAAAAGCGAGTGTGGCGGCCATGGCGGAACCAAAGAGTACAGCAAGCAAAATTGAGTTGACCCCGGCCAGAGATAGATTGATCAGCCATCGTTTTACCTTTGGTTCGGTCGGCTTTCGATAGGGAATAAACCACTCCAGCAGGAGGAATAACGAAATTCCACCGGCAAAGAAGATCAATCTGGTCATGCCCAGTTCAAAACCTTCCATGGATTCGCCTTTATATGCTCCAGGAATCTGAATGCCACACCTTATGAAAATACATGATTTTTCCGGACAATCAATGCCCTTTGTTTTGACAATTAACGACATGCGGACTAAACTGCAAGGCAAGGCTTCCCCATGTAACAGGATGGTCGATATCGATGTGGAATGAACCCCAAAATTGGCTTTCATGTACGATTATGACGACTTTCACAAAAACCATACTGTCCCTGATCATTTGTCTGCTTTGCCTCTTTTCTGTCGGGCATGGGGCGGAAAGAAACAAAATCTTCTTTCGGGAGAGCTTTGCCCATTTGGAAAACTGGCGTCCCGTATTCTTCCCCAAAATTAAGCAGCATTCAACATATCGGCACGAAATCCAGGGAGGCATTACTTCCCTCAGGGCGGAAAGCCTCGGCTCCGCATCAGCCATAGTCTACCGGAAAACCTTTTCCGTTTACGACTACCCGGAAATCCGCTGGCAATGGCGCGTCATGAACATCTATCGTAAAGGAGACATGCGCACCAAAGCGGGGGACGATTATCCTCTGCGGGTTTATATCCTCTTTCAGTACGACCCGAAGACAGCCGGCGTCATGGATAGAATCAAGTACGGACTGACCAAAATGGTCTATGGTGAATATCCGCCCCATAGTGCAATCAGTTATGTCTGGGCCAACCGGACGGAAGAACGGGGCTTGATTGTGCCCAGTCCTTACACACCTCGTGCCGTGATGATCGCCATCCAGGGGGGGGATACACATCTAGGTTCTTGGCAGGATGAACAGGTGAATGTCGTGGCTGATTACCGGAAGGTCTTCGGAATCAATCCGCCGTCCGTCTGCACAATCGGTGTGATGAATGATTCGGACAACACGGGCGAAAGCGCCGTTTCCTATATTCGCTTTATTGAGGTTTTCTCCACAGCAAAACGATTTTTGCAGACTAAATAATAAACCAGGAGGGGTTATGACAGGCTATGATTATGATCTCGGCATTATCGGCGGCGGTGCAGCCGGTTTGACGGCCGCCGCCGGAAGCGCCCAGTTCGGCGCCAAAACGATCCTCATTGAAAAAGCAGGAAAACTGGGAGGCGATTGCCTGCACTACGGTTGTGTTCCCTCTAAAACGCTGATTCACACAGCGTCTGTCTGGCATAACGCCCGCCGAGCAAAGGACTTCGGTCTTCCGGCTCTGGCGTTACCTGCCGTGGGTCTGGGCCGGGTTATGGATCATGTCCAGGAGGTTATCAATCGAATCCAGCAGCACGACTCACCGGAACGCTTTTGTGCACTCGGCGCCGAAATCCGTTTCGGCCGGCCGGTCTTCGCCGACGACCATGCTGTGGAACTGGAGGGACAAAAAATATCCGCAAAAAACTGGGTCATCGCTACCGGTTCCAGCCCGGTTGTTCCTCCGATCGAGGGCTTGGCCGCGGTGCCTTTCTGGACGAACGAGACGGTTTTTTCTCAGCGCATCCTCCCGGCACATCTGATCGTTCTCGGCGGCGGCCCCATCGGCCTGGAAATCGCGCAGGCCTTCTCACGACTCGGCTCGAAGGTCACGATCATCGAATTCATGGATCAGATTCTTGGACCGGAAGATGCCGATATCGCTGCTCTGCTGCATACGCTCCTGGAAGCCGAAGGCATAAAAATCCACACCCGGACCAAGGCCGTCAGGACGGGAATTAACGGGACAACGATTCAACTGACGATCGCTCCGGTGGACAATGATCTGCAAAGCCATGTAATCGAGGGTGACGCCCTCTTCCTCTCAACAGGACGCAAACCCAATGTCTTTGATCTGGCACTGGAAAAGGCCGGGGTGATATTTACCCCCAGGGGTATTCCCACCAACAATCGCCTTAAAACGAACATGGCGCATATTTATGCCTGCGGCGATGTAAACGGTCAATTGCCTTTCACCCATGTCGCCGGTTATGAGGCGGGAATCGCCCTGACTAACGCCATCCTGCACCTGCCCCGCAAAGTGGACTATCAGAAAGTCGGCTGGTGCACCTATACGGATCCGGAAGTGGCCAGTATCGGCTTTAATGAAAAACGAGCACAGAAAGAAGGTCTGAAATACACGGTGTTCACCGAGTCTTTCAATGATAACGACCGGGCGCAGGCTGAAGGTGAAACGTCAGGCATGATCAAAATTCTGGTAAACCCGCAAGGAGACCCCCTGGGATGCCAAATTATCGCTCACCAGGCGGGGGAACTCATCCACGAATGGATTATCGCGACTGCCGGCGGAGTCAAACTGTCTAAGATGGCCGAAGCCGTTCATATCTATCCCACCCTCTCCGAAATATCAAAGCGCGTTTCCGGTCGTGTTTTCTCGGAAAAACTCTTCAGCGATCAGACGCGGAGGATCCTCCGAATGCTGTTCAACCTCAAGGGCAGGGCCTGTAATGTTTGATGGTTTTTATAAATGGCATGGACTTTCCTCGCAGGAGGTGTCATATCCTTCGGCAAGTAACACATTTTTTTACTACCCCTTTTGGAAAAAAACCCGCAGAGCCGAATACAATCATCTTAAGATTTAAGTATTGGTTACGCTTTATTAAATAATATTTAAGCATTCCGGATTCTTAGCGAGGTAAATCCATGAAAAAGACGAAAACCCATCCCCCCATAGACGCCTCCCTGCTGACACATGACATTGCCGATAAAATCCAGTTGGGTCTGCTTATTTTCCGTCTGGAAAACAAGGCCGATGATCGTTCCCTGAAACTGATTTATGCCAACAAGGCCGCGGAAACCCATGCCGGTGTTTCTTCGGGTCATGTTGTTGGCCAAACGATAGACGAAATTTTTCCCGGCTTGCGGGCCAAGGGAATCCCCCAAAGATATGCCGATGTTGTTCGTCGCCAGCAGGAAACAGAAGTAGAAGAATTGCATTACGACAATGGCCAAACGGAACCGGTCTGGTTTTCCATCAAAGCCTTTCCCCTCCCCGAACACTGCATAGGCATGTCGTTTAAAAACATCACGGAGAGAAAACAAGCGGAAAGAAAACTGGAGGCCAGTAATGAACGCTACCGCAACCTGTATGAAAACACACCGATTATGCTGCATTCCATTGACAGCAAGGGACGTATTGTGGCCGTGAGCAATTACTGGCTGACCAGCATAGGTTACAACAGGGAAGATGTAATCGGTCGCCCCCTGACCAGCTTTTTAACCGATGAATCCAAATTATTCGCCAAAATCATCGCCTTTCCCTATTTTTTGGAACATGGCTATGTCCAAGATATTCAATATCAAATCATCAAAAAAAGCGGAGGTTTGATGGATGTGACCTTGTCGGCCATCGCGGAGAAAGACGAAAAGGGATACTTCCTCCGCTCTCTGGCTGTCATGATCGACGTCACGGCGCAGAAAAAAGCCGAAGCGGCCCAGGAAAAACTGATCCGTGAGTTGCAGAAAGCCCTGGATGAGATCTCCTCACTCCGCGGTATCCTGCCGATCTGTTCATTCTGCAAACGGGTGCGGGATGACAAGGGTTATTGGGAGCAGGTTGATATCTACATCACCAAGCACTCGCCGGCGGAAATCAGCCACAGCATCTGTCCTGAGTGCCTCAAAAAACACTATCCCAATCTCGCCCAGAAAAACACAGGCAATCCCATCAAGCCGAGTAATCGATCCTAAAAAGCATTTTCAATCAGGCACGACATCATGAGGAATATTTTGCTCAGCCGGCATGGCGTAGGGCAATTTATGCCCTCTTTTTTCCCAAAGCTCCGTGTGTCGGTCTGCTTTGTCAATTTGCCATGTCATTGAAATCCAATTGTTGTTAGATACTTAGACATATCTTATTTTTCCTTACACCATGGCATGTCCCATGCATATTTACCCGCAAGAAATCTTTGTAAAGGAGCATAATTCATGGTTCCACAAATAATCACATCCCTGATTCTCATCTCCGGAATCTTTTTCCTCGCCTTCAGTGTTTCCGTCGAAAAGATGGGCCTGATCGCCAATCTGAACGCCCTTATGATTGTACTGGGCGGCACCCTGGCCGCGACAATGATGGTTTATCCTTGGAAAAGACTCCTCTGGACCGCGAAAATGCTGAAGCAGACGCTGGACAACCGGAATCAAACCGAGTGGACCATTGAGATGATGATCCAGATGGCCCGCACTTACCGGACCAACGGAATTCGCGCCCTGGAAAAACTCGGGGACAGCATTCCTGACGGTCTGCTTAAAACCGGTATTGAACTGATCGCCTACCAGTATTCCAAGGAAAAAATCGAACAGATTATGGCCAAGGAAGCCATGTTGAATTACCGTCAATACGACACCGCATATAAAATGCTTTACAACATGGCAAGAGTCGCCCCCGCCCTGGGTTTGGTGGGAACGATTGTCAATCTGATCCGTATTTTCGGCAATATCAGTGACGCCCAAAACCTGATCGGATATATGGCGGTTGCGCTGCTCAGCACCTTTTACGGCGTCGTCCTGGCCAATCTCGTCTTCGTTCCCTTTTCACACCGGATCAAGGATTACATGGATCAGGAACAGGCCCGACTGGAGTTGATTCAGGAAGGCATTCTCGACATCCACGATCAGGAAAATCCACAGGCCCTGCAATGTAAGCTGGAAGCCCTTTACACCGCTTCAATCTTCACGCAAACACCCAGACCCGAAACATCCAAATCGGCTGCCATGGGGCAACATAAACAAATTCTTTCGGGGATATCATGAAAACAGCAGAACCCGTCCCCGCAATCACAACAAATGATTCACCAGGGACATTGCCCATACCGATTAAAAGAACGCTTGCCAGAACCATCCGGCCGACAGGCGGGGCACAAACAGAAAAGGGAAACGAAATCTGGCTGTTAACCTTAAGTGACCTTTTAATGTTGCTGATGATCTTCTTCGTCGTGCTTTTCAGCTTGACCCTGCAGAAACAACTCCTGGCGGGGCAATCACATCGAACCGACGGGAACATCGCTTCCATCGCCCAAGCATCCGAAACACCGGAAGAAACGGTTACACCGCCCTCAACCGCGGCGCCGCCGGAAAAGGAAATATCTGCGGCGCTGGAACAGGACCTTGCTGACGCATTAAAAGTCGATATCAACCAGCAGGGCCTCTTGATTACGCGTACTGCGGATGTCTTGACACTCACCTTCCCCGAGAAAATTATGTTCGACCCCGGACAGGCCCGGTTAAAACCTTCATCGGAAGACATTCTCTCCAAGGTGGCGCTTTTTATCAAATCGCACACCGACCTGCTTGTTGAAGTCCAAGGCTACACGGACGATACGCCGATCAGCAGCGCCCGTTATCCGTCAAACTGGGAACTTTCCGTGGATCGTGCCACCCAGGTGGCACGCGATCTGATCGCCGGCGGCGTAAATCCGGAGGCGATTTCCGTCAAGGGATTCGGTGAATATCATCCGCTTGTTCCCAACCGCACTCCGGAAGAAAGGCAATTAAATCGGCGTGTTGAAATCCAGTTTTCCATTTTACCGCTAACCTCCGGGCAAAAGGCATAGAAGGAAGGCTATTTTCTGAAGCGCGAACAGGCGATTGAATTCGGGCCTATAATGTGGCATCGTCTCG
>CAZBQX010000066.1:7058-10262 GCA_964494155.1 uncultured Syntrophales bacterium
AAAATCTGCTCCCAGGGACCGAAATCAAGGACACCGCCCGTTATCGCAACCACAACCTCCCGTCCCATGATCTGCCTTTTAAGATGAGCGTCGCCGTTGTCTTCACCCGTCCGGTTATGCCGGTAACGGGAGACCGGTTCATGGGGAGCCAGCGCTTCAAGCCACTGCTCATAATCCTGGTGGAGCCCCGGTTCGTCATCATTGATGAAGACGGATGCGGTAATGTGCATGGCGTTGACGAGGCACAGCCCTTCAAGAATGCCGCTTTCCCGCACGCACTGTTCCACTTGGGGCGTGATGTTGATGAATGCTCTGCGCGTCGATGTGTTAAACCAAAGTTCCTTACGGTATGATTTCATCGCTGCTCCCAACTTTATACGCACAGATCAATCTTGACTCATGGACTCAAAAGATGGCGATCCCGCTCAAAGCCACAAACGGATTGATCTCCGCTCAATTTTGTCCCACATGACCTTCAGAATATCGCCGGCGCGGCGCCGATTAAACAGCCTTGCGTGCTCATCAGTCACTTGAAAGCAGGACATCGCTGATCAATGTTTTCAGTTTGTTCAGAGCAAACGGCTTGGGCATCGCGCCCTTAAATCCGTATGCAGGAAAATTCATGATCACCGGGTCATCACTGTAACCGCTCATCACCAAGGCCTTGACGGTCGGATCCCATTGACGCAATTTCTGCATCGTATACTCCGCCCCCATCCCTCCCGGTATGATGAGATCCAAAATCACCATATCAAAAGGTTCACCGGCTTTACGGGCGCTCTGGTACTTCTTGACGGCTTCATTGCCGTCTTTCGCGACATCAACCGCATAGCCCCAGCGTTGAAGGATGCGGGAAATCATCCGCAGGATCAGGTCATCGTCGTCCATGATGAGGATTTTACCCCGGGGAACGAAGACGCCGGTCAAGTTGTCCATTTCCAGATCCGACTGAACGGCCATATTTCGGCGCCCCTTCGGCTCGATTCCCGGCAGATAAACTGTCAACACGGTTCCCTGTCCCGGTTCCGATTCCACAACAATCAGACCGTTATGCCTTTTAATCACGGAATAGCAGATCGCAAGACCCAATCCCATGCCTTTCTCACTGCCCCGATTGTGGGTCGTATAATACGGGTCAAAGACCCGTGCAAGGTTCTCCTTTGCAATCCCGATCCCCTGATCCGCTACACACCACTTTACGTAAGGTCCTTCTTTCAAAGGCAGGTTATCCTTTTCTCCCACCACGCGGTTTTCCAGGCTGATCGTAATGGACCCTCCATTGGGCATGGCTTCATCGGCGTTCCGTACCAGGTGATTTAGAACCTGCTTGATCTGCATTTCATCGATATAGACAGGCCAGAGCTTCTCAGGAATGAATAAACAAAGGGAAACCCCGGGACTTACCGTTACGGTGTTGATCTCCGCGCGAATCAGGGCGCCCAGAGACATCTCATTTTGAATCGGATCGCCTCCCTTGGAAAAGGTAATCAGGCGTTTGGTCAATTCCGATGCCTGAATGCCCGCCCTTTTCGCCCGCTCCAAATACTCGTAAACACTGCCTGCAGGATCCGTCTCTTCTTGCGACAGATCAACGTAACCCATGATCGTCGCCAGCATATTGTTAAAGTCATGGGCAATACCTCCGGCAAGAATGGCAACCGATTCCAGCTTCTGGACCTTGACCACCTCCTCTTCCATTTTTCGCTGTTCGGTTATGTCACGAAAATACCAAACCCGGCCGTGGTATTTTTCATCCTCACCTAACATCGGCGCGGAGTATCGATCTATAATCCGGCCATCCTTGAGATGAATTTCGTCTCTGCTTTTTTCACTTTTATCCTCATAGAGACAGCGAACCTTTGCCAAAAATTCCTCCGGATCAACCAGTTTTTCCACAACATAGCGGATTGCTTCCTGGTCGGATCCTAAATCCATTATGGTGACAGGAATCCCCCAGATATCCATAAAGCGGTGATTGTAAGAGATAATCCGGCCCAGATCGTCAACAACCAAAATACCGTCAAGCGAGGTTTCCTGCTGGGTCTGAAGGATCAGATTCTTGAAGCAAAGGACATTCTCATATTTGATACGGTCTGAAATATCCCGAGCATACTCGATAACCCCCTTCAGTTGCCCGGTGGCATTATCAATAAGGGGAAATGTATGCACATCGACCCAGGTGATGCGTTCTTTATCGGTTCCCTCCCCGGGAATGGTTGCCCGGGCGGCCTCACCGGTCAGGATCGTTCTTCGAGCCGGACAATCCCTGCAGATTTGGCTTCTACCGTGATACGTTTGGTAACATTTTTTCCCAACCAAAGGCATGTGATAGGAAAACCACTGCTCCATCATCGGGTTAACCCGCACAATATTCATATTGACATCAAGGACACTGATTCCGTCCTGAATGCTGGCGAAGATGCTCTCCATGAAATTTTTTGCTTCACGCAGGGCGACTTCGGCCTTCTGTCTTTCCCCCAGCTCGGCAAGAAGCTTCTCATTACTCCAGGACAGTTCGGCTGTCCTTTCTTCGACTTTCTTCTCCAGTTCCAGGCGATACTTCTTTAATTCTTCTTCCGATTTCTTGCGATCCGTAATGTCGTGCCATACGGCATAGTTCAGGAAACGCCCATCAACGGGAATCAGCGTCAGGGAACTTTCCACCCAGAAATCAATGCCGTCAATCGTGCGGTTAACCCATTCGAAGTAGTTCCGCCCCTGCTTCTCTAAAATGGCGTGAAGCACTTTCTCTTTTTCGCTGGACAACTGGCCGTCCGGTTGTCTTTCCGGCGATAGCTGTGAGGGCCGCAAACCGATAACCTGGGATTTGTCGGTGCAGTGCAGGATCTTAAGGGCCGCTTCGTTACAATCGATGATGCGTGTTCCATCCAGGAGGTAAACCGGATCGACCGTTTTCTCGAAAAGAAGACGGAATTGGTTTTCCTTTTCATGAAGAGCACTCTGTAGACGAGCAAGTTCGCTTTTCAACGCATCCCGTTGAGGGTCCGGCGATGCTTCTTGGCTGATTTCGCCCTTAAACGGGTTATTTCCATCTTTCCTTCGCTCCATAGAGCAAAGCCTCCCTTCATTCTTCCCCTACAAGGCAATAAACCACGACTGGATATCAATGAATTGATTTTGATGGAACACAACGATGTTGATTAAAAATCCGGCGGGTTATGTCGATGCTAGCGCTTCATTATC
>CAZBQX010000067.1:0-10159 GCA_964494155.1 uncultured Syntrophales bacterium
CCCGAGCTACCGCCGTCGATTAACATATCCCCATAAACCATGTCAAGGAAATATTGGTTCAAACCAGATTGGTTCCTGGCAAACCCCTGAATGATTTTTTGTCTCATAATTATATATATTTAGAATTCTCAAGGCCTGTTCAGGTCACGCAAGGTTGACGCGTCGAATGTTAAGCCGGGTTACCCATAAGCATGATAGGGGAAATTATCGAATTAGGTCAAAGGCGTCCGGGATAAGCGTAATTTGTTGTCCCGGGACTGAGGCAAGGACCGACACCACATCGAATCGGGCTGGTCGATCATGGAGGCCTTTATCTTTGAGATAATAGAGGGCAACCGTTGATATCTTCTTCTGCTTTGCCAGACTGACCGATTCTTCCGGGTCTCCGAAAGCAGCCGTACGCCGGCTTTTTACTTCTATAAAAACGATGGTCTCTCCGTCTTTTGCAACAAGGTCGATCTCTCCATAGCGACAGCGATAGTTTCGTTCCAAGATCCTGTATCCCCGACTCTTGAGATATTCCCACGCAATATCCTCACCATGTCGCCCCAGCGCTCTTGTTGACAATTGATCAATCATGGAGACCGAAATCCAGTTCTGCATTGACGGGCATCTTTTCTATTTTTCCAAAATGAAAAGAACGGCGATGGATTTTGCAGGGACCGTATTGATGGAGGGCAGAACGATGCTGGGCCGTTCCATAACCCTTATTCTGCTGAAAGTTGTACTGGGGAAATTGACGGTGATACATTTCCATAATCCGATCCCGGGATACTTTGGCCATAATGGATGCGGCGGCAATGGAAATACTGAGGCAATCACCCTTGACGATTGTCTTTTGGGCTATAGAAACGGGAATGCGCTGATTGCCATCTACGAGGAGAAAATCCGGGGGAATGGATAATTCGGCCAATGCATCCTGCATGGCCATAAATGTCGCCTGCAGAATATTGACACGATCAATGACAATTGCTTCGACGACACCAATGCCCACGGCAAGGGCATCCTCACGAATGCGATCATAGAGGATATCCCGCCGGCGAGCAGAGATCTGCTTGGAATCTTTAATATCCGGGTTCCGGTATCCGGGAGGTAAAATCACCGCTGCGGCAACAACCGGACCGGCCAGCGGCCCCCGCCCCGCCTCATCAACCCCTGCAACCGTCTTAGCGCCCCGTTTGTGGGCCAGCAACTCAAATTGATCCATTAAATCAATAAAGGTAAACGGTCCAAGTTACGCCAAAAATGCAAAAGCAGGTACAGACCTGCTCTTCCATTTTCTCGTTACGTATCGGACGGGTTGTCCGGCTCCTCTTTAATTGAGGACCCTTTGTCCCGGTCGTTTATGACTTTTTCAATTCTTCGATCCGGGCTTTTTTGCCTCTTAGCTGACGCAAGTAGTAAAGACGTGAACGCCTGACCCGTCCCCTCGTCACCAGCTCGATGCGTTCGATTACGGGCGAATGCAGGGGGAAAGTCTTCTCGACGCCGACCCCATAGGAAACCTTGCGGACTGTAAAGGTCGCCCGGCTGGTCCCCTGGCGACGACGAATGACAACGCCTTCGTAAGCCTGAATCCGTTGCTTCTGCCCTTCAATGATGCGCAGATAGACCTTGACCGTATCCCCTGTTTTGAACTGGGGGATATCTTCCCTCATCTGTTCTTTTTCAAGAAACTCCACGATACCCATAAGAGAAATTCCTCCTCTGTATTTATCAAAATCCTAAAAATTATTCATGAGATAAACATGGTTATACTTTATCCCTGTTAATAAGTTTTGCTTCTTTACATGTTTTAGTCAGAATTTTCAACTCTTTATTACACATAAATTTATCTTCCCCATAACCGATCAAGAAGAATCGCCACCGCAGCGCGCACGGGAAGATGATTGTATTCTCCACCCCCCCCAATGGGTTCAAGACGAAAATGAGCCTTTGTTAGTATCGCTTCGGCAAGACCCCACCCGGTACCAAAAACAAGAAGATAGGAATATTCTTCGGATTGCACTCGTTGCCTGAGATCCGTCGCCGAAAGACATGCCCCGGTTAGGCGCGCCCCGGTGACCACAATGCGAACATCTTGGTCTGCTCTCTGCTGAATATCACTCAGGACTTCATCCAGAGACCCCTTCAGGTCAACCAGAGAAAACGCTTCTTTCCGGGACGGATTGTAGGTACTGCCATAACCGGATTGCCAATGACCAAGAATCTTCTCCGCCAGCATTCTCTGTTCTGCAATCGGGGAAACGATATAGAATCGTTTAATTCCAAAGGTCCTGGCACATCTGGCAATGTCATGTATATCCGTGTTGACAATGGATGTAACGGTCACCCGGCCCTTTTTATCGTATACGGGGCCGTGCAAAAGAGCGATGTAAAAATTATCCGCACTCACCTCTTATTCAGCTCAGTACTCTTCGGTCATGGATTTCAGGACTTTCTTGTCTTCTGCGGAAAGACAAGCGTTCTTGAGCAGGTCCGGTCGGCGAAGCAGGGTCCTCCGCAGTGATTCCTTTTTTCGCCACAAATCAATTTCCCTGTGATTTCCGGACACCAAGACATCAGGCACCTTCCAACCTTTGTATTCAGCAGGCCTGGTGTATTGCGGATACTCCAGTAAACCCATGGTGAAGGATTCCGATGTTGCGGACTCGCTGTTGCCTAAAACACCCGGGATCAGGCGACTTACCGCATCCACCAACACCATCGCCGAGAGTTCACCCCCCGTCAGAACATAATCTCCAATCGAAATTTCTCGATCCACCAGATATTGCCGAACCCGTTCATCGACGCCTTCGTAGTGACCGCAAATCAGGATAACCTGTGAGTATGAGGCCAATTCCGCAGCAATCGGCTGCGCGAAACGTTCCCCTTGCGGCGTCAGCAGAACAACCAGGGAACCTGTCTTTTCTCTTTTTATGGCACTCAGGGCGCGGTCAATCGGATCGACTTTCATGACCATTCCGCATCCGCCCCCATAAGGCGTGTCATCGGTCATACGATGCTTGTCCAGAGCATGATCGCGAATGTTGTGCAAGCCGATTTCGACGAGACCTTTTTCCTGAGCCTTTTTCAAAAGGCTGCACTGGAATGGCGATCCGAACATTTCAGGAAAAACGGTAAGAATATCGAAGCGGATCATGCTCCTCCCTACATGCCTTCAAGGAGGCGAACCACCATCCGTTTCCCTCCGACATCAATTTGGCGAATGACATCGCCAATAGCAGGAAGAAGAAGTTCTTGTTCTCCGTTCCGGCAGACATAAACATCATGACTGCCGGTCGAAAAAATTTCTTTCACCGTTCCCAGTGATTGTCCCGTTTCCGTAATCACCTCGAGGCCAATAATATCCCGCCAGTAATATTCATCATCCGCCAAGGGAGGAAGCACATCCACCGGGGCCAGAATATCGGAACCGGCAAGGGCCCTTACGGTTTCAGGGCTATCGATTCCATCCACAGAAAGGAAAAAAAATTTTCCCGCAAATGTGATTTCTCTGAGTCGATGGAAACGTTTGACTCCATCCGGGGTCCTGATGCAGATTTCTTTCAGAAACTTCCCAAGTTCTTTTGATTCAAGATGGGAGAAACACCGCATTTGTCCTTTCAAACCGCGAGGCTTCAGGACCGTACCCATTTCAAAAAGATCCATTGCTATTCTATGATCTCTAATACCGTCCTTTTGTGCAGCTTCGTCGATGCGGCACTTAAGATTGTCCGCATGGCTTTTGCGGTTCTACCCTGCTTGCCGATGACCTTTCCCAGATCCTCTTTTGCAACCCTCAGTTCAATGACGGAAGTCTGCTCTCCAATCACTTCGGAAACTTCGACTTTATCGGGATTATCCACCAAAGATTGAGCCATGTATTTAATCAAGTCCTTCATCTCGACAACCTCCACTCATCTCTCTCGGGTTAAACATCACTGGATAATTGACATCGATTGCATGACCGGCACAATTTTCACAAATCGGATCCGTCAGATAAATCTTTTAACCGGCGTTTTGGGCCGCCTTCCTAATGAGTTGGGCCACAGTTAGGGTCGGCTTCGCGCCCTTGGCAATCCAAGCAGAAATACGATCTCCCTTGAGGGCAATCTCTACCGGTTCGGTCCGCGGGTTGTAATGACCGACAATCTCTAAAAATCCGCCGTCCCTCGGGGACTCGGAATCTGCAACCACCACTCTGTAGAAAGGCTTTCCCTTCCCTCCCATACGGGCTAATCTGATTTTAACTGCCATTCCTTTTTGTACACACCTCCTAAAAATATTATTGCGATTTTACTTCTTATCACGAAACTTCAATGCTTAAAAGGGGAAAAGACCTCTTTTCATCATTTTCATACCGTCTTTGCCGGACATCTTTTTCATCACTTTTTTGATATCCACATAGTTTTTCAACAAACGGTTCACATCCTGAACAGTGGTTCCACTGCCCCGAGCGATCCTTTTCCGTCGCTGTCCGTCTATAATCAGGTAGTTCATGCGTTCCTTGGCGGTCATGGAGTCGATGATGGCGATGATCTTGACGATTTCCTTCTCGTCGGGTTTCATGTCCTTCATTTCCTTGAATTTCTTCATACCCGGAATCATGCCGAGAATATCCGTCAGGGAACCCATCTTCGAAATCTGTTTCAACTGATCGCGGAAATCTTCAAGCGTAAATTCATTCTTCCGGATCTTTTTTTCCAGATCCTTGGCGTAACGTTCGTCAACAGCCGTCTGGGCTTTTTCGACCAGGGTCAGGATATCGCCCATCCCCAGGATTCGGGAAGCCATCCGGTCCGGATAAAACACCTCCAGGGCATCAACCTTTTCCCCCATACCGACAAACTTAATGGGTTTGCCCATCACGGCTTTCAATGACAGGGCTGCGCCACCCCGGGCGTCGCCGTCCATCTTGGTCATGATGACCCCGTCAATGCCCAGAATTTCGTTGAACTTCCCGGCGACGTTCACCGCATCCTGACCGGTCATGGCGTCTGCCACAAAAAGGATCTCCGAAGGCAGAATCATTCCTTTGATCTTCTTCAGTTCGTCCATCATTTCCGTATCGATGTGCAAACGTCCCGCCGTATCGACAACGATTACTTCATAGCCGTCGCGCTTGGCCGCTTCCACCGCCTGAACACAGATCTTAATCGGATCGCGCAAGTCTCCCGTATCAAATATGCCGATGCCGTTTTTTTCAGCCAGCAGTCTTAACTGGGTCACCGCTGCCGGCCGGTAAACGTCGGCGGAAACAAGGTAAACCCGCTTCCCCTGATTTTTCAGGTGCCGGGCCAACTTCACCGCTGTCGTGGTCTTCCCGCATCCTTGGAGCCCGACCAACATGAGCGGCGCCGGGAAACGGTTGCCAAAGCGGATCTGGCTGCTGCCGCCGCCCATCAGTTCGACAAGACGGTCGTGCACAATTTTTACGACCTGTTGACCCGGGGTAATGCTGTCAAGGACTTCCTGACCGACTGCCCGAATCCGCACATCTTCAATAAAGTCTTTCACCACCTTGAAATTGACGTCCGCCTCCAAAAGGGCCATACGAATTTCCTTCAGGGCTTCCTTGATGTTTTCTTCGTCCAGGCGCCCCTTGCCCCTGAGTTTCTTAAAAACGGACTCCAGTTTTTCTGTCAGGTTTTCGAACATAATCCTCTACCTATTCTGGATACGTATAATCGACTTATTTCCCTTTAAAACACGATCAATCTTTTCGGCCGCCGCTTTTGCTTTATCCTTGCCCTCAATATCCGACAGTAAAACACGATACCACGTCCCCTTGTTCTTGATCTCCGCAGTCACAATCTTGGCGTGAAAACCGATTTTCCCAAGCTGTTTGACCGTGTCTTCCGCGCTTTTCTTACTCTTGCAGGATGTGATCTGCACGACATACATCTGGGATGCGGACGCCTTGTCCTTTTCTTTTGGCAGGGACGGCGCCACCACCTTTTCTTTGTTCACGGCCTTGTCGATAACCTGGGATGGCGGCACGGGTGTTTTTACCTTCGGCTGTTCCGGCATCGGCGGATCATTCTTGGCTGTATCCATCTCGATCGAGGGAGGCGGTGGAGGAACAACATCCCGGGAAATCAACCCCGGCGCATCGGCATCCTCTTTTGGCACCGCTTTTTCGGTTTTTATGACTACAGACGGCGGCGGTATTTTCTCAACCTCCGACAAACCCAACCATTGCAGAACCTTAACCGGCATCTGGCGTGATATGACTTCCGGGTATGTATCCAGGTTATTCCCAACAACCACGCCTAACAGAAATACCGCAAACAGAAGACCCGCCATACTGCAGATCAACATGAAAAGCCCGAGTTTACGCAATTTCAACTCAAAATGGCGCGCGTTGTCAGAAGCCATGATGTCCTTTTATACGGAACCACGTACCGAATACACAGATGGTCACCCCACCCAAAAGTGCCTGGATGAATTTTCACATCTTATCAGGAGCCGATACACCCAGCAAATAAAGCGCGTTGGCAAACACCGTTCGGATCGATTTTACCAGAAACAGTCTGGCGGCGCTTTGAGCCCGATCCTCCGTCATGACCTTGTTCTTGTTATAGTAGCTGTGAAACTTTCCGGCCAGATCATTCAAGTAAAATGTGAGCCGATGCGGCTCCAGAGCCGTGGTCGCACCCTCCACCACTTCGGGAAAGGCGGCGATGGCCTTGACCAGATCAATTTCTTCCGGAAGCTTGATGCATGATAAATCCACCTCATCATATCCGGGAGCGGCATAACCTCTCTCCTCGGCAATACGCAGGATGCTGCAGATCCTCGCATGGGCATACTGTACATAATAAACCGGATTTTCATTGGACTGCTTTTTGGCCAGTTCAAGATCAAAATCCAGGTGACTGTCGGACCGCCGCATCAGGAAATTGTAACGTGCCGCATCTGTTCCCACTTCGTCGATGACCTGCCGTAAGGTATCGAATTGACCCGCGCGAGTGGACATGGCAATGGGCTTACCGTCCCGCAGGAGATTCACCAATTGCACAAGGACAACCTTCAGGGCTTCTTTATCAAAACCCAGCGCCTGAACGCAGGCCTGCATCCGCGGGATATAGCCATGATGATCCGCACCCCAGATATCGATGACGGTATCAAATCCTCTCTCGAATTTGTTCTTATGGTAAGCGATATCGGCGGCAAAATAGGTCGGGTCTCCATTCTGACGGATAACCACCCGGTCTTTTTCATCCCCGAATTGGGTGGTTCTGAACCAGGATGTATTATCCTCCCGATAGACGAACCCTTTTTTTTCAAGTTCCGTCAGGAGTCCCATAACCCCGTCGTTCTTGTAGAGTTCCCGCTCGCTGAAATATTGATCAAACGATACGCCGAATATCCGCAAATCTTCCTTGATCCCTTCCAGGATCGCCTGACCGGCAAAATCTGTAAATGTGCGTATCAATTCTTCTTCCGGTTTTTCAAGCGCCGCTTTTCCTTCCTTCCGCAGAATATCGCCTGCCAGATCCTTAATATAATCGCCTTTGTAGCAGGCTTCAGGAAAATCAACGGTTTCGCCCGATAACTCCCGCAGACGCAGATAAACGGATTTCCCGAGGTTGTTCATCTGGTTTCCTGCGTCGTTGATGTAATATTCCCGGGACACGGCATAACCGCAGGCGTTGAGTAACCTCGCCAGCACATCCCCGACCACGGCTCCCCGGGCATGACCAATATGGAGAGGACCCGTCGGGTTGGCGCTCACAAATTCAACCTGGACCTTCTTTCCCCTTCCCAGATCAACCTTCCCATAATGGCTGCCATTCTTGTCAACGGTTTCCAGAAGGCTCGGCCAGATGCTTTCCCTGATGAAAAAATTAATAAATCCGGGGCCGGCTATTTCGATCTTCGCAATCACGTCGCCCAAGCTAAAGTTTTCTCGGATCAGTTCTGCGATCTTCCGGGGATTCATCCTCAGCTTCGATGCAAGCACCATAGCCACGTTGGTGGCGTAATCCCCATGTTGTTTATCCTTCGTCGCCTCTACCTCAATGAAGGGCACATCACAATCCGACAATCCGGCTGCGGTGCTTTTTTTCAACGCGCCGCCGATCGCTTGAGCAATTTTTCTTCGCAATGAAACGATCAATGCACAACCTCTGATAAAAAAAAGTGACAAGTAATGTCCTGACATTACTTGTCACGGTATTTACTTCGATTCAAAGATAAAAACGCTTTGCAGAAATCGGTTGAGATTTTGTCAGCGCGTCTTCCGGTAAGGGTTATTCCTGCCCCTTGTATTTGCGCTCGACTTCGTCAATATCCCTGTCCTTGATGGACAAATCCCTCGTATAATCAGGACAATGTACGCAGCCTACCGCATCGGTTGAAACACTGTATTTCTTCTGACAGTTCTCTCTCCATGCACAGATTGAGCAATATCGCTTTTCCGTACCCATGGTTCACCTCTTATAAATAGACTGTCGCGTATCTATAACCAGGCGTGCTGAAAAGTCAAGATTTTTCCTCTTTTTGGCTTTGCGGAGGGAATCGCTCCCTTTAGGGCGGAAACGCAGAATTCAGCGAAAATGAAAGAGATATTTCCTCAGGAAATCAGAAAGAGATATCGCAAAAAGGCGTCACCCAAGAAAAAATAGGCTACCGCCCCGAGCGCGAGAAAAGGGCCGAAGGGAACGGCATATTTCATATCCTGACCTTGGATGACCATCGCCGTCATGCCGACCACAGCCCCCGTTAAAGAGCTGCACAGGACAATAAAGAGGAGCGATTTCCATCCAAAGAAAGCGCCCAGCATGGCCAACAGCTTGATATCACCACCGCCCATCCCTTCGCGTTTCGTTATCCATTCATACCCGACCGCGATCACATAGAGAATTCCCCCTCCCACCAAAATGCCGATCAGCGATTCAAGAAAGGGTACCCCCATGAAAAAAACTGCGGCCAGAAAGCACAGGGGGATTCCCGGAAGACTAATCACATCCGGGATAATCTGATAATCGATGTCAATAAACGTGATGACGATCAGGGCCGCTGTAAAGAGAAAGGCGCAGAGTAACTGCAGGGAAAATCCGTACTTCCAGAAAAGCAGGACCGCTAGGGCCGCCGTCAAGGCCTCCACCAGGGGATAGCGAGGGGAGATGGATTCACCGCAGTCCCGGCAACGCCCCCGCAGAATGAGCCAACTGATGATGGGCATGTTATCGAAAAAGCGGATGGGATGTGAACAAGCGGGGCAATGGGAAGCGGGAAAAACGATGGACTCTTCCCGGGGAATTCGCCAGATGCAAACGTTAAGAAAGCTGCCTATTATGGCACCGACTATTCCCACCACGCATGCTCCAGCGACACTCATGAATCGTCCCCTTCTTGAAAAAGTTCAATAAATTCTTTTCTCAACCCTTCAATAATCCACATCAGTCACAAGAATGGTAATAGGTTCCCTCCGCACAGGCTTTGCAGAGCACCTCACCTTCCCGATATACTTCGCGCATATCTTGCACATGTTCCCCGCATCGGGTGCACTGAATTCTGCGGAGCGGTCTGCCCGGCATATCTTCAGGAGGAATGACGACATGGACCCTCATGATATCAAAAAGCTCTTCCTGGGGCATGATCATATAGGTCTGGATCTGGGCCTCATAGCGGTCTTCTATATCCGGGAACAACTCCTTTGCCTTTTCCCGCGTATCTTCCCGGGCAATAACCCGGACCGCAAGACCGGTTTCAATATTCACAAAGGTCGCCGCCATCTTCCCGTAGTCAAGAAATTTCATCGTCCGGTGTCCCAGGCTGCAACCGCTTACAGACTGGATGGCATCGGTGGCGCAACGGTCCATTTCAACATAGACAATCAAGTTTCTGGAACGCCCTTCTTTTTGAAAGTCCACGCCAACCATCTCCATGCCAAGCATGGCCATTTTGACACCCAGAACTTGACCCGGGCAGAGATGCCCATGTATTTTTACGGATCTTTCCAACAGCAAGTTAAAATTCATCATCTCATCCTTTTATTCAACAGCCCCTGCGGGCGTCAAAGGCGTAATTTTGTCACAGACGGCGAAACGACAACATGCCGACAGCCTTTTGCCTGGTGCATCTTCTGTTATTCTCAAAACTTAACCGTCGAGCTTCTAACACCTAACATCTGGATCGTCAAGGTCGTTTTCCTGAATTTTTTTGCTCC
>CAZBQX010000068.1:0-5874 GCA_964494155.1 uncultured Syntrophales bacterium
CCCGAGCTACCGCCGTCGATTAACATATCCCCATAAACCATGTCAAGGAAATATTAGGGAATTTTGCCGATCGATGGGATATTTTTGGGTCCTGAAGGAGCTTTGGTTTTCCGGCTTTTTCGATGTGACATAACGGCCATATTATCCCGGTGGATCACTTCATCGTAGTCCTTGTAGCCAAGAATCTGGCTGATTTTTGACGATTTGAGGCCCATGATCCTTCGGATTTCCGAGGCGCTGTAATTAACGAGCCCCTTGGCGAAAGATGCGCCTTTAAGATCAATGCAAGTCACGGGATCACCGATTGTGAAGTCTCCCTCCACGTCAACGATGCCGGAGGGGAGCAGGCTCTTTCCCGACTCGATGATGGCGTTGCGAGCGCCTTCGTCAATGGTCAGTTTGCCCTGGGAGCGCAGCGTGAAGGCGATCCAGTATTTCCGGCTGTTTAGAGGTTCCCGTGCGGGAAGAAAGAGGGTGCCGGTGTCTTTTCCTGCAAAGATATCCTTCAGAATTCCCGCTTTTTTCCCCTGGGCAATGATGTAGGGAATACCGAAGACCGTTACCTTTTTTGCCGCCAAAACCTTGCTTCGCATACCGCCACTTCCTTCGGCCGTGCCTTCCGCGGAAGCGGCACCTTCGATTTCCTCTGTAATTTCATGGATGACGGGGATGCGTTTGGCGTCCTTGGAAATAGTCGGGTTCCGGTCAAACAAACCCTCAGTCATTGTCAGGTTGATGACCAGTTCGGCCTCGATGGCGTTGGCGATCATCGCAGCCAGGTTATCATTGTCGCCGAATTTGATTTCTTCGACGGCCACAGTGTCGTTTTCGTTGATGATTGGAATCACACCCCACTCGAGCAGCGTGGTCAGGGTATTGCGGATGTTGAGGAAGCGCTTCCGCTCCGTCAGGTCGCTCATGGTTAAGAGGATCTGGGCGACATGAATGCCGTGCTTGCCAAAAGAATTTGAATAGACACGCATGAGTCGCCCCTGACCGATGGCGGCGGCGGCCTGTTTCTGGGGGATGCTCTTTAAGGGGCCGGTGATGCCCATACGGTGTTTCCCGGAAGCGATGGCCCCGGAAGTCACGAGAACGATATGGTAGCCCTTTTTGCTTAAATCGGACATTTCATCGACCAGCTGGTCGATGATCTGAATGTCCAGGCCATCTTTTCCTGTCAGGACGGCGCTGCCGATCTTGACGATGACTTTTTTAACGCCTTTTAAGGTATCCTTATGAATATTCGACATGACTTATCCATTTTGTGGGGTATTTATCATTTTCACCAGGGTATCGATCACCCGCGGAATTCCTTCTCCGGTTGCCGCAGAAAAAGCCAGTATTTCTATGCCCTTTTGTGCGAAAAAATCAATTTCTTTTTTCAGTCTGTCCCGGGTCATCGTTAAATCGATCTTGTTGATGGCCACAATCTGTGGTTTGTTCGCCACGGCGGTGCCGAAGGAAGACAACTCTCGGTTGATCAGAACATATTTGTCCCACCCCGATAACTCCGATGTGTCAGAAATGTCTATAATGTGCAGGAGTACACGGGTCCGCTCGATATGACGAAGAAATCGAATACCCATACCGGAACCCTGATGTGCACCCTCGATCAGGCCCGGGATGTCGGCTATGACAAAAGTGCGATAGGAACCATATGAGACGACCCCCAGATTGGGCGATAATGTGGTGAAAGGATAATCGGCTATTTTCGGTTTTGCCGCGGAGACTTTGGCGATGAACGTGGATTTGCCGACGTTAGGAAGACCGACCAGGCCGACATCGGCGATTAATTTCAACTCCAGGTGGATCTGACGTTCTTCACCCGGCATGCCTTCTTGAGAAAACCGGGGGGTCTGATGGGTCGATGTTTTGAAGTGCGCGTTTCCCTTCCCACCGATACCACCTTTGGCGACAATGCATTCCTGACCATCATGGGTGAAATCGACCAGAATTTCTCCGGTGTCTGTATCTGATACAATGGTCCCAACCGGGACCGTGATGGCCACGTCCGGGGAATTCGCACCGGTTTTCAAGCTTCCACGGCCGGATTCACCACGCCGGGCCACATGGCGGGGTTGATGCTTCAGGTCCAGAAGGGTGTGATGGGAAAAAGAGGCCCGCATCACGATATCTCCTCCCTTACCGCCGTCGCCTCCGTCCGGACCTCCGCGCGGAACATATTTTTCCCGCCGGAAACTGACACAACCGCGACCGCCGTCTCCGGCCTTTACATAAATGTCTGCTTCGTCAATGAATTTCATCTGTGCACAAAATAAAAGAGGCACCCGAAGTGCCTCTTACGTATAATGACTCGATTGTTTCGCCCACACATCCTGCCCTTGCAGGCGGACCGGAGTTATACCTTTTTGACCTCTACCGCGGATTTCCCCTTGACGTCTTCTTTCACCTCGAACTCAACCTGGTCTCCCTCTTTCAGGCTTCTGAAGCCCTCTGCAACGATGGAGCTGTGATGAACAAAAATGTCCCCCCCCGATTGACGGGAAATAAACCCGTACCCCTTTTTGTCGTTAAACCACTTGACGACTCCGGCCTCACGATCACCCATCTTTTCAATGCCTCCTTTTTTAACGTCGCTATGCAGCGTAAACGCTGACCTTTTTGCGTTTTTTGTCAAGTCTTTCAAACTTGACGATGCCATCGATTTTCGAGAATATGGTGTAGTCTTTCCCCAAACCGACATTATTGCCAGGATGCATTTTGGTTCCGAGTTGGCGAATGATGATACCGCCTGCGCTGATTGTCTGGCCGCCGAATACCTTTACGCCGCGCCGTTGCGCATTGCTGTCTCGCCCGTTACGAGAGCTTCCCTGTCCTTTCTTGTGTGCCATGACTTCTACCCCTTAGATGGAAATTTCGGTGATCTTCATACTGGTCAAAGGTTGACGATGCCCAGTCTTCTTGTGGTAGCTCTTCCGTCTTTTCATACGGAAAACCGTTATTTTGGGGCCTTTCTTCTGGGCGACGATCTCACCGATTACCTTTGCCCCTTCGACCACCGGGGTTCCCAGCCGGATATCTTCACCGTTGGCAACCATCAGCACCTCATTGAAAATAAAGCTGTCTCCCTTGAGTCCTTCCACCTTTTCGATGGACAACACATCCCCGGGGGAAACGAGATGCTGCTTACCACCTGTTTTAATGACTGCGTACATAGTTCAAATCCTTATAAAAAAATTTTGGCGCACTTTACCGAATATCGATGCGGTTTGTCAATAAAATTTATGGCCTCGCCGCTTAGAAAAATCGGGAAGCCTGATTCTGCCATACGGCAAGAGCGAGAAATAAAGAAACCCTGCGTTGATGCCTATCGAAAGACGGTTTCCGTCTTGGTGATCCGTGTATCGGCCAAATCTGTATCAGTCAACCCGAGCACATCCCGGAGAAAATCCAGCGGATTCAGAGTGCCGTTATTGTGCCATTTAATCCGTAGGGTTATGACGCCTGTCGCCGGATCAAACTGGAGGCCTTCCACCAGGGGACGAATATCCTTGACAATGGTTTTATCCTTTGTCGTTTTGGTGGTTATAAATGAAGGCGTAATCAGAAAACTCTGCAGCGTGTCATTCATTTCTCGAACCGGGCGGATTGTTCCCCTTTGTGGCAGGATTACCCGGTACTGGAACGCCAGAATCGCCTCGCTTAAGGAAAGCTCATTCAGGGGCAGATCCGTCATTTCCAAAAGGGTCATGCCCGAAGGCAGACAGCGGTTGGCTGCTTCCATGAAGGCGATGGTGTTTTGGATCGGTTCTTCGACCCGGATGTCCGCGTACTCCGCCAGGCTTTCCATCCCGACAGAGGTGGCCACGGCGAAGGAGATCCGGGGATGGGGATGGAATCCCTGAGAGTAGATAAACCGCAGGCCGCTTTGCTTCAAGGCTCGCATCAGGGCTGACGAAACCTCAAGGTGTGACAGAAGCCGTGAGCGGTCTTTCTTGGTAAAAAGAATCCGAAGCCGCTTTTCTCTTGCGGCTTCTCCCGCGCCAGATGGTTCGAGGCGGGGTTTTTCCAAAAGGATATGTTTCGCGTCACGGGCTAAGGTTGTTTTGATGTTTACATGGTCGCAGACGCCACAGTCATGACAAGGGGAAAACCGGCAATCAGGTGTAGGTTCCTGGCGGCCGGCCTTTACCGCCTCCCGATGGAGGAACGCACGGCTGAGTCCCGTGTCGATAAGATCCCAGGGGAGGGCGGCTGATGAATTTCTTTCAATAAAATGATCTTCCGGGGTGATATGCTGATTATGGAGGGCGTCTTCCCAGTGTGGAAAGTGGAAAAGATCGCTCCATCCATCAAAACGGGCGCCTCTCTGGTAGGCTTCTTCGATCAGAAGTCCTGTTTGTTCGTCGCCCCGGGACAGGATGCCTTCCAGAAACGACATCCGGTAGTCGTGCCACTTGACGGAGAGATTTCGATTACGGATTACCCGGCGGAAATAATTCTGCTTCTCCTGAGTCTCCGCCATCGTGATCTGTCTGGACCACTGAAAAGGTGTGTGGGGTTTGGGAACAAAGGTGGAAAGACTCACCGTCACCTGACCACGATTCTTCCCCTCCCGGAGGGCGCGATGGGCCATGTTGGAAATGCCTTCCAGATCCTCAGGCGTTTCGCCGGGGAGTCCGATCATGAAGTAGAGCTTGACTGCTTTCCATCCGGCGTCGAAAACCTGTCGCACCGTCGTCAGCAATTCTTCTTCCGTGTTCCCCTTGTTAATGACATTGCGGAGACGCTGCGTGCCGGCCTCGGGCGCCAGGGTGAAGCTCGTCTTGCGAACACGTTTGATATCGTCCATTAACTTTTTGGTCAGGGTTTCCACACGCAGCGATGGTAAAGCCAGGGCGATACGTTGGTTGTAATAGCGGTCCATCAGGAGGGACAATAGCGGCTCGATATAAGTGTAATCGCCGGAGCTTAAAGATAAAAGGGAGATTTCTTCATATCCTGTGGCCGATAAGTTTTGATCCGCCATATCCAGAAGGACCGCCGGCTCCTTTTCCCGGACGGGGCGCCAAACCATGCCCGCCTGGCAGAAACGGCACCCCCGGGTGCAACCCCGGGCAATTTCCAGGGTGATCCGGTCATGGATCGTTTTCATGAGCGGTACGATGGGGCAGCTCGGAAGCCGCCATCGGTTGATATCCGTAACAATCCGCTTACGGATGACCTGTCCCGGTTTATGCAACGCCGGAACGAAGAGACCGTCGATTTGAGCGAGTTCTTCCAGGATCCGTTCCCTGGAATACCCCTTTGTTTTTCCGTTCATAACGGTTGCGGCGATTTCTGTGATGATCTCTTCTCCTTCTCCAATGGCAAAGGCATCAATAAAAAGCGACATGGGGGCCGGGTTAAAGGCGCAAGGGCCGCCGGCGATAATCAGAGGGTCTCCTGTACGGCGATCTTCCCGGCGAAGGGGAACGCCGGCCAGGTCGAGCATGTTCAGCACGTTGGTGTAAGACAGTTCGTATTGAAGAGAAAATCCAATGATATCAAAGCGATTCAATGGAGTATGGCTTTCAAGCGAGGCCAGGGGAAGGCCGGATTGCCGCATCCGGGTTTCCATGTCCGGCCAGGGAGCGAAGCAACGCTCGGCAACGACGTCGGGCATGCGGTTCAGAATGGCATAAAGGATCTGGAGTCCCAGGTGGGACATGCCCACTTCATAGGTGTCGGGAAATGTCAGAGCGAAGGAAAGCTTACAACTCTGATGGTCCTTATGGACCGCATTAACCTCGCCGCCGATATAACGACTGGGTTTCTCGACGGACAAAAGCAGAGATTCGAAATTCATATCCCCCGTTCCGAGGAGATCTCCCGGTATTGAAAAGGGTTCTTTTCCATGTCCCGATATTT
>CAZBQX010000068.1:5974-10152 GCA_964494155.1 uncultured Syntrophales bacterium
CATTCCTTTTATATAGTTTCCCAGTCTCGTACCCGGAGCAACGATTTGTTTTTCAAGGTGAAATGGCATGAGCGACGCCAGGGCAATCCTTTTTATGTTATCCATCAATCAGGAAGGGCTTATGGCGAAAAACCAATTTTATCTTTCAACGCGACGGCAATATTGGCTACGCCGACCGATATCATTCCCAGGCAAGGAAAAAGTTTTTCATATGCAGCGAGAGCGAACGCGGCGTTTTGATTATGTCTTGGTCCTTGGGGACAGAAGATCCGACAAAGGGCTCAGACGGTGAGATTCGAATGATTCCAGGAGATTTTGTCCATTTATGCCAGCCCGGCGAGGGAAAATCTTGCGGCGCCTGTTGCGGGTTATACAATTACGCCGACAGCCGGGAGGAGTCGCTTGCATGCAGGCTGCGGAAGCGAACCCGACTGTTCAGAAATATTGTACGGAGACGGGAGGACCTGCCGACTTATGCGGCGCGCATCATGGAGACGGAAGATCCCGCAAAGCGCTATGAGGTAATCTACTGTTGCGAGTACCTGGGTTTTATCGATGCAGAAGAGCAAAAAGTCGGATGTCTCCTGCACCCTTGCCAAAACGGCGGGGAAGATTGGCGGGACATTTCTTTCTACGGGAAGGAACTCTGCGACGGCCACTTTTGTCCCAGCTATCATTATCTTTCCCGGGAAGAGAGCTTGGCCCTTGTTCATATCATCAAAGACTGGTATCTTTACGGCCTGTGTGTGACCGACATCGATTTGGTGAAGGGCTGGTTTCGTCTCACCGCCGATCGGGTTCATGAAATGCCCGGGTCACACAGATTTGCCGAGGGCGCGCTCAAGGATATTTCGTTACGGTTTTTTTCCCTCAAGCTGACTTGGCCTTACCGATCCAGGGAAACGAACCGGTTGGGGAAATACTATTTCGACGGTTCCCAGTACATGATCAAACCGATTGATTACGCGGCTTTCGGCTGTGAACCCTCCCGGTTTGATAAGATTTTTCAGAGCCTGGCTTCGGAGTTTCATCGGGGAGAGGAAATTCGGCAGGCCGAAGCCATGATTCAGGCATATATTGATGCTTTTGCAGCTGAATACGGGAGAATCTCCCGCTGAAGCAAAAGGCAGACATACAGACGGGGATATGCGATGGACCAGATGCAGAAGGAAATCCTTTTTTCGCGGGAAGCGATCGACAAGCGGGTCAAGGAACTGGCGGCCAGTATTTCTCGGGATTATGAAGGGCGGGAGTTGATCGTCATCGGCATCCTGAAGGGGGCTTTTATTTTCATGGCCGACCTGATCCGGGCCCTGTCGATTCCCTGCCAGGTTGACTTCGCGCGTCTTGCCAGTTATGGCACCGGTTCGGTCAGTTCGGGCAAAGTACTCCTGATGAAGGATATTGAAATGTCCATCAAGGGGAAGGATATCTTGATCATTGAGGATATCGTTGACACCGGAATTACCCTGTCCTATTTTGTCCAGTGGCTGAAGGAGCGCAATCCCCGTAGCCTCAAGGTGTGTGCGTTTCTCGATAAGCGCGGCCGGCGTAAAGTGATTTTTGAAGCCGATTACGTGGGTTTTACCATCGAGGATGGATTTGTCGTCGGTTACGGCCTTGATTTCGATGAAAAGGCCCGCTTTCTGCCAGATGTATACGTGATGAAAGAATAATTCAGCAACAGGGGGAAGGATATGATCATTCAGTGTGAGAAATGCTCAACGAAATACCGGTTTGACGACAATCTCATGGAAGGGGACGGTATCTGGGTTCGCTGCAGCCGCTGTAAACATGAGTTTTTCCAGGAGAATCTGTTCGCCCGGCCCTTTCCTGCCGTCGATGAAGACGCCGTTCTGAAGCAACTCGATGATATTAGAAGCGGTATCAAGGACCGCGAACCGGAAGATCTGTCTTTCGAGAATTTGCCCGCTGGAGAAGAATCCGTGATCCGGGAAGGCAGCAGCGGGGGTGAAAAAAAACCGGCCGGAGCAAAAAGCGGGTTCGTAAGATTTATCAAGGTCTTTTTAAAAATACTTTTAATCTTGATCTTGCTGGTCGTTTTTGCCGGGATATGCTTGTGGTCTTACATGCAGGCCGGGGGATTGACTCTTAAAGATATACAGTCCTCCATTCCTTATCTGGATCAATTGATTCCTGCGGAAGATCCCGGTGTCGTGAAACTCTCGCAGATCAGGATCGCCAATGTCAAACAGCGCTATGTCCAGCATTGGATCTTGGGGAACCTTCTGATTGTTGAAGGAACGGCCTGGAACAGCACGCCCTTTCCGGTGGCACGCATCCGGGCGGAGGCGAGGCTGTTCGATGCCAAGGGGACTTCGCTGGCAAGAGAAGAAGCCTTTGCCGGAAATCTTTTAACCGATATGGAATTGACCACTCTGCCGGATGAAAATATTAAACGAGAACTCGCCACAAGTCAGGGAACGGATGTGTCCAATGATCGCGTTGAACCCCGGGGGCAGATTCCCTTCATGATTGTCTTTACCCAGAATTATCCGATGCTTAAAAAAACCACGGTTCACATTTCCGGCGTCGAAAAGCTACTCACGCCATAAATGCATGTATGCAAAGTCTTGAATTTAGCACGGAAGCTCTGCTGCGTAAGATGCCGGGAAGATATTGCCAATCAGCTTTTTATTTATAACCGGTTTTTCTGTCCACGGAGAAAAGTCGCCAGTCAGGCATCCCCTGCTTTATTATAGGAACAGGTTATTTGGTTGAAAGGTATGGTTGATCTACCTAATACTATGAATGATCTTTTTTCATGTGCCCGGGTATTATTTGTATCGTGTGGAAACAAAAGCCGAAATCATAGATGGCATGACGTGTGGCCGGTATCGATGAAGTTACGGAGTACCTTCCCACCGCTATTATCTTGATATACTAATGATATCGAATAGATGATCAACATTCCTGTAACGGCCTATTCTGTCTGGTCTTGAATCGCCCCATTACCGCCAGCTGGATAGATGACAAGTTATCGTTAATACAAGGGAATAAAAATAAATCATTTTTTTTGCATAATTCGCTTGACACCCGACAGGAGAAAGGGTAGAAAGCGCCCTCGTTCTTTTACATCGGATTTTTTTGGAAACGCCGCGTGCCTTTGCTGGCTGGGCTTTTTCGGAAAAAATGGTGCGAATGAACAAAAAATTTCTTGACAGATTTTGCTTACGCGTTTATAAAGCAAACTTCGCTTTTGCGAGCAAGGAATTGGTTCTTTGGGAATTGAATAGTGGGAAAAATTGATTTGTGGGTCCAATTTTTATTATGTCAGTTTAGTTGAGAATGGAGAGAAATCTCCTGCAGGATTATAACTGGAGAGTTTGATCCTGGCTCAGAACAAACGCTGGCGGCGTGCCTAACACATGCAAGTCGAACGTGAAAGTTGGCTTCGGCCGATGAGTAAAGTGGCGCACGGGTGAGTAACGCGTGGATAATCTACCCTTCAGTTGGGAATAACTTATCGAAAGGTGAGCTAATACCGAATAAAACTGCCTGACCACGGTCGGGTAGTCAAAGATAGCCTCTGCTTGCAAGCTTTCGCTGAATGATGAGTCCGCGTACCATTAGCTAGTTGGTGGGGTAATGGCCTACCAAGGCGACGATGGTTAGCTGGTCTGAGAGGATGATCAGCCACACTGGAACTGAGACACGGTCCAGACTCCTACGGGAGGCAGCAGTGAGGAATCTTGCGCAATGGGGGAAACCCTGACGCAGCAACGCCGCGTGAGTGAGGAAGGTCTTCGGATCGTAAAGCTCTGTCGGGTGGAAAGAAATGTATGGGGTTAATAGCCTTCATACTTGACGGTACCACCAAAGGAAGCACCGGCTAACTCCGTGCCAGCAGCCGCGGTAATACGGGGGGTGCAAGCGTTGTTCGGAATTATTGGGCGTAAAGAGCGTGTAGGCGGCTTAATAAGTCAGATGTGAAATCCCTGGGCTTAACCCAGGACGTGCATTTGAAACTATCCAGCTTGAGTAAGGGAGAGGAAAGTGGAATTCCTGGTGTAGAGGTGAAATTCGTAGATATCAGGAGGAACACCGGTGGCGAAGGCGACTTTCTGGCCCTATACTGACGCTGAGACGCGAGAGCGTGGGTAGCAAACAGGATTAGATACCCTGGTAGTCCACGCCGTAAACGATGTTCACTAGGT
>CAZBQX010000069.1:0-2292 GCA_964494155.1 uncultured Syntrophales bacterium
GGTCCGATTCCCGCACGGCCCACCAAAAATCAAGGGGTTACGAATTTTCGTAACCCCTTTTGCGTAGTCAAGTTGACTACACGTTGTTACGGAAAACATATTCGACGACAACGTGGCATAGAATCGGTATCAGAAAATGTCAGATAATTATTCAAAGCAGGATGTTATTAAAATAAATCCGGGCGGAAACAAGCGTTATCCACCCGGAGGGATGCATAATCACGGGTCAAAAAGACAGGCATCATCTTGACCGTCAACCGCCATGCGGGTGTGGCCGTAATTTTTTATCAATACCAACACTGGCTGTCAGAGGCCAGCGCGTGCATGCAATTGGTTAGGTCCTGAAAGCGTTCCTAAGATTTTTTATCTGTAGGTTTTTTTTCGGATTTTAATTTGGCAATCAACGCTCTTGCCTGCTCCATGGACGCTACTTCGATGCAATTTCCCTCACCGACAACGAATAAACCACAAGCTCTGGACTCAATGTGTAACGGATAATCGGTTCCAAATGCGCTCACTGCAATAACCTCCTCTTATATTTTTTCAGGAACTTAATTTCTTAAAAATCACTGCCAGACATCCCGGAAAGGTGAAAACGGGACGCGTTTTCTAACTGGCGGGTGTCCGTTTCAGAGCTTACGCCCTTCCATTTCAAGGGATAAAGCTCCCTTGATTTTTTAAAAACAGTACGCCCCCGGGGGTAGAGCCGATGCAATCGTGAAAAAGAAAAGATGTGCTGAAATATATTTATAAGGTTATTGATTCCGCATAAAGCAGGCAGTGTTGTTGGAAAACCCGCTTTTGTGATTTTTCATAACATGAACTCCGGGTATCTTCTATCTCTTTCTTCCGGAGTTGCCGTTCGTATAAGTGAGGCACTTCTTCGTGGAAAGCGCTAAAAAAACGTCTATTTCCACTGAATGGTGTATATCTTGAGCAGAAAGTTCTTAAATTCTTCTTTTGTCGTCTCCTTGATATCTGCAATGCGCACTTTAATTGCGTTGTTGCAGAAGGAAAAACCATCCGGAATCGGGTCGGGATTGTCATCTTCGTCACAGAAATGCCTTAAAAAGGCAAGGGCCGCCTTTCTGGCTTCCGACGCGTCATCGGCCGTAACCAGGTAGTGATGTCTCTTTATATCCTCGTCTTCTTCCTCGACGATTTTGATCCAGTAATCAACCATAAATCCTCCAGTATCTTTCGCTCCGACGGATACCTGCTCAAGCATGTTTTAATGCATCATGCAGGTTTCGCTGTTTCCCTTTAGCATTCACGGGGGAGATGTCGCGCCTCTCAAAAAGCTCTTGACCTCTTTATTGACGATGTGAAGGGAACCTATCATGAATCCATTTCTCTGGCAATTCAGAATTATCAATCCGAAAAAAATTTCCTCGGTTTGTTTCAGAACACTTGGAAAAAGACAGCGCTTCATGTTAGAAATACAAATCTTTCTTTACTGATCGGCGCCTCCGGGAGGGTTCCGGAGATTATATAATGAACCGGACCGGGCTTCACCGCCTGCCGCTGGGCTTGGACGCAAGGGACGGCGATCACTTTGTCTTCATATAACATTACGATAATATCAAATAAAAGGAGAAGTAAACATGAATACCAAATCTTTTCAGAAAATCGGTTACGGCGTCTACATTATCTGTTCCAAATCGGGAGAAAAGATCAACGGACAGATCGCCAACACGGCTTTTCAGGTGACCTCCGAACCGGCGACCGTTGCCATCAGCATCAACAAGCTGAATTTGACACACGAATTCATCAAGTCGAGCAAGGTCTTTTCGATCTCGATTCTAGCCAAAACAGCACCCATGACCCTGATTGGCCAGTTCGGCTTCAAGAGCGGCCGTGACATGAACAAATTCGAGGGGATCAATTATAAAATCGGCGTGACGGGCGTGCCCATCATTCTTGATCAGACCGTTTCCGCTATCGAGGCGAAGGTGGTTAACGAAATGGATTGCGGCAGCCACACAATCTTCCTGGGTGAGATTGTCGATTGCGAAGTACTCTCGGATGCCGAGCCCATGACCTATGCCTACTACCATGAAGTCAAGGGCGGCAAGTCCCCCAAGACGGCGCCGACTTATGTGAAGGAAGAGGCGTCCCAGCCCGTGGAGAATAAGGTTCGCTTCGTCTGCAATGTTTGCGGCTATATTTATGACCCGGCCAAGGGTGATCCGGACAACGGCGTGGCGCCGGGGACAAGTTTTGAGGCGATTCCGGATACCTGGACCTGCCCAATCTGCGGCGCCTCCAAGAAGGAATTCACTGTGGAAGGAT
>CAZBQX010000069.1:2392-7304 GCA_964494155.1 uncultured Syntrophales bacterium
ATGCGTTACGGTGTGCTGAAGTATTGGACCAGTCTCTGCACCAGGGCGGGAACGGTATATCTTTCCTGGAGGATATCCACATTCAGACCCGCTTGCCGGGTTGCTTCGGCAGTCACGGGGCCGATGCAGGCAATCTTGACCGTCGGGGGCAGCGGATAGTTCCCACCCATGATTTTAATGTAGTTTTCCACCGTAGACGGGCTGGTAAAGGTGATCACATCGACCAGCCCGTCTTTTATTAATCCGTCAAGTTCTGCCTTTTTTCTGCCCGACGGCACCGTGCGGTAGGCTGTTATGCAGTCCACTCTGGCGCCGGCTTGAAGCAGTCCCTGAGGCAGCACATCCCGGGCCTTCTCTGCCCGGGGGATCAGGACACTTTTCCCGGCCATGTCCTGCTTTTTTAAGGCATCGAGTATCCCCTCAGATGTGAAGACGTCCGGTACAAGATCGACGGCGATACCGTGCTTCTCAACTTCCCGGGCCGTGGTGGGACCGATGGCGCAGATCCGGATCCCATTTAGATCACGCAGGTCCTTTGCCGATTCCTGAAGACGCTGGAAGAAAAAGCGTACGGCGTTGGCGCTGGTAAAAATCAGCCAGTCATAGGCGTCCATGTTGCCAACCGCCTGGTCCAAGTCGCTAAAATTTTCCGGCGGTGCGATTTTAATTGTGGGGAAAAGGTAGGTACGCGCGCCTTCGGCGTGGAGCAGATCGAGGAATTCTTCCGTCTGTGCTTCCGGACGGGTGATCACGACGCCCCGGCCGAAAAGTGGTTTGGTTTCAAACCAGTTCAGAATCGGGCGGAGTGTTACCACACTGCCCACGACCAGGATCGATGGGGGCTTGAAACCCTTTATTTTGGCCTGTTGGGCCAGACTGGCAAGGGTTCCCACCAGCGTTTCCTGTTCTGCTGTTGTTCCCCAGCGGATGAGCGCTGCCGGCGTCTCCGGGGATTTTCCTGCCGCAATCAGGTTTGAGGTAATGTTAGGCAGGTTCTTGACCCCCATCAGGAAAACCAGGGTTTCGATGCCGCTTAAGCTTTTCCAGTCGATGCGACTTTCCTCTTTCGAGGGATCTTCATGACCGGTAATAAACGCTACGGTCGAAGCATGGGCGCGATGGGTCAGGGGAATTCCGGCATAGGCGGGTACGGCAATGGCGGAGGTGACACCGGGGACGATTTCAAACGGGATGCCTTTACCGGCTAAAATCTCCACCTCTTCACCGCCCCGGCCGAAAATGAAGGGGTCTCCCCCCTTCAGGCGGGCGACGGTAAGGCCCTTTTCCGACTCCTCCACGAGGCAACGGTTGATCTGATCCTGGGTCAGGGTGTGTTTTCCCCCTTCTTTGCCGGCGTAGATCATCCGCACCGAGGTTTGTGCATGGGCGAGAATCTCCTCGCCGACCAGATGATCGTAGATCACGACGTCGGCCCGTTTCAGGCATTGAACGCCCTTCAGTGTGAACAGACCGGGGTCGCCGGGGCCTGCACCGATGAGATAAACTTTACCTTTTTTCACCATCATTCTCCGCTGTTATGTATATGTAAAAAAAAGGATGATTTAACAATTCCGAGTTTACTGCACCAAGGCGTATACCGCCTCCAGGATTTCCCGCCCGCCCTGATCTAGCATGTCCCGGGCGAGTTTGTCACCCAGTTCGGCCGCTTCCGCTGCCGGTCCGGAAATGTCCTGTCGGATGACCGTCTTGCCGTCCAGCGAGCCGACCAGGGCTGAAATCCTGATTTCTCCGCCCGATTTTTTTCCAAAGACGGCTACCGGCAACTGGCAGCCGCCACCCAGTCTTATGAGAAAGGCCCTTTCCCCGGACAGTTCCACCCAGGCGTCGAAGTCATGCAGAAAGGCAAGATCGTCCCGCAGAGGGTCGCCCTGACGGGTTTCAATCCCCAGAATACCCTGGCACGCCGCCGGGAGCATCGTTTCGGTCGGCAGGAACTGTGAAATCCGGTTTTCCCACCCCATGCGTTTTACTCCCGCCGCGGCGACAATGACGCCGTCCAGCAGGCCCTCGGATATCTTACGGATGCGTGTGTCCAGATTGCCCCGGATCGGGACCACCTCCAGTTGATCCATCCGGTGTTTGATCTGGACGCCGCGACGCAGCGATCCCGTGCCGATGCGTGCACCGGGCGGCATCGTCTCCATGAACAATCCCTCGCGTGAAATCAGCACATCCCTTGGATCTTCCCTGACAGGCGTAATGGCTATTTCCAGGCCGGCGGGCAATTCAACGGGAACGTCTTTCATGCTGTGGACGGCCAGATCAACATCGCCTCGCAGCAAAGACTCCTCGATTTCTTTCACAAAAAGGCCCTTGCCGCCGATCTTGGCCAGGGAAACGTCCTGGAGAATGTCACCCTGGGTTTTGATGACCACCAACTCAACCGTTCGGCCCGGATAGCGGGCTCTGATTTGGTCCGCCACCCAGCCCGACTGGGTCAGGGCAAGTTTGCTGCCCCGTGTGCCTATTCTGATCGTTTCTTTGATGGCTCGTCCTCCAGCTTGAAGAGATGCTTGATAGCCGCAATATAGGGTTTTGCGCTCCGGTGAATCGTTTTATCTTTCAGACCGACAATCGGGTCATGGAGTATCTTGTTCACGACGGACGACAGGAGCCCTTCGATATGGACGCGCTCCTCTTCAGGCAGATTTTGTATCCAGGTTGAAGATTTCTCAAGCTCTCCCTGGATAATGGCCTCCGTTTTTTCCTTCAGGGAAACGATGGTGGGGACCACTTCAAGCGTGTTGTACCATTCCCAGTAGCGCTTGACCTCTTCTGCCACAATCGCCTCCGCCTTTTCCGCCTCCAACTGCCTGATATTTCGGTTTACATCCACGATATCCTGGAGATCGTCAATGTTGTAAAGATAAACATTGTCCAGTTGTCCCGCCGCCGCATCGATGTCCCGGGGGACGGCGATATCGATCAGAAACAGGAGCCGGTTTTTTCTGCGATGCAGAGCCGAGGCGACCATCTCCTGCGAAATGACATAGTTTGGCGCACCCGTCGAGGTAATAACAATATCCGCTTCCTGCAGCCGTTTTTCCAGGTCCGCGAACCGGATGGCTTCTCCCCTGAAAAAGTCCGCCATTTGCACCGAACGTTCGAACGTGCGATTGGCAATCAGGATTCGGCTCGCGCCGTGCTGCATCAGGTGACGGGCCGCGAGTTCCGACATCTCCCCGGCGCCGACCAGAATGACCGTTTTTCCCGCAAGGTTTCCGAAGATTTTCTTGGCCAGTTCAACGGCGGCAAAGCTGACGGAAACGGCGTGGGAGGCGATGCCGGTTTCCGTGCGTACTCTTTTAGCAACCCGGAACGCATGGTGAAGAATTTTATTCAGCAGAATCCCGGTGGCATCATGATCAACGGCTTCACGATAGGATTCCTTGACCTGGCCCAGAATCTGCGGTTCGCCCATCACCATGGAATCGAGGCTCGATGTGACCCGAAACAGATGATAGAGGGCCTGTTCGTCAAAATGGAGGTAAAAATACCGGTCTATGTCTTCCGCGGTGAAATTGCCCCGCTTCCGAAGATAGGCCCTCAATAGATCCAGGGTTTCTTCCGGCTTTTCATCAACACGAAAAAACACTTCCGTCCGGTTGCAGGTCGACAGGTAGAAGGCCTCCCGGACGCCCTCAATTTGCATGATTTCGCGCAGGGGATGAACGCCCTCCGTAGACGTGCAGGACAGTTTTTCGCGTATCTCCAACGGGGCGGTTTTATGATTCAGGCCAAGCAGAATGATATTCATGTCTTCAACGAAATGTGTGGATCGTGGGAAAACTGAGCGTGACAACGGTCAGGGAGACAAGGAGGATGACTAAAAAAACGATCGATAGGAGGGCGGCCTTGTGTCCGCTCCAGCCGATGGCCAGCCGTTGATGGAGAACAAAGGCAAAACACAGCCAGAACAGGAGCGCCCAGATCAATTTCGGGTCCCACTGCCAGTGGCTTCCCCAGACTTCACCGGCCCAAGCTGAGCCTGCCAGAAGCCCGAAAGTCAGAATAGGAAAACCGAGGAGCAGACCATAGTGATTGATCCGATCCAGATCCTTCAACGGTGGCAACAGCCGGGTCAGGGCGCCGAAGCGTCTTTTTTTGATCTGGTAATCCTGAAGGAGATACAGAATGCCCGCCAGGGCGACCAGCACGAACAACGCTTCCCCTGTGACGGAAAGCATCACATGGATGGTCACCAGTGGTCCCTGGATGTTTTTCGGCAGCAGCCCTCCACCGTGCAGCAGTTGTGAGGCTGCGAGCACCAGCAGGAAGGTCAGTGGTGAAACAATTGCCCCCAGAATCCTTGTTTTGGTCCGGATTTGAAAGATGAGATAGGCACCGGCGACAACCCAGGCAAAAAAGGATACGGAACCATAGCTGTGCGTGACAGGGTTTTGACCGGTCAGGATATACTGGGTAAACAGGGTTGCCGTATGGAAGAAAAAGGCGCAGGCCAAAAGCCAGGTAGCAATCTTGGCGAGGAAAATCCTCTTGATCAAAAGCGATCCCAGATAACCCGTTATGCTGACGAAATAACTGACCAGGGCAATGTTGAGCAGTATTTTATCCATTACGGCAAACTGACCTCGATGGGTTCATGCAGGATTTCCCGGATGAGAACTCTCACGGCACTCCAGTCTTTTTTGCGAATCAGATCGAGCAGATCCGACTGAACCAATAATTCAAAAATCTGCCTGTTCTGATCGGATGATTTTCCACGGGCCAGAACCGTTTCCCTGATTTGCCCCATGATATTGAGATAGATTTCGTACTCCGTTCCAAATATTTGTTCGAGTTCCCGGCGCAGGCGCTTGGCCAGGGCGGGGCTTTTCCCTCCCGTCGATACGGCAACGGCCAGATCGCCCCGTTCCACGATCGACGGCAG
>CAZBQX010000069.1:7404-10144 GCA_964494155.1 uncultured Syntrophales bacterium
ATTTTACGGGCCGACGTCGGCTAAATGGCCGGAAAATCGAACGTTCGGCTGGGAAACGCTAACATGAAGCCCCGTAAAATTCAAGCCGCTTGAAATGTCTCAGGAAAAAAGATATAGAAAATGCAGGAAATTATGACGATAAAAAGGCTATACGTTAAAAAGATGCCCATCGGTATGGGCTGCACCGGTAGTGATGGGTCCCGTGTGACAGGTGTTTCTTGCGGAAAGGGGAAAGGTGTTGATGACGGAAAAGGCTGAGATGAAAAAACAGCGGTGGATGAAGCTCGAACTGTCCGTTCCGGAAGAACTGGTGGAAGGGATATCCAACTTCATGATCGAAATCGGTGCTCAGGGCGTTTACGAAGAAACCCTGGAGCCATGGGTCGCCAATGATCTGCCTGAACTGGTCGGAAACGATGTCATCTATGCCTACCTGCCCTTCGATCCCCATCTGGAAAACCGCCTGGCCCGGTTGCAGGGTTATATTGAGGGGCTGGCCGATCTTTTCCCGGAACTGGGCAAGGTAAGCTACAAGCAGGAAACCATTGAAGATCCGGACTGGGGCGAACAGTGGAAAAAGTACTTCAAACCCCTCCGGGTGGGTCGGGAAATCGTCATCAAACCCACCTGGGAACGCTATGCTTCCGAGGGCGGCGATATCGTCATTGAAATCGATCCCGGTATGGCTTTTGGGACAGGACAGCACGCTTCGACGCGGATGTGCCTGGAAGCCCTGGAAGACGTCATTGCAAAGGATCGGGCTATCAAGGCCTGGGAGGTTTTGGATGTCGGCACCGGGACGGGCATTCTCGGCATTGCCTGTGCGAAACTGGGGGCGGAAAAAGTCCTCTGCCTGGACGTGGATAAAAAAGCGGTGAGCATCGCCCGTGAAAATATCCAGATGAACGATGTGGCGGATCGGGTCCGGGCTGCCGGCCGCGATGTGACGACTCTGGACGGCTCATTCGACCTGATCGTCGCCAATCTAACGGAAAAGATCCTGACAAAACTGAGACCGACCCTCGTTGACCTCCTGCGTCCCCGGGGCTACCTCATTATTTCGGGTATCATCATCGATAATTGCGCCATGATCGAGGAAAGTTTTCTGGCGGACCCGCTCATCCTGCATCGTTCCCTCACCGAAAAAGAATGGATCTGTTACATCCTGAAGAAGAAGGAAGCAAGTCGTTGACCATACCGAGGTTTTATCATCCCGAGACGATGGCATCCGGGCAAATCGTTTCCCTGACCGGGGATAACATTCATTACGCGCAGCGCGTGCTTCGAATGCGCCAAGGTGATTACCTTGATTTGATCGACGGCCTGGGGTTTCAGTATCAAGCCGTGATCCGGTCTGTGGGGCTGGAGGGCGTTTCCGTGGAAATTCTGCAGAAAAACGCCATCCTGGATCCCCCTCTTGGCTTGACCCTCTGTCAGTCGCTGCTTAAGTCCGATAAGATGGATTTCATCATTAAAAGGTCCGTCGAACTGGGAGTGGATACCTTCATTCCGTTTATTTCTTCAAGATCCGTTGCCCGCCTTTCCCCGGAGGCGGCTCTCAATAAGGTCACGCGGTGGCAGAAAATCGCGACGGAATCCGCCCGGCAATGCGGAAGATCCATCATCCCGGCGGTGAAGCCTGTTCTGTCCTTCGACGACATGCTGGCGCGGTCCGATGGGGCGTCGGTGAAGCTCATTTTCTGGGAAACGGAGACGGAGAGAACGATACGGCAGGTTTTCCGGGACAGGGAAGGGCGATCCGATGATCGTTATTGCTTTATTGTGGGCCCTGAAGGGGGGTTTTCAGGCGAAGAGGTCTGCCGGGCGCAAGAAAAAGGATTTCTCTCCGTCAGTATCGGCAAACGGGTGTTGAAGGTGGAAACGGCCGTCCTGTCCATTCTGGCCATTCTGCAGTATGAAAAGGGGATCTTCCGGGGAGTGTAATGTGAGGGGGCTGCCATGGTGACGCAAATGTACGGCGGATTCTGGCGGAGATTTTTCGCCTTTATGCTGGATAACCTGATTATCTATCTCCTGTCATTGACCGTATTCTTCATTGGCATGATTGCTCTGGGCGCTTCGGCAGCGTTCCCCAATCTCGGATCCGGATGGGGGCGCATGCTAACGGCAGCCTTTCGGATCGCCCTCCTTTTCAATATCCTCTGCCTGTTCATGTGTATGATTTATTTCACCTATTTCATCGGTATCTGCGGTAAAACACCCGGGAAAATGTTTTTCGGCCTTAAGGTCATCCGTGAAAATGGTGAACTGCCCGGCTTCGGTACCGCATTTTTCCGTTGGATCGGCTACTTTCTTTCCTCTCTTCCCCTCAATCTCGGTTTTATCTGGATTGCCTTCGACAGTAAGAAACAGGGATTTCATGACAAGCTGGCGGGAACGGTGGTAATTCTTGATGAAAAACAGCAAGGTGCCAGCGGTTCTGTTACATCCCCGCCATAGCCGGCAGGGCGATATCGACGAGTTTTAACTGGATATTGGCCGTGCCGTGCCAGTGGTTGATCTGCGGGGTGAAAGCAATGTCAAGCGTCTGGTCGGTCAGGGTCGGCATCAAATGCCCTTTGCTGAACCAGATGGAATTCCGCGTCGTCCCGTCTTTATTGATGCGCATCCAGAGATGGTTGTTCCCGACGACGGAGGGGGTGCTGATGGACGCGTTCCGGACGCACAGGACCGGTTCGGGGTTCCGGCTGCCGTAAGGCGCCAGCTTGTCCATCTCCTG
>CAZBQX010000070.1:0-9911 GCA_964494155.1 uncultured Syntrophales bacterium
GAAATCGCGATCACCTTCTGAAACGCTTCAACCAAATCAAAAATACCCACTTCAATCAGGGTCTCCTCGTCCGGGTTGACCTCCACATCGCCCTCGTGGAAGCCCCGCTTGAACACATCCCTTTCAAGGACCGGCCTGGTTTCCAAAGCCGAGGCGGCATCTTTGAACACCTGATACTCCAGGAGTTGCTTCACCAGTTCCTGGCGGGGATCGCCCTCACTTTCCTCTGTTTCTTCCTCAGGAACAGGCAAAAGCATCCGCGATTTGATGTGGAGGAGGGTTGCCGCCAGCACCAGATATTCGCCCGCCTCATCCAGATTAAGGGAACGAATGATCTCCAAATATTTTAAATACTGCTCCGTAATGAGGGCGATCGGAATATCATAAATATCAATCTTGTTTTTGCGGATGAGGAAAAGCAGCAGATCCAGAGGTCCCTGAAACTGGTCGAGCTTGATTTCATAATTCATAGGCACCTGACCAATGATAATAAGGCCCACTTTGGCCTTTCCGAAACGCGCCGGTCATGACGGCATCAGATCTTCATGGCCTCTCTGACTTCTTCCATGGTTGCTTTCGCCACAGCAGCCGCCTTTCTATTCCCTTTTTCAATAATATCGCATACAAGATCCAGCTGCCGACAATAATGATTGCGGCGTTCGTGAATCGGAGACATGGCCAGCAGCATTCGCTCATAGAGCCGTTTTTTGCAGTCCGTACAACCGATCCCCGCTGTGCGGCAGTCCGTATTGATCTGCGCCACTTCACTTTCTTCGGTATAGAGCTGGTGAAAATTGTATACGTTACAGATATCGGGATTACCCGGGTCTTTGCGGCGCATCCGCTGGGGATCCGTAAACATGGCCGACACTTTGGTCTTTAACGCATCCCCTTCATCACCGATGTAGATTGAGTTGCCATAGGACTTGCTCATCTTCCGCCCGTCGATGCCTAATAGTTTAGGCACGGCAGTCAAAAGGGGGTCCGGTACCGGAAAGACCTCCCGATAAAGGAAATTGAAACGCCGGGCGATCTCCCGGGTCAACTCAACATGGGGAAGCTGGTCGACGCCGACGGGTACCCCTTGACCTTTATAGATGATGATATCGGCAGCCTGAAGGACCGGATAACCGAGAAAACCATAGGTGCCGAGATCCTTCTCCGTCAGTTCATCTCTCATTTCCTTGTAGGTCGGGTTACGCTCAAGCCACGGCAGGGGTGTAATCATACCCAAAAGCAGGTAAAGCTCCGCGTGTTCCTTGATGGCCGACTGAACGAACAGGGTGCTTTTTTCAGGGTCGAGACCGACGCTCAGCCAGTCGATGACCATGTCGAGGGAATTTTCCCTGATCTGGTCGGGTGTGCTGTAATCACTGGTCAAGGCATGCCAGTCGGCGACAAAATAAAAACAGTCGTGGCGGCCGTCGTTCTGAAGGTCCACCCAGTTTTTCAGAGCGCCCTGCAAATTGCCCAAGTGCAATTTTCCTGTGGGTCTCATTCCGCTCAGTATTCTTTTTTTCACCTGAAAAATACTCCTTCATCCATATCGATACCCGGATTTTCAAAGCCGGAAAAAATTGAAACCTATCGCAAAGTTTGCGCAGCTATAACAAAATCGGCAGGTGATGTCAATCAGGGACACCCCCCAACGCACGACTATTCAGGGAGGCGCGGCACCACGCAACCAGGTCGCTCATTGTAATATCAGGTCGTCTGAAACCAGCCGGCAACAGCGCCCAAAGAGGCCACAATCCTGGCGGCTGCACGATGACCCGCCCGGCAGGCATCCTCGGTATTAGAACCTTCAAGCAAGGCGGCAATGAATCCCGCTGCAAAGGCATCCCCCGCACCCGTCGTATCAATAGCCTTCCGGGGTTCCGTGGCGATCATTCCCTGAAACTCGTTACAATCGAGCCAGCAACCTTTTTCGCCCAACTTCACAATGACTGCCCCGGCTTGCCGAAGGCGTATTTCCCTCGCAACAACGGACGCGTCTTCACAGCGCGTCAGGCGTTGACCTTCCCTGAGATTGCAGAAAAAATAATCCAGATGAGGAAGGCAGGACCAGAGCAAATCCGGGGCTTCCAGGTGGGGGGAATTGATCACGTCAAGTGATGTCGCAAGCCCCAATACTCTGGCCGTTTCAAGCATTTCCGGCAGGCGCCCGTCCAAAAGACCCGGTAGAGCAAAAAACCCCGCAACATGAAGAAAACGTGCTCCCTTTGCCACCCGCAATACCCGATCAAGAGTCTCCACGGTGAGTCCGCGATTTGCCCCCGGTGTATGAATGAATCTTGGCTGAGCCTGACGGTCAATCAAAGCGACACTGACGGCCGGATCTCCGTTTTCTTCGATCATGATGAATCGGGTATCCAGTCCCACTCTTCGCCAGACGGAGTCCATCACGGCGTACGCTTCTCCCGCCGCCACGCATGCCGCCAAGGCGGTGGCGATACCCAAGGCACAAAGGCCGACGGCCACATTGGAGCCACATCCTCCGGGAGCGATCACGGCTTTGTCGAAGGGCAGCGAATCATAACGGGGCACCGCTTCCACGTGGCAGCAAAGGATATCGAGGGTCACATTACCCAGCACAATTGCGTCCATGATCGATCCTTGCCATCGAATATGTGGATTGGCGCCGTCTGAGATGTATCAGCACCTTTGCGCATCTTTCTCCTCTCGTCGCCATAAAAAAAGCCCCCGGCGACTGATCACCGGAGGCTCTTTTTCATCCCGTTGTTTTTATTTTACTTTATCGGATAATTGCTTGCCGGGTCTGAATTTTACGACCTTCTTCGCAGGAATCTTAATCGGTTTTTTGGTCTGAGGATTGATGCCCGTTCTTGCCTTCCTCTTGACCACGCTGAATGAACCGAATCCGACCAAGCCGAATTTCCCGTTCTTCTTCAGCTCCTGCGCCACAGTCGCCATGAATACTTCCAGTGCGTCCGCCGCCGCAGCCTTGGTGATCCCTGTCTCCTCCGCCATAACTGAAACCAGATCTGCCTTTGTCATCCTTACATGTCCCCCTTTCAATGGTTTTAATGTTGTCCAGCAATACCCCTGAAACGACGCTTCCTTCCAGCTAATTGCCTCTGGCCTTGCTTGATACGCTACGACAAAATCTGTAAAACCTAACCTTGAAACTGAACTGACAACACCTACAACTAAATAAGATAATCACTGTGAACTGGCGATAGGAACATATCTCAATACGACATACGTTGCAGTATCGCTACCACAAAGGGATTCAACAATCAAGCAAATTTAAACATTCTCACCGAAAAAAATTAAAAATTCACAAAATTGACACCCGCCGACCTTTGTGTTAGGGGGAATCCAATAAATTCATTCATGTGAACTTTCACTGATTGCTTACGGGAAACAACAACGCGACCCAGGTTTTCTCTTTTTTATATCATGGAAAGAATTCAGGATCTTACAAGAACAACCCCTCTTTGGCGCATCACCAGAAAGTCCCTTGCGTGGATCAGTCTGTCGAGGCCGCCCTTTCATACGGTGGGTATTCTTCCCTTCTGCCTGGGAACCTACCTGGCCTGGAAAACAGACGGCATTTTTCTCGACTCGTTTTTTTTCTTGGGCGCCCTGGCCGTTTTTCTTATTCTGCTTTCGACCTACCACGCCGGTGAATACTTCGATTACAAAGAAGATTCTCTCTCCAAAGCGAAGTTCAACAGTCGTTTCTCCGGCGGATCCGGTATTATGCCGGCCAAAATTTTGGCACGGCGGATACCTCTGGTGACCAGCATTGTTGCAATCCTTTTGGCAGGGGGGGTTGGATTGATTCTTCAGTTCGTATACCGTACCGGCCCTTACACCCTGCTGCTTGGTTGTCTGGGAGCACTGTCAGGCTTTTTCTACTCCACCAAACCGATACGGCTCGTCGAACGGGGTTGTGGCGAGCTGTTCATCGCCTTTTGCTACGGCTGGCTTCCCGTTGCGACGGCGTTTTATCTGCAGGCCGGATATTTTCATCCCTTGGTTCACTGGATCAGCCCCCCGATTGCGCTGACCATCTTCAACGTGATTCTGCTGAATGAATTTCCCGACTACGAAGCCGACAAATCTGTCGGAAAAAGAAACCTCCTGGTGCGCCTGGGGTGGGAAAAGGGAATGCTCCTGTTCATCATGGTTTCCGTTGCCGCTTGGATCACTATCTTAGCGTCCATCTACGGCGGCGTTCCCTTAAAAGTACTGCATGTTTATGTGCCGGTATTTTTTATTTCCCTGCTGAGCCTTTTCCTCATCTTCAGAAACTGGCACCGAAAACTCGAAACCCTGGAAATCCTTTGTGGGATGAACATTGCCGTCAATCTGGGTACCACCGGTGCCTTTATTTATGCCCTGAGCTGAAAGAATAATCTTTGAATAAACCTTGTGGATATGAGAACAAATGACCATCTTTGACCATCGCGCGCCAATCAAACCCTTTTTTTATCCCCCGTCGCTGCTGCTCCGCCAGTTGGGAAGTGTTCTGCTCATGACCTACTTAAACGGCTGGAAGAAATTCCCCTTGTGGCTGTACCGTCATGCTTTTTCTTCCATCCCCGTTTCCAACGGTGCCACCGGCATGGGTTGCATCGGCTATCCCGGTCATCCCGTATGGGAAGTGACCTCCGCATGCAACCTGACCTGCATCCACTGCCATGCGGTAAGCGGTAAACCCGGCCCGAACGAGTTGACCACCGATGAGGGGAAAAAGCTCATCGATCAGATTGCCGAGGTGAGCGCCTTCCGTACCCTCGTCTATACGGGAGGGGAACCGCTTGTTCGGCCCGATATTTTTGAACTCCTCCGCCATTCACAGCATGTCGGGTTTGCCAACATCATCGCCACCAACGGTACACTCATCGACGAGGAAATGGCCTGGAAACTGAAGGATCACGGCGTGGTTTGCAACGCCATCAGCTTAGATTCGCCCAACCCCGAACGACATAACTTTATCCGGAATACAGTCGAAGGCTTCGACCTGGTTCAGCGGGCGATCGACGCCACCCAAAAGGCGGGAATTCTTCTGCAGATCAACACCACGGCTATGGAATACAACATGCCCGATTTGGAAGATCTGATCGATTTCGTCGACAAGGTGGACGGAGGAATCATGCTCATGTATCAACTCGTAGCCGTAGGCCGGGGGGAAAAAATCAAAAACGCCACCCTTAAGAAAGCAGCAAACAGGCAATTGAGCGAGCTGATTTCGCGGAAACAGAAGAGCTGCAAGACCATCGTTGAACCCGTTGCGGGACCCCAGTACTGGCCGTATCTCCTGGAAAAAAAGCGCTGCACCAGCGGTCTGTGGCGGCGTGCGGCGGAACAGGTCTTCCACGGCTGCGCCGCCGGGCGGGGCTTTGCATACATCAAGGCCAACGGCGATGTCTGGCCTTGCCCTTTTGTTGAAATCAGCGGCGGCAATGTGAGAAACCAGTCTTTCAAGTCCATCTATGAGACCTCCAGTGTGTTTCGCAACCTGAGAAACCGGGAAAACATGCTGAAAGGACTCTGCGGCGACTGTCAGTATCGCAAAATCTGTGGAGGCTGCCGGGGCCGCGCTCTGGCTTACAGCGGTGATTACCTCGCTGAAGATCCGCGTTGCTTCATCCGGGAATCCCGTTGATCGCCATAATCTTGAATGCTGTCAGGCAACGGAACGACCGAATTTCCGCTTCACCAGTTCGTTCTCAGGGTATTCCTTGACCAGCATGGCTTCGAAACGGCGCCACTTGCGCCGTATTTTTCTCTCCGCCATAAAATCGACATAGTTGCAGATGGGAATCAAATCGGAATTACCGATATTGTCCACGATCACCAGTCGGCCCTCACTTTTGCCGCGCCGCTGATAAAGGATATTTTTGGCCTTGATGGTCATGGTAATGATCTTCCACTGCAGAAGGTATGTTTGCAGCGCGTCGAAGGCCCGTGACAATGCCTCGCCGTGGGCAGCCGTTTCCCCGGGGTTTGACAGATAATATGTGAGGGGTTGGGAAACACAACCATCATCATCGCGGACCAGATCAAACAGATATCCCGGACCGCGATTCGTCGCGATCTCACCGTAAAATGCCGGCAGCATGGTCCAGGGAACATTCTTTTTTTCAAGGCGTCGGTAATACTTAACTTCCCGTTCGGCCTCAATCAGGGGCGTCTTGGATTGCAGCGGCAGCAGAACCTTAACACATAAACGTTTATCCAGCGGATGGCCGTAACAGACGCGATGCAAACCCTTTCCCACCACGGGCGCCGATTCTAAATCCAGCATGGTTGATTCTCTCTCAATATTCCATCTTGCTCTATAAGCTTCTCATATCCGGCTTGATATGCTCAGGTGCGGTTTAAACCGTCTCGCTGTGACTCAATCTCAACGTCACCTTACTCCCATATCCATTGCCGTTGATGCTTGTCAACCTCTTTGTCCTACCTTTTTTTAATACATTTCTCTTCGCTTGCGTTCCGGTCCTTATTGGAGTGATGGAATGAATTGTGATATGAACAAGTTCGGCTGATCCATCTAATTTGCATAACCTGGGGACGACAAATGACCGATTTTGAAAAAGGGCTGCGGTTCTACGACCACCCGGATATCATCCAAAGGCTGTTTTTCCCTCGCCGCGAATTCATTGAAGACACGGAAAACCCAGCCGCATTGAATTACTTCATTCCCTTGGAACCGGGGATCGCCATCGGCTGTCGTTTCTATCCCTTCCGACCTGATGCACCGAATATTCTCTTTTTCCATGGCAATGGGGAGACGGCACCGGATTACGATTATGTCGCTCCGGTTTACCGCAAGCTGGGTCTGAATCTGTTCGTGACGGATTACCGGGGCTACGGCATGAGCGATGGAAGCCCGACCGGAAGCGCCATGATCCGGGACGCCCATCCTCTTTATCATGGGTTTACGGATTTTCTTGATGCACGACAATTCAGTGGGAAACGTTATGTCATGGGGCGCTCACTGGGAAGCGCCCCGGCCATTGAAATCGCGTATCATTATGCAGAGCAGTTAGCGGGGTTGATCGTGGAAAGCGGCTTTGCCTCGGTGCAAAACCAGTTACGCAGGATAGGTATGGCTTACCTGCTGGAATATGATCCCGAACCGGTCGGTTTCGGAAACGATATTAAAATCATAGAAATTAAAATCCCTACCCTTATCATCCACGGCGAGCAGGACGAGATCATTCCCTTTTCGGAGGGACGAACGCTTTACGATCTCTCCGGTGCCGCTCAAAAATTCGCGCATTTCATTCCCCGGGCCGGTCACAACGATCTGCTGATGCAGGGGCTTATGGCGTACATGCGCGCAATCGAGGCGTTTATTCTGAACACCTGACCTCAACCGGACAAACTACGAAGCACATAAACTGTAACTGGACGTTTTATTTATAAAATGATACGTACAGGTCCAACATTTCCATCATCATCCCCAAGGAGAATCTTTCATGAGCGCGCTGTATCTATTAATCGCCAGTTTATGCGTATTTGCATTGGCTTATCGTTATTATGCGGCCTTTATCGCAGCGAAAGTTCTCATGCTGGACGATCGGAACATCGCCCCGTCCGTTACCTGCAATGACGGTCAGAACTACGTACCGACCAACAAATGGGTCGTCTTCGGACATCATTTTGCCGCCATCGCCGGCGCTGGTCCCATGATCGGGCCGGTCCTGGCTGCCCAGTACGGCTGGGGGCCGGGTTTCTTCTGGATTCTCCTGGGTTCGGTCTTCGCCGGTTGCGTTCATGACATGATTATCCTGTTCGCTTCCTACCGTCACAAGGGGCAGTCCCTGTCGGTCATTGCCGAAAGGGATGTCAGCCGGATTACCGGCGCGGTGACCGCTGTGGTGATCCTTTTCATCATCATATGCGCTTTGGCCGGTCTGGGTGTGGCGGTCGTCAATTCCCTGTTCAATAACCCGTGGGGGGTCTTTTCCATTGCCATGACGGTCCCGATTGCAATGGTCATCGGCATGTACATGTTTAAGATCAGACCGGGCGCCATTCTGTCGGGTTCCATTGCCGGCGTGACGATGGTTTGCCTCGCCGTTTTTCTGGGACCCTATATTGCCGATTCGGGTATCGCCGCCTGGTTTACCTTCGACAAAAAGCAGATGTCGATTCTTTTGCCCTTATACGGTTTCTGTGCGGCTGCCATTCCCGTGTGGTTGCTTCTGGCGCCACGCGATTACCTAAGTACCTTCATGAAGATCGGCGTCGTCGCCGCCCTGGCCATCGGACTGTTTTTCGTCAATCCGACCATCAAAATGCCCTTCACGACCTCGTTCATGTCCGGGGGTGGTCCCATTATCCCCGGTCCCTGGTGGCCCTACGTGTTTATCACCATCGCCTGTGGCGCCATTTCGGGCTTTCATGCCCTGATCGGTTCGGGAACAACGCCGAAAATGGTGGAACATGAGACGGAAATTCCCATGATCAGCTACGGCGCCATGCTGACGGAATCCTTTGTGGCGGTGATGTCCCTCCTGGCCGCTGTTACCCTCATCCCCGGGGATTATTTCGCGATCAACACCTCCGCCGAAGCCTTTCAAAAATTGAATATGCAGATCGTCGACCTGCCCGTCCTGAATCAACTGGTGGGGCTTGACGTCGCCCATCGGCCCGGGGGCGCCATCTCGCTGGCGGTCGGCATGTCCCATATCTTTGCCAACATCAGTGAAGGCCTCCGCCATACCATGAAGTACTGGTTCCAGTTCATCATCATGTTCGAGGCCCTCTTCATTCTGACCACGATCGATGCCGGAACCCGCGTGGCCCGCTATATTTTGCAGGATATTCTCGGTTACGCCTATCAACCGTTGAGCCGGAAGGACTGGATACCCGGTTCTGTGGTCACCAGCGCCCTCGTTTCGCTGGCTTGGGGCTACCTGCTCTATACCGGCGACATTTCCTCCATCTGGCCCATGTTCGGCGCCACAAACCAGACCCTGTCCGCCCTGGCCCTGGCCATCGGCACGACGATCATCCTGCGGATCGGACAAAAAAAGGTTTACGCCCTCATCACCCTGATCCCCTGCATCCTGATTACGGTCACGACGTTCGCCGCCGGCGTCATGAACATACAGACCTACCTGGGGAAAGACCAGATGCTCAACGCCTGGTTGAGTCTGGCCATCCTGGTGCTGGTTGTGATTATCATCCTGGACAATATCCGAGTGTGGCTGAAACTGCTCAGAACGGAACAACCCATCGGGATGAACGACGACCGTGAGGCGATCTACTGTCCGGTGGTTCCGGAACAGGCGAAGATTGATGCACGGCCGTAGGAAGTTGAAACCATTACTATAATGAACGCTATTAAAAGTTCATTTTTCATTGCGCCGAAGCAGCAGGAATCTGTTTTGATGTCTTTTTTTCACCAGGAAATACAACGTGCCCTTTTCCTTGATGCTGCCGGCAATGTGTTCGGCGTCCATGCCGGAACCGCAGAAAAGATCGATACGGCCGGGTCCCTTGATCATGCCGCCGGTGTCCTGCAGAAGTGTAAAACGGTAAAAGGGCTCCCAGGAAAGAAGGTTCCCCGTCTCATCCAGAACCGGCTTGCGGAGGTTGATGAAGGCAAGCCCGCCCCTGGGAAAAACGGCGGGGTCTGCCGCCAGCGATCTGCCACCCGTCAGCGGGACATCCAGCGCCCCGACGGGGCCGACTTCCACAACACGGAAGAAGATATAGCTCTCGTTTCTGTAAAGCAGTTCCAGGTCTTCCGGATGTTCCTGCAGATACTTCTTTACCTTCTGGTGCGACACTTGGGAAGAGGTGATCTTACCGTTTTCCAACAGACACGACGATGCGCCCTTAAAGGCACGGCCGTTGGTCTGGGCGAAATTGACCCGCATTTCCTTTCCGTCCGGCAGGATGATTTTTCCTGAGCCCTG
>CAZBQX010000071.1:0-9639 GCA_964494155.1 uncultured Syntrophales bacterium
GGATAGTGGATCATCAAGGCCGTTACGGCAAAAATCTGGCAGAGGGTCTTTTGCTTCCCCAGGTTGCTGGCGTCAATGACGACACCCTCGGAAGAAGCGATGCTGCGCATGCCGTCCACCACGAAATCCCGGATGATAATGATGGCGACCATCCATGCAGGAATCCGCCCGATGGGGATCATCAGGATCATGGCCGTGTTGACGATGATTTTATCCGCCACGGGATCAAGAAACTTCCCCATGGTGGTGACGATCTGGTACCTTCTGGCAATGTAGCCGTCCAGAAGATCGGTTAAGGCCGCACAGACAAAAATGGTGGCGATGATTAAGCTCCAGGTCTCGCCGGGTGAGGTCAAAAGAAAAAAGAGTACGGGAATGAGCCCAATCCGCAGAAGGGTAATCGCATTGGGCAGATTGATAATCTCCCTCTCCGCCGATGCCAGGGGAATGCGATCAAAAGTCTTTTTAAGATAATCTATCATCGCCCAAATCTGACTTATTTTTGCGGCACCTTTTTCCAGTCTTCCAGGAAAAGGCTGATGCCCTTATCCGTTAAGGGATGCTGCGCCAACTGTGTAATGACCTTGAAGGGAATCGTCGCGATATCCGCACCCATCATGGCCGCCGCCAGAACATGGCGGGGGTGACGGATGCTGGCCACGATGATTTCAGTCGAGAATTCGTAATTGTCGAAAATTTGGATGATCTGTTCGCAAATCTCCATGCCGTCGTGTGCGATATCATCCAGCCGTCCCACGAAGGGGCTCACATAGGCCGCCCCGGCTTTGGCCGCCATGAGCGCCTGCAGGGGGGAGAAAATCAGGGTCTGATTGACGGGGATGCCCTCTTCGGCAAGCATTTTGGTTGCTTTCAGGCCTTCCGTGGTCATGGGAATCTTAATCACCACCTGTTTGCCTAATTTGGCCAGTTTTTTCGCTTCCGTGACCATGCCTTTGGCCTCCAGACTGATGACCTCAAGACTGACCGGACCTTCGACGATCTTAAGTATTTCTTTAACCACATCGTCGAACTTCCTGTTTTCTTTCGCAACCAGGGACGGATTCGTGGTCACGCCATCCACCATGCCCAGGCTGATTCCTTCCTTGATTTCCGCAATATTGGCCGTATCGATAAAAAATTTCATATATCCTCCTGATTCGTTTGACTCTTATATTGTTCAAAACATTTCTGACTGCAAAAATAAACGGTTTCGCCGTCTTCCCGCACAACTTTTTTATAGACACTGCTCAAAGGAATGTAGGTGTGGCATACGGGATCCTCCACCAGGTCTATCCCTTTGACTTCTTTTCTGCGCAGCACTTTCGGTTCCGCTTTTTGAGCGGGCATCCGCAGAAAACGGTAAACGCGATAAGCAAGATAAAGGAGCCCGGCGATGATGACCAGTTTGATGATGTTCATATCATTCCCTTGATTTATATTTCCTGCGCACCCTGTGCAAAATGCTCATCCAAAACGAACCGGGTCCGCAAACCATTCAACAACGCTTTTATCCTTGCAGCGGTCCAGGAGCCCCTTCATGGAAACGCCGAATGCCGGATGAATCACATATGACGCAACATCATTCATGGGGACGAGGACAAACCTGCGCTTGTGGAACGCCGGATGGGGAATGATCAAGCGATCCTCATCCGATATCACATCCTGATTATAAAGCAGAATATCTAAATCAATGACCCTGGGCCCGTTTTTTACCGTTTTGACGCGCCCCATCTTCCGTTCAACATTTTGCAGCGCCGACAGAAGATCATAAGGAGACAGTAGCGTTCGGATCTCAAGGACTGCGTTAATGAACCATTCCTGACGCTTTAATCCAACGGGTTCCGTTCGATAAAAATTTGAGCATTGAATCAAGCGGATTGCATTGATCAGGGATAACTTCTGGATACCTTCGATGCACCGCTCATACGGCGAATTCTCATTCGATCCGATCCCCAGATGTGCTATCGTTCCCCACTCTTCCATGACCCGGCCTCACATCCGTTGAGAGGCACATTCTGCATTGCCGATCCCCGCCTTTATCCTACACGGCGTTCAGATTCCTGCCCTTAAGCCCCAGCACATCCTGCATATCGTACAGGCCGTTTTGCTGCGCGACGACCCATTTTGCCGCCCGGATCGCTCCCCGGGCGAAATTATCGCGGTTGTGGGCGCGATGGATGAATTCAAGACGTTCGCCGACGCCACCGAACAGCACCGTGTGCTCGCCGACGATGTCGCCGGCACGGACGGTCTGAATGCCGATTTCCTTTTGCGTTCGCTCACCGATCAGGCCCTTGCGCGTATAGACGCCGGTCTCTTCAAGATCACGCCCCAGACTCTCCGCGAGAATCTGAGCCATTTTCATGGCCGTGCCGCTTGGCGCGTCTTTTTTCAGCCGGTGATGGGCCTCGACGATTTCCACATCGTATTCATCGCCTAAAATTTCTGCTACCGAGGCAATGACTTTGAACATGATGTTCACGCCGACGCTCATATTCGGAGATAAAACACATTTTACATCTTTAGCCAGGATCCGGATTTTGTCCATTTCATCCGCTGAAAAACCCGTGCTGCCGACGACGATCGACTTGCCGTGTGCGGCAGCCATTTCGATATGTGTCATCGATGCTTCGTGATGGGTAAAATCGATGACCACATCGCCCTTATCGATACATTTCCGAAGATCACTCTCGACAATCACACAAAACTTGCCGCCGCCGAAATTGGCTCCGACATCGGAACCGACCAGGGCGTGTCCCTGCTGCTCCACGGCGCCAACGACTTCAACACCTTCCGTTTCGGCCGCCAGGGTAAGAATGCGATTGCCCATCCGACCCCCGACCCCGGTTACGATTGCTTTAACCATCTCCAACTCCTTAAATCCTAAGAAAGAAGACCGTAATCGGCCATGGCTTTCTTCAGTTTGTCGTAACTGTTCTGGGTCAGCTTGCACAAAGGCAGGCGCATTTCGTATTCGATCAGTCCCATCATCGACAGGGCCGCCTTAACCGGCACGGGATTGGTTTCAATGAACAGACAGTCAATCAGGGGGATCATCTTGTAGTGAAGCTGACGCGCCTTTGCCAGATCACCCGCTTCAAAGGCCTTGACCATGTCCGCCATGTCAGCCGGGGCAATGTTAGAAATCACCGAAACAACGCCCTTGCCGCCCAAGGCCAGAAGGGGAAGCGTGAATGCGTCGTCGCCGGACAGGACGTCGAAATCAGATTTGCACATCCCGATCATATCACTCATCTGCTTGATGGAACCCGCCGCTTCCTTGACGCCCACGATGTTCGGAATTTCAGCCAGCCGGGCCAGGATATCCGGATTGAGATTGATTCCTGTTCTGCCGGGAATATTATAAACAACAATCGGAATAGGCACGGCTTCGGCAATGGCCTTGTAATGCTGGTACAGCCCCTCCTGGGTCGGTTTGTTGTAGTAGGGACATACGATGAGTGCCCCGTCCGCCCCGGCTTCATAGGCATGCTTTGTTAACCGCAGGGCTTCCGCCGTGCTGTTCGAGCCGGTCCCGGCGATAACCGGAACGCGCTTTTTTGCCGCGTCGATGGTGATCTCGATGACCCGGTCATGCTCTTCATGGCTCAGTGTGGCTGACTCGCCGGTCGTGCCGCAGGGCACGATGCCCGACGTTCCGCCCTCGATCTGGAATTCTATTAACTTTCTTAACGCCTCCTCGTCGATCCGGCCGTTTTTGAAAGGCGTGACAATGGCGACGATTGCTCCCTTAAACATATAACCTCCTTAGCTGTGAAATTCCGGTATAACCTCACCCCGGACCAGATCGGCGTACGTTTCCCGTTTCCGGACAACATAATATTGATCGTCACGGACGAGCACTTCCGCCACCCGGGGGCGTGAGTTGTAATTGGACGACATGGCAAAACCATAGGCGCCGGCACTCATGACCGCAATCAAATCTCCCTGAGCCACGTCGGCCATGGTTCGCTTTTTGGCAAGGAAGTCACCGGACTCACAGATCGGTCCGACGACGTCCGCCGTAATTTCAGTTTGATCCCTTTCCACAACCGGCAAAATCCGATGATAAGAATCATACAGACTCGGACGAATCAGATCATTCATCCCCGCATCAACGATGACAAACGCCTTGTGTTCCACGTTTTTTCTATAGAGGACTTTTGTGATCAGGGCACCGGCGTTTCCGACGAGGACGCGACCCGGTTCAAAAATAAAAGTACAGGGAATATCCCGCGATAACGCCATCAACGCCTGAGCATATTCCACGGGATGAGGCGGCGTTTCGTCCTTGTAGGTAATACCCAACCCCCCGCCAAGATCAAGATAGCGGATATGGAAGCCCTCGGTCTGAAGTTGTGAAAGCAACATTTTCAACCGTTGAAAGGCATCAATAAACGGCAACGTCTTGGTAATCTGGGACCCGATATGGCAACTGACCCCCATGACGTCGATATTCTTCAGGGATCGCGCACGACGGTATTCCTCCAGGGATTTTTCGATGTTGATCCCGAATTTGTTTTCCTTCAGACCGGTGGAAATATGGGGATGTGTCTGGGCGTCGACATCCGGATTGATTCGCAAGGCAATGCCCGCCGTCTTACCCATCCTTTCGGCGCAGGCGCTGATCGCCTCCAGTTCCTGCGAGGATTCGACGTTGAACATCAGGATGCCCGTGTTCAGGGCATATTCGATTTCTTCGACTTTCTTGCCGACGCCGGAATAAACAATTTTCCGGGGGTCCGCGCCTGCCTGAAGCGCCCGATAAAGCTCTCCCCCGGAAACGATATCGACGCCGCCGCCTTCCTCAATGAACAGACGAAGAATGGCCAGATTGGAATTCGCTTTGACGGCAAAGCAGGTCAGGTGAGGCAGATCCTTGAATGCCCCGTCGAAAACCCGGAAATGGCGCACCAGGGTTTGATAACTGTAGGCATAAAAAGGCGTCCCCACATCCTCGGCAATCCTTTGAATCGGAACGTCCTCACAGAAAAGTTGCTTGTTCCGGTACTGAAAGTCATTCATGGGCAATTTTCCATCGAGTAGGTAAACCTGATTTCGGATTCATCGGAGGGCTCACCGCATATGTTCTTCTCTCCGCAGACAACGATGACATATTTATATACGAAATCCTTCTGCACCTTTTTATCAAAATAAACGTAACTCCCGTCATATTCCCGGATGTAGGCCAAATCCGAACGCATCAATTCCGCAATGACATGTCGTGTACCCGGGCAGTCCTTGCAGTCGCCATCCGCAATATTAAAATCCGAACGGTAAATTTTGACCATATTCGGCAACTGCTTGTATTCATTCATATTCCATGTCAGGATCACCCCGCATTCGGATTGATCCAAAGACAGGGTGGAAAGTCTTTTCTGAGCCTTGACCACCTGTGTGGGCTTGGGATCTCCGACCTTGCCGCAAGCGGATAAGATTGCCATCATGAAAAAAAGAACGGCGATGATCAACGCAATATGAATTTGCTTTTTCATGAACCCTCAATTTCGGAAATTTTTTTCAACACATTCTTTTCCGCCGTACCGCCGGCGCTTTGTCTGGCATTGACCGAATGCTCAACGGTAATCACTTTGAATATATCTGCGCCGAATCCGGAGTAGAAACTCCGGTACTCTTCCAGTGTGATATCAAAAAGGCTGCACTTCTTCTTGATGCAATAGGAAACCAGTCGGCCGACTATCCCGTGAGCTTCCCGAAACGGCACCCCTTGTCCGACGAGATATTCCGCCACATCGGTCGCCGTGGAAAAACCGAGACCCGCCTCTGCCTTCATTCTTTCCCGATTAAAGGAGATCCCTTTCAGCATGGCCGCCAAAACAGACAACGAGGCGTTGACCGTGTCGATGGCGTCGAACAAGGGTTCCTTGTCTTCCTGCAGATCGCGATTATAGGTCATGGGCAGGCCCTTGAGGATCGTCAGAATCGCCGTGAGATCGCCGTAAACCCGGCCGGTTTTGCCCCGGATCAACTCCGCCACGTCCGGGTTTTTTTTCTGGGGCATGATGCTGCTGCCGGTGGTGAACGCATCGGAGATTTCCATGTATTTGAATTCATCGGTTGACCAGAGGATCATATCTTCGCAGAGGCGGCTCATGTGCATCATCACCAGGGACAGGTCAAAAATGACCTCCGCAATGTAATCCCGGTCGGAAACTGTGTCCATGCTATTGGCGGTAATGGCCGGGAAACGCAGCAGTTTGGCGACAAAAGAGCGGTCAATCGGTAAAGAGGTGCCGGCCAGGGCGGCAGCCCCCAGGGGCATCACGTTTACCCGGCGGAAGCAATCCCGCAGACGGTCTGCGTCCCGGTCAAACATTTCCCAGTAAGCCAGAAAATAATGGCCGAGGAGAACCGGCTGCGCCTTCTGCAGATGTGTATAACCCGGAAGAATGGTGTTTTTCTCGGTCCCGGCCAAATCAACCAGGGTTGATTTGAGTGTCTCCAAGGCCGAGCCGATGTTCTTCATTTCATCCCGGACATACATCCGGACATCCAGGGCAACCTGGTCGTTGCGGCTGCGTCCCGTATGTAGCTTCCCGCCGACCTCCCCTGTTTTCTGAATGAGCGCCTTCTCAATGGCCATGTGGATGTCTTCATCTTCATGGGAAAAGATGAAGCGTCCCGCTTCGATATCCTTACGGATGTCCTTCAATCCCCGGATAATGACTTTACCTTCTTCCGGCGAGATGATTTCCTGGCGAACAAGCATTTTCGCATGGGCAATGCTTCCTTCGATGTCGTAGCCGTACAATCGCCGGTCGTAATGAAGAGAAGCCGTAAACAGTTCGACCTGTTTGTCCGTCGCTTCTTTAAACCGTCCACCCCATGGTTTGGCTTTGTCACCCATCTGGTACCGCCTGGTCATTTTTTAGGCTGTTTGTCGATTATAAGTTACCCTGGACCGGATGCTCCATCGTCATGTCATTCTGAGGCGTCAGCCCAAGGATCTCTTCACTTCAACACACCGTTATGATGAGATTCTTCACTTCGTTCAGAATGACCACGAATTTGAATTGAGGTTTATGACACAACCTCTTGATCCATGATCCGGCATAAACTTGGTTCTTCTTTGCCCGCGCCCCGGGATAAAAATCCACACCGCAAACGGATTCCGGGTCGCGCTGCGCATGCCCGGAATGACACACGGATATTACTTCATTTTTTCTCTTTTCATCGCCTGGATACGCAGGCGCAGGGCGTTGAGGCGAATGAAGCCCGTCGCATCCATCTGGTTGTAAACCTGATCCTTTTCAAAGGTCGCGAAGTCCTCACGGTACAGGGAAAAAGGCGATTTCCGTCCGACCAGGATACAATTGCCCTTGTAGAGTTTCATTCGTGCCGTGCCGGTCACGTTTTCCTGGGTCTGGTCAATAAACGTCTGCAGCGCCGTCATCTCCGGGGCATACCAGAAGCCGTTGTATACGAGCTGGGCGTATTTCGGAATCAGGGAATCCCGCATGAGCATCACTTCCCGGTCCATGGTCAGCGATTCGAGGCCCCGGTGCGCCGCCCACAGCACGGTGCCGCCGGGGGTTTCATACACGCCGCGCGACTTCATGCCGACAAAGCGGTTTTCCACAAGATCCACACGTCCGACGCCGTTCTCGCCGGCAATCGTGTTGATGTAATCCATCAAGTTCGCCGGACTCATTTTCTGCCCGTCGATGGCGACAGGGTTACCCTGCTCAAACTCGATTTCGACATAAGTCGGTTTATCCGGCGCATTCTCGGGCGACTTGGTCAGGATAAAAATGTCTTCCGGCGGTTCCGCCCAGGGATCTTCAAGAATGGCCCCCTCATGGGAAATATGGAGTGAATTGCGATCACTGCTGTAGGGTTTATCCTTGGTCAGCGGCAGGGGAATCCCGTGCTTTTCCGCATAGTCAAACATCGATTCCCGTGAATTGAATGTCCAGTTGGGGTCCTTCCAGGCCGAGATGATACGAATGTGCGGATTAAGGGCCATGTAGGTCAGCTCAAAACGCACCTGGTCGTTCCCCTTCCCCGTTGCGCCATGACATACCGCATCGGCGCCCTCCAGGGCGGCGATTTCTACCTGACGCTTGGCAATTAACGGCCGGGCCAAGGATGTTCCCAGCAGATACGTGCCTTCATAGATGGCATTGGCCCGTAGGGCCGGGAAAATGAAATCCCGGGCAAATTCCTCCCGCAGGTCATCAATATAGATTTTCGAGGCCCCGGTGTTGATGGCCTTGGCTTCCAGTCCGTCCAGTTCTTCCTTCTGTCCCACATCGGCGGCGAAACAGATTACTTCACACCCATAGGTTTCCAGCAACCAACGCACGATGACCGACGTATCCAGCCCGCCCGAATAGGCGAGAACGACTTTTTTTACATCACCCTTCACTTTTCACTTCCTCCTGACATCAATGTTTCCAAAATGGCTTTCTGCACGTGCAGCCGATTTTCCGCCTGGTCAAAAATGATTGACCGCGGTCCATCGATGACACCTGCCGTGATTTCTTCACCCCGATGGGCGGGCAGGCAGTGCATGACAATGGCATCCCGGGCGGCCTGCTCAACCAGTTGATCGTTAATCTGGTAATTCTGAAAAATCTTTACTCTTTCCGCATGTTCGTCTTCCTGCCCCATGCTGGCCCAGACGTCCGTATAAAGGACATCGGCCCCTTTCACCGCTTCGGCAGGGTCACGATATAAATCGACCCCCAGTTTTGACTCGTTAAGGGCTCGGTTAAAAATCTCCGGCTTCGGATCGTATCCCACCGGGCAGGCCAGGTTGAGTTTAATCGGCAGCTTCACCGCCGCATTGATCCACGAATTCGCGATGTTGTTCCCGTCCCCGATATAGGCGACCTTGATTCCCTCATAGGCGCCTTTCTTTTCGATAATCGTAAAAATATCGGTGAGTATTTGACATGGATGCAGGAGATCTGTCAAACCATTTATCACGGGAATCGAGGCGTTTCGTGCAAATTCTTCGACCATTTCCTGACTGAAGGTACGGATCATGATCCCATCAAGATAACGCGACATGACCTGGGCCGTATCGGCAATGGTTTCACCTCTTCCGATCTGTGTGTCACGGCCGCTGAGGAAAAGCGCTGTTCCGCCCAACTGATACATGCCGACTTCAAAAGACAGGCGGGTTCTCGTCGAGGCCTTGTCGAAAATCATCCCCAGCACTTTCCCGGAAAGCGTCGGCGGATGAAAACCTTTGCGGTGCATATCCTTCAACACTGCGGCCCGCTCGAATATCTGATCGAAATCGGCCTTTTCCAGTTCATATTCCGATAACAGGTCTTTCTTCATGCGTCCTCCAGAACCCCGTCCAGGGTGATGATGAGTCGATCCACGTCGTTCTTTTCAACAATCAAGGGCGGCAGGAAGCGCAAAACATGGGTTCCGGCTGATCCAATGAGCACCTCCTTTTCAATGCACCGATTAATGATATCGGCGACTTCTTTATCCAATTCAACCCCGATGATCAAGCCGCGACCTCGAACATCCTTGATGCAACTATGCCATTTCCTGAGTTCATTGAGTTTATCTTTCAGATAAACACCCATATCTGCCCCGTGCGAAATAACGCCCTCCTGCGTCATCACTTCGACGGTCGCCTTCCCTGCCGCCATCGCC
>CAZBQX010000072.1:0-9268 GCA_964494155.1 uncultured Syntrophales bacterium
AAGCGCTCCTTTTCGGCAAAGATCCGTTAGAACCCATGGGTATTTTTTAAAGGAACCCTCATGGAAATTCCCATTTTGATCGTTTTTTTAATCGGCTATTTGCTGATTGCACTGGAACATCCACTGAAGATCGATAAAGCAGCATCTGCACTGCTCACCGGCGTCATCTGCTGGACCCTTTATGCCTTGGCGGACGGCGCTGCACATGTCAATGAAGTCCTTCTTCGTCACCTCAGCGAAATAGCCGGTATTCTGTTCTTTCTGCTGGGCGCCATGACGATTGTGGAACTGGTTGACGCACATGATGGATTCGCTGTGATCATCGAAAAAATCAGAACACGAAACAAGGTCAAGCTGTTATGGTTGATCGGTGCGGTCACCTTCTTTCTTTCCGCTGTACTGGATAATCTGACGACATCGATCGTGATGATTTCAATTCTGAAGAAAATGATCCAGGAGCGGGATACCCGCTGGTTATATGCCGGCGTTGTGGTCATCGCGGCCAATGCGGGCGGCGCCTGGTCGCCGATTGGAGATGTGACCACCACCATGCTCTGGATCAAAGGACAGTTGCCACACAGTCTTGAAATTATCAAGGCGGTTATCATCCCCAGTCTGGTCTGCATGATTGTACCGATCCTGTTTTTGTCTTTAGATTTGAAAGGCGAAATTAAACCGCCCCGGTCGCAGGATGGGGTTAATTACTCGACAAGCGTCTGCAACGTTTTTGAGCGCCACCTGGTTTTCTTGATCGGATTGATAGGGCTGCTACTCGTACCTGCTTTCAAGGCGATCACCCATCTGCCTCCTTTTATGGGTATGATGCTTTCCCTGAGCATCATCTGGATGATCACCGAATTCATTCACCGCCGCAAACCCCTGGAAGAAAAAGGTCCCCTTTCGGTACTGGCCGTCTTAAGAAAAATCGATACGGCATCCATTCTTTTTTTTCTTGGGATTCTGCTTGCCGTATCCACCCTGGAGGAAACCGGGCTCCTCAGAGGGGCGGCATCGGCTTATGACAGGGCATTTACCGGTGAATACAGCGTTTATATGATCAACATGATGATCGGTTTTCTTTCAGCCATTGTCGATAACGTTCCTCTGGTTGCCGCGGCTCAGGGCATGTATCCGGTTACCACCGGCGGTGGTCCTTTTGCACCGGGGGGCATGTTCTGGCTGTTTCTTGCCTATTGCGCCGGAACCGGCGGCAGTGCCCTCATCATCGGTTCCGCAGCGGGCATCGCCGTCATGGGTCTGGAACGGATGGACTTCATCTGGTACCTGAGAAAGATCACTCTGCTCTCCATCACGGGTTATTTGGCCGGAGCCGTGGTTTTCATATTGATGGCTTCCATGTAATGTTTTATATCCAAACCTCCAAAAGACGCATAGTTGATGCCGTATTTAAAAACGCTTATTCAACATGATTCAATTTAATCGATTGTTTATTCCTCGTCATTATCATGGTCCACCATCTTCTTTCCCAAAACACGCAGTCCCCTATCAACCAGGCTTTTCTTTCTGCGTTTGAAACGTGCTTTGGTCTGACTTAGCTCCATACCAAGTTCAACATCAACCGAAGAGGACTTTTTCATTGCGATAATCTGCGTATGAAAAATACTGCGATGCCCGGTTATAAGAAAACTGATCACGCATGCGATGGCGGCATAAGCGCCAATCTCTTTTCCGAACAGTTCAATGGCTAAAATGCTCATGGCAATCGGCGTGTTGGCCGCCCCGGCCAGGACGCTGACAAAACCGATGGCCGCAAAAGTAGCTCGGTCGAGGCTTAAATAATCCCCGAAAAAACTGCCGGCAGTCGCACCAACGAAAAGAATTGGTGCAACGATTCCTCCAGTTCCGCCCGATGCAAAGGTTATGGCTGTAAAAACGGTTTTCATGAGAAAGGCATAAGAGACAATTTTGATGCCCTGCAGGACCTCATGAATGGTTTCCAGACCAAGTCCGAGATATCTTGTCGAAAAAAGCAGCGTCAGGCTGATCAGAATGATGCCGCCCATTAATCCCTTAATCGGTGACCAGATGCTGAGCTTAGCGGATAATCTTTCAATCGATGTTATCGCAACAATAAAAAAAATCGCACATAACCCAAAGAAAATACCGGCGATGACTATTTTCAAAAAAAACGCCTCGGAGAATGTCGGAACGATCTGTGTCGTATAATGGAAATAGGATATGCCGAATATTGATGCGGTATGATAGCCGATGATACCGGAAATAAACGACGGCAACAGGACCTCATAGAGAATTGACCCTACGAAGAGTACTTCTACCCCGAAAATTGCGCCGGCAACCGGTGCGCCCAATACGGATGAAAATCCTGCACTGATGCCGCAAATAACCAATTTCTTGCGGTCATTCTCATCAAACTTTAGAAGCTCCGCACAGGCGGACGCCAAGCCACCCCCAATCTGGGCACAAGGACCGATCTGTCCCACCGAACCGCCAACCGCCGCTGTCAATATTGTGGCTGCCAGCTTGACGGGAATGACAACCGCTTTAATCCTGCCGGCTTTTTTATGTACAGATTCGATTACCCTTTCGATTCCATATCCGCCGGCTTCCCGCGCCAGGTATTTAACGATCAGTGCACTTAAAAAAAGACCTATCGGCAGCAGGTAAAAATAATATGGATTCTGAACCGTTAAGGTAATGCTCGCCTTGAGGAGCTTCAGAAAAACAGCTGTCGCAACACCAACAATAAATCCAATGCCTGAAGCTAAAATGACCCATTTGAGAACACTGATAAAGAGAACGGATTGTTCGATAATCTTATTCCGCATGGGCCGTTCATAATAAATGTTGGATATTAATCCGGGGAATATAAAGAGCAGGGTTCCGGATAAGTCGGAGGTGCAACTCACGTTTGAAACTTATCGAAGAACCCTGCCCATTCAACAATCGGTCTGGCTTGGATGATACGTCCTTTTAGTTATTCGTTTTAATCTTCGGACTATCTTAAAATTTACTGACAAAATTTAACGGTTTTTAAAAAAATTTGTCAATTGATTATTATAGAAATGGTTATTATACTAATTCAAAAGACGACGATCCGGGCGCTGGTATCCTGCGGAATATTAAGGAAAGGCATCGGCATGACAAAGAAATCTGTAGTTGTTTCAAATATTATCGATGACATAAGACGCGTTTTTCATGTCATCAATGAACAGTCGAAACGGGCCAAACGGAAGACGGGACTGACAGGACCACAATTGTGGACCATGAAAACAATTGGCGAATTATCACCGTTGAGGGTGTCAGATCTTGCGAAGCGACTCTACCTGCATCCGGCAACCGTCGTCGGCATACTAAATCGTCTTGAATTGCAGGGGCTGGTCAGAAGGATACGCACCACAGACGACAGACGGGTCGTCAATGTGGAATTAACAAGCGCCGGCAATGCCATGTTGTGCAAAGCACCGCAGGTCGCTCAGGGTTTATTGGTAACTGGTCTTGAAGAATTGCCCGCAGAAAAATTGCAAGTCATCAGCGCCGGCTTACAAGAACTGGTCAGCATCCTGGGGGCTCAGGCACTTCCACCGCAATTGATGCTGTCGTCGGAGGTTAACCTGCCTGACCAGAATGAAACGCAAGGAAAGAGATGACGTCATCTGTATCATCGTAAACAACTGTTAACCAAGCACAATTAAAATGAAAGGAGGTGCGAAAATGTACGAGAAGGTTCTTGTTCCTCTGGATGGTTCCGAACTTGCCGAATGCGCATTACCCCATGTAATGAACCTGGTCAAGAAAGGTGTGGTTGAAGAGATCATTCTCTTGGAAGTGATCGATATCCCTTCAGTATTACTTGAAGAAGGGTTTGATCTGATCAGCCTCAAGAACGGACAGATGAAAAAAGCAAATCAGTATCTTAATGAGGTTCAAGCCCGACTCAGTGCTGAAGGCGCAAAAGTCAGGACACAAATCCTGGAGGGCGATACGGCCCATTCGATCATTGACTACGCAAAGGAAAAGGATGTCAACCTGATGGTGATTGCGACCCATGGTTACACGGGCATGAAGCGGTTAATGTTTGGGAATGTCGCTTTACAAATTCTCCATGATGCCCATGTTCCCGTCCTTTTAATCAGACCTGAAGCCTGCCGCTGATATAGCGGGCGGACCAGAGGAAAGGCAAACAAGGCCGCCGTCTCTGTTGATTTCGTTACCGTAAGGCGGCCTTTGTCATCCTATTAAAAAATCTTTCATCACGTAATTCACAGAAAACCGAAAAAGAAATGATGACAGCCGAACGACTAAAAAAAGGTCCTTTTTTACTCATCTTTACCGACCTCGATGGAACGCTGCTTGATCAGGAAAACTACGCCTTTGATCACGCCCGTCCGGCACTCAGGCGTATACAGGATCTTGCCGTGCCGCTTGTCGTCACGACCAGCAAAACACGCAGCGAAGTTCAGCTTCTGCTTATGAAACTGGGTCTGAATGAACCCTTCATCACCGAAAACGGCGGGGGAATTTTCTTCCCCGGCAATTATCGTGGGTTCAATATAAAAGACGCCTATATAAGGGATTCTTTTCAATGCGTATGCCTGGGGCGGCCCTATGATGCCATCCGCTCTATTATCAAAGCGATCCCAAACCGGGTAGGGATACGCGGCTTTGGAGACATGTCGGTCCAGGAGGTGATGGCCCTGACGAATCTCTCCCTGGAAGAGGCCGAACAGGCACGCTGCCGTGAATTCACGGAACCGCTCCTGGTTGAAAATCCGGATGACTTACCCCGACTGATCGCACTGACCGAGCATGAAGGGCTGATCATGACCAAAGGGGACCGTTTCTACCATCTGATGGACCAGCGCCAGGACAAGGGGAAAGCCGTGTGCAAAGTCACGGATATCTTCCGTCAGCACCTGGGTGCGACGGTCCGGACCATTGGTATCGGGAACAGTCTTAACGACCTCCCGATGCTGGAGAATGTGGACATTCCTGTTATTATTCCCCATCCCGACGGACATTATGAGGAGACGGGCCTGATAAATTTAAGGAAAGCCCCTTACCCTGGAAGCCGGGGATGGAATAAGGTGGTGGAGGACCTGCTCGATGACCTCACGTGAACTGATCCTGGACATCTTCAACCATGCGTTGGAAAAGGTTTCCCCGGAAAACCTGATCGCTCAGGGTGTAAGTAGAAAAGGTAAGAATCTGCAGATTCAGGAAGTTTCGTATCCCCTCCCCCCTGCAGGACACCTGCATATCTGCGGCAGCGGCAAGGCGTCGGCGCGGATGGCACCCGCCCTGGAAACCCTCTTGAAGGATTGTCTTGCCGGGGGGGTGGTGGTCACCAACGAAGAAGGATACGAGTCCAAAAAACTGACCTGCCTTACCGGTTCCCATCCCGTTCCTACCGAAAAAAGCCTTTACGCCGCCGAAACCCTCATGGATTATCTGCAGCGACTTAAGGAACAGGACCTCTGCATCTATCTCCTCTCGGGCGGGAGTTCGGCCCTCGTGGAAAAACCGATGCCGCCGGTGAGTCTGGCCGATTTTCAAAGGGCGTCAGCCCTGCTTTTAAGAAGCGGTATGCGGATCGCTGAAATGAATACCGTGCGTAAGCACCTTTCTGCAGTTAAAGGGGGACGGCTGGGCGCACTGTGCCCTGCCCGCATGATTGTCCTGGTCATTTCCGATGTTATCGGTGATGATCTGCAAACTATCGCCTCTGCGCCGCTTTACAAAGATCCGACCACATACGGCGACGCACGGACCCTTCTTGAACGCTACGATCTCTGGCGACAGGTTCCGGATTCGATTCGTTTTGTAATCGAACAGGGCTGTGTGGGTGAAATCGCCGAAACGGTCAAGGACGTACCCTTGCACATCCATCACCACCTTTTGGGAAGCAATACCCTCTTTCTGGAAGCAGCCAGAGAACGGGCAATGGGACAAGGTTTGACCGCCCATATCATGACATCATCCCTTTACGGCGAGGCCAATGAAGTGGCAAAGGTATTGCTCGCCCTGGCGCGGGAAATCGATAGGACGGGTAATCCCTTTCCACCGCCGGTGTGCCTGCTCTTCGGTGGAGAGACAACGGTCACCGTCCGGGGAGACGGCCGGGGCGGCCGTAACCAGCAGTTGTGCCTGGCCGCCCTTGCAGAATCGGGTTTTCCCTCTCATTGCACGCTGCTGAGCGCCGGTTCAGACGGAATCGATGGGAATTCCGATGCTGCAGGTGCCATTGTTGATTGTCAAACGCTGAGCAGAATGAACAATCTGGGTTTAAGCCCGGACACTTATCTGCAGAGAAACGATGCCTATCATTTCTTTCGACAGACCGGAGATCTTCTTCTGACAGGACCGACGGGCACCAATGTCATGGATATGCAGATTCTTTATATCAAGGAGTGAACATGAGTGCGATGACACAGAAAAGGTTCTCCACGGCGCTGCGTGATACAGTGCGGCACAAGATGGAAGAACTGGGGGAGGTCGATTTTCTCATCGGTATTCCTTCATATCACAGCGACACATCCATCTCACATGTTATCAGTACAATACATAAAGGCCTTGACTCCTATTTCCACAACAGCCGGGCGCTCATTATGGTATCCGACGGCGGTTCAACCGATGATACGCGCGATATCGCCCGGGCTGTCGATATCGGTTCCTTCAATATCGAGAAAATCGTGTCGATTTACCGGGGTGTGCCCGGCAAGGGGTCGGCCCTGCGGGCGATCTTCGAAGCCGCCAAGTTCTTGAAACCCCAGGCGGTGGCGGTGTTCGACTCCGATCTCGTCTCCATTGCCCCCGTCTGGATCAAGAAGCTCATGGAGCCGGTGCTGGAGGGTTATGACTTCGTCGCCCCCGACTACAACCGCTACAAACTGGATGCGACCATCACCAATACCATTGCCTACCATCTGACCCGGTCGCTCTATGGCTATCGTGTTCGGCAGCCCATCGGCGGGGATTTCGGCCTGTCCCTGCCACTGATACGTCACTATTTGGAGCAGGATGTCTGGGAAGGTGATGTGGCCAGATTCGGTATCGACATCTGGATGACGGTAACGGCCATCGTAGACGGTTTCAAGATCTGCCAGTCGAAACTGGGTGTCAAGGTGCACGGGGCCAAGGACCCGGTGGCGGACCTGGGCCCCATGTTCCGCCAAGTCATGGGTACTCTTTTCCAGCTGATGGAAGCAACAAGCGCTTTCTGGAAAGATGTGAAGGGGTCACAGGATGTCCCGACATTCGGCAACTATACCGGAGGCACTCCCGTAGCCTTCGACATCAATCGCGAAGGCCTGATCGAATATTTCCAGGTCGGATTCCGAAATTTCGGCAGTGTCTGGCAACAGATCAGCGAAGAGGATGATTTCAAAATGATCAAAACCCTGGTGGAATGCGCAGATGCAAAGGACTTTCATCTTCCCATTGCCGTCTGGATACGCATCGTTTATCGTTATGCCAATGCTGTTCATTCAACACCCCGGCAGCGTATGAAACTGCTGGACACGTTGACGCCGCTTTATTATGCTCGAGTGGCGTCGCTTGTGAACGAACTGGAAGGCATGGAAAGCCATCAGCTTGGTGATTTCTTCTCCGGGCAGGCGAAAGTGTTCGAGGACATGAAAGATTATCTGATTAACCTTTGGGAATAAGGAGGTCAACATGGCGGACTTTTATCAGCACGGCATCATTACGACCATGCAGAAACTTGGCACCCGGGGGGATCATGCACTGGACAAGGAACTGGAAAATATCTCACGGAAAAGGCCGATTGCCCTGTTGCTGCCGGCCCTGGTGTCGGAGTTTGACAGCCCGGCCATCTCCGGTATCCTGACCGAACTGAAGAAAGTGAACTACATCCGCAAGGTTGTTCTTTCCCTGGACCGGGCCGATGAAAACCAGTTCAAAATGGTGAAAAAGATCATGTCGGCCCTGCCCTGTGAGGTGAAGGTCGTCTGGCACGACGGGCCGCGCATCCGCAAACTTTATGATGAACTCAGACGGAATGAATTCAAACTGGAACGGCCGGGCAAGGGCCGCTCCGTCTGGATGACGATGGGTTACATTCTGTCCGACAAGGACATTTACGCCATCGCCCTGCATGACACGGACATCCTGACCTATGACCGGGGCATGCTATCCCGTCTCGTGTATCCTGTGGTTCACCCGGCTCTGGATTTCGAGTTCAGCAAGGGGTATTACGCCCGGGTCAAGGAAAAGCTCTACGGCAGGGTGACGCGTCTGTTTTACACGCCACTGATCCGCGCACTCAAAAGAATACTGAATTATAATGCCTTTGTTGATTACCTGGGCAACTTCCGCTACGCCCTTTCGGGTGAATTTGCGCTGATCAGCAGCCTGGCCAGGGGCATCCGCATCTCCCCCACATGGGGGCTGGAGGTTTCACTTCTGAACGAGGTCTACCGCAAAACCTCCATCAACCGCATCTGCCAGGTCGAAATTTCGGAAAGCTACGACCACAAGCACCAGTCTCTCCAGAAAGACAGCCCTGATGTCGGGTTGATCCGGATGGCCACAGAAATCGCCGAGGCCCTTTTCCGGATTCTCAGTCAGGACGGCATCATAATGAGTCAATCCTTCTTTCGGACACTTTATATGGTCTATATCGAAGAATCGCGGATCGCCATCGAAAAGTATCATGCCCTGTCCCTGCTCAACGGCCTGAAATACGACCGGCATGGCGAAATTGAGGCGTCTGAGGCATTCGTCCATTCTTTGAAGGTGGCCACTGAGGGCTTCATGGCCGATCCGGTCGGTCTGCCGATGATGAGCGCCTGGGTGAGAGTCGCTGCGGCCATCCCCGATTTCTCAGAGCGCTTTATCGAAGCCGTCGATCAGGATAACGAGTAGCCTATGCTATGAAAATCATCGAAACAAGACCGTCATTCAGTCTATTGTATTAATAAAAACGGGCACTTTTCTGTATAAGAGGTTTATTTTGAATCAACAACCCAGGGATCTGGATCCGGAAAGACTTATCGCGGAGTATCACGAAAAGTCTCTGCTCTATCAGAATTTCTGCGCAACCATGCAGAATTTGATGATCAATCTGCTGGACAACAACGGCTTCAAATATCAGATCTCCATGCGACTGAAATCGCCGGACAGCATCAGAGATAAAATTTCCCGCAACGGAGCCAGAGGGAGATATTACCGGCGACTGAGCGATATGACCGATTTGGCTGGGGTCAGAATCGTCTTTTATCTCGAAAGTGACAAGCGCCGGTTCATTGACCTGCTGTTCAAGGAATTC
>CAZBQX010000073.1:0-7009 GCA_964494155.1 uncultured Syntrophales bacterium
ACCGGATTGATCCAGAGACTTTCTACTGTGGAGCCTGAGGATAAAGCATCGACGCGATAGAACAGACCTTCCATCTTTCCCCGAACACTTGCCGGGTTTGAAAAAACGGCCGGACCGTATCCCCGGAGCATGGCCATCCATCTTTCCACAGACCACGACAGGGGCAGGAATCGGGCCAGGTTTTCCGGCGTGGCGTTTCCTGTGATCCACTCCTGGTTACCCGGCAGGTAAACCTGGAAGCGCCCCCCTTGCATGGCAAGCATGAAATCGGGCGGCCCCAGAATGGGGATCGATTCAATCCTGAGCTTATCCGGAGATTGCATGATCACCGCCAGCCGGAAATTCAATTTTCCCTGGGGTGAGGAGGCGGAAACCTTGGCGGTCATCCGGTAAAGGATGCCGGTGTCCTCAGCCGGCTTGATTGCCGCCAGAGCTGCCTGAGGGGAGGGAAAACCTCTGATTTCCACGGGTACGACGGTTTTCCCGATGGTGCATCCCGTCAGCAGGAGAAGCAGAAACAGCCCCGCCGCCAAGAATGATCTCATTGAAACCCCTGCTTCACCAGGTTGTCAATTTTTCCCTGCAGAGCCGGGCTCGGACCGGTGGTGTTTTGCTTTTGGGCTTTTCGATATGCATTAAGCGCTTCCTGGCGCAAATTCAACGCCAGGTAAACATCGCCCAGGTGTTCCGTGATGGCGCTGTCATCCGGCAGGGCGGCTGCAGCCTCTTTGAGGTATTTGAGAGCTTCGTCGTAGCGTTTCTGCTTGTAGTAAACCCAGCCGAGACTGTCCAGCATGTAGCCGTTGCCGGGTTTCAATTGCAGCGCCTTCAGGATCATCTTCTCCGCTTCGCCGAGTTTGATCCCCATTTCCGCATAGGTGTAGCCGATAAAATTCAGGGCGTCGGCATGATCGGGATTCTCCTTCAGAATTGTTTCCATTTCCCGGATGCTCTCGTCATTGCGGTTCATTTTACTGAAGAGACTGCCCAACTGGTAACGGATTTCAATCTTGTCTTTGGCGGCGACCAAACCCTCCCTTAAAACGGCCTCGGCGGCCTTGTAATCTTTTTCTTCCTCGTAGAGAACGGAAAGAACGGAATAAAACAGTGTAAAATCACGGTTATTGACGAGCGCGTCCCTAATGGTCTTTTTTGCCTCCTCTTTTTTGCCCTGCTGATCCAGAATCGTGGCAATGCGAATCTGAGATTGATTGTAAAGGGAAGAGACGACGGGTATGCGCCGGTATTCCTTCAGGGCGTCGTCGTAGGACTTCTGCTCTTCGTAGGCGGTGGCAAGGAGAAATCCCGTTTTGGCGTCCGCCGGAAAATCATGGAGCAGCCGCAGGAATTGTTCGATAGCCAGATCGGTTTTCCCCTGTTCAAGATATAAAATCCCCAGGGTCTGGCGGGTATCCCGATTCTTGGGGTCCATTTCGAGAATGGTTTGATATTCTTTTTCTGCTTCATTGATGCGCTTTGACCGGAGGAGAAGCTCCCCCAGCCGGACCCGGATACCGACCTTGGCGGGAAAATTTTTAATGAACTCGCGGTAGTTGTTAATGGCCTGATCGGTCTTGTTCTGGATTTCATAGAGATTGCTCAGGTCGATCCACACCGCTTCGAACTCCGGATTGTAACGGATGATTTTCTTGAAAAGCGTTTCCGCCTCATCATATTTTTTCTGGGTTTTGTAGATACGCGCGAGGTAATAGTTCCCCATAAGATTTGCGGGGTCAATGCTCAGCAGCTTTTTAAAAAGGGAAATGGCGCGATCGTATTTCTTGACTTCCGCGTAAGTCGATCCCAGATAAAAATAGGCCGGAATATTCTTGGGATCCACTTCCAGGACGGATTTGTAGGCATTGACGGCTTTTTTATAGTCCTTGATTTCCAGGTAGAGTTCGCCGACCAGAAGAAGAACATCGATATTCTTTGGATTTTTATCGAGAAAGGTTTCGCAGAGCTTAATCGCCTTCTGAAAATCCCCTTTTTCAAAATAAAGTTCCGCCAATTCCTTGGTCAGGACTTCGGAGTAAGGGTCCAACTGAAGCGCCGCTTCATATTCGACGATGGCCGCATCAGGCTCGTCGTTCAGGCTGAACAGGACACCCAGCGAATAGTGATACAGCGATTCAAAAGAAGATTGCGTTCCCGATGGCGGGGACGGCTGCTGCCCGGGCATGGTGGCGCATCCGATAATGATCAGCGAAGTCAGGATGATGGCAGTGTTTCGATAGTGGTTTCGCATGGTTTCTTTCAATAACCTGTATTCTGCTCTGAAACTGTATTTTGAACCCGGTGAGGGGTTCGTCTTCGCCTAAAAAAATCGAGGGAATGACCTCTCATTGGGGAACAATTTTTGATACCGGGACAATTTCGATTCCTTTAGCCCGCATGGAAGATACCGCATCGCGGATGGCTAAAATGGTGCTCGGATAAGGGTGACCGATGAACAGGACCGGGCCGTTTCCCTGCATGCCCGGATCTTCGAGCCAACGCGTCAGATTCTCCAGCGAAGCCTGGTAATTCTGGTCATTATCGATAAATATTTTTCTCGCCAGAAATGGGACACCGATTTTGTTAGCCGCTTCCCTGGCTTTGGAATCCTTGGTTGTCCGACTGTCCACGAAGAACAGCCCCTTTTCTTTCAGCGCGGTCATGACGACAAGCATCTTCGCCGTGTCTTCCGTGAAGCGGGAGCCCATGTGGTTGTTGACGCCCTTTGCATGCGGAACGGTCTCCAGGTTCCTCTGAAATTGTGTCCTGATCTCTTTATCCGTCATACTGAGAAAAAGCGCACCGTTTCCGGGCCGGTCTTCCGGGTAAGACTTTGGTTCCATGGGCAGATGGAGCAGAATATCCCGGTTTTTCAGGTGAATCCTTTTTGCTGCTTCCGCAGAATGGGGCTGGCGAGGCAAAACGGCAAAACTCAAAGGGGCGTTGATCTCCAGCAGTTCATGCAGGGCTTTCATGTCCTGACCGATATCATCAATCAGAATGGCCACCCGCAGGATCTTACCTGTATCGGGCATAACGGTATCCCGGGGTTTGTCCCGATCTCGTTCTCGCTCTTGTGCCCGGCGATCATCCCTTTTTGCGACCTGAACGCCGGAGTCCTTTTGCTTAAGCGGCTTTTTCACCTGTTCCCGATGGCGGGTTTCCTTCGTGGGCGGCTTCTGTTTTTCTTCAAACAAACTCAAACAGAAAAGCGCCACGGCGGTCAGGATCGAAAAGATCAGAACAAATAATATGATACGTGATTTACGATTTCGCCGTTTCAGATCAGTTTTTCTTTCCTTTCATGAAAATATGCCAGCTTCTCAGCATATCGGCGGCCGCTTTGATCTGGTTGTCCTGGGCAAAAGCGGCGTCTTCTGCTTCTTTTTTCGTCGCCGGCGTGATGATTTCTTCCGGCTTTTGACCATTTTCCTTCACCGATTTGATGTGTCCCTTCAAATCTTTTTCCCGCATCGCATCCCCATCCTCTTCCGTTTCCTCCGCCGCTTTCGCGTACTTGAGCGTGATGTCAGGGGCGATACCTTCGGCCTGGATCGAGCGGCCGCTGGGCGTATAGTATTTTGCCGTCGTCAGTTTGAGGGCCGCGCCGTCTTCCAGGGGAATTAGGGTCTGGACGGAACCTTTCCCGAAAGTCTGGGTGCCGAGGATCAGGGCGCGATTGTTGTCCTGCAGGGCGCCCGCCACGATTTCCGAGGCGCTGGCGGAACCTTCGTTGACCAGGACCACCATTGGGCAGGTGGGCTCTGTGCCGTCGTTTTTCGCCGAGGCGCTGGTTTCCATGGCTTTGATTCTGCCCCGGGTTGACACGATGGTGCCGGTCTTGAGGAAGATGTCGGATACTTCAATGGACTGATTCAGCAGACCGCCGGGGTCGTTGCGCAGATCAAGGATGATCCCTTTCAGGGGATTGGCCTTTGTTTCCATCTCTTGCAGCGCTTTTTTCAGATCATCACCCGTTCTTTCCTGAAAAGAGGCGATCCGGCAATAGCCGATACCGCCGTCCAACAGACGCGACTTGACGCTCGTAATTTTAATGATGGCGCGCGTTAAAACATAATCTTTCGGCTTGGGCAAACTCTCCCGCATGATGGTCACGGTGACTTTGGTGTCTTTCGGTCCCCGGAGTTTTTTTACCGCTTCCTGGATGGTGATATCCTTGGTCGATTTGCCGTCGATCTTGATGATCTGATCGCCCGGTTTAATGCCCGCCTGAAAAGCCGGCGTGTCTTCAATCGGGGAGACAACAGTCAACACGTCTTTCACGATGGTGATCTCGATGCCGATGCCGCCGAAACTGCCCTTTGTTTCGACTTCCAGTTCCTTGTATTCATCGGCGGTCATGAAGGTGCTGTGGGGATCAAGGGATTTCATCATGCCGTTGATGGCGCCGTTGATCAGATCCTGCAGCTTGACCTCCTCGACATAGTTCTTTTCCACCATATCCAGAACTTCATTGAAGGTCTTCAGGCTTTTATAAGTATTGCGGTCGACTGCGGAGACCTTTTGGGTGCCGTATAGAACAAAGGAAAGGACCAGCAGGAGGAAAAGCGTTAATATGATGGTTTTGTTCTGAAAAAATCGTTTCATGAAGACCTCCGACGGTGGTTTCTGCTTTTACGTAATGTGCGTAACAATATCATTCTTTATCGGCAGAATTCCATATTTATTTAAATGTTTAGCTAACGTTTCATGAGTAAAAAAGGTCCCGGCTGTTTAACCGGGACCCTTTTGCTCCGGAGAGCATTGTCGGTCATCAAAGACCCGGGGGCCTTTTTCATCCCCCACCGGGAATGCTTCTCAGAAAAACGATTTTGTCGCCGTCATTCATGTTGAAGTTCAAGTTGTCTTTCTTGACGAACAGCCTGAGATTGTACCAGACAATGGCGTTGGAGATGACCCCCGAGTCGCCCTGGGTGAAGCGCTCATAAAAGGTTTGGCCGTTGCCTGTTTTGATGGTTTTGAGAAAATCACCGATTGTTCCTCCTTCGAACTCAACGACATCCTCGCTTTTTCCCTCCCAGCCCATTTCTTTCCGGATAACTGCACATTGAATACCAAGTTTGATCTTCATGAAATCCTCCGATTATACGAATTCCCCGCGTACTTGAGCCCTGAATATGCAGTCATTCAAGTACGATATTGAACCTGCAGCCTGTGGGCAAAATCCTTCTATGCTTCTTTTACCGGATTTGCAATACATTCTTTTTCTGCCCGTTCCTTGAAATGTTTGGTCCCGAAGATGAGATCCTGCTTTTTGATAAAGACCTCCGTGTCCGACGGGACCGAATGGGTGATCCAGACGTTGCCCCCGATGACCGACCGGGCACCGATGACCGTATTACCACCGAGTACCGTTGCGTTGGCATAAATGATGACATCGTCTTCGATGGTCGGATGGCGTTTCTGATTGCGCAGGCTGTCGCATTCGCTCCGACTTAAGGATAATGCCCCCAGTGTGACGCCCTGGTAAAGGCGGACCCGGTCTCCAATCGTGGTCGTTTCGCCGATGACGACGCCCGTACCATGGTCAATAAAGAAACTCTCCCCGATATGGGCTTTGGGGTGGATATCGATCCCTGTTTTACTGTGCCCGTATTCGGTCATGATGCGGGGCAGCATGGGTACATCCAGATGATAAAGCCGATGGGCGATCCGATAAATCGTGATCGCGAAAAGACCCGGGTAGCTGAAGATGATTTCATCAAAGCTGGCCGCCGCGGGATCACCCTCGTAGGCGTGCCGGATATCCGTCGCGAGCAGTTTTCTCAGGTCCGGGAGTTCCTTCATGAAATCAATGGCGCTCCGGTGACCTCTGTCCTCACAATGGGAACATGAAAGGCTGTTCCGGATACAGTCGTGACGCACCGCCAGGGTGATCTGTTCCGAGAGATCTTCGTACAGGGCGGTCAGTTCCTGGCCGAAATAATAACCCACGTTAATCCGGTCTACCCGCTGGCGGATGAAATAGCCGGGGTAAAGAATCCGGCAGATGCGGTTGATGATGTCGACCACGGCATCCCGGGAGGGAATCGGTTCGGGGCCCACATGATCAAAGCAGCCTTCGACGCTGCAACTGTCTACCAGAGCGGAAACGATGTCGGGTATTTCTTCCCGGTAATGCTTCGCGACGGTGATGTTTTCCTTGCACTGGCTCAGGAGTGCCGCATCATCGGCGGTTGTTTCGTGAGTTTTCGGTTTATCAGGTGACATGGCAGACTTCCTTCCCGGGGTTCCAGTAGGGAGACATGCCGCGCAGGCGCTCGATGATCGGCGGGAGTTTCTCAATCACAAAGTCAATTTCCGCCGGTGTGGTATAGACCGACAGACTGAACCGGATGGAACCGTGGGCCATTGTGAAGGGGACGCCCATGGCTCGCAGGACATGGGAAGGCTGGAGAGACCCCGACGTGCAGGCCGAACCGGAAGAGGCGCAGATCCCGTACTGGTCCATCATCAGGAGGATTCCCTCGCCCTCGACAAACTCGAAACTGATGTTGGCGGTGTTCGGGAGGCGATGCTCCGTGTCGCCGTTTACCCGGCTGTTGGGGATGGCGGTAAGCAGTGCTGTTTCCAGATGGTCCCGCAATTCTTTGACATAGGTATTCTCGCGCTCCATGTTAAGACCGGCAAGTTCACAGGCCTTGCCCAGTCCGATGATGCTGGGTGTGTTTTCGGTTCCGCCACGCCGTTCCCGTTCCTGGTGGCCGCCGATCAGAAACGGGGAAAACTTCGTACCTTTACGGACATAGAGAATGCCGATACCCTTGGGAGCGTGGAGTTTATGGCCCGAAATAGAGAGCATATCAATGGTGTTCTGTTTCATGTTGATGGGGATTTTTCCTGCGGCCTGGACCGCATCGGTGTGGAAGAGAATACCCCGTTCCCGGGCCATGCGGGCGGCGTCCTCCACAGGGAAAATGACACCTGTTTCGTTATTGGCCCACATGAGGCTGACGATTGCCGTATCGGTGGTGAGACTGTTTTCATACTG
>CAZBQX010000073.1:7109-8872 GCA_964494155.1 uncultured Syntrophales bacterium
CTGGAGGGGTTTCCGTAGAAGTTGCCGAAGAAGGGCATCATGGCGCCCATGACCTCTCCCGAAACCTGGGTGGTGGCATTGTTGTCCAGATAAACGACATTCATGGCGTCACCTCCTCAACAACCAGGTCGGGCGAAACGAGATCCCGGAGTTTCGCCTCTACGAAATGTTTGAGGGTAATATCGGCGGCCTTGCAGGTGGCGCACATGCCGCGTGCGGCGACAAGAACCCGGTTACCCTCCACATCGATCAATTCGATGTCGCCGCCGTCGAGTTTCAGAGAAGGCCGGATTTCCCGCTCCAGGGTCTCCTCGATCATCTTGATCTTCTGGATGTTGGAAAGCCTTGGTTTTGAAATCGGTTTTACTTCCTTACTGCCGCGGACCCGCTCGATGATCTGACGGATCGCTTCATGGCAGTTGCCGCAGCCGCCGCCGGCTTTGGTGTAGTTCGTTACTTCCTCAACGGTCGTCAGGTTGTTTTCCAGGACGGCCCGTTCAATTTCCTTGTCGGTGACGCCAAAACATTCACAGATAATCTGCTCGCCGGGTGCCTTGACCGGGGCGCCGCGATAATTTTCAATCGCCTTTTCCAGGGCTTCCTTACCCATGACCGAACAGTGCATCTTTTCCTGGGGAAGGCCGCCCAGATAAGCGGCAATGTCCTGGTTGGTGATCTTCATGGCCTCGTCCAGGGTCATTCCCTTGGCCATTTCCGTCAGGGCCGATGAGGAGGCAATGGCGCTGGCGCAGCCAAATGTTTTGAACTTGATATCTTTGATGCGCTGGTTTTCATCCAGCTTGAACGAGAGTTTGAGAGCATCCCCGCAGGCAATGGAGCCGACTTCGGCCACCCCGTCCGGATTTTCCACCTCGCCGACGTTTTTCGGATCGAGGAAGTGTTCCCGCACTTTATCCGTATATTCCCACATAATAAATCTCCTTTTCTTGCCCTGACTTACAGCTCGATTAACGGTCGAGCAAACGGCTCATATCATATGTATTCATCATACTCCAGTCAAGAGTATATGAACAATGGAACAAGCGTATGCCGCCGGTTGAACTTATTACAACGCATTGCTTTTCTGCAGCAAATCACGGATGGCTTCCGCCATCATGCTGTAGCCTGCGGCATTGGGATGAATGTAATCCGCTTTCAACGTGCCGTCGGACAGGATGGTCTCCAGAATGTTCTCTTCCAGGGGAATTTTCTGATCATCGGCGATTTCTTCGTAAAGGGCAGGCGGTTTCAGAAAAATCCCGGGCGCCGGAACGGCGATGAGTACAACGGCAATGTTTTTCTCCTTTGCCGTTTTGATCATGGCTTCCAGATTTCTTTTGGTCTGCTGCAAATCGAGCCTCTGCAACAGGTCGTTGCCGCCGTGGCAAAGGATAAGGAGGTCCGGTTTTTCCTGCGCCAGCACGTCGGGAAGACGCGCCAGACCCTCGGTGCTAATCTCTCCCGGAACGCCGGCATTGATGACGCGCCTTCGGGTCAGCGTCTCCAGAACGGCAGGATAGCTCTGCGGCGTGGCGGCGCCGGTGCCGTAGGTGATGCTGTCGCCGAAAGCCAGGATGACCGCGTCGCTGGAAAGCCGGGACAATTTTGGTTCCGGTGTACACGCCCAAAGACCGAGACAGACCAAAGCCGACAGAAGAAGCAGAACTGTGCGAGAGCGTCTGTTAAAAGTCATGATAGTTGCTCTTTAATCCATATCGTACCGTTCAGAGGAATGTTTTACAACAAAGCATACCGCTCAATTT
>CAZBQX010000074.1:0-8448 GCA_964494155.1 uncultured Syntrophales bacterium
TCATCGAGTCGCGTCACGCCACCGCAGCCTTCCTGGCAGACCACAACGGCGCCGCATTCTTCCACCAGACGCAGCACCTTGTCGCAACCAAGACTGTTTCCAAGGCCGGTCCACAGGACCCGCGGTCGCCCCGGTTCGCAGGCATACATGCGGTTATCAATTCGCTGTTGCAGTTCCGCAAGAAGGTTTTGGAGATTTGCGGCATATTCCCGGCGGTCTACAGTGTACCCGAAAAGGGTCGATAGACCGACCAGATCTCGGCCCATAATGGGTGGGGGGGTGATTTTACGGTATTCATGGATTTGCTTCAGGAGAGAGCGTTCCATGTTGGTCTGCCTGATTGCTGCGCGGAGGGCGTTGTCGTCGATCCGAACCGTCAACCGTTCCTCAATGAAGGCCTTTAACTTTCGGACTTCCTCCACCCAATGATCCCGGGCCGCCTGTTCCTCGGGCTTCTGGGGGAGTTCCATGACATGCATCGGCTTGATGCGGGACATCAGTTCATACATCTTCTTCCGGCCGTCGCAGGTTGTTTCACCCACCACACAGTCGGCCAGATGAAACAGGGGACACGTATCGCCCACCGCACGTCCGTAAGTGGACTTGACCATGGGACACTGATCGGCCGGCAGTTCTCTTTCCGCCATGGCAATGGAATCCTGCGTGGTGCCACACAGTCCGACATTGATCGCCCCGGCGGCCAGCACCATCTCAATGGGGAAGTAGCTGCACATATGGCCCACGACTTTCCGGCCCTGTTCTTTGGCCTCCAGTATACGAATGGCCAGTTCCGATCTGATTTCTCCTATGGTTTTGGTAACCTGAAACTCCATTCGATCCTCCTGTTTAAAGGTATTTTGATAATATTCCTTCAGTTATCCCATGATGAAACCACCGTCTGGTTTTGACAAAGATGATCTTTCTGTGCTGATACAACGTGCTTTAAAAACTACTCGACAGCCAGGATTCGGATTACCATTGATCACACCAAGCCATGAAACGGTCGATTGTCTGAAACATGTCGCTTCTTTTCTGTAAAGTTGACTAATGAGGGAGGAAATGGTAGGTGAAAAACGGCGGTTGAAAAGTTCATCTTTTCACCTACCCAGGGCGGCTGTCACGTGAAGAACTTGCCGGTTCGATGACAGCTTCCCTGCCTCATATTCAATAAGCCCTTGCGAGCATGAATCGCATAAAATCTGTCCTTACCTATCTCTGTCGGTGCAGACCGGTACCCTGTACTTCAGGCAAATCAATATATCCAATAGATAATTTCGATACTAACTCTTCACGCATAGACGATAGCGATAGATCCTACAGTCGTCCGGCAAGAGACAGAAAGACCTGTTAAGACCTGTGATGACCTGTTATCATTCTTATGAAGAATCAAATGCTTATATTCATGCAAATAAACTATTGGACGCGTCCTTAATCGTGATCATATTCGGATATGAAGGTCGGCTTAACAGGTTTTGAATTTCTGACATGGGGAGACAAGGATGACAATACAGGATGCATCATTAAAACAGCCTCTCACCCTGGCGGCGGAAGGAATTTTAGTAAAAAGAATACAAGAAGTGTCCGAAGGCTGCATCAACTGTCCCGCCTGCCAGAAGGAATGTGCCTTCTTGCAGAAATATGGCACACCCAAGGCGATTGCCGAAGCATATAATCCCGATGATAAAGTCAGCCTGTCCATGGCCTTTGAATGCAGCCTGTGCGGTCTCTGCGCCGCCGTCTGCCCCGTAAAAGTCAATCCCACGGAGATGTTTCTCGAAATGCGGCGGGAAAAAATGCGGCGTGATCCGCAACCCTATCCGGAGCACGGTGGACTTCTGGGTTACGAAAAAAAGGGTATGGCGCCGCGTTTCACCTGGTATGGTCTGCCCACAGGCTGCGACACGGTCTTTTTCCCCGGCTGTGCCCTTCCAGGGGCAAGGCCGGAGCAAACCTTCAAGCTTTACGAAACAATGAAAAGTTGGATTCCCGGGCTGGGGGTGGTCCTCTACTGCTGCGGCAAAATTTCCCATGACCTTGGACGGGACGTTTTTTTTCATGCCATGTTCGATGAGATGAAGGCTTATCTCGTCGGCCGGGGCGTGAAAAAAGTGATTGTCGCCTGCCCCAACTGCTACCGGATGTTTGACCTGTACGGCCAAGACCTGGCCGTCGTTTCCGTTTACGATGTTCTGGCGGAACATCTCCCGTTGGGGGATAAGAAACGGGAGCACACCGTCTCCATTCACGACCCCTGCCCCCTGCGGCAGGTACCGAAGATTCATGATTCCGTGCGCAAACTCACCGCCGCTGGGGGATTGACGGTTGAAGAATTACGCCACAGCCGGGGAAAGACGAGTTGCTGCGGTGAAGGCGGAGGGGTGCACTGCCTGGCCCCTGAATTGTCCGACACCTGGGGAAAGAATATCCAGGAGGAGGCGCAGGGGAGAAAACTCCTGACCTACTGTGCCGGTTGCACGAACAACCTGAACCGTTTGACGCCGACGAGCCATATCATCGACTTTGTTCTCGATCCGACGGCCGCCCTGGCTGGAAAAGAAAAGGTATCCAAAGCGCCGTTCACCTACCTGAATCGGCTGAAATTGAAAAGTCGTTTCAAGAAGGCCATCAATGCATCCGCAAACCGGGAGCGCACCTTTAATGCCGAAGAAACGAAGAAGCGTGGCCTCAGGAAACGCCTGCTGGTTTTAGGAATCCTGATCGCGGCGATTTTCCTGGTCCGTTACTCCGGCGCCGTGCAGTATCTGGAACAGGAAAAACTGCGGGCGCTCATCCAGGGTTACGGGGCTCTGGCCCCGGCGATTTACATGCTGATCTATACTCTGGCGCCGGCCTTGCTGCTTCCCGGGTTGCCTCTCACCATTGCAGGCGGTATTCTTTTCGGACCATTCTGGGGCGTTGTTTACACGATCACCAGCGCCACAGCGGGAGCCTGCGTGGCTTTTCTCGTCGCCCGCTACCTTGCCCGGGACTGGGTGGCAGGCAAACTGCAAAGTCCAAGGTGGCGCCGCCTGGATGAAGAGGTGGAACGGCAGGGTTGGAAAGTCGTCGCCTTCACACGGCTCATCCCGGCTTTCCCCTTCAACCTGCTGAACTATGCCTTCGGCCTGACGAAGATCAAGTTCAGCCATTACGCCATTACAACGTTTATCTGCATGCTCCCCGCCTGCATCGCCTTCATCGTCTTTTCGAGTTCCCTTCTGGATCTGATCCGCGGCAAGGTATCACCGACTTTAATCATCGGCATCGGCTTGATCATTTTGGTGTCCCTGATTCCTTTCTTTTACAATAAAATCAAAACCCGACAGCGTCCATAAGTTCAAAGCTTCTTGTTGGATTGATGTGGAAGATTGGGGAGCATCGATCTATTCATAGCGATTTATAAACATGAAAGGAACATTTCCACATGTGCCCCCTCATCTTTTCTCCGGACGCAACTGAAAAAATGCAACTAAATTTAGTTTTTTACCGGCATGTTCAATTTCTGTGGCAGCCATAATAAGCCATGCGGCGTTGAACAAGGTAGAAATTTGAACAGAGCTGTCAACCATTGGTGCTTGCAAAAATGTTGGGGGGGATGGCATAAGTGCTGTCATTGTAGTTGTGATCACGCTAACTCTATAAGGATGAACGCATGAATATGTTCAATCAAAAGCAATGGCTATTACGATTCGTTTTTATTGCTTTTTTATTATCTGCCGGGGTGAGTCACGCAGCCGACACCATCATGGTCGGGACGTGGAAAACACCCCAGACGATTCAACCCTACTTTTATCAGGATTTCATCACAAAGCACCGACCTGTTGAAGTCAGGCCGTTTACGAATCCCGGCGATCAGAAAAACGCCCTTCTCGCCGGCAGTCTTGATTTCACGGGCACCACTCTGGTGCAGGCTATCCTTTCCGCCTCGAGAGGGGAACCCGTCGTGGTGGTTTCATCACTCTGCATGAAATGTTCCGCACTGGTCGTCGGCAATAAATCCGGCATTTTTAAGACAGGGGAGCTGAAGGGCAAACGGGTCGGTTACGTACCCGGCACCATGCATCATGTGCTGCTGTTCGATACCCTCGCCAGGGCAGGATTGACCCAGAAAGACGTGCAACTCATCCGGGTCGATTTCTTCGACATGGTAACGGCCCTTTCGCGCGGTCAGATTGACGCTTTTCTGAGCGGCGAGCCCTACCCGACCATGGCCCTTTTAAACGGCACGGGAAGAATTCTGGCCTATCCGTATTTCGGCGATTCCATCGGTACGATCAATGCCGGAATGCTGACCACACGGGACATGATCAGGAACAATCCCGAAAGGATTCAGGAACTTGTCACGGCACACGTCCGGGCAACCGCATATCTGAAGTCCCATCCTGAAGCCTGGCTGCGCCGATCGCGGTCTTTCGGTTACGATACACAGGTCCTGGAAAGGGCAGCCAAGAATATTGAACTGTCCTGGAATATGGACGAGACGTTCATCCTTCACACAAAGAACCTTGCCTTGCGCATGAAAGAACTGGGGATCATCGAGCGGTTGCCGGATATCGACGCGCTCATCGACACACGATTTGTGAAGGCGGCACAACAATCCATTCAGCATGATGAAAACCCGAAGTAAACGACAAACCTTCATCTGGGCCGCCGTACTGCCCGCAACGATTCTCTTCGTGTGGTCAGCGGTAAGCCTTACCGGACTGGTTCCCCCCTATCTGATCCCGGCGCCGCTGGATGTATTGAAGACCCTGTTCTTGTTTATCTTCGGCACACAAGCCGATCATGCCCCTTATTCGGGTACTTTTATCCGCCACGCCTCTGCATCGTTGTCAAGAGTCCTGGCAGGCTTTGCCATGGCATCCTTGATCGGCATCCCGGCCGGAATCTTATCGGGCCGGTCTTGGCGAATTTGCGCCGTCATCGATCCTTTTATCCATCTGTTGAGATCGGTACCCGGTATTGCCTGGCTCCCCCTGGCCATGATCTGGTTCGGCATCGGCAACACGACCAGTCTTTTTCTTATTGTCCTGGCGGCATTCTTTCCCGTCTACGTCAGTACTTACGAGGGGGCGCGGAACATTTCTCCCCGCTGGGTGCAAACAGCGGAAATGCTGGGTGCCACAAAACAGCAGATTCTGATGCGGGTGGTCCTCCCGGGAGCGTTCCCCTCCATTGAAGCCGGCTTGCGTATCTCCCTGGGGATTTCCTGGGCGTATGTCGTACTGGGTGAGTTGACCGGGGTTAATTCCGGGCTGGGCGCCCTGATCATGGATGCCCGCATGATGGGTGATGTCATCATCGTCATGGTTGGAATCATCTGTATCGCCCTGTTGGGCCGGATATCGGATCTGTTGCTGCAGTTTCTCCTGCACCGGTTGCCGGGACACTATGCCGGTCGGAATGGGGGGGAGACAATCCTATGAATGGGCCGGATCAAGCCATCCAGTTTTGCGAAGTTTCCAAGGACTTTTCCAACGGCCCTGATGGAAAAGCGCCGCTTTCCGTTCTCCACCGTCTGACTTTTTCCGTAGAAACAGGGGAATTTGTGGTGATTCTCGGGCCCAGCGGCTGCGGGAAAAGCACCATCTTGAATATTCTGGCGGGGTTCGAACGGCAGTCGTCCGGTCAGGTGTCGGTTTTCGGCTTGGAAGTGGGAAGGCCTTCCTCGGAACACGGTATGATCTTCCAGGAGGATTCGCTCTTCCCCTGGCTGACAGTCAAAGACAACATGCTTTTCGGTCCCCGCTGCCGGGGTAAAAAACCCCTCCCCGATGTCCGTGCCTACCTGGAACTGGTCAATTTGCCGGGGTTTGAAGAATTTCTACCCCACCAGCTCTCCGGGGGAATGAAACAGCGCATAGCGCTTGCCCGGCTGCTCATCAACCATCCGCGGCTGCTCCTGATGGATGAACCGTTCGGAGCCCTGGATGCGCAAACTCGCGAGGATGTGCAGGAACTGGTTGTCTCCGTACAGATGAAATATGGACCGACGGTGGTATTTGTAACACATGATGTTGATGAGGCCGTCTTTCTGGCCGATCGGATTCTGATTCTATCCGCCCGGCCGGCCAGGCTGTCCGCTGTTATCCCGGTTCCGGCAACCCGCCCGCGCGATGCACGATGGAGAGAAGAGCCACTTTTTCATCGGACGGTAGCGGAAGTCCGTCATGCCTTGAAGAAAAGCATGTGAATCTTCACGGATCCGGCAAACCTTTTTATTTCTAAAGAAAACAGTTAGAAGCTAAATTCGGATTCCATTCCATGTCGCGTTGCATGGCCTGGCAAATCCCGATGCCGGTGCCGCGTCCCCTGCCGGTATCGACCTGGGTGTCGCGGGGACTGGAGCCGACTTCGGGGAAGAACAAATTTGCTCCCGCCATCAGGGCCGCGCTGTTCGGCTCATGTGTACAGTGTGCTTTGACCGTATCCCCCATCACCAGGCGTGAGACGGCTACCATCCGGGCCATTTCCCGTTCGCTGATCATGCCGAACTGGGCCAGGGGAGATCCCGCAAAATTGATGCGGCGCATGACACCACTGTAGACGGCGCCATAGCGGCGGGCCAGCAGCATCAACTCGACGATTTCCTCCGGCTGGTGCTCCGGGCCGACCGGCTCGATACAATTCATCCAGAGCAGACCGACGTCTTTTAGCACCTGTAGGGTCTGTATCCGCCGTTGGGGCGGAATCGGCGTGTCACGACCTTCTCCCAGCCTCAGGGCATGGTAGGCGCCGACAAACCCGGCGGACAGCAGGGCCTCGCCTTCCTTGCGATCAAGGTCCCGCGTATTGGCAACCAGAGGCGTGCGCACGGCTTTCTTCAACAATCGACCAATTTCCAGCAGACGTTCGAAAGGAAAATCACCGGTCGTCATCAGATTGAGCGCGTCTGCGCCCTGGGCTTCTCCCTGACGGGCCCAGGAGAGGATCTGTTCTTCACTGAACGGTGTGCTTTCACGGAACACACCTGCTTTCTGCGCCAGAGAACAAAAGCGGCAATTGATCGGACAGGGCGCTACATTGAGACCGATGTGAAAGTGATTTTCACCCTTGCCGCCAAATCGTTCCCGTGAAAGGCCGTCGGCTGCCGCCATCGCCAAATATACTTCCGGACTGTGCAGCGGCAGCAGCATCAGCTTCAGGGCTTCTTCACGGTTGATGCCCGCGCCTTCACGACCTTGCTTCAGGATTTCGGTGATGCCCGTGCAGATACTCTTAATTTGACTCATAAAATGCTCTTATTCCGGAAAGGATGTATTGACGCCGCTTTTAACAGATATCCCCGGCTATGGCAAGTTATCCTGTAAAAAGCGTTATAGGGTGTTTTGGATAAAAGATAGCGGATAAAAAGGTGTGCTTTGAAACAGTTATTTTTGATTTCGCCATTCAGGCGCGAGATCATCTTGGCCAAATATCTTCATTCATTCAGCCCGGTGACGACTCGATACCCACGCCTTGGCTATGTCTATGTGTTCTCCCCCAGAATTTGACCGTCTCCCCTCCCCAGCGCGAATCCTATCGATGGTCCGCCACTAATGCCGAAATTATCATGCCGCAAGAACCACGGCTTCTTCGTCTTTTTTTAAATTTTGAATAGTTGATTAATACTCTGCTTCAAGTTGGCCAATTCCTGCTGGAATGCGGATCGCTCATTCTTAAGATCATTAATCAGCTTCTCTTTTTCAGCGTTTATATTGAATATCTGGGCTTCAAGAGAAGTCTTGACCTTACAAAACTCATCTTCAATTCGCAGTTTTTCTTGCACCTCCCGCTCCAGATCTTTTTTAAGAATATCCATTTCCTGATTAATATTAATCAGTTGCTCTTCGAGGTGGGTTTTGGTCGCCCGAAACTGTTCTTCAATGCCCTGTCTTTCTTGGTGTTCGCGTTCAAGTTCCTCCGTAAGAAGCTCTCTTTCGGCATTTATATCGGCTATCTGCTTTTCAAGTGAATCTCTGGCATTGCGGGACTCTTCCGCGAGACTTTGCAACTGAGATAACGCGTTATTTAATTCTACCTTGGTTTTGACCCCCTCGTTGAGTTCACGCTTTATTTCAGTCATCTCTGAAAAAAAATTGGCAAACATCCGAAAACGTTCCCGATTGAATTCTTCGTTTTCCATGACAAAACCTCTCATTCTGCTGTGTTTACAAGATATATCGGCTATTTTGTATCATATCTAAAGTCAGAGGTCAGTCATTAATTTTAATCCACGAATCTTCCATGGACATTAAGGATTGCGGAAAGCATCCGTGCATTGGAAATTATCAGAATGCAGATTCACCAGGACTCAAAAAGCAGGTATGAGCGTTACAAATTAAGTCGAGCTGATGCGGAGAAGGCAAAAATCAAGGTAATCGTGGAGAGTAAATCTGTTGTTTTGGTTGTCCTGACCTTTACTTGACCTGAAAGATCGGGCTGTTGTCCGTTTTCAGTTTCATCAGG
>CAZBQX010000075.1:0-3947 GCA_964494155.1 uncultured Syntrophales bacterium
TCGGCATGTCGGCCTGGTTTCAGGGAGCAGCCGGAGCGGCGGCGGCAGATGCGCTCACCAGTACGGGAAGGGGTTTCAGCAACTACCTCATCATACTGGGTCTGATAGAATCCGTTGCGCTTTTCATTATGGTTTTCCTCATGGGAATTCTTAAATAACTTATTGGATCCGTTCCACATTTGTAAAATGGTAAGTTTGGGTCGAAAGGGGGGACTCATGCCTAACAATCTTGCTGTCTTCAAGTCCGTCTTACTCATTGAGATGGACAATCTGGTCGAGGCTATTCACCAGCTCATCGCCGCCTGTGATGAAAAATACAAAAAACATGCAGTCAGCCATCAGGTGCTGCTGGAGAACACGGCTTTTTTTCAAAAGGAAATCATGGGGATCAATAGATTCCACAAATGCGTAACGAATTACGATATAAAAGAAATGCGGGACGCAGAAGACATGGCCCGTGTCTTAAAAGAACGCTTTGCCTCCTGGGTCAAATCCCATGATATGCCACCGGCCCTGATCCCCCTGGTAAATCTGAAAATCGACAAGGTTCTTCGCTATGTCAAACAGGAAAAAGAAACGGGAACGGAATCCAATACTTGATATTCATGTCTCTGCCTCAAGGTTTTACCGGGACTGGGAATGCATATCCCCCTGTCATGGTTTTCATCAAAAAACACAAAAATAGCGGGCGGCACGGAAAATACGCAACCACCTGAATATTCCAAGCAATCAGTCGTTTCTTTCCCCCGGATTTCTACTTTTATCAAATGTCACGAGAAATGATTTGAGCCCATTTCCCCCCCGATTTTTCCCCCCTATCCCTTTTCTATTGGCTCTTGGTCTCTCGTCAATCTGTTCCCTTTACCTTTCATCGAATCGATTCATCAATTTGTTTTAACCTTTCATTCAACGGATGGTCCCCGAAAAGAAAGAAAATCGGATGGTTGATAGTCTTTAAAATATATTCTCCTTTATATTCATATACTTGAAACTCTATATTTCCGCTTTTCAGACTTGGCACGATCATTTCATATACAAGGGCAAAGGCAATAATAAAAAATAAAAACCAAAAGGGAGGACATAGATCATGAAAAAGACATTGCAGACATTAATCGTAACGGTTTTCGTCGTACTGACCACGGCAACCTTCGGCTTCGCCGAGTATGCGGCCACGGGGGCTTCCAATTTCCCCTACTTCCAGCTGGGCGCCCTGATCGTCGGCGGATTGATCATCATCTCACTTAAGTACAAGTATCAGCAGATGTACACGGGAGAAGTGGTCGGCGCTTTCGCCCTCTACACGATGCTGGTGGCCCTGTTCACCTCGCCGGTCATCGATGCCGTGAAAACGATCGTCAGCTAAGAAAGAAACGATTCCTCCCGGGGAGAAATCCCCGGGGGTAAAACTGAAGACATCCGGGAAAGGAGGAGCGCAACATGTTAGCACAGAACAACACCCAACGCGGTCTTTACCATACCTATTCTCACGTGCTCATGCTGAGCGCCTGGGGTTTCGTCATCGCCATCACCTCTTTCCTGTTCCTGTATATAGGGTACAAGCTTGATGAATACCTGGGCACGGCTCCGAACTTCATGTTCGGCCTGTTCTTCTTGGCCCTGTTCACCTCTGTCGGACGCCTCTTCCAGGAAGCCTGGCGCAAGCGAAAAGACGTCTGACCGGCACAAAACATGAAAGCCCTCCTGCTGAATTCAGGAGGGCTTTTTTTATTTATGCCGGATAACGAATCTCAACTTTTGATGCGCAACCCACATTGGGAAGCGCATGGCCATCCATCGATCTTATAATTTCTTGATTCTTTTCTGAAAATCCTTCGTACCCCGTGAAACCCGGCGCGACGGCCCCTTTTTTCTGGTGCCCTTCCCGGCCCGCTCTTCGTCTTCATCCATTTCTTCTGAAGCCGAGGGGAAAGCCATCCGTTCATAAAACCTCAAGACGGCCCTTTCAAACTCCGGTGAAGAGACCGCCGTGGCGCTTCTGCGTACGGCGTAATCCGCGATATCCCGATCGGACGTCACCACCAGGGTTTCCGTTCCCGTCCGTTTTTCCACCATTTCCTTGATTACGTCATCGGCCTTCCGGCCCCGGCGGGAATACACAATGTCGATGCCCGCCTGCCGGTCCCGGTCTTCCCGGGGACCGCCGCCGTCCCAGGCATCAAAGACGATGGTCATGGCGTGGCCCCGGCCGCGTCTGTACGGCGCCAGAAATTGAATCAGGGCGTTGCGCCCCGCCTCCAGACTCCGCCGGTCCACAGACCGGAGATGGTCCGACTGCCGGATCAGATTATAGCCGTCGATGATGATATGCATGCCCTTTCCCATAACAATCAATTCGATGATGCCATATCTACCTCGAGCGACTTAAACGATGCAAGCGGGAAAAAGCTCGCTCTGCCTCAAAGTCTGGTTAAAACATAGATATTATACAAATTAAGCTGGGCTTTTCTATATTTAACGTATGTATTCGACACGCAAATATGATATAAGGCTCCTCAATTTTGTCAGAAGCAAAAACGGCCATGACAGGCTGTTGAAACGGATTTGCAGACGGGGGAAACCGGAAAACCGAGGAGGAATCTGGATGAAACCAAGAATTCTGGTCGTGGATGATGAAGAACCGATTCGTATCGTGATCGAAAAATACCTGGAAGGGGAAGATCTCGCGATTGACGTTTCGACCGGTTTCAATGAAGCCGTTTCTCTTCTGAAATCAGGTCAATACGACATCATCATGATCGACAAGAATATGCCGGGCCTTGATGGTCTGGGGGAAGGCGGCATGGATCTGTTAAGGCACATCCGGTCAAAACTTATTCCGGCCGAGGTCATCATGATGACCGGTTACGCGACATTGGACACAGCCATCGAAGCGATGCGGCTGGGCGCCTTCGACTACCTGATCAAACCTTTCTCCATGCAGGAACTCAAAATCAAGATCCACCGCCTCCTCGAATATCGCCGGTTTCTCGATCCGGCCAAAACCATGGCGCTCTATAAATCCATCCGTGCGAAAATTCTTGATTTGGCCGTGAACAAAAGCAGCCTGCCGGAGAGCGACGTCGACAAATCACTGACATCGCTCAATGAATCGATTGATGAATTATTCAGGCAGGTTAAGGAATGTGAACGCTTCCTCCTCACCCACCGGGAATCGTTGGCGCACATCGCAGGTTATGCCGAACAATTGAAATCCAGGATTCCGGAACAGGACGAATCCCGCCCCCTCATTGAGGAAATATGCCGGCATTCCAGCAACCGGCTTTAGCAGTGGAAGCCAGGGGATGTTCATGGCGTGATGGAAAAGGCACGTTTCCTGTAACCGGGCTGCTGTGCTCAAAGGTCGTTCAGTTTTCTCAATCGCTTGATGACTTCTTTGTGTAATCCGGATTTTGACCAGGCGTCACCGCCATCAGACCGGAGAACAGAATTTCAATGGTCCTTAAGGCCACCGCTTCCAGGGGCAAGGGGCCTTCCTCTTTGAACCAGCGATACACCCAGTTGATCATGCCGAAGAGGGCAAAATTAATGACCGGAAGCTCGATCTCTTTTATTTTTTTCTCCCGGATCAGCCGGGAAAATTGTTCGGCGTACAAATCATAGACTTTTCTTTCCTTTTCTTTGATTCTTTTCTGCATAACCAAAGTCAACTTATCCGTATCCTCGACAAATATCTTGACTTCTTTTTTTCGGTCACCCAGCAGACTGATTTGATAAAAGATCATCTGCTGCACGCGTTCCATCGGATCGGGAAAGCAGACAATCACATTTTCGAGTCCCCGGACCATATCGTCAATGATGCCTTCAATAATCGTGAAGAGTAACTCATCCTTATTTTTGAAGTAATAATAAATGATCGTGTTTTCAACGTTCATATTCTCCGTAATTTTCCGAATCGGTGTTTTGACATAACCGTACTCGTAGAAAAG
>CAZBQX010000075.1:4047-7132 GCA_964494155.1 uncultured Syntrophales bacterium
CCTCTGCCGCAAATGCTGAAGGCCTGGGAGGATTTCTACGGCACCGAGCGTGTCCAAGGCTGGTTTGACATAAAGCGGTCCACTTTTGTCAAAGAACGGAGTGATTTTTTACAGGAAACACCTTTCAATCCTGAATAGGCACCGGGGGGCGGCAAAGCATCGTCGTCCTGCTTATATTGCACCCGCAAGGGAACATATCGCAAACAAAGGAGGAATAAGACATGCCGCAGCATAATTGTTCGGGAAACGGCCACATTACGCATCGGTTTTCGATTTGGGAAAAGATCCTCATGGGAACGGCCATCTACGGTTCCGTTGCCTTGGGTCTCTATGGGATTTACCTGGAGAGTGTCTTCTGGGCGCTGGTTTACTTCGGATTCGTCAACTTCGCCATGCTCGTTCTTTTCGGATACGGACTGTGTTCTCACTGCCCGTATATCTACGAAGAATACAAGGATTGCCTGTTCCCGCCCTGGGGACGCATCTACCGGATGATTTTCAAATACCGTCCCGGGAAGTTCAGTGTTCTGGATAAAATCTGTTTTTTCAACACCTTAATCGGCATCCTGGTGATTCCGATCTACTGGCTCCTGAATAACCCGCCTATCCTGGTGTTGTTTCTGGGTTTTTATGGCGCGACCGTCGCCGGGTTTGTCCTGTACGAATGCCGCCGGTGCCAACATGTGTACTGTCCTTTCAACGCATCGCCGCAAAAGCAGGGATAATCGCTGCGTGTAGTGTAGATGGATGTGATGGTAAGATAAGAACGGGACGAGAACCCTTCAGCATCGTGGAAGGGTTCTCGCAAAGGCAGATTAAATGATTTTTTACACCCTTGGAGCTGCAGCTGCTATACGTTGGACACCCGGAAAGTCAGCCAATGAACGCGCCGAACCACCTCGAGACTTACTGCAAGCACCTCTTTTCGGGCTGAAAGATCTTTTACCGGTAATCTGCTTCCTGCCGAAATTGCTGCGGGCAGGAGCTGTCGTATCACCCCAGAGGAAACCACCCGCACCGTCAGGACCATCATATTTCAGGGTACTGCCTAAAACTCTCTTGAGGGACTGTAAGATGGAGACATCTTTTCCGGTGATAAAGTTGTAGGCGTCTCCTGTCTTCGAAGCACGACCGGTGCGGCCGATACGGTGGGTATAGGCATCCATCGTGTCCGGCATATCGTAATTAATCACATGTGAAACCCGGGTCACGTCGATTCCACGGGCAGCAATATCCGTTGCCACCATAATTTTCGACATGCCGTTCCGGAATCCGTCAAGCGCACGCTGACGGGCATTCTGCTGCATATTCCCGTGCAGAGAGGTGGCATTGTATCCTGATCTCTCAAGCAACTCAGCCAAGCTTTCCGCCACCCGCTTGGTCTTTGTGAAAATCAGCACGGATTCCATCTCGGTCTTGGTGAGAATATCCTTCAGCAGGGATGTTTTCCGGGTAGATTCCACAGCGTAACAGGTGTGGGAAACCGTGTTCGCCGGGGCGATCTGGCCGATCTGCACCCGGACAGGATTGTTCAGTACCTCGTTGGCCAGGGAGATGATTTCTCCCGGCATGGTCGCTGCAAATAAGAGATTCTGTCTCTTTGCCGGAATGTGACTCAGAATTTTCCGGATGTCGGGCAAAAATCCCATGTCAAACATATGGTCCGCTTCATCCAGCACGAGGATCTCGATGCCGGATAAATTGATTGTCCCGCGCCCAACGTGGTCAAGGAGACGACCAGGACAAGCCGTGACGATATCGACTTTACCGCGGAGGCGGTTGATCTGGTTAAAAATGCTTGTGCCTCCGTAAACGGTCGCACTGGTCAGCTTTGTTCGGCGCCCCAACCGGACGATGTCCTTGTTGATCTGTTCCGTCAATTCCCGGGTCGGAGCAATGATCAGGGCTCGTAAACGGCCCCGTGGTCCGTCCATGAGGCGCTGCAGAATCGGTAAAACGAATGCCGCCGTCTTGCCCGTCCCGGTCTGTGCAAGACCCATAACGTCACGACCTTCCAGGATCGGCGGGATGGATTGTGTTTGAATGGCGGTGGGCTCGTTATAACCTTGTGACCTTACACCATCAACGATTTTTTCGTGTAAATTGAAATTCTCAAAATTCATGCTTTCTTCTTTCTTATCATTCGACTGTGGGTGATTGATGTTCAGGGGAAATCCTTATGTTGAAGCCGGAATGACTGCTTTTGTTGCCTTGCCGTCCTACATCATTATATGCTTGTCAGCTCCGCGGAGGTGGGAATCCAGTCTTTTATCCCCTTTTGCCGGATGAATGGAGTGACATAAGTATTTTTTCTCTTCTCTAGAAACCACACTGTCTATTATTTATTTTAATTGTCTCTTGCCCTCTTTTCCGCTTCTTCCTACAAGGGTTATAAAAAAGCCCTCAGGACTTAATGAAAAATCCCTTGGGCTCATTTTTTTACGATGTGGATTTTAGATTAAACAACATTGAAGAGGCAGATACAGGAAAATAATGAATCTGTCAACGTTTTTGTCGCATCGGGGCGAAATACGGGTGATTGCCGGGTTATTTTCAGGTCAGAATAGGATAAAAAATGACGTGAGTTCCAGATTAAAGTTTTTCCGGACACAGACCGATATATGTATCGAAACGAGTCATCTGCGGTGTACGTGCTTCAGTCACGAAGCTGGAATCGAACGAGAAAAAAACCGCAGGGTCTATTGGCGCAAGGCGCCCACTTTGAAGACTAAGAAAAAGGTAACCAGATTCTTCAGTCTTCTGACAACACGGCATATGCGGAGACCGTTTCGACCAAAATCAACGCCCCTTCATGGCAGGATGCCCGAAGGGGTTTTCATTTTTATCGCATGGGCCTTTTCAGCAACCGCAGGTGGGGCCGCAACTGCCCGTTTCCTTCAGTTTCGACAAAATCTTCAGTCCCGATCCTCTGGCCGAGGTCTCAAAATCGACGCGGATCGGCCTGGCCTTCTCAAACAGATCCTTGCCGATCACGTAGGTGATCCCTCTGTCCTCAAATATCTCATCTCTATCCCGGGGCTCATCCAGAGCAATTCCCAATCCCGGTCCGCCTCAACCCGTCTTG
>CAZBQX010000076.1:0-6840 GCA_964494155.1 uncultured Syntrophales bacterium
TTTTTTCATTTGCCAAGGTCGTGATTTTGTCATATGAGAACCGGGAACCAAAAGCCTATGAAATCGGATACAAACAACATTTCCATCGTCCTGTGCCGGCCCCAGTTTGCCGGCAACGTCGGCGCTATTGCCCGGTGCGGGAAGAACATGGGCATCGGACGGCTGATTGTCGTCGGGAATCCCGATCTCGACCGGGACGAAATGTACCGCCGAGCCACCCATGTCGCCGCCTCTGTGATCGACGACATCTGTTATGTCGATGATCTGGAGACCGCTCTGGCCGATTTCCGGTATGTCGTCGGGACGACGGCCCGGCTCGGCAATGCCCGGGGACCTGTGGTTACGCCCCGGGAGATGGCCGAGAAAGTCGGAGAGGTTTCTCAGGAAAATCTGGTGGCGCTGCTGTTCGGTCCCGAGGACGCCGGTTTAACCAACGACGAACTCCGGTTCTGTCATCTGGTCGTCAACATCCCCACGGCGGCGTTCAAGTCCCTGAACCTTTCCCACGCCGTCATGATTCTCTGTTACGAAATCTTTGCCTGGCGCTCCGATACCGACGGGCGCTTTTCGCCCAAGCTGGCCACGTCCCGGGAACTCGAAGGCATGTACGGCCAGGTGCGCGATATCCTGACGAAAATCGGTTTTTTGAATCCCCAGAATCCGGAGTACTGGATGATGCACATCCGGCGTCTCTTTTCGCGGACGGGGCTTTTGGCCAAAGAGGTGAAGATCGTCCGGGGCATCTGCCGACAGATGGCGTGGTTTCTGGAGAACGGGGACAAAAAGACTTGACTTTACGCGGCCGTATCCGTATTAGACCTAAGTTTGCAGGAGAACTTTCCATATAAAATTGCAAAAGCAAGGGGGTTTTAACATGAAAATCAATTTTGCCTTTACGGGCGCAAAGAAGATCGTCTTTGGAAGCGGGTCGTTTGACGCCCTGGTGGATTATATCAAGGAACTCAGATGCTCACGTCCCCTAATCGTCCTGGATCAGAATCTGGCGGGTGCCGGTTTCCAGGAGCGGATCGAAGCCCTTTTGGTCAAGGGCGGCATGAAGTACGTCGTTTACGACAAGGTGATTCCTGAACCGCCCATCGAACTGGTGGATGAAGGGGCCAAAGCGGCCGTCAAGGGGAAGTGCGATTGTGTCGTCGGGATCGGTGGCGGGAGCGCCATGGATACGGCCAAGGCCATTTCGGCTGTGGCGGGCAACAAGGGGAAGGCGGTGGATTATCTCGGCCTGAACAACGTTCCCGGCCCGGGTTTGCCCCAGATCCAGGTTCCGACCACGGCGGGTACAGGAAGTGAAGTGACCTTCACCGCCGTTTTCGTCAGGAAGAACCTGAAGAAAAAAGAAGGCATGAACAGCCCCTACCTGTATCCGGACATCGCCCTGTGCGATCCGATCCTGACCTTGACCCTGCCGCCGAAACCGACGGCGGAAACCGGGGTCGACGCCCTGTGCCATGCTATTGAGTCCTATACGTCCATCAACGCCTCTCCCATGAGTGAGATGTTTTCCCTTGAGGCGATCCGCCTCATTTCGGAAAACCTTCGAACCTGCGTCCATAACGGGAGTGACCTCCAGGCCCGGGAGCAGATGCTCTTGGGAAGCCTCTACGCAGGGATCGGTCTGGCCAACGCCGGCGTGACGGCGGTCCATTCCCTGTCCTATCCCCTGGGCGGGCGTTACGGCGTGCCCCACGGTCTGGCGAACACGATGATTCTGCCAGCCGTTATGGCTTACAACCTGCCGGGTTCGCTGGAGAAATTTGTGGATATCGCGGAAGTCATGGGCGAGATTACAGACAATTTGCCCCTGCGGGAAGCGGCCTACCTGGCGGTGGAAGCCGTCGAGGCCCTGATCGAGGATTGCGGCATCACCACACGGCTGGAGACGCTGGAAATTCCCGAGGCGGTTTTCCCGGAGCTGGCCGAGGTGGCCATGACAGTGGCGCGGCCCTTGGCGAACAACCCCTGCAGGATGACCCTGGAGGACATGGTCGAGATTTACAAACAGTGTTATTAAAGGCGCGACAATCCTTTGGTGTCATTTCGACCGTAGGGAGAAATCTTTGCGGTTGTTGGTTGATTGAAAGTTGAAAAAGAGTTGCTGCACAACCTTCCGGCTATAAGCAGGAGGGATATGTATGAATCATACGTACAACTACTGGGAAACTTTATAAAGAACATACCAAAACAAGCAAACGGAGGAATGATAAAATGGCCGGTGCGGAACTGATCGGTAAGGAAGAAATGAAAGAAGTCATGGACGTCCTGGAGACGGGCGTTTTCATGCGTTATGGATTCGATAACGAGAGAAAAGGCATTTTTAAGGTCAAGCAACTGGAAAAGGAATTTGCCGAGTATTGCGGTACGACCTATGCCCTGGGCGTCACGTCCGGTTCGGCGGCGTTGAAGGTGGCCCTTGCGGCGATGGGCGTCGGACCCGGCGATGAAGTCATCGTCCCGGCCTTCACCTTTGTGGCGACCTGGGAGGCAGTCCTTGAGGTGGGTGCCATTCCCGTCATGGGCGATATCGATGCGACATTGAACCTTGACCCGGCGGACATCGAGCGGAAAATCACCCCCTACACCAAGGCGATCATTCCCGTCCATATGTGCGGCTCCATGGCTCATATCGACAAGATCATGGCCGTGGCGAAAAAGCACAACCTCCTGGTCCTGGAAGACAACGCCCAGGGCTGTGGCGGAAGCTTCAAAGGGAAGAAACTGGGGACCTTTGCCGACATGGGTATTTTCAGTTTCGATTATTACAAGACGATCACCACCGGCGAAGGCGGCATGGTCATCACGGACAACAAGGAATTCGCCTGGCGGGCCGATGAGTATCACGACCATGGCCACGACCATAACCCGGCGGTGACCCGGGCCATGGAGGGACGTCATATTTTGGGTTTCAACTACCGGATGAACGAACTTCAGGGCGCCCTGGGGCTGGCCCAGTTGCGGAAGCTCGATTATGTCTGCAGCGAACAGCGCAAGAACAAGGCGAAGATCAAGGGCTTCCTGAGCCAGGTCAAGGGTGTCGGTTTCCGGGAAATCCCCGATCCGGACGGCGATACGGCGACTTTTCTGGCCTTTAACCTCCCGACGGAAGAGCTGGCGGCGAAGTTTCAGAAGAGCATGTCTGCCGGTGGGGCCGACACGGTCTGCTTCAAGGTGAACAAATGGCACTACGCCCCCAACTGGGAACATATGCTCTCCTGGTCGACGGCAAACCCGAAGCAGTACCCCTTCACCGATCCTTCGTACAAAGGCAAGATCGCCTATGACCGGAAGAACATCCCCCAGACGGAGGATCTCCTCGGCCGGACGCTGGTGATGGGCATTTCGGTGAAGATGTCCGACGAGCGGATCGCCCAGATCAAGGCGGCGATTGAAAAGGCCGCGCAGGAGTTGTAAAACGGCTTCGTAAAAAGGCCATATGCTGCGTTACGCTTCATCCTTCGTCATTGAGGCGTACGATTAGAAAGTACGCCTCATTCCTCAGGATTCGCGTGCCTTGCCTCTGGCGCTTTTTACAAAGCCGCGGTGTTTTTGCTATAGAGCAACATGTAATAAACCGTTTCCCTCCCCTTCAAGGGGGAGAAGCAGGAACATAACTTCTAAACTTCTAATTCACAGGAGTTCAAAGATGATCGTGGTCACCGGCGGGGCCGGGTTTATCGGCAGCGCCTTTGTCTGGAAACTGAACACCGAGGGGGTTGACGATGTCGTCATCGTCGATCGTCTCGGTTCTTCCGGCAAGTGGAAAAACCTTGTCAATCTGCGCTATGCAGATTTTCTCCACAAGGATGTCTTTCTGCAGATGATCCTGGAGGACCGGGTGCCGTTTCCTGTCGAGAGCATTGTTCACATGGGGGCCTGTTCCTCCACGACGCAAACGGACGCAGACTACCTCATGGAGAACAACTTCCATTACTCCTGCCGCGTGACCGAATGGGCCCTGAAGCACGGCGTTCGTCTTCTCTATGCCAGTTCCGCCGCCACCTACGGCGATGGGCTTCAGGGTTTCGATGACGATGAGGCCCGCATAAATGACCTGCGCCCCATCAACATGTACGGCTACTCCAAACAGCTTTTCGACCAGTGGTGCCTGCGTTACAGCATCCAGAAACAGGTCGCTGGAATCAAATTCTTCAATGTATTCGGGCCTAATGAGTACCACAAGGGCGACATGTCGAGCGTCATCTACAAAGCCTACCACCAGATCCGGGAGACGGGCCGGGTGCGCCTGTTTCAGTCCCATCGTCCGGATTACGGCGACGGGGAGCAGCGGCGTGATTTCGTCTATGTCAAGGACTGTGTGGATGTCATGTGGTGGCTTATGCAAAACCGGGACAAAAACGGCATCTTCAACGTCGGAACGGGCCAATCCCGCACCTGGAACGACCTCATTTCTGCCGTTTTCGGCGCTATGGGTATGGAACCTCAAATCGACTACATCCCCATGCCGGAGAATCTTCAGGCTCAGTACCAGTACTTCACGGAGGCGAAGATGGACAAGCTCCGGCACCAGGGCTGCCCGGTTTCCTTCAAGTCATTGGAAGAGAATGCCCGGGATTACGTGGTGAATTATCTGCGCGACCAGGAGGCCCATCTATGAGAATCGTCTGCGTCATTCCCTCCCGCTACGAATCGAGCCGGTTTCCGGGAAAGCCCCTGGCGGACCTCTGCGGCAAGCCCATGCTCCAACATGTTTACGAGCGTGTCCTCCGGGCGAAAATGGTGACCGAGGCGGCTGTGGCGACTGACGATCAGCGCATTTTCGACGCCGTGGAAAAATTCGGCGGGCGGGCTATCATGACGGCCGAACGGCACCGTTCCGGGACGGACCGGATTGCTGAGGCGGCGACGGTTCTCGGCCTGGAGGACAACGACATCGTCGTCAACATCCAAGGTGATCAGCCCATCTTCGAACCGACTCAGATCGACGAGGTGGTGGAACCCCTCCAAGCCGATCCCTCTATCCCTATGTCCACCCTGATCTACCGGATCGTCCGGGATGAAGAGATTACCCACCCCAACGCCGTCAAGACGGTTTTTGACAAGGATTACTTCGCCCTGTATTTTTCCCGGGCCACGATTCCCTATGACAGGGACCATATCCACGAGGTTAACTACTACAAACATCACGGCATTTACGCCTACCGGCGACATTTTCTCGGAACCTTTTCCCAACTTCCCCAGAGTCCCCTGGAGAAGCTGGAGGCCCTGGAGCAGCTTCGGGCGCTGGAGTACGGCTACCGGATCAAGGTCGTCGTAACGCCCTTCGATTCCGTCGAGGTCGATACCCCGGCGGAACTTGCCCGGGTACGGGATATCATTTTAAGCGGCGAAGCATAAGGGCATAGATTGGAGCTTATCGTTGTTTCGTAAGAAGGGCAATGGTTTTCAAAAATGTCATATCGAGCGAATGCGAGAAATCTTAAGTCTTTAAAAAAGTTCAACCGAATGATTTCTCCCTGCGGTCGAAATGGGTATCGATTGCAGATAACCTAAACACTAGATCATCAGTAACGCCCATGGTCGACATCGAACATCTAAACCGTATCCGCCTGGTCGAAAAACCCCGGGGCCAGATGATCGTGGCGAATTGTCTCCTGACCCCCAATTATCGCCTCTTTGCTAAAGTCGATATCCAAATCGAAAACCTTGACAAGATTCCCCGTAACGAAAACGTCATCTTCGCGATGAACCACACGGACCGGTACAACTACTGGCCCTTCCAGTGGAAGCTCTGGACGTTTCAATCGTTCCCCTACACGACGGTCTGGGTCAAGGGGAAGTACTACCGCAACGCCCTTTTGGGAAAATTCCTTGATGCGTGCAATCTGATTCCCGTACCGTCCATGGCGTATTTGATCGAGGAGTTTTATAAAAAAAAATTCGGGGAACGGATCGACCCGGAGCTCTACCGGGACGTTAAAGACGTCATTGACGGGAAATACGACCAGGCCGGGACGTATCCGGAAAACGCGGCCCGGGTGTTTCGCACGTGGGGGAATGATTTCGTCGAGTTTATCCGGGATTATTACGACCTGGTCATGGAGCGGGTCGCCGAACTCAGCCGTCAGGCTCTCTTTGACCGGGGCTTGAATTTGATCATCTTTCCCGAAGGCACCCGGTCCGTTCAACTGGCGGAGGGGAAAACGGGGCTTGCCCAGTTGGCCCTCTGGAGCCGGAAAAAAATCGTTCCCATCGGGTGCAACAACTCCGAACAAGTCTATCGAGGCCACCTGCCCTTCGCCCGGAGCGGACAAATCATTTATCGCGTCGGGGACCCCCTGTCCATCGAAGACCGCCTGAAACCCTACCGGATCGACGCACCGTTCAAACTCTTCTCCAAGGAATCCCAGCGGAAATACCGGGATCAGTTCGAGGGGGTCACCAGCGCCGTCATGGCCAGTATCGGTCTGCTCCTCGATGAGCGCTACCGGAAATAAGAGAGACCGCTGTTTCTTGAGGGATGCAGTTAATTTTAGCTTCAGCAATTTCCTTTCCTTGATTTATCCAGGGCTTTCCGGACAGGGGTTAAAAAAGGCAAAAAGGGTTTACGGGATAATTGGAAAATGGTTGCGAAAGGGATTAAGCACCATGCGATATAAAGTTGAGCTGCTTGACTTGTCGGAGACCGGAGACAAAAGAGTATTGTTCTTTCTGGTTGTTAGTGCACAGAATGAAAATGACGCCATCATGATGGTTCAAAAGGAATATGCGATCACGCATCCTGATTCGCCTTTGCCCCCGCCAGGGTTTTCCTGGATTTCATACCGCACATGTGAGGAAGATTGCTGGGGCTGAGCGATCCCG
>CAZBQX010000077.1:0-6557 GCA_964494155.1 uncultured Syntrophales bacterium
AGGAGTTCTTCCGTCACCACCCCTTTATTGTAATCCGAAATAACAATCATATGGAGATGATCAACCAATGCGGAAATGGTGTGAAGAATCTTTTGAATGCAGTCCGGAGAGATGGCGGTCCGGGTTTCCCGATCGAAACGCACCACCTGCTGGTTATGGGCAACAATCCTTGTCTTCAGCGTCGTATGACGCCCCGAATCCACGACAATGCCGGAGATTGGTATGTTTTTTTGTCTAAACTCTTTCAGTAAAGTCTGGCCGGTTACATCATCGCCGATGACGCCGGCAAGAAACACCTGCCCACCGGCGGTATGGATGTTGTTCATCACGTTTGCACAGCCCCCCCAGAGCATCTCGTCCCTGCCGACATCAACCACCGGAACCGGTGCTTCCGGGGATATTCTCCGGACGTTGCCCCAGATAAAATGATCGACCATGATATCCCCCACAACCAGTACTTTCGCTTCGGGGAAGCGGTCGATGATATCAAAGGCTCTGTTTTTATCCATAAAAGGAAATCCATTCCCTTTTCAAATCAGGTATTAAAGGGGCGCTATGCTATTATCGGAAACATTTTTTGTCAATCCTTTTGTCAATATCCCCCTTTGTTTAAGTTTTTTACCTCCTTGGACGCCCCCCGCATGACCGGACCAACCCGTCATGCCAACCAGTCCCCTTCTCCATAGCCTCCACTTCTTCATTGACTAACGCCTGACAATTCGATAGGAAAAAGCAGGTTTTTCGACACCAGAACACATCCGTAGAAGAAGATTCGGGAAAATCGATGGTCCGATCCTTGGGAATTATAACAATTGGGGTCATGGTAACAGCTATATACTCCATCTATGCTGTCTTATCGGCCTACTTCACTCCCAGGGAGGAAAGAATTCACCAGATTGCACGGAATTGGGCGCGCACCCTGCTTCGCATAGCCGGCGTCCGCGTGCAAGTCATCGGTCAAGAAAACGTGCTCATAGACAGACCCCAAATCTTCATGTCCAACCACCAAAGTGATTTTGATATTTTTGCCGTTTTGGGGCATATCCCCGGAGAATTTCGCTGGATCGCGAAGGAGGAACTTTTCCGGGTGCCTGTCTTCGGTCATGCCATGAAAGCCGCCGGCTACATTCCCATTGATCGAAAAAACCATGCAAAGGCCATGCGGAGCATTGCCAAGACCGTAGAGAAAATCAAGGAAAATCGATCTGTTATGTCTTTCCCGGAGGGAACAAGGAGTCTTGACGGGACAATCGGCCCCTTCAAACCCGGCATGTTTTTGTTGGCTATGCAGGCGGGGGTACCCATTGTTCCTGTGACCATCATCGGCGCAAACCGGGTATGGCCGAAACGTTCCCTGAACATCACACCGGGTAACATTGTCATTGTGATCGACAAACCTATTGACGTAACCAACTATCCCTTGGAAAAACGTGATGCATTAATCGAAGAAGTGCGGCATATCATTATTCAGAATCAAGTCAGATATATACGAGACGAACGATAAAGTTCTTCTTGCAACAAACCGATGTATCCATGAAAAAACATGTCGTGCAAAGCAAATTCTGGTATAGGGAATGGATGCTGATCAATAGCAAAGGGGGGGAAAACGTTAAAGATGGACGTGAGATTTATTAATCCATTTCTGGATGGGGCGAAGGAAGTGCTGAAAACCATGGCATTTATTGACGCCACAGCCGGCAAGGCTTATCTGAAAAAAGGCGACACCGCTCACGGTGATGTGTCCGGCATCATCGGCATCACCGGCGATGCCATCGGTTCGCTTGCCGTAAGTTTTCATACGGACTGCATCTGCGGTATTGTCAGCAACATGCTGGGTGAAACTCACACCGAACCCACCCGGGAAGTCCTCGATGCGGTCGGAGAACTGACCAACATGATCTCCGGTGTGGCCCGCACCCATATGGAAAGAAGCGGCTTGAGTGTCTATGCGGCAATCCCTTCCGTTGTCGTCGGAGTCGGGCATACGATCAACCACATTCTGAAGGCGCCGAGCATCGTCATCCCCTTCTCCACACCTCAAGGCGATTTTGTCGTCGATGTTTGCCTCAAACCGACACAGGAACATATGAAAAAGCACGTCACCTACGACGTCGTCAACAAACCCACCCTGCCCCAGGGAAAGATTGTCGAGGCGGCGCCGGTGCGAAAAACCGAGCCGCCCCCGAAGATAACCCCTCCGCCGGAGGAGAAGGAATCGGATCCGGAGTCTCCGAAGGACAACAGCCCTGAAGGCCGCATTGAAAGACTGAAAGCGGCCCTGATGAAAATTACCCGTACCCGGGACGACATACAGCGAAATCTCGAAGCCAATCCTTTTATGCAGATCAACAAGAGGAAAGAACAAAAGAAGTTGATCGACGTCTATGATGAAAAGATCAGAAAACTGAAGCTTGACATATCCACGGCAAAGATGCTGGCCAAGCTGGATGAAACCGGCGGGGATCTAGCGATCAAGCAGCATTTTCAGGATCATGTCCGGAAAAACAAGTAGACTGCAGAGGAATCGGCGATATCCATGACCGAAACCAAGAACTTGAAAAGAGTGCGGGAAATCAAAGGGGTGGTTTTTGTCTCCCTCGGTCTTTTTTTCCTGCTCTGCCTGTTTTCTTACTCACCCACGGATCCTTCTTTTACGCATTATGTCACGGACAAAAGCCATGTCAGCAATCTCATTGGTCTTCTTGGCTCCTACACATCGGATTCTCTGATCCGCCTGTTGGGTGGGAGTGTTTTTTTTCTGCCCCTGTTTCTATTCGTCGCCGGTTACCGCTTTCTGATGCAGGAACTTTTTCGGATCAGGGCCCTGCATCTGTTGGGTTTCTTCGGACTCGTTCTGTCCACGTCGGTTCTGCTCGATATGGCACCGGGCTCCTTTTCTCTGTCCGGGGTAAAATTGCCGGCGGGAGGTTTGCTGGGGCTTGGCGTCTTCGGCTTTCTTGACGCCCGTCTGAATGTTGTCGGCACCATCCTGATTATGGTGTCCATCGGGCTCATTTCCCTCATGGTCATGAGCAATTTTTCCGTCGTTTTTACAGCGAAAATTCTGTCCCGGATCACCCTTTTTTCCTGGCTCAAAACGCATGGCCTATTCTCGTCCATCAGGGATCACTGGAAAGTAAAGAAAATAATCCGCAGCAAGGATAAAGGAAGGACGCCTAAAATTGTTGCGCCTGTCGAGGACATCCCCCCGGTCCCGGCCAAGGACGAGACAAAGAAAGCGGAACAGATGCCTTTTGATTTTGTTCTGAAACGGGGCATCTTTCGCCTCCCCCCCCTGACGCTTCTGAGTGAAATGCCCCATAAAGACACAAAAGTGAAAAAAGAAACCTTGATTGCCAACTCACGGATTCTGGAGAAGAAGCTCGCCGATTTCGGCGTTGAAGGCCGGGTGGTCGAGGTGCGGCCGGGGCCGGTCATCACAATGTACGAACTGGAACCGGCGCCGGGAGTAAAGATTAACAAAATCACCACCTTGTCGGATGACCTCGCCCTGGCGCTTCGGGCGCCCAGTATCCGCATCATCGCCCCCATCCCGGGAAAAGCCGTGGTCGGCATTGAAATCCCCAATCCGGAGCGGGAACCGGTTTCCCTGAAGGACGTCCTGGATAATCCCCAGTTTACAGACAACACCTGCCGGCTGCCCATTGCCCTGGGGAAAGACATCGTCGGCGCGCCTGTCGTCGCGGATTTGATCAAGATGCCGCATCTCCTTATCGCCGGTACGACCGGTTCGGGGAAAAGCGTCTCCCTGAACGCCATGATATGCAGCATTCTTTTCAAGGTCCCGCCGGACGAAGCCAAGTTCCTCATGATCGATCCCAAAAGACTGGAACTGGCCGCCTACGAAGGAATCCCCCATCTACTGCACCCGGTCGTCGTCGATCCCAAGAAAGCCTCCCAGGTCCTCAAATGGGCCGTTGCGGAGATGGAACGGCGTTACCAGTTGATCAGCACCCTGGGGGCGAAAAGTATCGACATGTTCAACAAGATTCTGGAACGCCGGGCAGCGGAAACCGGAGCAAAACCGGTGCCGGAATCGGGGCAGACCACGACCGATGCAGAGACCGACACCGAAGACTGCGAGGAAACCCTGCTCCCGGTGGCGCAGGACAGCGCGATGTCGGTTCTTCCCCTGCAGAAACTTCCTTACATCATTATCGTCATCGATGAACTGGCGGATCTGATGATGGTCGCCCAGCGTAATGTTGAAGAATCCCTGGCCCGCCTTGCACAGATGGCCCGGGCGGCGGGAATACACCTGATTCTTGCCACGCAGCGCCCCTCGGTGGATGTCATCACGGGACTCATCAAGGCCAACTTCCGGACCCGCATTTCCTTCCAGGTCTCATCCAAGGTCGACTCCCGCACCATTTTGGACGATCACGGGGCGGAAAAACTGCTGGGGGCGGGAGACATGCTCTTCATCCCCCCGGGCACTTCCCGCCTGAACCGGATTCACGGCGCCTTCGTTTCGGATAAGGAAATCAGCCGGATCGTGGAGTTTGTCAAGAAGCAGGCCAAGCCCGTTTACGACGAATCCATAACGGCGGAACTGCCGGAAGAGGAAGGCCGGGAACACGGGGAAGACGAATTCGACGAAAAATACGACGAGGCCGTGGAACTGGTGACGGATCTCGGACAGGCCTCAATCTCCCTCGTCCAACGCTACATGAAAATCGGCTATAACCGGGCGGCCCGCATCATCGAGCAGATGGAAGCCGAAGGTATTGTGGGGCCCTCCGACGGCGTCAAACCCCGCAAGGTCTTCGCCCGGAAAATCCCCAGGTGATGAAAAAGACCATTCATATCCTCAGCCTCGGGTGCCCCAAGAACCTGGTCGACTCGGAGGTGATGGCCGCCGCATTAGAGGATGCGGGCTTTATCATTACCTCACGCGAGGCGGAGGCTGATATTCTGCTGCTCAATACCTGCGCCTTCATCCTCCCTGCCAGGGAAGAGTCCATCGAGGAGATCCTACGCCTTGCCCAGTGGAAATCGGCGGGGAAATGCGCTTACCTGGTCGTTACGGGCTGCCTCCCCCAACGCTATGGTGATGAAATCGCCCGGGAATTGCCCGAAGTGGATTTGTTTCTGGGAACAGATGAAGTCGGCCGGATCGCCGGCCATATTCGCAAACTGATCGTCTCGAAGCAACCGGTACAGCAATGTGTCGTACATGAACCTTCATTTCTGATGACCGCCGCCAACCGGCGACAAATATCCACCCCTTATTACAGCGCCTATCTGAAGATCGCCGACGGCTGTGAAAACCGCTGCTCCTACTGTGTCATCCCGTCCATCCGGGGCCGGACCCGCAGCCGATCCATCGAAGACATCTGCCGGGAAGCCGAAGATCTGGTCAAAAGCGGCGTCCGTGAACTCATCCTCACCGCCCAGGACACCACCGCCTACGGACGCGACCTGCCTGGGAAACCGGCTCTCCCGGATTTAATGACCGAACTTTGCACAATAAGCGATGTCCATTGGATTCGCCTGCTCTATACCTATCCGGCGGAACTGACGGATGACGTTTTCTCCACCATCGCCCGGGAAGAAAAAATCTGTTCTTACATCGATATCCCCATACAGCATATCGACGACGACATCCTCCGCCTGATGTACCGTCGGGGAAACAGCGAATTAATCAGAGGTGTTATCAGACGGGCCCGGGAGATCATTCCCGACGTGGCATTGAGGACGTCTTTAATCGTCGGGTTTCCGGGTGAAACCCCCGGCCGTTTTCGGAAGCTTCTTCATTTTGTCGATGAGGCCCGCTTCGATCACCTCGGGGTGTTCACCTATTCTCCGGAAGAAGCCACGGAAGCGCTGACCTTGCCCGGTCAAGTCTCGGAAAAGACGAAGGAAAAAAGAAAGCAGCGGATCATGGAGGCCCAGGCCCTTGTTTCGGAAGAGATCAACCGCGTCCTCATTGCATCACTTCAGGAGGTCCTGGTGGAGGGGAAAAGCGACATCGCCGAGTATCCTTATGTGGGTCGGAGCCGCCGTCAGGCACCGGATATCGACGGCGTAACCTATATCCAAGGCAATAATCTGTCGGCAGGCGACTTTGTAACCTGCCGAATCACGGCGGTGGACGAGTACGACCTGTTCGGCGTCACAGTGGAAGCGTAAAAAAATCCTTCTTTCAGACACTGATCCGCAGTCCCGCGATACCGGCGACAATCAGACCGATGCTGACGAGCCGGACGGCGCTCTTCGAGTCGCCAAACAGGATGATCCCCAAGACCGCGGCCCCGACGGCCCCGATTCCGGTCCAGACTGCGTAAGCTGTCCCCACCGGAAGGGTTTTCAGAGACTGTCCGAGGAAAAAGAGACTGAGTATCATCGCCACGATGGTCCAGACCGTCGGCCCGAGGCGGCTGAAGCCTTCCGTGTACTTCAAACCGATCGCCCAACCGACCTCCATCAATCCCGCAATAAAAAGATAAATCCATGCCATCACTTTAAGCCTCCCTGTAAATTGACCCGCATCATAGCAGGAGGCCACCGGCGCCGCCACATGAATTGTTTGACAT
>CAZBQX010000078.1:0-6440 GCA_964494155.1 uncultured Syntrophales bacterium
ATGGAGTTCATTGGTGACGAAGACTATGCTGAGCCGGAACTCTAGTCCCCGGGGAAAACTGATATTTGCCCTTGACGTCGGTGAAGACTTGGCGGAGGCCCTTTCTTGGGTGGACCGTCTTGCCGTTCATGTCGGTCTTTTCAAAATAGGTAAAGAAGCCTTTACCCATTTTGGACCGGAGATTGTTTATCAGGTTCAACAACGGGGCGGAGATGTATTTCTGGACCTGAAATTCCACGATATTCCCAATACGGTAGCGCGTGCAGCGGAAGCGGCGGCCGGTCTTGGGGTATCCATGTTTAACATCCACGCTTCCGGCGGCAGAAAAATGATGGCAGAAGCCGTTTCCTCAACGCGTATCTTTTCGGATAAAAAAGGTTTTTCCATGCCGGTGATTTTGGCGGTCACGATACTGACCAGTCTTAACGATGACGATCTGAAGGAGATCGGATTTCGGGGAACAACGCGAGAATCTGTTTTGGGGCTTGCCCGTATGGCGCAGGATGCCGGTGTGCATGGTGTGGTGGCGTCGCCCCAGGATATTGAGGGTATCAGGGCGGCCTGCGGGCAGGACTTTGTTATAGTGACGCCGGGGATTCGGGGTGTGGGTGCTGCCAAGGATGATCAGAAACGGACCCTGTCTCCCCTGGAGGCGGTTTCTTTGGGCGCGGATTATTTGGTCATTGGCCGCCCCATCCGGCTTGCCTCCGATCCCGCAGGAGAAGCTGATGCCATTGTGAGCGAGATGATTCAGGGTATGGCCTGCCGCCGGAAGCTTCTCTAAATCAGATTTATCTGTCAATCGCCTTTTAAAGTTGGTTGTCTGAGGATTGACGCTTTTTTGGAGCTTTTATAAAACAGCTTAATATCATTCTGTCTTGAGGCGCTCTAAATGGCCTGATTTCTCCTGGAAGAGATGCATGGTGTTTATATACGGTATAAATCCGTTAACAGAAGCTCTAAAAAAGGATACGAAAGACATTGAAAGCCTCTTCATTGCCAAGGGCAGGGAAGGGGAAAATATTCGGCACCTTATTACCCTGGCTTTGGCGAAGGGGATTCCCGTTGTCTACCGGAAACGCGAGGAATTGGACCGGTTTGTTGGCGGTGGCTTCCACCAGGGGGTTGTTGGTGTCTGCCGTGAATTCTGTTATGCGGCTGTTGAAGAAATCGTGGCCCACCGACCGGAGTCGTCTAGGGGGGATCTCATTGTCCTGCTCGATGGAATAACGGATCCGCAAAACCTTGGCGCCATTATCCGGACCGGTCACTGTTTTGGCGTCAATGGCCTTATCATCCCCGAGAATCGTTCTGCATCACTAACTGCATTGGTTCTAAAGGCCTCAGCCGGTGCGATGCTTCACACGCCGGTGGCGATGGTAGTCAATCTGGCCAGAACCATCGACTTCCTCAAAGAACAGGGTTTTTGGATCTATGGGGCGGATGCAACCGGGAACGCGGACCGCCGAATCTTTGATAAGGTTAATCGCGTGGCTTTGGTGATGGGAAGTGAAGGGAAAGGGATCCGTCCACTCATTCGCAAAAAATGTGATTATCTGGTGTCCATAACCATGAAAGGGAAGATTAATTCCCTGAATGTTTCCGTTGCGGCAGGGATTCTCATTCAGGCTATTGTTGGGCAATGGGATGAAAAATAAACGTTCGAGGCGCTTTCTGAACCATTGAACCCCTTTCAGAATGCTCGTGGTTTTCTGATGCCCGGGCTGATCATGACAGTGAAAGTTTCACGGTTATCTGTGGTTTATTCTTGAAAAATTGTTGAGGTTAGTGCAATATCGCATCTGCATTGGCATTTCTTGAAAAAGAGTTCCTGTTTCTAAACAAGGGAGGAGATAATATGCCTGAATTTTTATGGGAGGCGACAAACAGGAAAAATGAACAGAAAAAAGGGGAAATGGAAGCAACCGATGAGGCCGCGTTAAGAGGCCAGCTTCGTCGCTTGGGATATCGTAATATTAATGTCAAGAAGAAACCCAAGGATTTATTGGAGTATATCCCTTTTCTTAAGAAGAAGGTCGCGGAAAAAGATATTGTCGTTTTTGCGCGCATCTTTTCCACGATGATCAACGCAGGCTTACCCCTTATTCAGTGTTTGAATCTTCTGGCGGAACAGGAAAAAAATAAAGTTTTTGCAAAAATCATCAACACCATCCGGGAGGATATTGAGGGGGGATCGACCCTCTACGACGCCCTGAAGAAACATCCCCAAGTTTTTGATGAGCTCTTCATCAGTCTTGTAGCCGCCGGTGAAAGCGGCGGTATCCTGGATGTCATTTTACTCAGGCTGTCAAACTATATGGAAAAGGCGCTGAAACTGAAGAGAAAGGTCAAAGGTGCCATGACCTACCCGGCGACGGTTCTGCTGATCTCTATTGGGGTGGTCAGCCTTCTTCTGCTCAAGGTCATTCCCGTTTTTCAGAAAATGTTTTCCGATATGGGCGGTGAATTGCCGGGGCCCACTCAGATATTAATCAATGCCAGTCAATTCATGCAGAATTATTTCATTTATATGGTTATCGGTGTTTTTGTTCTTGGTTATGCATTTAAACAGTTTTATAAGACCGAAAAAGGCCGTTACATAGTTGATGATCTTCTCCTCAAAAGTCCGGTCTTTGGACCGCTTCTGCGTAAGGTTGCTGTGGCGAAATTTACAAGAACTCTGTCCACCATGATGGCCTCCGGCGTGCCGATTCTCGAGGGCTTGACCATCGTCAGTAAGACTGCGGGGAATGTTATTGTCGAAAAAGCCCTCATAAAAACCAGGCAGAGTATTAGTGAAGGGAAAAGTATCGCGGAACCTCTTCAGGAAAGCGGCGTTTTCCCCTCCATGGTGGTGCAGATGATTGCCGTCGGGGAGTCAACCGGCGCCTTGGATGCCATGCTTACAAAAATAGCCGATTTCTATGACGATGAAGTGGATGTCGCTGTTGACGCCATGACAGCCCTCCTGGAACCCTTTATGATGGTGTTTCTCGGTGGCGTTGTCGGCGGGATGATTATCGCGATGTACCTGCCGATCTTCAAAATGGCTTCCGTGGTCGGAGGATAGAAAAAACATAGTGCAGACAAAAAAATGGTCGGGATGGCGCGATTTGAACGCGCGACTCCTGCGTCCCGAACGCAGTGCCCTACCAAACTGGGCCACATCCCGACAGGCGTGCTTCTATATATAATTTATCTTTAAAAGTCCATTTTTTTTTCGTGATCCGGATTTCCCTGTTAAGATCCCTGTTGACAGAACAAAAAGGTTATGTCAAAGGCTGCTTTTCTAAAGATGCGACTTGCATGAAAAGGAGTTCAGGCATGATCGTTTATGATCTGAGATGTGAGAACGGTCATATGTTTGAGGGCTGGTTCAAAGACAGTGGCGCCTTTTTAGATCAAAGGGAAAGAAAATTGATCTCTTGCCCTGCCTGCGGCGCTGTCAGTAACGAGATTGCGCCCGCTTCTGTTATGTATATCGGAAAAGAGAGCTCTTTCCCCAGATCTCATGAGAAAAAGCCCGAGACACGATCTCTACAGGAGTTTTATAATCTCCTCAAGAATTCTATTGAACATCTCTTTGAGAATGCTGGCGAGCGCTTCACGGAAAGGGCTGTAATATTCACCTGGGGTTGGAAGCAGAGAGAAATATCCGGGGAATGAAGGCGCAAAGCGAGGAAGAGTATTTAAAAGAAGAGGGGATCGCTTTCATTAAAATACCTTCCATTAAACTGGATAACCAGGACTTCAATAGAAAAGGGTGTCGGTTGGAATGACCCATCCCAAATTTTATAGAGATAATATTTATTATATGTTGATATGAATTCTTTTCCTTGTCAGGATGTATCATCATGCTGAACACCTATGCAAATATCGCTGACGCAATCGGCAATACACCTTTGATAGAGATTCAGACCCTGAATCCCAATAAAAAAGTCCGGGTGTTTGCAAAACTGGAGAGTTTTAATCCGGGAGGCTCCATTAAAGACCGGATTGCTCTGTACATGATTGAACAGGCGGAGAAGCGAGGCGAACTGACTAAGGATAAGATTATTCTCGAAGCCACAAGTGGAAACACCGGCATTGGTTTGGCCATGGTGGCCGCAGCCAAAGGCTATCGTCTTTGCGTCATTATGTCTGAGTCTGCCAGTGAAGAAAGAAAGCGCATTCTGAAGGCCCTCGGGGCCGAGCTGGATTATACCCCCGCCAATCTGGGTACGGATGGGGCGATAGAAGTGGCCTATCAGCGAATCCGGGAAAATCCCGATCTCTATTTCGGCACAGACCAGTTTAATAACCATGATAATGTCATGGCTCATTACTATGGAACGGCTGAAGAAATCTGGCGTCAAACCGACGGTGCTGTGACCATGGTCGTCACCACCCTTGGGACGACGGGGACCGCCATGGGCATCTCCCGACGGTTGAAGGAATATAACAGCAATGTCCGGATTGTTGGGGTTGAACCCTATCTGCAGCATAAAATCCAGGGGCTTAAAAACATGAAAGAGTCGTATCGCCCCGGAATTTATGATAAAAACCGACTTGATGAAAAGGTCAATATCCTTGATGAGGATGCTTTTGCCATGGCTCGCAGGATGGCTCAGGAAGAAGGAATTTTTGTCGGGATGAGTTCCGGTGCGGCCATGCATGTGGCGCTTCAAAAGGCGAAAGAGATGAGTGAAGGGTTGATCGTCGTGATTTGTCCCGATGGCGGTGAACGTTATTTAAGCACGGAGTTGTTTGCCGACAAGGAAAAATCTACCCTTAAACTTTACAACAGTTTAACCCGTGAAAAGGTTTTCTTTCGGCCAATCAATCCGCAGAAGGTCCTTATGCATTCCTGCGGTCCGACGGTTCATGATATTCCCCATATCGGGAGTCTCCGCCGGTTTGTCATTTCCGACCTGATCCGGCGCTACCTTGAATATAAAGGTTACCCGGTGCGCCATGTCATGAATATCATTGATCTGGCTGATCGCTCTATCAAGGGTGCTGAACGGGCCAATACGGATCTATCAGAATATACACAAAAAAATACAGAAGCATTTCTCCGCGATATGGATATTCTGAACATCAAAAAAGGAGATGAGTATCCCCGGGCCAGTGAAAATGTGCCCAAGATGCTTGAACTCGTTGAGAAACTGGTGGAGAAGGGCTTTGCTTATGAGAAACTCAGGTCGGTTTACTTTGATATATCGAAGCTTCACGACTATGGTCACCTTTCGAATATTGATCTGAGCCGGGTTAAGCATGGTCTGACGGTTGACCTCGATGATTATGAAAAGGATAGTCCCGGAGACTTTACGCTTTTGAAAAGAACAACCCTGAGTGAACTCAAAAAGGGTATTTATTTTCAAACCCGTTGGGGGAGCGTCCGGCCAAGCTGGCATCTGGAATGCGCCGCGATTTCCCTGGATCACCTCGGCGAAACGTTTGACATCCATTCCAGTGGGAACGATATTATTTTCCCCCATTGTGAAAATGTGATGGCGATCGGTAAAGCGGCAACCGGTAAAATGATGGCCAATTATTGGTTGAACACGGAGCTGGTCATGGCAGATGGGAAGAAAATGTCCAGGTCGCTGGGCAACACCATGACAATCGACGATTTGGGGAAAAAGGGTTTCACCGGGAAAGAAATCCGCTTTTTCCTGCTCAGCCTGCATTATCGAAAATCCCTGAGCTTTAGCTGGGGTGCTCTGGAGACGGCAAAAAATACTTTGAGAAGGCTCAATGGTTTCATTCAAAGGCTTTTGCGTTCTTCGGATGGCATGGGCTACCCGGATACCGACCAGTTTCTGTATGAGCTCAAGAAGCAATTTTCCGATGAAATGGACGACGATCTCAATATTTCCGGCGCTCTGGCTGCACTGTTTGACTTTGTGAAGCGCGTAAATCCGCCCTTGATCAATGGCCTTCTTCAGGTTGGAGAAAAGGAGCATGTCTTGGAAACCATGAGAAAAATCGATTCCGTTCTTGGCGTGATGACCTTTCAAGAACAAAACCTTACTGCAGAGGCATTTCGTCTTTTGCAGGTCAGGGAGGATCATAGAAAAAAGGCGGAATGGGCAGCGGCCGATCAGATTCGCAAACAGTTGTCTGAAATGGGAATTGAAGTGCATGATACGCCGGAAGGGATGACCTGGACCTTAAAGCAATAGAAATACAAGACAACATGGTTTGTCTTATAAAACAAATTCGATAAAATAAGTGTTTTCTTTTTCGCCTGTACAGTCGATTCGCCTTATCTTTTATGTTCATTTTTTAAAAGAATTTTCTTGACAAAGAAAATGAATCAAACTAAATTCCGCATTTCTCATTTAGGCGTTTACGTGTGCCTGCAATATGACGTTGGCTTTTAGAAAGGGATAGAGACATAGCGGCTGGCGTAGCTCAACAGGTAGAGCAGCTGATTTGTAATCAGCAGGTTGCGG
>CAZBQX010000079.1:0-6330 GCA_964494155.1 uncultured Syntrophales bacterium
AAGGCCTCCGGGTGGGGCATGAGGCCGAACAGACGGCCCGTCGGATCGCAGAGGCCCGCGATGGCGGCAATGGAGCCGTTCGGGTTTTCCGGATAGGTCATAACGGGTTCTTTGTGCTGTGCGTCGCTGTACTGGAGGGCGATCAGGTTTTCCCGGTGCAGGCGCTCCAAGGTTGCATCGCTGTCCACCACGAGTTTTCCCTCGCCGTGGCGGACTGGGTAATACAAACCGGGAAGGTTCTTCGTGAAAACGCAGGGTGACGCAGTATTGACCTTGAGCCAGGTCCAGCGGTCCTCAAAGCGGCCCGAATCGTTGTGGGTAAGCGTCACGGACTGAACGAAGGGCTTGCCGTCAAAGGCGGGAAGCATTCCGAGCTTGACCATGAGCTGGAACCCGTTGCAGACACCCAGGATAAGCTTGCCGTCTTTGATAAAGCGCGCGAACTGCTCCCGGAGTTTTTCGGTGTCACTTTTCACGGAGGCGTGGAGAATGCGGTTGGCCCCGGCCTTGGCGGAACCCAGGTCGTCGCCGTCGAGAAACCCGCCGGGAAGATTGAGAAAATCGTAATCGTCCAGGCGCTTTTCGCCGTAGAGGAGTTCGCTGATGTGGACAATGTCCACCACCTCCGAACCGGCCAGCCGGCAGGCGTGGGCCATCTCCATTTCACAGTTCGTTCCGTTTCCTGTGATCACAATCGATCGGACAACCTTGCTCATTTTATAAGTCCCCAAATGTTACTTCAGACGTCATTTCAAACGCATGTGAGAAATCTTAATCATTGCTATCATGTTTACTTAAAGATTTCTCGTCGCTTCGCTCCTCGAAATGACACCATGCTATGCAGTAGCAAATTCGCCAGGCTCTTTCTCCTAAAAATCCAGCGGCGCTTGCCAGGCCTGTTTCAAATTTGTCAGGTCCTCTTTGATCAACTGGCGTCCGTTCTGTTCGACGACAAAGAAGCCCTCGGGCGTCACTTCACCGAGCCTTCCGAAAACGGTTCCCGCCAACGCTGTTTCAAACGCTGCCGTTTTGTCCGGCGCGACCGTCACGATGAACCGGCTCTGGGATTCGGAAAAGAGAATTTCATCGGCCCGCATGTCCGGCTCAGCGGGAACGGCTGCAAGGTCGATCTTCAATCCGACTCCTCCGGCAAAGGCCGTCTCCGCCAGGGCCACCCCCAGACCACCGTCGGAGCAGTCGTGGCAAGAGGCGACCAGCCCGTTTGCCATCGCTTTGGAAAGGGTCTGATAAAGCTTCTTGGCTTTGGTTGTATCCACCTGCGGGACCCTGTGGCCCACATAACCGTTCAGGGCATACCATTCAGAGCCGCCCAGTTCCTTTCGGGTTTCACCCAACACATAGACGACATCACCGGGATGCTTCGCATCCATAGTAATCGCCTTCCGGACGTCTTCGATCTTCCCGATCGTCGAGAAGAGGAGCGTCGGCGGAATGGAGATCTTCGTGTCCCCGATCTGGTAGTCGTTTTTCATGCTGTCCTTGCCGGAGATGCAGGGCACCCCGTAGACCGTTGTCACATCGTAGAGGGCCTGGTTGGCCCGCACGAGTTGCGCCAGTTTGTAGGCCCCGTCGGGGGTCTTTTCGGAGGTTACGGGATCGCACCAGCAGAAGTTGTCAAGCCCGGCGAGGACATCCAGCGTACCGCCGACGGCGATGGTGTTTCTCACAGCCTCATCGATGGCGCAGGCCGTCATGTGATAGGTGTCGATGTCCCCGTAGCGGGGGCAGATGCCGTTGGCGACGACGATGCCCTCGAAACTGTCAAGGAGCGGTCGGATGATGGAGGCGTCTCCGGGGCCGTCGTTCGTTGCGCCCACGAGGGGTTTCACGACGCTCCCGCCCTGCACCTCGTGATCGTATTGACGGATCACGGACTCCTTGCTGCAGATATTCAGACGGCCGAGCATCTTCTTCAGGGCATCGCCCAGGTTTTCGGGCTCAGCGAATGCCGGTTCCTCATAAACGGGTGGAATCCACCTGGCCTTGAGTTCCATCCGAGGCAGGCCGTCGTGGAGGAAATCCATGTCCAAGTAGGCAATGGTTTCCTCGCCGTAGCGGATATGGAACCAGCCCGAATCGTTATAGCGACCGACCACGGTGGCCTCGCAGTCCATCTTCGCTGCCAGGGCTAAAAATTCGTCGATCTTGTCCGGATCGACGGCGATCGTCATCCGCTCCTGGGACTCTGAAATGAGAATCTCCCAGGGATTGAGGCCGGTGTACTTCAGGGGCACCTGCTTCAGGTCCATCTCACAGCCGCCGGACAGGCGCGCCGTTTCGCCCACGGAGGACGACAGGCCACCCGCGCCGTCGTCGGTCAGGCAACGGTAGAGACCCCGGTTGCGCGCCACCAGCAGGAAATCCGTCATCTTTTTCTGTGTAATGGGATCGCCGATCTGCACGGCCGTCACCGGCGAGCCTTCATGAAGCTCTTCCGACGAGAAGGTCGCCCCGTGGATGCCGTCTTTGCCGACCCGGCCGCCCGCCATAATGATCAGGTCGCCGGGTAGAATTTCCCGTTTGTGGCTCTCCCGCCCGCCGATCTTCGCGGGCATGAAACCGCCCGTGCCGCAATAGACCAGGGGTTTCCCCAGGTAACGCTCGTCGAAGACGATGCAGCCGTTAACCGTCGGGATGCCGCTTTTGTTGCCCCCGTGCTCCACCCCTTCGCGTACCCCCTCGTAGATGCGCCGGGGATGCAGAATCCTTTTCGGCAGGGGTTTTTCATAGTGTGGCGGGGCAAAACAGAAGACGTCGGTGTTGAAGATGAGCTTCGCTCCCAGGCCCGTCCCGAAGGGGTCCCGGTTGACGCCGACGATGCCCGTCAGAGCGCCTCCGTAAGGATCGAGGGCCGATGGCGAGTTGTGGGTTTCGACCTTGAAGACCATGTTGTAGTCGTCGTTGAAGCGAATGATTCCGGCGTTGTCGACGAAAACGGATAGGCACCAGTCGTTCGGGCCCATCTGTTTGCGGATGTCTCCAGTGGAACGACGGATAAATGAATCGAACAGGGAGTCGATCACCTGACGGTTGCCCTGATCGTCCTCATAGTCGATCAGGGCGTTAAAAATCTTGTGTTTGCAGTGTTCCGACCAAGTCTGGGCCAGGCATTCGAGTTCGGCGTCCGTAATTTCTTCGCCGAGCCCCCATTTTTTACGGGCCTCAAGCACATCGGCACGTTTCAGGTAGTCCCGGATGGTCTTCATTTCCTCCAGGTTCAGGGCCAACACGCCTTCAGAGCTGATGGCCAACAAGCGCTCGTCGGAGACGTTCAGGTCGATCCGGGTCGTCCTGGGATGGTCCACCCCTTCGACACGGGGCACGTAAGCGGGGACATCCTGATCGGGTTGCCAGTCTCTGCCGTCCACGATGACGAAGCGTTCGATCAGTTCATTCGCCAGCAGATCCGTGGCAATCTTTTCCGCTTCCTCCCGCCGGAGGTTTCCCCTGATGGCGTACTGCCGGGATGTGTGGACCGGGAAAAACGCCTTCGGACTTTTTCCAAACAAAAGCGCCAGGGCCTCCCGGGCGGTCTTGCCGACATTGTCGGTCACGCCTGGCCGGTATCCCACCTCGATCATCCAGTCGAAGTCGGTCAGGATGCCCCGGTTGATGGCATAGTTCTGGATCACCGGATCGGACAGAGGTCCGGATGCCGCCGCCAGCAGTTCATCCGGCGACAGGGTCCCGTCGATGGTATATACCTCGGCTGTTTTCACCTCCGCCACGTCGAGAAGCAGATGCTCCCGGATGCGCCGCCGTATTTTTTCGCCCAGGGCATCCCGCACCCCGTTTTTGAAACCGATTTCTATTCTTTCCGCCATATTGCAATTCCTGTCAGCCGAGCTCGGCCCGGACGATGTCTGTAATGTTTTTGCAGTGTCTTTCCGTTTCCTCCCGCGTGGGCCCCTCCACCATGACCCGGCAGAGATTCTGGGTCCCGGAATAGCGGACCAGCACCCGCCCCTTATCTCCCAGGGCCTTTTCTGCTTCGCCAATTGCCCGGACGACCGCCGGAACCGTCGCCAGATCAGGCCGGCTTCTGGTTTCCACGTTCATCAGCACCTGGGGATAAACGGTCATCGCCGACGCCAGTTCCGAAAGCGGCTTTTTCGCCTTACGCATCGCCGCCAGGACCTGCAGGGCCGAAAGAATCCCGTCGCCCGTCGTATGATGCTGCAGAAAGATCAGGTGCCCCGAATCCTCGCCGCCCAGTGACGCTCCCTTGGCAACCATTTCCTCGAATACATAACGGTCGCCGACGTCGGTAATCGTATAATTGATCCCCATAGTTCTCAAAGCCAGGGTCATGCCGATATTGCTCATGACGGTCCGTACGACCAGATTGTTTGTCAGCGTGCCTTCTTCCTTCATGGCGGCCGCGCAGAGGGTAAGGATCTGGTCCCCTGTCAGAATGGCGCCCTTCTCGTCAACGGCGATCATCCGGTCGCCGTCCCCGTCAAAGGCAAAGCCGCAGTCGGCGCCGGTGCGCACGACCTCCTCCGCCAGGCTTTCCGGATGCTGGGAACCACATTCGAGGTTGATGTTCTTGCCGTCCGGCTCATGAAACAACGTTTTCACGGACGCCTCCAGTTCGTTGAAGGTGTCAGGGCCGACCTGGTAGGTGGCGCCGTTTGCGCAGTCGAGGATCAACTTCATCCCCTCCAGGTTCATCCCGGGAGGGAAAGTCCGCTTCAGAAAGGCGATATAGCGGCCCCGGGCATCATCCATCCGCATGGCCTTTCCGAGGGCGTGGGATTCCGGGAAATGGCTGTCAAATTCATTGCGCAAAACCATCCGTTCCACCGTTGCCTCCATGTCATCGGGCAGCTTGCGGCCGTTTCCGGAAAATATTTTAATGCCGTTATCATAATAGGGATTATGGGAGGCGGAGATCATGATGCCTGCATCGGCCCGGGAATTGGCTGTTAAAAAAGAGATGGCCGGAGTCGGGATTACCCCTGCCAAAATGACCTGCGCCCCCATGGAGCAGATGCCCGCAACCAGCGCGCTTTCCACGATATCCCCGGAAAGACGTGTATCCTTGCCGACCACAATGTGACCGACATGCCCGTCCCGACGGAACAGGCAGGCTGTCGCCCGGCCGATGGCCAGGGCCGTCTCGGCCGTCATCGGGTGTTGATTGACCCGCCCCCGGACACCGTCCGTCCCGAAAAGTTTGCCCATACCTTATTCGATCTCCTTCACCTTGATCGGTTTCCGGTACGTCCCGAAGCGGGTTACCAGAACCGCCCCCAGACCCAGCACGAGAACCAGCACCTTCAACATCCAGCCGACATAGGGAATCCAGCCGACGAACCACAAAAATGTAACGCCCCAGATCGTTTCACGCAGATATGTCTGATCCGGTTTTTTCAGAACAACAAATATTCGGTGGCCGACAAGACGGGCCACAGCGACAAACCCGATCAACCCCCCGGCAATGGCAATACTGATTTCCAACGGAACCAGCACCACGCCAATGACGGAAATCGTCAGCAAAAACGCCAGAGGCACAACCAGAATCAAACCGATCAATCCCCAGAAACCGCTTCTGTAGGGTCTCCGTTCGGCGGCATCAGAGATGATCCGGATGGGTTTGGGAATCAGCAGCACCAGTAAGATAGAGAGAACCAGAAGCCCCAGATAAAGGATGATGGAAAAAATGGCGAACAGCCAAGACCATCCCTCCCAGTCGCTGTTCAGAATAGTCGCCAATATTTCGGAAAAATTTGAAGTGTTGATTTCCGTCAGCGAACCGTAGACTTCGGAACCATGGCCCCGGGCAATGACCCCGCCGCAAGAGATTACGTTACCTCCGACAATAGACGAGGAAGCCAGCACGACCGAATCACCGATGGAAACCACGTTGCCGTCCGCCGCACCGTAGAGCGTAACTTGACCGCCGATAGCGATGACATGGTTCACCCGTTTCCCCTCCTCAATGGTGATATCACCGCCTACCTTGATAATATTTCTACCTTCCGCTCCAGCGGAAAGAGGAAAAAAGAGGATCAATCCGAAAAGCAGGAAAAACAGTCCCTTCTTAATCATTCATCATCCTTATCTATTATTCACTTGGTATGTTAAGCTTTTCACATTATCAAGCAGCGACCTCTTCAACCTGCATCGCCGCTTCAGAAATCCAGTTACAGAAATAAGTATTCGCTTTTTATTTTGTAATAACGGGATATTACATCTGCATGTCCCCTTCGGAAAAATCACCGGTTTATGACAATATTCTCCTTCTCAACCCGTGCGGGCGCGTAGTATAGGCAAGGTCCTCAGGTGTGTCAATGAGAATTAAAA
>CAZBQX010000080.1:0-6246 GCA_964494155.1 uncultured Syntrophales bacterium
CCCAGGAGATAATAAACAAAGCGTTTGTCCAGCGGGATCTTGTCGTCCGCCAGGGCTTCGATATACTGCCTGATCTCAGGATGCTCGATGGCAAGAGACTGCTTGTCGTTCAGAACCGATTCGTTGAAGACCGCCGTCATGTAAAAGGCGCCGTTGGTGCGGTTGACGATCAGGAAGGGCACATCCTTTAATATATTATAGGCGATGTTCGAGAGCTTCTCGTAATGACGGACCCGTGATTCCAGATACTTGCTGTATTCCGGGTGTGTCATGATCCGGGGTATCGAAATCTGGGGCAAGGTGGTCGAGCAAACCTCGGACATCTTCTGGGTCAGGATCGCATTGGCGTAGCGGTTAAAAACCTCGTCCCGGTGGGCATTGTACACCTCCATCCAACCGCAGCGCGAACCCGGCCAGGGGAATTCCTTGGAAATGCCCTTCATGCTGATACCCGGCACATCACCGATCACATCACATAACAAGGTCGTTTTTTTGCCGTTATAGACAATATTCTGATACGTTTCGTCGGCGATGACAAAACATTCGTACTCTTTGGCAATGGCAACAATCTGCCGGAGGGTCTCTTCCGGATAAACGAACCCGGTCGGGTTGTCCGGATTGATGACCAAAATCCCCACAATAGAACTGTGACTCTTCACCTTCTGCTCCAGTTCCCGGAGATCAGGGGTCCACTTGTTGTAGGGGTTCATCCGGTATGTGTTCGGGGGAAACGACGCATGGAGCACTTCCGCCAGAAGGTGCGTGGAATAGGTCGGTTCCGGCATGATAATGCGGGCATCCACCCGGATGGCGTTGTAGGCCCGGGCAATCGCGTCGCCCAGACCGTTGAAGAACAGGATATCATCGGAGGTAATCTGCGCACCGCCGCGCCTGTTGACGCGCTCGGCAAGAAAATCCCGGGTCTCGTTCATTCCCCGCGTCGGCGAGTAGGCATACGAGGCATCCTCATGTAAAATTTCGCTCAAGACCTCCTTCATCCATTCGGGAATCTTTTCCCCCTTCTGGATTGGATCGCCGATATTTTCCCAGACGACTTCAACCCCGTATTCCTTGAGCTTGTTGGCGACGGCTACAATACGCCTGATTTCGTAACTTAATCCGCTTCCACCTTTGGCAATGTCGAATCTCATGATGCGCTTTCATCCTCAAAAAAATAATGAATTGCTGAAAAAGGTTCTTCAAGCAATTCCTTTGATTTATATACAAATTCCTCGGAAATGACCAGAATTATTTTACTCAGAAGGGTGGAGTTGCCGGAAGAGTAGACTTTGCATGCATGATAAATATCGAAGCCGTCGCAATAATTATATGTGCCCGAAGATAATGATATTTTTATTCTCCGTCTTCCAACTTCCCTTTCCCCTTTCCTTATGCTATAGCCTCTCCATACCGTTTTCCGGAAAGGATCTTCCTGCTGATGCTTGCTGTAGCCCAATTCCGCTACTCTGCAGATAACCTCGCCTACCTGGTCTACGGGCCCCAGTCCGCCATGGCAGTCGACGGCGGCGCCGTGGACGAGATCGCCCGCTTCCTGGAAGAGCAAGGGCTTGCCCTGTGCTACGTCGTCAACACCCACAGGCATTACGATCACACGGCCGGAAACGAATTCCTGTTGCAGCACTATCCGGCACAGCATATTACCTGCCGGGACCTGGCCGATATGGGAAAGATCGCTCTGGACAACGAGCGCATTCTGATCTATTCGACGCCGGGTCATTCGGAAGATTCCCTGTGTTTTCATCTGGGTAACATCCTGATTTCAGGCGATACCCTGTTTAACGGCACCATAGGCAACTGCTTTTCAGGTCGGAGCGACCTCTTCTACCAGTCCATCAAAAAGCTCATGGCCCTGCCGCCGGAGACGATCATCTACGCCGGTCACGATTACGTCAAGGATTCCATATACTTCGCACGTCAACTGGAACCGGATAACCCCCACCTGAACCGGTTTCTCCAAAACTACGATTCCGAACACGTCTTTTCAACCCTGGCCGATGAATTCAGGATCAACCCGTATCTGCGTTTCAACGATGAAAAAATCATCGCCATCCTGAAAAACGAAGGGCTCCCCTACGCCACGGAATGGGAACGCTGGCAGTCCCTCATGACTTTTTAACCGGAGGTCGGCCCATGAAAGCCATGCTGCTCCACCAAACCACGTCTCTAAAGGACAATCCGTCGCCCCTGACGTATGCGGAGGTCCCGGAACCTATACCGGGGCGGGGCGAAATTCGGATTGCCGTGTCCGTCTGCGGCGTCTGTCATACCGAACTGGATGAAATCGAGGGGCGCACCCCGCCGGCCCGTTTTCCCATGATCGTCGGCCATCAGATCGTCGGGAGGGTCGAAGCCGTGGGGGAAAACGCGACAAAATGGCGGGTCGGTGACCGCATCGGCATCGGCTGGATTCATTCCGCCTGCGGGACCTGCTCCTTCTGTCAAAACGGCCTGGAAAATCTCTGCTCCGCATTCAAAGCCACGGGCCGGGATGCGGCAGGAGGGTACGCCGAATACACGAGTATCCCGGAGGATTCCGCCTACCGGATTCCGGAGTCCTTTTCCGATGCAGAAGCGGCACCGCTTCTGTGTGCCGGCGCCATCGGCTACCGCTCACTCCGCCTGACGCATCTTGAAAACGGTCAGAACTTGGGCTTAACCGGTTTCGGTGCCTCGGCTCATCTGGTCCTGAAGATGACCCGCTTCCTTTACCCCGGCTCCCGGGTCTTTGTCTTCGCGCGCAGTCAGACGGAGCAGGCATTCGCCCGCGAACTGGGGGCGGTGTGGTCCGGCGACACCATGGATACCCCGCCGGAAAAGCTCCACGCGATCATCGACACGACCCCTGCCTGGCAGCCGATTATGGAGGCCATGAAACACCTGGCGCACGGGGGCCGTCTGGTCGTCAACGCCATCCGCAAGGAAGAAGGGGACAAGGAAAGTCTTCTGAACTGGGATTACCCGTCCCAGCTCTGGCTGGAAAAAGAGATTAAGAGCGTGGCTAACGTCACCCGCCGGGACATTTCCGAATTTCTTCATATTGCCGAGCAGATCGCTATTCGGCCCCAATACGTGACCTACCCGTTGGTGGAAGCCAACCGGGCCCTGGGCGAACTCAAATCAGGGAAGGTCAGGGGAGCCAAAGTGCTCGTAATCGGCCGATAGGCACTGGCGCCCACCTTCAGAATATTGTAAAAGACGGGCATTGCTTACGGTGAGAGGAGGCTTTAGTGCTTTTCGAGAAAATCAGAAAGATCTTCTGTTCAGTCAAAACCACCATCGTTATTCTCATCTGCTTCGCCGTTCTTTCCGCTGTCGGCACTCTGGTGCCTCAAGGACCCATGCCGCATGGGAGTGAATCCCCTTCGACCCTTTTCTCCATACTGAAAACCCTACAGTTTGACGACATTTTTCATTCGTTCTGGTTTGCCATCCTGACGGCGCTGCTGGCTCTGAACCTCATCTTCTGCACGTGGTACCGCATCCTGGCCAAACCTGCACCGGGACAACCCGGCGTACGGAACGAGGGCAATAGGATCGCCTTCCCTTCCGGGGAATCTACCGTATCTTTCGTTTTATCGGGCAGTTATTCCGATGAAACGCAGCGGATAGACGGGATTCTGACGAGCCGGTTCCGGCGCCTGGCCCGGTCTGAGCAGGAAAACGAAACGGTATTCCGGGGAGAAAAGGGCCTTCTTTCCGTCTACGGCGTGTACCTGATCCACGCCAGCATCCTTCTCATCTTACTGGGAGCGGTCCTGGATGCCTTTTTCAGCGTCAAGGGGAGCATGCAGATCGCTGAAGGGTCGGCTGAAAATCTCCTGTATCTGGAAGGCGGCCGGGGTGTCCGGAAACTGGACTTTTCCGTCCGTTGCGACCGGTTCACCCTGACCTTCTACGATACCGGGGCGCCCAAGATGTTCCGCTCCGATCTGACGTTTCTCAAGGATGAGCGTCCCGTTCAGCAGAGTGCCATCCTGGTCAATCATCCGACAACCTTTGCCGGGCTCCGTTTTTATCAGGCGAGCTACGGTGAAATCCCTGCTGTGGCACTCCATTACACCCGTCTGCCGGACGGAAAGAAATCCGAGCAGGTCGTGACCACAGCAGGACAAGCCTACTCCCTGCCGGACGGCCGCGCCGCCTTTGAAGTCATCCGGGTGGAGGAGAATTTCATGAACATGGGTCCCGCCGCCAAACTCCGCATCCACTCACCCCAGGGGGAGCTGCAATTCTGGATTTTCCAGCATATCGACACGCTGCGGCAAACATACCCCGATGTGTTTGACACCATGCCCGTCCTGAATCCGGCAATATTCTCACCTTATGTCTTTACCCTTGACGGCATTCGGAACCGCTATTACACGGGTCTGCAAGTGATGCAGGAACCGGGTGTGTTCTGGGTCGGCTTGGGGGCGGTCCTAATGATTATGGGTTTCATGATGGTTTTTCTCTATCCCCAGCGGCAGGTATGGGTGGCGATCGGTATGAGGGAGAAGGGCACGGCCGTCCGGATCACCGGACGCAGCCGCCGCGACCCGGCTGGGCTGCAGAAGGAAATAACCGATATCGCAGATAAAACAAAAACAGGATTGCCTGAGACTTTAAAGGAATAGAGGAATTGCAAGCTTTATTAGTAAGGAGACAGGCATGGCCGACACCCAAATCTTGAGTATTGTCACCTTTATCTATCTGGGGGGCTTCCTCGCCTATCTGGTCCATCTGGTCAGCGGAAAACCGTCTGTCGGCCTCCTCGGAACCGGTGCCCTGGTTACGGGTTTCATCGCCCACACCGTGGCGCTTCTTCTCCGGTGGCAGGCGGCCTATGTCGTCGGCTACGATCACCCGCCCCTGACCAACTTCTATGAATCCCTGATCTTCTTCTCCTGGACGATCATCCTTTTATACCTCATCATGGAGTGGCGCACCCGAACACGTATCCTGGGTCTTTTTGTGGTGCCGGTGGCGTTTCTCTGCCTGGCCTTCGCCTCCCTTTCGCCGGATATGAACACCCGTATCCAACCCCTTATTCCGGCCCTCCAGAGCAACTGGCTGACAAGCCACGTACTGACGTGCTTCATGGGTTACGCCGCCTTCACGACGGCCTTCGGCACGGGCATCCTTTTCCTGATCGGTGACTTCGGAAAAGATCGCATAAAGACAGTGAAAATCCTGACCCTGATTCCGGAAGCAGACCTGTTGGAGGAACTGATTTACAAGAGCGTACTCCTCGGCTTTATTCTCCTTACGCTGGGCATCTTCACCGGTTCCGTCTGGGCTCATTACGCCTGGGGTTCCTACTGGAGCTGGGACCCTAAAGAAACCTGGTCGCTCATCACCTGGATCATCTACGCGGTGCTTCTCCACGGACGCTACACCCAGGGCTGGCAGGGTCGCCGTCTGGCCGTGACGGCCCTGGTCGGTTTCGCCGCCGTCCTCTTCACCTACCTGGGCGTCAACTACCTGCCGGGGTTGCACAGTTATTTATAAAGGATGGCTTTGGCAGGACCCAAAAAAGTGGGCAGAGCCCACCCTACTTGCTCATGGCATTCTCTTTTTGCGAGGCTTACAATCGTGATGCTAAAAACGCATCCATTTTATTTCTATCGGTTGCAATATCGACAGGAACCATTTCTTTCTCAAACAAGACATTCGTGGCACTTCTAAAATCATATGCCGCTGCCTCTTTTGAATCCGTCGTGTAAATCTTCAATTCCAACAGGTTGCTGTATTTTTCCTTCATCTCTTTGGCTACACCTATAGCCATTTTGCAGGACATTCAGGATGGATTACCACTGTGGAAAACCAGTAACTCTTTCATATGAAGCTCCTTATCGACTTGAATGACGCTGGAAACAAATTCTATTGCAAGTTGACGATTTATTCCAACCCGAGCTCAATGGTACAAAAATACAGCATTCGTTGAACGTGTACCGTATACAGCGTATTTTGTTCGTCACCCCTGAAAACGTTATCTTTTATGACGGACATGGTTGATAAAAGTGCTGAAAACCTCTTTAAGGGATCAAAGGAATCCGAAATACTGCTCTTTGAAAAGGATGCCGAATTAAAAAAATCCTTCCCGTCCTATGTATCCCCTTTTTTGCACATTATTGCTTCGCTGACCTTTTACTTAAAAACTTATCGCACAGCCCCAGCCAAATAACGCCGAGGATTCCCGCAAGCAGAGAAGACAGGATGATGGCCGCTTTTGCCGTATTCAGGTAT
>CAZBQX010000081.1:0-5790 GCA_964494155.1 uncultured Syntrophales bacterium
ACATCAAACATCATCCGCTTCTCCATCTCGAAGTTGCCGGCTAAAATGCGTTCCAGAGAACAGTACATCTCGCTTAAGTTCACCTCCGTCAGGTAGCCGAAACCGCCCATGTTGATCCCGACAATGGGAATTTCGATGCCCCGGATGAAGTGGGCCAGCCTCAAAATCGTTCCATCTCCGCCGAAAGCCACAATCAGATCCACCGATGAAGCCAGGTGTCTGCGGTCCATCCCATCGGATTTGCCGATTTTGCGGGCGGTGTGTTTCTCCAGGGAAACCTTAAGCCCGCGGGCGACCAGCCAGTCACGCAGTTGCGTTGTGTATTCGTCCGATTTTTCCTTATCGATGTTTGCAATGATACCGATTTTTTTAATGGCCATGGCGATCCTGCCGTGCGTGAAATTTCGTTTTTCCTACCATAATTATCCAGACGTGTCTATTGGCGATAGGGAATCGGGTCAACCAAACCCGCTTCGGCAAATCCCTTTTTCCGTAAGCGACAACTGTCGCAGCACCCACATGCCAGACCGTCGGGAGCCGGATCGTAACAGGTGTGGGTCAGGCCATAATCGACACCCAGACTCATCCCTTTACGAATGATCTCACCCTTGGATAAATACATCAGGGGTGTCCAAATGGAAATGGGGGTTTTCCCTTCCACGGCCGCTTTAATCGCAAGGTTCGCCATCTTTTCATACGCCGCGATAAACTCAGGTCTGCAATCAGGATATCCGCTGTAATCGACGGCGTTTACCCCGATAAAAATATTGCCGATCCCCAGTACCTCCGCCCACGCCAGGGCATAACTCAGAAAAATTGTATTTCGGGCGGGCACATAGGTTACCGGTATATCGGTGGACAGGGTACCGGTCTTGGGCACATCAATATTGTCGGTCAGGGCGGAACCGCCGAAGGCGCGGAGATCGATGTCCACAACCCGGTGCTGCCGTACAGGGAAGGATTCCGCCACCCTTTGTGCCGCAGCAAGTTCCTGATGATGCCTTTGTCCGTAACGAAAGGTCAGAGCGTATAGAGAATAACCTTCTTCCCGGGCCATGGCCAGCAGAGTGGTCGAATCGAGACCACCGCTCAAAAGAACGATGGCACCCTTACTTTCTTTCATCACCATTTTTTACACACCCCTTTTTCCCGGATCCCAGATCAGCTTATGGAGTTGCAACTGCATGCGGACAGGAAGTCCGTCGTCGATAATCCACTTTGCCAGGATAGCCGGGTCCATCCGCCCAAAAGCGGGCGAAAAAAGCGGCGGTTTGCAGATTGCACAGGCTTTTTCATGCTCAGAAAGGATCCTGCGGGCATAATGGTAATCGTCGCGGTCGATCATAACAAACTTAATCTCATCCTGCGAGGTCAGGTGTGAAAAATTCACGAAATCATTTTTATCCGCTTCACCGCTGGAGGGACATTTCACATCCACAATCCGGACACAACGGGGATCAACGGCGCCGATGCTGCGGCTGCCGTTGGTCTCCAGCAGCACTTCAAATCCCCGATCCAGCATTTCCCTGATCAACGCGGGGGTTTGCCCCTGGAGAAGCGGCTCCCCTCCCGTCACCTCCACCAGTTGGCAGGGATAAGCTGATATTCGGTCAATGATTTCTTCCACTTCCATTGCCGTACCTTCCTCGTAGGCATAACGTGTGTCGCAGTAGGAGCAACGGAGATTGCATCCCGTCAGACGGACAAAAACGCAGGGCCTGCCCGCGTGAGAAGATTCGCCCTGCAGGCTGTAAAAGATTTCGTTAACAATGAGAGACAATTATTCCTCCCAATAAAACGCTCCGGCATCGTCCGTTTCAGAAACTTTCACCTTGGAAATCCAAACCCGGCCATCATTTAAATCACGCTGTAAAGCCCCATAAAGATAGCGGGCAACGACTTCCGATGTGGGGTTGACGCCGCGAAACGCGCTTAGATCATTCAGATTCCGATGATCCAGCCCTTCCAAGATCCGGTTGATCTTTTCCTTGACAACCCGAAAATCAATCCCGATACCAATACCGTCCAACTCTTTGCAGCGCACAAACAACTCCACATTCCAATTATGTCCGTGGAGGCGGGCGCAGTCACCGGGATAGCCGGTTAAGGTATGGGCCGCTGCGAAATGAGTCTTGATGTGAATTTCATAAACACCTGCCATTTCCTTCAATCCTTTCAGTACGATTGCCTTTCTTTCTATGCCCGATCATAAATAATTGCAATCACAAACCGGCCCGAGCCGCAATGACAACACCGCCTTGACGACAGCGGATTCTCACGGCATGAATCAGGCCAGAACGAAGACTGCTTGACAGAGCCTGGGGAATGGCATATTTGTTCACTCCGCCCTTGGAAGTGAGCCACAGTTTCAAACAATCTAAAGTTTCATCGTACTTAAAGTGAAAAGGAGTCGAATATGGGAATTCTCAAGGGATCGCTGACCTTTACCCGCTATGAGATCGGTCAAAACCTGCCGGAACATTTTCTGGATTTTGTCCGGGAACGTCTGACGCGTCATGCCTTTTCGGGCCTGGATACAGCGGAGCGACAGAAGATTATGGGCTGGACAAGTCTGGAGGACATCCTGGATACGCAGTTTAGCTATGCCCGTCACATCAAGGGGGACTACCTGCTCTTTTCTCTCCGGGTGGACCGTAAAACCGTCCCGCCCTCGCTGCTCAAGGTCGAAACCATGACCGCCGAGAGAAAATTTCTGGCCGAAACGGGAAAAGACCGGCTCCATCGAGAACATAAGCAGGATATCCGCGACCGTCTTCAACATTCGCTTCTGCAACAGAGCCTACCCGTTCCTTCCTTCTACGACATCTGCTGGTCCCTATCGGGAAAGTGGCTCATTTTCACCTCCCTGACCGAAACCGCCAACCTGGATTTTCTGGAAATGTTCAAGGAATCTTTCGGTTTCACACCTGTTCCGCTGCTTCCCTGGGAACGAATTCAGAAAACCGAGGCAGAAGCAGATACAGAGGAATCGAATTCGACCATCAACATTGATACCGTGGGTCGAGAATTCTTAACCTGGCTTTGGTTCAAATCGGAGGAACGCAACGGTTTCATCGATCTCCCCGGGCGCGGCGACATCGAGGTCGTTTTCCTCCGACGTCTCGTTCTCGAATCGGGAAACGGGATTGATTCCGAAACGGTCACCTGCCATGGGGCAAACGCGGATCTTAAAGAGGGAAAAGAGGCCCTGCGGCAGGGTAAAAAAATCCGGGAAGGACGAATCCGATTGCGCATCGACGCCGACACCTGGGAATTCACCTTCAAGGCAGATACGTACGGTTTCCAGTCCCTGAAACTGCCGGAAACGGTCGCGATGGCCGACGAAAAAGACCTGGAAGGCCGGAGTCTGGAACGAATTTATCTCATCGAGCGGGTCATCAAGACCATGGACGACCTCTTTGCCCTATTCCTGACGCTCCGTCAATCCGAGCGCTGGCAAAATGAAGAACGACCCCGCATGAACAAGTGGATGCAGGAATAACCGATCCGGTGCGGCCCGACGACAAGTTGGTTCTGATTTAGGAAAGGGACATGAGAAAGACCCTGAGATTCGCCTTTCGGTGATCCAGTTTCATCTTCTTCCGAATATTGTCCCGGTGGAACTCCACCGAGCGAATCGAAAGATTAAGCATTTCGGATATTTCCTTATTTGTTTTTCCTTCCTTCACCAAATTGGCAATCTGGATTTCCCGCCCCGTCAGGTTGAAATGCGCCAGAGTGACGTTACGCAGGAAGGGTGAAATGATGCTGTTCAGGTTCGATTCCAGTACCTGGAGATACGCCTGCTGCTCCGGCCCGGTAAAACTCTGTTTCAATCTTTCGATGTAGGGAATCACCAGGCTCCGCACATTCGCCAGAACATCCTCTTCCAGATCGGACTTGTCCTCCTCCCGCCGACGCAACAGAACCTTCAAAGCCGTGTTTGCCTCTTCCAGGTATGCCGATTTGACTTCAAGCTCCTCTTTGCTCCGCTTCAGGGCCAGTTCACTCTGGACGCGTTCCGTAATGTCACGGACCACCGCCTGAACCACAGGCCGCCCGCCGAGTTCGAAGCGACTCAGCAGTACCTCCGCGGGAAAGAGGGTACCGTCCGCCTTTTTGTGAATCCAGGTGAAGGCGTGGGACCCCTTTTCCATAGCGGTATCGATCATCCGGTTCGCCTTTTCGACCGAGGCCTCGCCGTCGGGCTGAAAAGCGGGGGAAACTTCTCCGGGATGATATTTGATGAATGCGTCCTTGGAAGCGAATCCATACAATTCCAGGGTTTTTTCATTGCAATCGAAAAAGGAATGCTTATCCAGCATCATGATGGCGTCATTAGAAGATTCAAAAAGGGTTCGGAACTTCTTCTCCGACTCCAGGATGGTCGAATCCATCTGCTTACGATCCGTGATATCACGGATTGTTTGAATGGCACCAATAACCTGGTTGTTATGATCGTAGATCAAACTGGCCTTGGACCACAGATACCTTTCCTTGTTGCCGACCTCCAGGGCCTCATCGTTTTCATAATAGAGCGACCCCTCCGCCCAATGGACTTTATGGTAGGCCTTGAGCCTATCCGGATCATTTTTCAGGAGCAGATCGATCATCAGGGGCCTTCTTTTCCGGTAAAAGGGAACGGCGTACTCATAATCCCCCTTCCCCAGCATGTCTTTGCCCGATGTCCCCGTGAGGTTTTCCATCGCACGGTTCCAGGCGATGACGTGTCCCGTGAGATCCACGGCAAAGGTCGGATCGGGGAGAAAATTGATAATATCTGCGAACCACCGCTCCGATTTGAGGGCCTCTTCTTTCGCGCGGACACGGTCGGTCACATCCCGCACCATGGCCTGGACAACCCAGCGTCCCGCCAGGGCAAAACGGCTCATACTGACTTCGGCCGGGAACAACTCCCCCGAAAATCTCCGGTGCATCCAACTGAAGGTATGAGAACCCTTTTCCAAAGCCAAATCAATCATTCGGTTTGCCAGCTCGATGGAACTCTCGCCGTTTTGCTGCTGCGGCGGCGACAAATCCGCGGGATGCAGGATGGTGAATTTCTCCTTGCTGGGACAGGCAAAAACCTCCAGGGTCTTCCGGTTGCAATCGAAAAAGCCCTCCTTATCCAGGATCATGATGGCGTCGTTGGAGGACTCAAAAAGATCCTGATACTTCCCTTCGATAAACTGCAGGGACTCCTCCAGGCTGCTCTGCGCGGTGATCCGACGGGCCACGCCGAGCAGCGCCGTCACGGAACCGTTCTCATCGCGGATCGGTGAACATTGTAATTCCAAAGATACCGTATCACCGTGGCGGGTTAAAATCCGAACCTCGAATTGCTGATTTGATTCCGCTGTAAAGCCGGGTCCGGTGTTTGAATCCCTCTGTCCCATAAAAACCCGGCGGATCCGTTGCGCGGATTCGGGGACAAAGAACCGATCCAGTCTCCGGTTGAACCACTCTCCCTCCGTATAACCTGTCACCGTCTGAAAAGAGGCATTACCATAAATAAGATGAAGGTTGGCATCGGCAACCATGACGACATCCCGGGCATGTTCTAAAATGGTCACGCCCAGGTCGGACTTTCTCAACAGTTTATGAAGCCGGTGTCGCGATGCTTCTGCCATATTTTCTTTCACTCCTTTTTCGCAGCCTTTTTCCCGGACTTTACTTGATCCTACAGCTGGCCTGTATAATGATCATTCCGTGAGATTCACCATGATAACTTTACGGTGATCAGGGAAAGTTTATATAGTGAGTCCATCAATTTCGCAAGACCGGAGGCGT
>CAZBQX010000082.1:0-5738 GCA_964494155.1 uncultured Syntrophales bacterium
GATGTGCCCTTCCACAGAGAAGGTAATAGATTTTTCTTCACCATAACCTATCCTCCTTTCCCGTTTGACTTTTGCTTAAACTACGCGCCCTTGATGGCGATCTTTCTGGCCTTGACCTTCTCCGCCTTGTGCAGGGTCAGCCGAAGGACGCCGTTTTTAACGGTCGCCTCGATTCTGTCCTTGTCCACCTCGTCGGAAATGGTGAAGGCCCGCTGGTAATCTCCCACATCGTACTCGGCGTACCCGATCGAGTAATCCTTGAAGGACAATGGCTCCGCCGTACCCGAGATGGTGAGGATGTTTTTGTCCAGCACGACATCGACGCATTTTTCGTCGACGCCGGGCATATCGGCCACCAGAATGATCGCCTCCTTCGTTTCATAGATATCGACTTTCGGCACATAGACCTTGCTGTTACGGGTGCGCTCCGTTTCCACCGGGGTCTGAGCCGACTGTTTCTGCAATTCTTTCGTATCTTTAGCCATATTAACGTCTCCTTTCTTACTCCGCCTGAATCGATACTTTCTTCGGTTTGTCTTCCTCGGCTCTGGGGAGTGTAATCCGCAGAATCCCCTTTTCATACTTTGCCTCAACTTTCTCGGCATTGACATGGAAAGGCAACTGCAAGACCCGCTTGAAACTACCGTAACTTCTCTCCTGCCGGTGATAGCTTTCCCCTTCCTTCAGCATCTCGGGGTCCACCTTGCCGCTGATAGTCAGGGTGTCGCCGATTACGGAAATTTCGCAGGCCGCCGGATCGATCCCAGGCACCTCCGCCGTGACAATGACATCATCCTGACCTAACCAGACATTGATCGGCGGGTACTCATGACTGATCTGTGGATCAACCGTAGAGAAAAGCCGGTTCATTTCACCCTGAAGGCGCTGCATTTCTCTAAATGGATCCGTTACTCTGCCGAATCTCCAAACTGTGGGTCCAAACATAACGCATACCTCCTTGATAAGATTTTTTAATGAATTTATTCTGTTTTCCGTGCGCGGACGCACCACACCTTAAATGATATAACATACGAATATGCTTGATCATCTTCCTTACGGTGGGTAATATAGTCACCCATTTTTTCTTGTCAAGATACACCCAAATGGTGACGAAAAAATTTTTACAGTGCATCTGAATGAAGGAAAGAGGGGTATTTCCTGAAAACAATAAGGATGTCTGCGCCGGAAATGTCCGTATTTTTATATGACCGTTGGATTTATCTTCTTTCCCGTTGGCGCGCCTGAGACAGAATGGCGATCAACCCCTCGTGAATGATTCCGTTGGAGGCCAGCACATGGGGCGCTTCCAGGAAAAAAATCCCTCCGGAAAGGTCCGTCACACAGCCCCCTGCTTCCCCGACAATCAGCCAGGCGGCGGCGGTATCCCACGGCATGAGCTTCAGTTCCCAGAAACCGTCGAAGCGACCGGCGGCAACATAGCACATATCCAAAGCCGCGGCGCCGGCACGCCGGATGGCCTGGACATTTACGGCCATATGATTGAAATAATTTATGTTATTTTCACGGCTGTCCCGGACGTCGTAGGGGAATCCCGTCGCCAGAAGACTTTTTGACAGGTCATTCGTCCCTGAAACATGGATGGTCTTACCATTGAGGAAAGCACCGCCGCCCTTTTCTGCGGAGAACATTTCATCCAGCATGGGGTTGTAAACGGCGCCGCAGCAAATCTCCCCTTTCTTTTCCAGGGCAATGGAGACACAAAAGACGGGGTAGCCGTGGGCATAATTCGTCGTCCCGTCCAGAGGATCGATGATCCAGCGAAAATCGGCCCCCGTGGCGATGCCTTTGGATTCTTCGGTCAGGATGTCATGGTCCGGATAAGTCTCCCGAATGCGGGCCATGATAAGCGCCTCCGATGCGTGATCGGCTTCGGTAACGATATTGATCCGTCCCTTGTACTCGATCGTATGGGGCTGGTCGAATTTCTCCTTCAGAAGCAAGCCCGCCTGCCGGGCCATGGACACCGCCGATTCCAGATATGCTGACATCAGAACTCCCCCTGTGGGCAATAATGTGTATTGATCGATGTTTTATAACAGGACGCGAAAAATCGCCATGGGAATTCCCCCCCTGTTGAATTGCCGCCGGCATAATCATTCGCTATGTTTTTATTGCAGATACGGCTGATTGGTGATAAATAGCTGCGAAGTTTTACCGCCAAAACCCAGGCAAGGCGTCTTACGGATAACAGGGGGGAAATCCAGAAGCAAGCAGATGACAAACCCGGACACAAACAGCCTTCCGGCAGAAGAAATCCCGATCCCTTTCGTGGAAAACGATGTGCGGCGTTTTGCGCTGCGGCGTGAGGAAATGGGGCTGACGCTGGCCGACGCCTTTGCGCAAACCCGGATCAGCATGAAGAACCTGGCCGCTCTGGAACAGGGTGATTTTGCCGCCCTGCCTCCGCCGGTTTACGCCAAAGCGTTTATCCGGCAGTATGCGGCATTTCTCGCGATCGATCCCCAACCCCTGCTCGCAAAATATGACGCATACCTGAGGTCTCAGGAAGATCCTCGTCAGGTACGGAAAAGCGAAGATGCCGAAAAGCCGCCGCAGGGTTTTCCGCTTCGCAAGGTCCTTTGGCCCCTGCTGGGTGTGTTGCTCATCGCAGCAGCCCTTGTGTTCTTCTTCTATACCCCATATCCAAAGCAGCCGGACCATCCGGATTCGCAAAATGTTCCCCCTGCGACCCAAACAGAACCGTCAACGCCTCCGGAAAGCGTTGCCGCGCCTCCGACTACAGGGGAACCCTCAACGCCGGCGCCTCTCTCAGAAACAGCGCCTCCGGCTCCGGAAGCTTCGCAACCGCAACCAATCGCGCCGCCGGCAGCATCGCCACAGGTTCCACCCAAACCGCTGTCCCCGCCTGTTCCGGTCGCCAATGCGCCGACAAGCGTTGCGTCCGGGGCTCAAAAATTGATCCTCAAGGCCAAGGAAACCACCTGGGTCGGCATCCTGATCGACGGCCAGGAAGGACAACAGGCCTTACTCCAGCCCGGTGATGTGGTAACCTACACGGGAAACCAGTTCAAGTTGGATATCGGTAACGCCGGGGGCGTCGATGTCATGCTGCAGGGGAAATGGCTTCCGCCCCAGGGCAAAAGCGGCCAGGTCGTACACGTGACGCTGCCCTGACAAGCCGACCGATCTCAAGAATATCCTTTGACATTCCCTTCTCTATGATCTAAGCTTGGCGGCACAAAAAACGCTTTGACCTTCCCTGATCATCCGGATGGGATGAGATGTGAATTGAATTTGAAAAAGAAGAGGTGTTGAACATGTTTGGAATCGGCATGCCGGAATTACTGGTTATTCTCGTCATTATCCTGATCATATTCGGAGCGGGCAAACTCCCGGAAATCGGAAATGCCCTCGGCAAAGGGATTAAAAACTTTAAGAAAGCCACCCGTGAACCGGAAGATATTGACGTCACGCCCGAATCAAAAAAGATCAACGGCGAAGAAAAGAAGTAAAACCGACTGCATTAAAACGGGACGTCGTCGTCCGGCATCGGCTCACCCAGACCATAAGCCGGCATGGGCTCGTCCATGACGGCATCCTGTCCTCTACCCTGTCCCTTGGATTCCAGCATCTGCATATTGGAGGCAAGTACTTCCGTCAGGGAGCGCTTGTTCCCGTCCTTGTCGTCCCAGGTCCGGGTCTGTAACTTTCCCTCGATGAAAACAAGCCGGCCTTTTCCCAGGTAGTTCCCACAGATCTCCGCCAGGCGGCCGAAAACGACAATGCGGTGCCACTCGGTTTTGGTCACTTTCTCTCCCTGCTTGTTCCGGTACGATTCATCCGTCGCAATGCGGAAATTGACCACCATTGTCCCATCCGGCGTGTAACGCACCTCCGGATCCGCGCCGAGCCTGCCGATTAAGATGACCTTGTTGACCATAGCCCCCCCTGTTAAATATTTTTGCCAACCTTATTAAACTTCCACAGAAATGGCAATATGATTCTCAGGCCATGACCTTAAAGAAGCACGTTCTGTCCAGGTCATTTCTCACCTTATCCCCCCGATGGGAAAAAATACGGCGCATGGAAACCATGCGCCGTATACCTCAAGAGGAGATGAAGAACTGCACCTCGGTCGGTCCTGATTGCTTTTTTCTTGAAGCGGAAAACCGATTTAATCGGATTCTGCTCCCCCCGCCATGGGAAATGCGCCTGCCAATGGGGGAGGGGGGGGATCACCGGTAATAAAAATGCTGCCGGCGATCCCCCGTCAAGAATGATCACGTTACGCGATCGTTAAACCTCCGTTCTTAATGACCGTACCGCTGGAGATACTTCGTCGAAAAACGCTCAGGCGTGAATCCGACGTTGAATTTCCGGTGCGGGAAGTCGATATGCCAGGGCGATGCATGGTCGGCCTGGTGGTCGTAAGTATAGAAATCCGTTTCATAATGTGCCATCAGATCGAGCACTTTACCGTCGCCGTAACCATAGAAGTAATTCTGGGTTGTTTTCCAGAGTTTGCCCTGAAGGTCATAGGCGTCGGCCAGACCGCTCTTCCAGTTCCCGCCCATGGACCAGAGGACCTTCTTGCTGTAAACGGGGCAGTCACCGCGGGTTTTGGGTGTCGCCTCGATGACATAGACATTGGGCCACAGGCGCCAGTTCATCCGGGGGAATTTTTCGCCCACCGTGGTGGGGTGACGCCGCTGGGCCTTCTTGTTTTCCGTGATGTAGTCCGTGGAAAACAGGGTGGTCAGTTTCGGCTGCACATCGATCAATTTCCAGTTCCAGCGGGCCAGAGGCACATCCAGAGTCCGGAAGTCGCCGATGGCAGAGTCGCAGCCAACGAAAGCGTCGAACCGCTGACCGCTCGTGAGACGACGGACGCGCCGCATGGCCGGAATGTAGGCGAAGGAGTCATCCGATTTGTTCTGGTCGTTGTAGCGGTAAGTCAGGTTACCGAAACCCTGCAGGTCCGCGGGGCTCTGCACGTAAACCAACTCCTTGAAGAAGATGTCTTCCACTTTCGGATCATAGGACGGCTTGGGGGGGAGCATTTCCCGGCTGGTCAGGAAGATGCGGTCCCAGCTCATTTCGACGGTTCTTTCCCGCTGACCCCGGGAGCCGATAAAGAACATGCTGACCCAGTCGTGGGTGAAGTCATCACCGTCATAGGTGTTAATCTGGTTGTACCAGGCCTTGAGACCCGCCTGGGGGTCCTTCTCGTCGACCGTGAAGAAGGGAATGCCGCCGATCCACCATTTGCCGCTCTTGGTTTTCAGGTTCCCGTCGGCGGTGATGACGGCCTGGCCGGCATTGGCCTTGGTCACGGCGCCGAAAGCCTTCGGCACGGGCCACGGCTTGTAATCGGCGATGACCATTTCCATGCCCTTTTTCACCATATTATAGATGCCGGGGCTGGTCAGGGCAATCAGTTCGTTTTTCATGCTGTCGACATTTTTCTGGTTGATAACCATCCCAACCTTAATCTTACCGTTGGAAAGGCGCTCAATCTCATTTGACGGAATTTTCATGGGCATGCCCGTGAAATCGAACTTATCCTGGTTCTGCTCGATGCCGTAGTAGCCGGGCACCTTGGCCTGCTGATCCGTCAGGGCCATAACCGGCGACACCCCCGCGATGAGCAGGAGCAAAACACCGGTCAACACCGTCCATGTCATCATTTTTTTCTTAAATCTCATGCGTATTTCCCTCCTTTATTAAAATTGAAACGTGATTCGTGACTGAATTTC
>CAZBQX010000083.1:0-5348 GCA_964494155.1 uncultured Syntrophales bacterium
CGTGAAATTATGCTTGACATTCAGCATAGTTTGGTATATCCACCGGCGGTTATCGCTGCGGGAATCCCTAGGGAATATCCCCGGCGCAAGTAGTTGTTTTCCTTTAATAAAAGGGAAGCGTCCGTAAAGTCTCTCCTGCGTATACACGCAGAAGCGCGGCTTGGAAACATGGGGTCCGCTGATGTCTCTCCAGCCGGTGGCGGGGTGATTACGGAGACGGTGGGTGACACCGCAGACCGGTCTTGATGCTTTTTCCTGTTTTGGAGGAGGAGGCAAGGCGGGGGTCGAAAAAGAAAAGAGGTCAAGCAGGGTTCCATCCTGCATCTTCCTCCTTAGGGGGAGGGAGAATCAAAGTACTTTCTAACAACAACAAAGGGAGGTAATTGAAAGAAATGGCAGATGAAGTCGTATTGAAGGATCGTTATCCGGTACCGGATCGCGTGAAGAAGATTGCCTATGTGAAGGGCATGGATGAGTACAACAAACTGTACGCGGAAGCGCTGGCCGATTCGTCGGCATGGTGGGCGAAGAAAGCCGACGAGCTCGTCACCTTCTTCAAGAAGTGGGACAAGGTCGAAGATTACAATTTTGACATCCGCAAGGGCCCCATTTATGTGAAGTATTTCGAAGGTGCGAAACTGAATGTTTCCTATAACTGTCTGGATCGCCAGCTGGCCACGCGGGCCAACAAGGTCGCCCTCCAGTGGGAAGGCAACGAGCCTGGTGAGGCGAAAGCCATCACGTACCAGGAAATGTACACAGAAGTTTGTAAGTTTGCGAACGTCCTGAAGAAGCACGGCGTTAAGAAGGGCGACCGCGTTTGTATCTACACGCCCATGGTGCCCGAAGCGGCAGTCGCCATGCTGGCCTGCACCCGTATCGGCGCCATTCACAGCGTCGTCTTCGGCGGCTTCAGCTCCGACGCTCTGGCCGTGCGTATCCAGGACTGCCAGGCTAAGGTTCTGGTTGTCTGCGACGGTACTTTCCGCGGCGCCAAGGCCGTTCCCCAGAAGAAGGACGCCGATGTGGCATTGAAAGAGTGTCCGTCGATCGAAAAAGTGATCGTCATCAATCGTGTCGGCGACAAGATCAAGTGCGACTGGGTTCCCGGCCGCGACCTCTGGTGGCATGATGAAATGGCCACGGTGGACGATAAGTGCGAGCCCGAATGGATGGATGCCGAAGACACCCTGTTCATCCTCTACACCTCCGGTTCCACGGGTCAGCCCAAGGGCGCCCTCCACACCACGGCAGGCTATCTCCTGTTTGCCGCCTACACCACCAAGTACGATTTCGACCTTCATGAGGAAGACGTGTTCTGGTGCACCGCCGATGTCGGCTGGGTCACGGGTCACAGCTATGTCGTTTACGGTCCTCTTTGTATCGGCGCCACCTCCGTCATGTTTGAAGGCGTGCCGAACTACCCGACCTACAGTCGTTTCTGGCAGGTCGTCGAGAAGTACAAGGTCAATGTATTCTACACCGCCCCCACGGCGATCCGCGCCATCGCGAAGGAAGGCGACGAGTGGCTCAAGGGCATCGACCTGTCCTCTCTGCGTATTCTGGCATCGGTCGGCGAACCTCTGAATCCCGAAGCGTGGCATTGGTTCCACGCCAAGATCGGCGGCGGTCAGTGCCCGATCGTCGATACCTGGTGGCAGACTGAAACGGGTGGCCACATGATCCTGCCCCTTCCCGGTGCAGTCGATGTGAAGCCCGCCATGGCGGCTATGCCCCTGATGGGTGTTGTACCCTGTCTCTGTGACGATCAGACCGGTGAAGAGCAGTTGGAAACGGTCGCCCGCGGCGCCCTCTGCATGAAGAGAGCGTGGCCTGGCATCACCCGGACCATCTATGGCGATCACAAGCGTTACGAAGAAACCTATTTCGAGCCCTATCCGGGTACCTACTTCTCCGGTGACGGCGCCCTCCGGGATGCCGACGGTTACTACCGCATCACGGGCCGTATCGACGACGTCATCAACGTGTCCGGTCACCGCATGGGTACCGCCGAAGTCGAGGCAACCCTGAACTCTCACGAGAAGGTGGCGGAGTCCGCCGTCGTCGGTTATCCGCATGAGATCAAGGGTCAGTCGATTTACGCCTATGTCACCCTGAAGACCGGGTTCCAGCCTTCGGATGACCTGAAGAAGGAACTGACGGCTTATGTCCGTACAGTGATTGGACCGATTGCGACGCCCGAGAAGATTCAGTGGGCCGATGGTCTGCCCAAGACCCGCAGCGGCAAGATCATGCGCCGAATTCTGAAGAAAGTGGCCGCCAATGAGATCGACGACCTCGGTGACACGAGCACCCTGGCCGATCCGTCCGTCGTTGACGATCTGGTAAAGAACAGACTGTAATTTGTAAAAGCGTTTCCGGCTCTCCGGTACTCCGGGGAGCCGGAAACATAAATTGATGTACCAGGGGTGAGGCAGACCTTGCACCCGAAGTACATGACATCGAGGAGGATGAAGTGAATATCATTGCATGCGTAAAGCAGGTGCCCGATACGGAAACCCTGATCAAGGTGAAAACCGACGGTTCCGGGATTGAAGAAGGCGGCATCAAGTGGGTCATGAATCCCTACGACGAATTCGGCGTGGAAGAAGCCCTCAGGTTGAAGGAAAAGAACGGCGGAGAGGTGACGATCGTGACCCTCGGACCGGCGAGAGCGATGGAAAGCATTCGGACCGCCTTGGCGATGGGCGCGGACAAGGGAATCCATATCGACGACGCGTCCCTGAACAACGGCGACGCCTACACGACGGCGGCGGCGCTGGCGGCGGCCATCAAGACCGTTCCCTACGATTTGATTTTCTGCGGACAGCGGGCCATCGACGACGACAGCGGTCAGGTCGGATCGATTCTGGCCGAGCTGCTGGACCTCCCGCAGGCGACCCTGGTCACCAAGGTTGAGGTTACCGGTAGTGCGGTCAAGGTCCTGCGGGCCATTGAAGGCGCGCAGCTTGTGATTGAGTGTCCTTTGCCCTGTGTGTTGACGGCGCAGAAGGGTTTGAACGAACCCCGTTACGCCTCCCTGCCGGGGATCATGAAGGCGAAGAAGAAGCCCGTGGATATCAAGGACGCCGCCGCGCTGGGTGTGGCCGCGTCGGATAAGGCGAAAGTTGCCAAATTCATACCCCCTCCGGCCAGGCCTCCCGGAAAGATCATCGCGGGTGATGATCCGGCTGCGAAGGCCGCTCAGCTTGCCAAGTTGCTGCGGGAAGAGGCGAAGGTTATTTAATCAAAGGACATACGGAGGTAAATAAAATGGCTAAAGGTGTATGGATAGTAGCAGAGCAGAGAGAAGGCGCCTTCCGTAAGATCTCCTTCGAACTTGCAAGCGCAGCACGGAAGCTGGCCGACGAACTGGGTGACGAAGTATGCGCCGTTCTGGTCGGTTCCGGTGTGGAAGGCATTGCAGGCGAACTGGGAAAATACGGTGTGGATAAAGTTTATGTGGCGGACAACGCCATGTTTGAACCCTATACGACGGACGCGCACGCCCTTGCCGTGGCGAAAATCGTGAAGGAAAAGGATCCCGCGATCCTGCTGCTGGGCGCTTCGGCCCAGGGCAAGGACCTGTCCTCCCGTCTGGTCGGGAAACTGGCCACGGGTATGGCGACGGACTGCACGGCCCTGCGCCTTGACGGCGGCAAACTGGTTGCCGTTCGTCCCATGTATGCGGGCAAGTGCTTCGGTGAAGTCATGATCTCTTCCTTCCCCCAGATGGCTTCCCTGCGCCCCAATGTGTTTGCGGCTGCGGAAAACGCGAAGGCCGGCGCCGTCGAAAAATTCGACGCCGGGATCGATGCGTCTCAGTTGAAGACGAAGGTTCTGGAAGTGCAGAAGGAAACCAGCGGCAAGGTTGACCTGACGGAAGCCAACTTCATCGTGTCCGGTGGGCGCGGCATGCAGGGTCCCGAAGGTTATGCGGTCCTGGAAGAACTGGCGGCGGTTCTCGGCGCCACGGTGGGCGCTTCGCGTGCGGCGGTGGACGCCGGCTGGCGGCCCCAGTCGGACCAGGTCGGACAGACCGGCAAGATCGTTTCGGCGAATCTGTATATCGCCTGCGGTATTTCCGGATCGATTCAGCATCTGGCCGGAATGAGTTCGTCAAAGGTGATCGTGGGCATCAACAAGGATTCCGAAGCCCCCATCTTCGCGAAGGCGGATTACGGTATTGTGGACGATCTGTTCAAGGTCGTGCCCGAACTGACGAAAGAATGCAAGAAGCTCCTGGCCTAAACGGGGACTCTTGATTTCGCTTCCCGATTTCGGTGGAAGCGCTTGGTGATAAATGAAGACCCCGCCTGTCGTCATGATGGGCGGGGTTTTCTCAGAGCGGCAAACCCAAAGGTTTGCTTTAACATTATTTACGGAGGCGTTATGGAACATGCAACCTTTTCCGTCGGGAACGAGGGAAGACAGGTCTTCTGGAACGCGGAGTATTTTGAGCCTGTTCTCTTCTTCTTCACGGCTATTGCTCTGGCAATTATGGCTTACGGCTTCTACCGCCGCTGGCGTATGTGGAAAGCCATGGGCAAGCCTGAACCGGAGAACCGGTTCGCCAACCGCAATGAAAGGCTTAAATACCTGTTAAAAAATGTCGTTTTACAGGCCAACACCTCAAAGGAAATCTATCCCGGCATCATGCATGGCCTCATTTTCTTCGGTTTCTTTGTGTTGATCTGGGGCGCGGCTTTCGATGCCACGGAATTTCATATTACGGAACCCCTGGGCTGGGCCTTTCTGCGGGGGAATTTCTACCTGGTTTTCTCACTGATCATGGAGATCTTCGGCTTATGTGTCCTCATTGGGACGTTTATGGCCATCGACCGTCGCTACCTGACCAAACCGGATCGCCTGGGTTACAAAGGCAAGTCGGACAGTGAAGCCGATGACGCGATTGTGCTGTTGCTCCTCGCGGGGATTATCATCACCGGTTTCATCATCGAGGCGTTGCGCATTCACGTTACGAAACCATCCTGGGAAGTCTGGTCCATCGTCGGTTTTGCCGTTTCCAAAATGTTTGCGGGCGTCGGGTCGGAAACAGCCATGGCCATGCATAAGTGGACCTGGTGGATTCATGCTTTCATGTCCCTCGGTTTCATCGCCTTCATTCCCTATTCACGGCTGCTACACATCTATACAACGCCGGCCAACCAGTACATGAAGACCATGCAGCCTGTCGGCCAGCTGGAACCGATTCGGGATTTTGAAAACGCGGAGTCCTTCGGTGCAGGTCAGATTCAGGACTTCACCTGGAAGCAGATTTTTGACGGTGACGCCTGCACCAAGTGCGGACGCTGCCAGGACGGCTGCCCGGCCTATCTGTCCGGTAA
>CAZBQX010000084.1:0-5320 GCA_964494155.1 uncultured Syntrophales bacterium
TGAAATCGGAGACGGCCTGCCAGGCGGCGTCGCTGTCCATAATGTTGTTGTATGAGAGTTCCTTTCCCTGTATCTGCTTGGCATTGGAGATGGCGGAGATCGTCGGATCGGTTTCGCGGTAGAAAACGGCCTTCTGATGGGGGTTCTCACCGTAGCGAAGATCCTGGGCCTTGGCGAACTGCATGGTGAAAGTGTCCGGGAAATCCCGGGTTTCCCCCCCGTAGGGAGCGAGCTTGCCCAGGTAATTGGAGATGGCGCCGTCGTAGCGGGCCGTCGTCTGGAAGGTTTTGACGGCCAGGGCGAAGTTGGTCGCCTCGGAGATCTTGCCGCCGGTTTCCTTCATTTCGGCGATGATTTTGCCGTAATCTATCGGATCGGTGACGACCGTGACAAAGCGGTAATTCTTGGAGGCGGCCCGGAGCATCGTCGGTCCGCCGATATCGATGTTTTCGATGGCATGGTCCAAAGAACAACCCTCCTGGGCCACGGTCTTTTCAAATTCATAGAGGTTAATGACCACCATGTCGATCAAGCCGATGCCGTGCTCGGACAGGGCTTGCATATGGTTTTCATTGTCCCTTAAGGCCAGGAGTCCCCCGTGGATTTTCGGGTGCAGGGTCTTCAGTCGGCCGTCCATCATCTCCGGAAAGCCGGTATAGTCGGAGACGTCCTTTACGGCAATACCGCTGTTGCGAATCTGTGCCGCCGTGCCTCCTGTGGACAGAATTTCGACATTGAACGCGGCCAGTTCCCGGGCGAAATCCACAATGCCCTTCTTGTCGGTTACGCTGATCAGCACCCGCTTGATGACATTCATGTTCATATGAGTTTTTCTCCTTTTTGGCTTTTATATATACTTTTTTATTGGATATTTTAGCCTCTGATCCGACGCATATGCTGGATCCGCTTATCGATCAGGGCGGCTTTGCCGATGTCGGGGCGATGCGCGACGGGTCCGTCGACGGCCGCCACCGCATCTTCGGCCATTTTTTCGGCCTGCGTGAGCGTGTCGGCGATTCCTACCACGCCGATGGCGCGGGATGTCGTCATGTACAGACCGTCAGCCTTTTGATCCACCGAGGAATAGTATAATCGGGCCGAACCGACGTCGCCCACTTCGATTTTGGCCGATGTGGACACGGCATCCGGGTGATCCTTCGGGAGCCCGTATCCCTTCGGCACGATGTATTTACAGACCGTGGCTTTATGATCGAATTCTATGGGAAGTTTATCCAGGGTTCCGTCGATGACGGCCCGGCACACATCAACAAAATCCGTCTTCAAAATCGGCAGGATGTTCATCGCCTCGGGGTCTCCGAAGCGGGCGTTGTACTCCAGGAGTTTGACGCCGTCTTTGGTGGCCATGAAGCCCCCATACATGATGCCCTTGTAGGGTTCACCCGTTTCTTTGAGAATGGCTTCGGCCACCCGGCGGGTAATGGCCAGACCTTCGGCGATATCCTCGGGTTTCAGAAACGGGAGCAGGTGATTGCTGTCCGAGTAGGAACCCATACCGCCCGTATTCGGCCCCTTGTCGTCGACAAACCGGCGTTTGTGATCCTGTACAGGCGGGGTGGCGATGACCGTCCGGCCGTCGGAAATGCACTGGAGGGAAAACTCCTCTCCCTCCATTTTCTCTTCGATCGTCAGAGAGGGGTGTTCCCGGAGAAATTCCGCGCAGAGGGCCAATGCTTCGGCGGTCGTTTGAAAATGATCTCCCTGGACCATCACACCCTTGCCGCCCGTGAGGCCGTCGGGCTTCAGCACAATCCCATCCAGGGTGTCCAGAAACGGGGCGATGCCGGTTAAGGCTGTGAAATTCTGAAAACGGGGGTTGCCGGGGATACCGTATTTGGCGACAAGGTTCCGGGTAAAGGACTTGGATGTTTCCAGACGGGAAAGATTTCTGGTCGGTCCGACTGCGGAGATGCCGACCTCGTTGAGAGCATCCACCACGCCCTTGTCGAGGGGATCTTCCGGGCCGACGACGGCAAAATCGATGCCCCAGGTCCGAACTTTCGTGCAGATGGTTTCCAGATCACCATAACTGCCGATTGCCGTTTCGTTACAGAGACTGGCGATGCCGGGGTTGTTGCTTTTCATGAAGGCATAAAGCCGGGGTTGATAACGGGAACGGACTATCGCTTCCGCCAGGGCGTGTTCCCGGGCGCCGTTGCCGATCAAAAGAATGTTCATCGCTTTTCTCCTTATGAAATATGAGGCCTTTCCTTCTTTTCGATGCGTGATCTGAACCCCGTGTGCCGAAAGATGACTTTCGGAAATGAAAACAGGTCTATCGGGTTGTACCATTCAGGATCGTCGAATCAGGGCGCCGGATTGTTGAAAGGAACGTAAAAAATGTCGCATCCTACATACCGAAAAAGGGGGGCGGAGTCAAATGAATTGGTGGCCGCGAATCCATGATCCCAGCATTTAATAGTCTCCGATGATTAAATTTATAGGGTTATGTTTCTTTAAAGTATTCCGTATTCTTGACACGCTGTCCCTTAACTGATAGAGCCCCGGAAAGAAAAGGATTGGGCTCTTGAAACGGAACAGGATGCCCCCTTGTTTGGTGATAAAGCCGAAAAGAAAAGGGAGAACGGGCATATGACACAAAAGCGGCGACGTTTTAAAACCCTGATCCTAGCAGCGGGCAAGGGAACCCGCATGGGGTCGGACCTGGCCAAGGTGCTGCATCAAATCCACGGACGTCCGCTTCTGGATTATGTGATCGATGTGGCCAAGGCCGCGGGATCGGAAGAGATTGTGGTCATTGTCGGTCACCAGGCGGATGCGGTCCGGGAGACCTTCGCGGGCCGGAAATTGATTTTCATCGAACAGCGGGAGCAACTGGGCACAGGGCATGCCGTCCTCCAGGCCCGGGAGGCCTTTGCGGGATACGACGACGTGCTGATTCTCTGCGGGGATGTGCCGCTGTTGCCCCTGGCCACGATTGAACGGCTGTGTGATGAACATGCCGCGTCGGGGGCAAGCGTGTCCGTTCTGACTGCGGAGGTGGAAAACCCCAGGGGCTACGGTCGCATTGTCAAAGATGCCGCCGGAACGCTCAAAAAGATCGTCGAAGAACGGGATGCGACGGATGAAGAAAGAACCTTCAGGGAAATCAATTCCGGTATTTACCTCGTGAAGGCTCCTTTCCTATTCACTGCCGTGTCCCGGATTACCAATAACAACAGCCAGAAAGAATACTATCTTACCGATATCATTGAGATTGCCAACAGGGAAGGCTTGGTTGTCCATGCCTGTCTGGCGGAGGATGCGCGGTCTGTCATGGGAATCAATACGCCGGAGGAGTTACAGCAAGCGGCAGACTATCGGGCGGTCTTGGAAGGACGGACGGATTGAAAATCAGGAGCCTGGAGAACGATTGCCGTGTCCTGATGGCTCCCATGGCGGGGATTACCAATCTGCCGTTTCGGACTGTGGTGCGGGAATTTGGCTGCGATCTGGCCTTTACGGAGATGATCAGCGCCATGGGCTTGGTTCAGGGGACTGCAAAAAGTTACCGTTATCTCGATTCAGGGGCGGGAGATCGGCCGTTGGGGGTGCAGCTTTTCGGTACCGACCCGCAGGTGATGGCCGAAGCGGCTCGAATTGTTGAAGGCCACGGGGCTGATCTGATCGATATCAATATGGGTTGCCCGGTCCGGAAAGTTGTCAAGAACGGAGCCGGGGCCGCCCTGATGAAATCCCCGGAAAAAGCCGGCGAGCTTCTGGCTGCTGTCCGCGGGGCCGTTAAAATTCCACTGACGGTCAAGATTCGCGCTGGGTGGAGCAAGAGTACCGTCAACGCGCCGGAAGTGGCCGCCATTGCTGCAGATTGTGGTGTCGATGCCGTGATTGTCCATGGCCGGACCGCCGAGCAGGGGTATTCCGGCCGGGCGGACTGGGAAATCATCGGAGCAGTGAAAAGCCGGATTCGAATTCCCGTCATCGGCAATGGTGATCTCCGCACGGGTATGGACGCGCTGAGAATGAAGGAGATATCTCACTGCGATGCCTTTATGGTCGGGCGAGGTGCCCTGGGGCACCCGTGGGTGTTTCAGGAGATCATCGCCGTTCTGGAAGGCGTGGCGCTTCCTCCCCCTTTGTTGCTGAAGGTACGTCGTGCAATCATTGAATCACATCTGCAAAAGGAGGTTGCCTATATGGGTGAGAAAGCAGGTTATCGGAGTTTCCGAAAACATCTGTTGTGGTATACCAAGGGGCTGCGTGGCGGCGCCCGTTTTCGTCATGTCGCATCCACGATGACCTCTCCGGAACAGATGTGGAAGGCCTTTGATTTGTACCTGTCGGAAGAGGATAAGTCATTGTAATCATGCGGGGAAATAATGCCTTGACTTTTGCCTGAGCCGTAGGCATAATCGGGCCGACGTTGCGACAAAGGCGTTTAGATTATTGATAAAGGCGGGAATTAACGTGGAGATAAAAAAGTTTAATGATCTTGAAGAAAAGATTAGAAATATTGTTTCGGCTTACGCGGAGTTAAAGACAAAACATGACAAACTTGAGGAGCAGTTAAAAAACAAGGATTTAGAATTACAGGAGACTTACAATAAAATAAGGGGATTAAACGAGGAGAGGGATACGATACGGTCGAAGGTGGATTCGCTTTTGGATTTGCTTCAGGATATTAATGCGGCTCAATAAAATCTTGAGGTTTTCTTATTGAAGAGAAGCTTTCATATCGAAATACTGGGGCAAAAATTAACGGTATTAAGTGATTCGGATGAGAAGGTTGTGGCTGGGGTTGTCCAGTATGTGAACGACAAGGTAGAAGAAATCAGTAAGGGGGGTAACAATCTGAATACCTTGACGATAGCGGTTTTAGCTGCCTTAAATATTGCAGATGAGCTGTTTAAAGCAAAGGGAGAAAACAGTCTGATTGGTAAGCAACTGGAAAGCAGAACCCAGGAATTAATTGACCTGATTGACCGAGTAAATTGTAGTTAAGCTATCCCCTGCGATGCCCGTGATTGACATTCGTTTTTTGAGCCAACACCTTAGAACCGGGAGCCTTTCTGTTTTTGCCGTGTGCATGGCTGCATAAATCCCGTTTCGGGTGGCAGAAAGCCTGACGCGAAGACTTGGGCACCCACGTGGTCCCAAGGTTCAAAAAAGGTGGTTAACACGGCATTGGCGGGGGTTAAATTATCCACCGCCACCGCCAGTCCTAAGAAAAAACATTCCTCACCACACCTGCAAGGTGTCCCTGTTTTCGTTTCAATTCCTCCGATGTTCCATCGGTCTCCTCCAGACAAACCCCGAAGGGAGGTATATAGCTATTGTTAGGTAA
>CAZBQX010000085.1:0-4875 GCA_964494155.1 uncultured Syntrophales bacterium
CCCTGGCGGACGACAAGATCCCGCTGGACAAACGCTTTGTTTATTATCTCCTGGGGGCTACCGGCATCTGCGTCGTGCCCTTGACATCCTTTTTTACATCCGTTCCGGGATTCCGTATGACGTTATTAGAAAAGGATGTGGACAAATTTGAGCACAACGTCACGATGATCGCCCAGAGCATCGTGAAATATATCGAATCTGCCAGGTAATTATCCGTAATCACAACAGTTCTGGTTGTGTGATTCAATCTTTTTTGCATGCCGGGATGGCCTTTTTTTTAAAGGCCATCTTTTATTTTCTTCTTTTTAAGGGAGAAAATCCTGATTCTGCAGGTGGAAAATCCTTATTTGGCGCGGCGAAAATAGATTTTTTGCATGGTTTTTCCCTTGACATGCCTGATGGAAATACGGTAATTAGCATTTGCAACGGCTTTCCAAGTAAGGCGAGCCGGGCAGCGTTCTTGTTTGAAACAATTGACGACCAACATTCGGATGCTGTATCGCTCAGGGGAATTGTGAAAAGATGATTCACAGATCAAGTGTTTCAAGAACAAGCAGGGCATGTCACATCGCATCAACGTCTAACATGCTTTATTTCAAAGCATGGCCGCAATATAGCAATAAGCAAAAATTAGATTTCTCCTCAAGTAAGACAACAAACACAAAAGCCATTTTCTAATACCTGGGAAATGGCTTTTTCTGTTTATTGGCATAGTCATATTGCAATGGGAGGAGGTGAATTCGTTAGGTGACAGGGGGGGGGAGGTACAGCCTTTCGGCTTTACCCGTGGTCCGGATTATCATCGAACTAACTGATTTAGCATGGCTTAATACCATAAGGAGGTTATTGTATGAGCAGTCGTATTTTGCCAGAATTTGATCTGCTGGTACCCCAGAGCATTCCTGAAGCTGTAGAGATGCTGAGCAAATACCAAAACAAGGCAGCGGTTATGGCCGGCGGTACCGATCTTCTGGTGCTGATGAAGGCGGGGCTCAAATCGGATTATATTATGGCTTTGGATGAAGTTCCAGGCCTGGACTATCTGATTTACGATCCGACCGATGGTCTGAGAATCGGGGCGATGGCCAAACTGGCGCAGGTCGTGGACAGTGATATCGTCAGAACGAACTATCCTGCGCTGTGGCAGTCGGCCTGCGTGAACGGGACGCCCCAGACGCGCAACAAGGCGACGGTCGTTGGCAACATTTTAAGAGCGTCACCGGCGGGAGACTGCTGCGTGGCAGTGCTGGCCCTGGGGGGGACGGTTGTGCTGCAGGGAGCGGCAGGTAAACGTGAAGTGGATATCGATAATTTCTGGACGGGTTATCGTCAGACGGCGCGTCAGCCATTCGAGTTCGCGGTTGAGTTCAAGATTCCCGCGAAGGTGGGCAAATCCGCGTTCAAACGTATGACACGTTCGGATCAGGACCTGTCGAAGCTGAATGCCGCAGTCAGTCTGGACATGGCAGGCAATGTCTGCCAGGGGGCGCGTCTTGCTATGGGTTGTGTGGCACCGACGCTTGTGAGGATGAAGAAGGCCGAGGAGATCATCAAGGGTAAGGAAATCACGGAAGCCGTATTGAAGGATGTCGAAGCAGCGGTGAAGGCAGACGTGACACCGATTGATGATGTGCGTTCGAGCGCCTGGTACCGGAAAGAGGTGGCCGGTGTGCTGCTGAAGCGGACCATTGAGAAGGCCCTTGCATAAGCGAACTTGACTAACCAAGACGATAAGGAGAAAAAGATGAAGACTCGTTCCATAACACTATATGTCAATGGAGAAGCGTATAGCCTGAACGTTGCGGTGAACCGGACGCTGCTTCAGGTACTCAGAGAGGATCTGGGGATGCCGGAGACGAAGTACGGCTGCGGCACCGGCGAATGCGGAGCCTGCACGGTTGTCGTAGACGGCGGGAAGAGCATTTTGGCATGTCTGACCCTGGCGGCGACAATGGACGGCGCGAAGATCACGACGGCGGCCGGTCTGGAGACGGATGGAAAGCTCAACCCGATTCAGGAGGCCTTTATCAGCGAACACGCGGTTCAGTGCGGTTACTGTACGCCCGGCATGGTCATGAAGTCGGTGAGTATCCTGGCGAAGAACCCGAAGCCGACGGAGGAGGAGATCCGCCGTGAGCTGGAGGGGAATATCTGCCGTTGTACGGGATATGTGAAGATCGTACAGGCGATTCAGAAGGCCAGTGAAACCATGGCCTCCACACGCTAAGCAGGGAAGGAAAGGAGGATACTCATGAGTGAATTTGCAGTAATCGGGAAAAGTATACCCAAGGTTGACGCCAAGGAAAAAGTCACAGGCCGGGCCGCATATGCCGCCGACCTTTATTTCCCGGGCATGTTGTATGGTAAAATTGTACGGTGCCTGAAATATGCGCATGCGAAGGTGACAAAACTGGATCTGTCGGAAGCGGCGAAGGTTCCCGGCGTGGTCAAGGTGCTTGGTCCGAAGGATGTGACCCAGAAGGGTTACAACACGGGCGTTCTGGATTTGATGGTTCCGGAGCCGGTGGGTCAGATGCTGGGCGATATCGAAGATCAGGTTTTATTTGCAACACATGTCAAACACCAGGGCGATGCCATTGCCGGTATCATCGCGAAGACGGAAGAGGCGGCGGAGTGTGCGGCGGAAAAGATTGTCGTCGAGTACGAGCCCCTGCCGGTGTACCTGACGGCGGAAGAGTCGAGCAAACCGGATGCGGTTCAGTTCTCGCCTTTGAAAGCGGGCAACAAGGCCTTCGAACTTCCGGCGATGATGTTCCCGAATAACATCTACGGCTGGGGCGATGCCGAGGCGGAGATGAAGAACGCCGACCTCGTCATCGAGAACACCTTCTATACGCCGAAGTGCAAACAGTGCCAGATGGAACCCCATGCCTATGTGGCCTATGTGGATGATCAGGACCGTTTAAACTGCTGGACCTCGTCACAGATGCCCAAGTTGGTCCACAACAAAATTGCCCGCCTGTTTCAGTTGCCCATGACCAAGGTCAAGATCCATCAGACCATCGTCGGCGGCGGTTTCGGCGGCCGTCTGGGCATGATCGGCGAGCCCGAGACCTGCGCCATGGCCATGGCCGTTCCGGGTAAGTATGTTCGTGTCCAGTACCTGCGTGAGGAAGACTGGATTGCCTCGGAAAGCCGTCATCCCGGCAAGTACTATATGAAGATGGGCTTCAAGAACGACGGGACCCCCGTGGCCTGCCAGGCTCACTTCACCTCCTACAAGGGTGCCTATTACACCCATGGATCGGGTGTGGCCTTCACGACCGGTTCCTGGCTGATCGGCATGTACAAGTTCGGCGCCATGAACTACAAGGGAGACACGTATTATACGAATCAGGCTCCCTGCGGTGCTTTCCGGTCATACGGCAACGCCCAGACGAGCATCGCCATGGAACAGACCGTCGATGAAATGTGCTACAAGCTGGGTCTGGATCCTGTGGAGTGGCGTATGAAATGGCACAAGGGCGTCGGTGACGACGGCTGGTGCCTGGGCTTCAAGTACCCTTCCTGCGCCCTCGACGAGTGTCTGCGCAGAGGCGCCGAGGCCATCGGCTGGAAGGAAAAGCGCGCCAAATACGCCAATCAGACCGGTTTGAAGCGGCGCGGTGTCGGCGTGGCCGTCATGAACCACACCAGCGGCGCCATGCCGATGCTTCTGGAACATACGGCAGTGCAGGTCAAAATTAACGAGGACGCAACGGCGGAAGTGATTCTGTCCTGCTCCGACCTGGGAACGGGTGCCTATACATCCTTGAAAATGATTGCGGCGGAAACCCTGGGCTTCGGTTTGGATGAAGTCCATCTGCTGACGGGTAACTCTGACGCGTCAGGATTTGATATCGGCGCCCATGCCAGCCGGACCTGCTACGTCGGCGGCGGTGCCGTCAAGGCAGCCTGCGAGGATGCGAAGAGGCAGCTCTTCGACCGGGCGGCGCGTCAGTTGGAAGCCAACATCGAGGACCTTGACATGAAGGACAAGATGATCTTCGTCAAGGGCAGCCCCGACAAGGCCATTCCCGTGCAGCAGATTACGGCAATGGGCGTTTACAATTTTGTCGATCCGGCGACGGGTAAGACAATCGGTATTCCCGGTCAGATTCTGGGTTATGCTAGCCATTTCGCGCCCCACAACTCACCGCCGTTTGCAGCCTGCTTCATGGAAGTGGAAGTGGATATCGAGACAGGTGAAGTGAAGGTTCTGGAGAGTATCATGGCTTACGATATCGGTCGCGCCATTCATCCGCCCTCCTGCGAGGGTCAGAACGAAGGTGCCGTACAGCAGGGTATCGGCATGGCTTTGATGGAGGAGATCTACTACGACAAGAACGGTCTCGTTCTCAATGGCAATTTCACGGACTACAAGATGCCCGGTCCGGCGGATATGCCCAAGTTCAAAAACATCCTGGTCGAAGATCCCGATCCGATTGGACCCTACGGGGCCAAGAGTGCGGGTGAAGGCGCCCTGGCCAATCCTCCCGGCGCAGTGCTTAATGCCATCCGGAACGCGATCGGCATCATGATTACCGACGCGCCGGCGACGCCGGAGAAAATCCTGAAGGCGATCAAGGAGAAGGGTATTAAATAATTAATTTAACCCATTAATCCAAAGGGGGCTGTCGAAATCCGGCAGCCCCCTTTTTTCATGAAAATCATCTGCGGAATACCTCCACGGTTTGTACCGTAAAACTTCAGCCGAATGCAGTACTATTAATGCGACTGTCGCGAGAGTAAAAGCAGCAATAATGCATTTATAATGGCGAAATCACCTGAACACACAAGTTATCTGAATATTTAATTGCATGAAATAACAAGGATTATAATAAAGTTCTGTTCCGCTAAAACAAGCGGCATGTT
>CAZBQX010000086.1:0-4831 GCA_964494155.1 uncultured Syntrophales bacterium
GACAGGCTTCCGGGCACTGTTCTGCCCAAATGTGCGGCGGACCCGGCCAAAGACGGTGCCGATGCCCCCTGCTATGCGGGTGCTTACGCCTATTCGCCGCCCAATCAGGGCGTTGTGATCACGCAACCCGAGCTTTCGGGTGGTGCCCCCGGCGCGAAAAAATCGCCCGTTGTCATCGGACGGATTGCAACGGCTGAAGCGATTGAGAAAAAATTTGCGGTGCCGGAGCTTCCCGAACTGCTTGCCACGGCCGATTTTACCATGTCAGGGCAGCGCGCCCGTTGGGGCGGGAGTCTGACGCTTCAGGCGGGATCGCTGAAGCCCGTTTTCGGCGGAGGCTGCCGGGTTGATGTGGATTATACGGTAGAAAATCGCGGCGCCGCGCTGAGTCCTGCAGCGGCCAGGGATCAATGGATTGTGACCGGACGGAAACCGGATGTGCTGGGAACAGTGGGACGTATCCCGCCGGGCGAAAAACGGAGGCAGCAGGTGACGCTGACGCTTTATCCGGGAACAAACCAGGTTACGCTGAAGATAGATCCGGAAAACAAGATTCCGGAAATCAGCGAGAACAACAACATATACCAGATCAGCGTTATGCTGGCCGGTACGTGCGGAGATGCCCTCCGGCAGAACAGAAAGCCTTCACCGGGGATGGAAAGACCGGGTATACAACTTGATTCAGGGGGAAGATAAAGGGTGGCGCTGACTGCAATCCTCGCATTCTTTTCCCATGCGTCATGTTCTGCGAATGGACGCCGCATCGGCTGCGGGACGGCCTGAAGCGAAAATCAAATATGCGGTTTGTTTTGTGAACGATGTCGCAGGTTTTTAACGTGTATGTACCTCCCTTGAAGGGAGAGGCTGAAAGTCTGTAAAGAAAGGTGCTCCATGCTTTCCCGCCGGGAACTGCTCAAAACCGCATGGCGATACGCCCCCTGTCTGGCGGGGCTATCCCTGTCCGCAACGCTTGCCCCATCCCTTCTCGAACTCTTGACGGGATGCTCCGGTCTGTCCTGGGCGGAAGATTATACGGCGGAACTCATCCGCACGGCTCCGCGGGCGCGCTTCTGGACAGCCCCGCTTCCCGGCGGCGGTGATTGCTCCGCCTGCCACCTGCCGGAGGTACAGGGCAAAACCCATCAGCACCGTTCAAAAGTCGTCAAATGTCTCCTGTGCGCCCAGGGTTGCGTCATCCGCGAAGGCGAACGGGGCAGGTGCCGTGCCCGGATGAACGTGAAGGGGGAGTTGCGGAGCCTCGTTTACGGCCGCCCCATTGCCGTTCATGTCGATCCCATTGAAAAGAAACCTTTCTATCATTTTCTTCCCGGGGTTGAAGCGTATTCCCTGGCCACGGCAGGCTGTCCCATGCACTGTAAATTCTGCCAGAACTGGGAACTATCCCAGATCAAACCGGAAGATCAGCCTATCGCCTATGTATCGCCCGAGCAGGTAGCCCGAGGAGCCCGGGAGCGCCGTTCGCCGGTTATCGCTTTTACCTACAATGAGCCGACGGTGTTTACGGAATATCTTCTCGACATCGCGTGCCTGGCGAAAAAAGAGGGACGCCGATCCGTTCTCATCAGTTGCGGATTCATGAATGAGGCGCCCCTGGCGGAGATGTGTGCAAGCCTCGATGCGATCAAGATCGACCTGAAAGGATACAGCCCCGATTTCTACCGGAAAGTCTGCGGTGCGGAATTGACCCCGGTGTTGCGGAGCATCAAACAGGTTGCAAAAAGCCGGGCACATCTGGAGATTGTCAATCTGGTCGTGCCGACACTCAACGATTCGGACAAAATGATGAAGGATCTCTGTAATTGGGTGGCGGGCGAAATCGGGCCGGATGTGCCGATCCACTTCACCCGGTTCCACCCGGATTATCAACTCTTGAACCTGCCGCCGACACCGGTGAAAACTCTGGAGCGGGCTCGGGAATTTGCCATGGCAAGAGGCATTCGTTATGCCTATGTCGGCAATGTGCCCGACCATCCGGGGAACCACACCTATTGTCCCCGGTGCCGAAAGGTGGTAATTAGAAGAAGCAGCTTCTTTATTAATGAAATACAGATGAAAAACGGCCGGTGTGTCTTCTGCGGGGAGAAAATCGCCGGGGTATGGTCTTGAAGAAACATGAGGCGACCCATGATCAGAAAATGGATAGGGGTTTTGATCCTCGGGTTTTTTTTATTAGGGGGTGCAATGATGATGGAAGCATGCGGAGAACCGTCCGGAGAGGTTCGTTCTCCCGCCGTGGCGGGACAGTTTTATTCCGATTCCGCCTCTGTTTTGAGGCTGGGTATTGAAAATTACATGGACGCAGCTATGCCGGCGAAGGTCAAGAAACCCATCGCCCTGATCCTGCCCCACGCGGGCTATATCTACTCCGGCCAGGTGGCCGCCGACGGCTATAGCCAGGCCAGAAAGCAGCCGGTCGATGTGGTGGTTCTTCTCGGGACGAATCACGCGTCAGCGGGGTTCCGGCAGGTCGGCCTTTACCCGGGGCGGGGATTCCGTACCCCCCTGGGTATTGCAGAGATCGACCAGGAAGTGAACGCCGAGCTGCTCCGGGAAGACCGGGATTGTGTCGCCGACAAGGGGGTTCATGCCGCCGAGCATTCCATTGAAGTGCAGGTGCCTTTTGTTCAGGTGGTTTTCCCCAAGGCAAAAATCGTTCCGGTCCTGATCGGGACACCTGACCTCGGCATGTGCACACGCTTGGGTCAGGCCCTGGGCAAGGTCCTGAAAAACCGCCGCGCCCTGATTGTGGCCAGTTCGGATCTTTCGCATTATCCTTCGGCGAAGGATGCGGTGACGTCCGATCTTGTCGTGCTGGATGCCATCGTCACCCTTGATCCGCGCATGGTTGAAAATACCATCCGGACGCAGATGAGCCGACGCGTACCGAACCTCCATACCTGCGCCTGCGGCGAAGGGCCGATCATGACCGCCATGACGGCCGCGAAGGCGTTGGGGGCCGAGGGGGCGCGCGTTGTCAGCTATGCCCATTCGGGAGATACCATCATCGGGGAGCAGAACCGGGTCGTCGGTTACGGCGCCGTGGCGCTGACGGCCGAGCCGGAGCGTTACGATTCCCGTTCCCTGGAACGACCTGTACCGGTTACGGCGGAGACGAACCTCCGTCCGGAGGACAAAAAGGCCCTCCTGGCCTTTGCGCGGGAATCGATCACCTGGTATCTGACCTCACAGACCCTGCCCCTGGCGCGCGGTTTCGCCCCGCTCCTCCAGCAGCCGCGAGGGGTGTTCGTGACCCTCAAGAAAAGGGGGCAGCTCCGGGGCTGCATCGGGCGGCTGGTACCCGACATGCCGCTGGGGAAACTGGTCGGGTCCATAGCCCTCCAGTCCGCGTTCCAGGACCCGCGTTTCTCGCCGGTCAGCGCATCCGAACTGAAGGATCTGGAGGTCGAAATTTCTGTTCTGACTCCCATGAAGCCCGTTTCCGGTTACGAGGACATCGTCGTCGGACGCGATGGGGTGGTACTCAGCAAGGAGGGCCGTTCCGCTGTGTTTCTCCCCCAGGTGGCGCCGGAGCAGGGCTGGGACCGGGACACGATGCTCGACCACCTGGCCATGAAAGCGGGCCTTTCAAAGGATGCCTGGCGCCGGGGCGCCAAGTTCTCTACCTTCCAGGCCATCGTTTTCCATGAAGGGGAGTTCAAGTAGGCGGCAACAATGTGTTTCCCAGGGGTCTATTTGGGTGTCATTCCGGGCAAGCGCAGTGTGACCCGGAATCCGTTTCCAGTGCGTTTCACCTGCCAATGGATGCCGGATTTGGGTCCGGCATGACATAATTTAAAAGACGATGCGTCACCCTGGCCTGGAGGCGGTCTCGTCATGCCGGTTTAACAGTCGCGGTTATGCTGAATGAAGTAAAAAATATAATTGTTACGGAATGTTGAAAGAACAAGATGCTTCGCTCGGCGCTTCGACATGACAGGATGCTAACACGTCCTCTTGGTCCGGGGTTTAATCCCGATCATTTTGCACAGCGCTTTTAATGAGGAGAATAAATGGCCGCGCCACGTTCCCGAACACTGTTTCACTTTACCAAGAATCTCGATGTCCTGAAGAACATCCTCAAAAACGGGTTTTTCCCGAAATACAGTCTCGAAGATATTGCCTGGTTTGTTGTGAAGGAGATTGATGCCGTGGCCTTTCCGGTCGTCAGCTTTTGCGACATCCCCCTCAGCCGCATCGCGGATCATGTCAATTTCTATGGCCAATACGGCATCGGTATGAGGCGGCAATGGGGGATCAAGAACGGTTTCAATCCGATCGTCTACGTTTCGGAGACCAGCGATCTGGTGAACCTGATGCGACAGATCTCACTATCCTGCGTCACCGCCTATCATGTGGACAAAAATGAGAAACATCTGGATAACTACAGGCGTCTCGCGGGGTTCTGCAAACCCCTTGAGGGCAAGATGCTCGTCAAGGGTCAAACCGTTTCAAAAATCTTCTATCAGGAATCGGAGTGGCGCTATCTGGCCGACCACAAGAAGATACCCAGGTATTTGATGAAGCAGGAATTCCATGACCCCAAAATCCTGGAATCGGCCAACACGCTTGCGGCAGAGCATTGTGCCTTGAAGTTCACACCACAGAACGTCAAATACATCTTTGTCCGGAGCGAAGAGGACATCCCCGAACTGGTCGACTTCATCAATGCAGAACTTGGCCATTTCCCACAGCACGAAGTCCAGGTACTCATTGCCAACATCGTCACCCAGGACCTTATTGCCAACGATATCTAGCCACACCTGTTTCAGGTAATGCGGTGAATCTTACCCCCCGATGTCATTTCGAGGCG
>CAZBQX010000087.1:0-4807 GCA_964494155.1 uncultured Syntrophales bacterium
ATCAGTATTCTTGTTTTCCCTCCCATAACACTGCCTCCTTTTGACGTTTTTAAGGATTGAATGCCTTCATCACAACGATCCGTTCAACATGTTTCCGCTGCGCCTCTCACCTCCCATCTGTGTTTTATTTTTTTCTTGAAACATTTATCTTCTGCTGGTTCGATTAAACTCCGGAACCCGGAAACGCCTGACAGGCGTCTCCGGGCCGGAATGAAACTCTTCTTGAACCGTTTGGCCGCTCAGCCGCCAACCACCTTTTCCCGGATCAGGGCTGACCCCTTTTCAATGAACTTGGGCTTCAGCACGAAAATAATCGCCGGCAGCAGGATCAGGGTCAGAAGCATGTTGAAGATCAACACCAGGGCCAGCAGCAGCCCCATCTCCGCCTGGAACCGAAGCGACGACAGGAAGTACCACAGGATGACGCCGCCGGAGAGGGTCACCGCCACAAACGTCACCGCCTTCCCCGTCGTCCGCAGGGCAACGGGGATCGCCAGCTTGAGGTCACGGTAGTGTGCATACTCTTCAATGATTCGCGAGAGGATGTAGATCGAGTAGTCGACGCCGACACCGATGCCGATGGAGGCCACCGGAATGGTGTTGACGTTCAGGCTGATCCCCTTGAAGACCATGAACACCATCGTCAGGAAGTTCCCCAGCAACAGGACAAACACCAGGATCGCCGCAGCCAGCAGCGACTTGTAGGTAAAGGCGGCGAAGATGACGACGATCCCGAGGATGAGGGCGATATTCTGCGCCTGGGCCTGGGCCACGACCTCGTTCACCGCTCCCAGGATGCCCAGATAACCGCTGGCCAGCCGGAACTTGAGCTGTTCGTAATCCTTGTTCAGTTCGATCCAACTGCGGGCGCGGGCGATGACCTGGCGGATCGTGTCGCCGCGATGGTCCTTACACCAGACGACAATGTTTGCGTCCTTGTGGTCCCGGCTCATCATGCGGTCGAAGTCGCCCGGGGCGGACCCGCCGATGACGACGTTCATGACGCTCCCCATCATAACCGCGTCTTCCGGAATCACTTCCCACTTCGGATCGCCCGCATGGATGATCTTGTTGACGACCGGAGCAAAGTCCGCAATCGACAGGGTAAAGCCGACTTCCGCACTCTTTTCCATGTAGATCTGGCATTCCCGGATCTTCCGCTGGATTTCAGGCTGACGGATCAGACCCGGCTCCTTGCCTTCCACGATAAAGAAGAGTTCCTCCGTTCCGGCGAAGTTCTCGTTGATGTTTTTCACGGCGACATTATAGATCGATTCCGGCCACAGGATCGGCGAACCCGGATGGATATCCCCGATATTCATCTTGCTGGTTATCCAAATCGCCCCGATAAATAAGACCACACCCAGACCCGTTACAACATAGGCCGACTTGCCGGTCGCCATGGCGGCAAAACCGCCCAGCACCCGTTTCTCCATGAAGTTGGTCTTCTCCGGCCGGGCGATTTTATCCAGATTCTTCGGGACCGGGAAGAACTGGACGATGATGGGGATCATAATCATGGCGGTGACGACAATGCTCGCCACCCAGAAGCCGCAGAATACGGCCAGTTTCTGGAGAAGCGGAATGGGGGCGATGGCGATGCAGGCCATGCCGCCGATGTCGGTGATCAGCCCCAGCATACCCGGGGGCAGGATGCTCTGCATGGCCAGCCGGCCCGCCTTTTCCTTGTCCTTGAATTCATCCAGGAGTTCGAAGTACCGCTGGCACATCTGGACCGAATGGCTGACCGTGATCGCCATACACAGAAGGGGTATGACCAGAATCAGCGGGTCCAGGCTGAACCCGAGCAGACCGCAGAACCCGAGACCCCAGATCGCACTGGTAAACGCGGCGATCATGGGGATGGCCACGCCGATCAGATTTCGGTAGTTGAGGAAGAGCAGCAGCCCCATAACCAAGAAAGTGCCGATCAGGATCATGATCGTCTCCGTCCGGTAATGGAAAATCCATCCGGTCAGCATGGGCTCGCCGGCGGCAAAGGCCACCGTATTCTCATCGGTCATCTCCTTGACCAGTTTGTTGACCTTGAAAAACACGTCACCGTATTTGAAATTGCCTTCGATAAAGTTGGCCGTGATGAGCGCGCACTGGTTGTTGAAGGCAATCAATGGTCCATAGACCGCGTCGTTCAGGTGAACATTGCGGGCCAGAACCTCCACTTCCTGGTCCGTTTTCGGCACCTCCGACATGATCGCCTTGAAGGACAGGCCGCCGCCCGAGGTTACCTCCACCTGCTTGACACGCGGCGAGGCCAGCGAATTGACCTGGTAATGGTTGACACCTGCGATCGAATCCATGGATTCCTGCATGTGCTGGATCTTCTTCAGGGTGGGGATATTCCAGACATCGCCCTTTTTGACCTTGAGCATGACGAGAACCATGTGCGACCCGCCCAGCTTGTCCTTGTACTGCTCATGGACCGCCCGGAACGGATGGTTCGTGGGAAGCTGATCATCGTAGTTTGTGGCGATATTGATCCTTAACATAAAAATGGTAAAGAAGAGCGTAAAGGCGATGATAATGCCCAAGACCACCTTGCGCTTCTCGAAAATGAAATCGACTATTTTTTCTATCATGTGGGTCCCTCCTTCGCCCCTAACTGATCTTTTCCCAGGTTATACCGCCGTCATTGCTGATCATAACGGTCCCCAGTCCGCCGACCGCCACGTACTTGTCCTGCACGTCCTTGATCACCGTCAGGCCGCGAATCCAGGAATAACTCTGAATGGAGGCGGGCTTGAATTCCTTCCAGGTCTTCCCGCCGTCCTTCGTCTCGATCATCGTGGCGGCGTTGCCGACTGCATAACCACGATCTCCCGAAACGGCAATGTCAAAGAGGGACTGAGCGACGGTCGATACCTGCGGTTTCCAGGTCTTGCCACCATTGTCCGTATACAGAAGGGTCCCGTTCAAGCCGGTAGCCCAGCCTTCATTTTCATCCTTGAAAAAAACGCCGAACAGGTCTTCCAGCGTGCCGCTCTTCTGTTTCACCCATTTCATCCCGCCGTCGTCGGTAGCCCAGATCGAACCGGCTTCACCGACCACCCAACCCTTGAGCGGACTGATGAAAAAGATCTCGTTGATCATCGGATTGAGAGGAATCACGCTTTCCCCTTGTTCTTCACCCCCTTCAGCGGCAAACTCATCCTTGAGGGCGGCCATTTTCTCTTCCATGGACATCCCGGTGGTGTCCACTATGGACTCCTCTTCCTCGGAAAACTGATCGGTCATGTCCGTCCATGTCTGGCCACCGTCCTCCGTCCGGAGAAAAAGCGAAAAGGCGCCGGCGGCAAATCCCCGCTTGTCGTCAAGGAATTTGACACACATGAGGTCATCCTTGGTCCCGCTGTTGAGCGGCTTCCAGGTCTGCCCGCCGTCTTCGGTCTTAATGATGGTCCCCGCACCGCCGACCATCCAGCCACGCTTGGCATCGATGAAACTGATGGCCCGCAGAGTATGCTGGGTGCCACTTTTCTGAGGCGACCAGGTTTTTCCTCCATCCTTGGTGACAAGAATCAGCCCCTGATCTCCGGAGGTCCATCCATGCTGGGCGTCCGCAAATGCCACATTCATCAACTTATGCCTGAAGTAGCTGACCTGAAACGGTTTAAGCTGCTCTTCCAGCTCCGGAGCACACCCCCATAGCGGTATCCCGGAAAAAATCCCGACGACCATCCATAAAATGATTTTCTTCCATCTCATATCGATACAAACCCTCCCTTTGTTTATTTACCTTCCTGATGACAAAAAAGCCTTCGGCGATCTTGATCCATTATCCGCCGAAGGCCCGGTAGAAGTTTCTGCAAACATGGTTGACAAAGATTTCGTTAACACGTTGTCCATAATACTCTCTCGGAATTGCCAAAAAAACGTGGCAATGAAAATTGTTTAATGATTACAGTGATGTATTAATCTTATTTTCTTGATCGCCTGACCGATCTTGCAAGATGGTTGATCCTGATATTTTGGCCCTATTATGGTATGTCTGACGCACAAGACAATACTTGATTAACACCAACTTAATACCTGCATAAAACAGGTATTATTGAGATATTTGGGCCAATGCGTCAGAAAAAACAGAAATGTATTAAAATTGAATGCCAGTGTTGTTTCTAAATTTGGTAACTTGGGAGTTGACTAAAAAATTTTTTATGTTTATAAGTGAGCCGTAACTGTGTCCCTTAACAGGGAATACTCAAAACGTATGGTTCGATCTTTTACTTTTATTATTTAAATCAATCTTCTTCCATCATTAAAAGTGGGATTATCCCATTAAGATTCCCCCAGAATGGTATTTAACAGAAAGGAGATGTGTCATGCCTGAGAGTACTTACAAAATTATCGAGTTGGTTGGTGTCAGCAGGGTTTCCTGGGAGGAAGCGGCAAAAAATGCCGTCGAGGTGGCAACAAAAACGATAAAAGACATGCGAGTCGCCGAAGTCATTAAATTGGACTTGACCATCGAAGACGATAAAGTCTCAACCTATCGCACCCGGTTAAAGGCTTCGTTCAAATATCTCGGTTTCTAAACCGAATCGTTTGCTCGATAAAGGATATGACCCGGTCATTTAATCCGGGGGTATTCATTATTTCCGGCACATCCACACAGTGTGTTCAAAACGGCCCGTTGTTCCAGCAAAAACAGCTGAAACGGCGGGCCGTTTGTTTCTCAAAACCATTCCGGATCTGACAACCCGAAAGAAAAAGCCCTGACAGGAAACCGTTGCTGTCAGGGCTTTTATGGTTATGGATACCGCATTGACTGCGATTTGTATCTGGCTCCCCA
>CAZBQX010000088.1:0-4783 GCA_964494155.1 uncultured Syntrophales bacterium
GCGGAGCGCAGGATCGCCCCCAGATTCAAGGGATTTCCCACCTGGTAAAGCAACAGCAGGCGGGGTTCATTCTTCGACGAGATTTCCACGCAGGAACGGATATGAGGCATGGCCATCAGGGCTGCGATGCCTTCCGACTCCTTGTCCTGACTGATCTTTTTCCATTCCGGTTCCGACAGTTCATAGATGTCTTTGCCGGATATTGCAGGCAGAAGCGGTTGCCAGAGTGCCGCTTTGTCACCCCGCACCAGAAAGTGGTCAATAGGCCAGGCACTGCGCAGGGCCTCCTGTACGACCTTGATCCCCTCGGCCAGAAACCGCCCCTCCCTCCGGCGATTTTTCGCCAGATCCAGTCCGGTCCAGAATTTAATTTGTGATTTCGATGGCTTTAGATACACGAATGGATTACCTTAATTTCTTACCTGAATCATCATAACGTCATGCCGGACCCCGGAGGCTGTGTCGCAATGTCATGCTGAGGCGTCAACCGAAGAATCTATGTTTTTAACATTCAGGAATGATTAGATTCTTCACTTCGTTCAGAATGACCACAAACATAATTAAAGTATTATGACACAGTCTCTCCGATCCGGCATCCATTTGCAGAAGGAAACATCCTGGAAATGGATGCCGGGTCGAAGCCCATGGTGACAAAAAAGCGTCCCGATCTTTATGGAGAGGCTATTTTTTATATTTTCTTCAGCAAATCCTGCGCCGCCACGTGGATCGGATCCCACGAGGGGCTGAAGGGCGGCGCATATGCAAGATCGAGATAGGCCACTTCATCCAGTCCCAGGCCGGCCCACAGGGCACAAGACAGGGTGTTGATCCGGCTGACAGCCCCGGCTCCACCGATCGCCTGGGCCCCCAGAAGCTTGCCTGTCGACTGGTCCGCAATGAGTTTGATCCCTACAGAACTGTTCCCCGGCATGGGTCCCGCGAGGGCGTTGCCCCAGACGATGGTGCTGACGGGATGAAATCCCGCCTGGGCTGCTTCCCGTTCATCGATCCCCGTTGCCGCCATTTCCAGATCAAACAGGCGGAAGGACTGGGCGGCGACAATCCCGGGAAAGAGCATGGGCAAGCCGCCGATGTTGCGGCCTGCGACCCGACCCTGCTTGTTGGCAATATCGCCCAGAGGAATGTGCACCCAGCGCTTGCTCACCCGGTTAAAAACCTCGCAGCAGTCGCCGACCGCATAGATATTTTCCAACGGCGTTTTCTGGGAGAAGTCCACCTGGACCGCCCCGGTCTTGCCCAGGGGAATCCCGGCGGCAGCGGCCAGTTGCGCATCCGGTTTGACGCCGATGGCCAAAATCAAGAGGTCCACCACCAACTCACCCACCGTTGTGGTCAGATGCAACCGCCCGTCGCCCCCCTTCTCGATGTTCTGGGTTTTGGTTCCCGTCAGGGTGATGACGCCGTTTTTATCCAGTTCCTCCTGGGCCTTCTTAGAGAATATGGGATCCCAGCGGGTCACAGGCAAGGCCCCCATGTTGATAATGGTCGTTTTGATATTGCGCCGTCTCAGGTTCTCGCACATCTCCATGCTGATGAACCCGGCGCCGATGATCGCGGCTTCGCGGACCGGCTTTTCCTCGATCCAGGCTTTGATCCGGATGGCGTCGTTCAAACGTTTAAGCGTAAAAACCCCATCGAGATCCTGACCGGGAATCCCCGGCAGAATCGGGATCGTCCCTGTACCGACAGCCAGAATATCGTATTTGACACGTGATCCATCCCCCAGCTGCACCAGCGATTCCTTGGTATTGATTTCCATCACCGACGTCTGGGTCAGAACCTCAATGCCCCCGTCCCGGAACCGCTCCGGTGTTCTTGCCACCAGCTTGTCTTCATCCTGGATTACATCACCGATGTAATAGGGCATTGGTCAAGCTGCGACGGATGTGTAGTCTCCCTGTTCAATCATTAGAACATCGAGATCCGGATCCCTCCGTTTCGCTTCCGCTGCAACGGAGGCGCCACCCGCCCCGCTGCCGACAATAACCAGTTTTTTCCCCATGGTTTGTCCCTCCTTTCCATGAAGTCACGATCGGTTAAACATCACTTCGGTAAATCATGATTGAGGACCTCGACATGCAGAGGACCTGTCCCCTGCGCAGCGGACATACCAAATGCCCATGCCGCACAAGATCATGACAAAACAAAGAATCTGGCCCATACTGAAAGGCCCCAAAATAAAACCCAATTGACTATCCGGTTCCCGGAAAAACTCGATAAAGAACCGCACAACGCCATAGCCGACCAGGTACATGCCGGCCAGAAATCCCTCGAAGGGGCTTCTCCGGCGCAAGATCCACAACAGGATAAACAGGACGATGCCCTCGAAAAAAGCCTCGTACAACTGAGAAGGATGACGAACCAGCCTTTCCGGATCCGCCGGAAAAATCATTCCCCAAGGCGCATCGGTGGCACGACCGTAGAGTTCGCCATTGATGAAGTTACCGATCCGCCCGAAGGTATAACCCAGAGGAATGACCGGGACCAGCAAATCAACGAAGCGCCAGAAGGGGATCTGTGCCTTTCGGCAGAACAGGACCGTCGCCAGAATAAAGCCAAGAACACCCCCATGGTAGGACATGCCGCTTATGCCTGTGAAACGGATGCCGTTGGAAAATTCAAAGGGGAGGATTATCTCCAGGGGATGGCTCATGTAATAGCCAAAGTTGTAGAACAGAACATAGCCAAGGCGCCCTCCGAGGATCACCCCCAGAATCGCCCAGATGAAATAGTCCTGGATCGTTTCGATCTTGAATGCGTAATTTTCTTTTTTTATACGGTATTGAACCAGAAGATAGACCAGGCCAAAGGCCACCAGATACATGAGGCTGTAATATCGGAGCTGGAAAGATCCTATCTCCAGGAGATTCGGGTTGATACGAAAGGGGATAGATTGCCAGCCGCTCAAGTTTTAACTCCTTCCCGGGTATAAGGGAACCAGACGCTCCGATGTCATCAAAGAATCCGGATATGTCATTTCGAGGAGCATAAGCGACGAGAAATCTTTCATTATTCTCATTGAATCAAGATTTCTCACTTTGTTCGAAATGACTATACGGTTTCAGTATGCGTTGCCCTTCAAATCTTCGACATAGAGCTGGGCCGCAAACGCCGCCGTCGCCCCGTCGCCGCAGGCGGTGACCACCTGACGGAGCAACTTGTCAGTACAATCGCCGCAGGCGAAGATGCCGGGCACCGATGTCCGCATGTCCCGATCGACGACAATAGCCTTGTCATCCGCCAGGATGACCTGCCCTGCCACCAGTTCGCTGTTGGGAATCAGGCCGATAAAGACAAACACCCCCGATGCGGGGAGAGTCCAGGTTTTTCCGGAGTCCCGGACGTCCCGCAGACGGACACCGGTGACAGTCTCCTCGCCGATTACCTCATCAACCACGGCATGCCAGGCAAAGGAAATCTTGTCGTTGGCAAAGGCACGCTGTTGGAGAATCGCTGTCGCCCGCAGACGGTCACGGCGATGAACAATGGTCACTTTGGAACAAAAATGCGTGAGGAAGAGAGCCTCCTGCACGGCTGTGTCGCCGCCGCCGACGACCACGACCTCACGGTTGCGGTAAAAAGGTCCGTCACAGGTCGCACAATAGGAAACGCCCCGGCCGGTGTAGGGGTCCTCCCCCGGCACTGCAAGCTTCCGCCAGTGGGCGCCCGTTGCCACAATCAGAGCCAGGGCTTCGAAGGCTTTCCCGCCGGAAAGGACCGCCCAGCCTTTAACCCCATGCCATTGCCGGGACTCGATGGCGTTACAATCCGCCTGCACAACCTCAAGACCGAACTGCACGGCCTGCTTCTTGAATTTATCGACGACATCGAAGCCGCTGGCCCCCTCGGGCATCCCGGGGTAATTCTCGATCCAATCGGTGACGGTGATCTGGCTGACCGTGGACGCCCCCTCGATCAGCAGGGTTTTCAAATTTGCCCGGGCGGCGTAGAGCCCTGCTGTATATCCCGCCGGTCCCCCGCCGACAATCACGACATCAAAAACAGTTTCCGGTATATTGGGTTCAGACATGTGATTTCTCCTTTGGAACGATTCTGATTCCAGCTTTGGCAACAGCTCAGCCGGACCGTTTATTTGTTTTTCTTATCTTTCTTCTTCGCTTTCAGCAGTACTTTGGCTTCCTTCTTTTGGGCTTTTAACGATGCTTCGGATGCGCCTGAATTCGTTGTTAAAGCAACATCTGCCGGGGCTGACGATTTAGCCGTTATGGATGGTTGCGCTTCCGTTTTCCCGCGGCGAAACCGGCGCATGAGATACTGGGCAAAGGTCTTGCCGAACTGGCCGATGAACGCGGCGACCAGGACAATCAAAACCCACTTGACGATCTGCCAGGTTGAAATATCGAGACTATCCATCCGGCATGCCCTCCTGCCGGTTTAGAAATACATGATTCGGGTACCCTTGACCACTGGTTTTTTTGCTTACCCCCCAGAGGAACGTGATGATAAGAAAAGGAAGGGCGGTACACCCTTCCCAGGCCTTCATTTGCAGAGCGTACGATGTTATTTTTCAGGGCCGGTCGATAAGATAGGCCTTGAGCGCCGGATAATCCGCCGAAAGGCTGAGGGCTTCTCCCTTCCGGCTGTCAATATCCCGCATGCTGGGGGGAAGTTCCGGCACAATCTGCAGCAATTCCTCAATCTCGTCGGGAAACTTGGCCGGGTGGGCCGTTTCCAGGCTGACGCAGGGACCAGCTGTCGGATTTTCGGCCAGATACGCTTCCAATCCCCGCCAGCCGACAGC
>CAZBQX010000089.1:0-4473 GCA_964494155.1 uncultured Syntrophales bacterium
GAACCAGTTCATCCAAAAGCTGCTCGCGCGTTTTCTCCGGTTCAACCATTCCCCTTCCCCCCGGTTCCAATTTCAATACCCATTCCGGCTCCGGCAAAATGAGACCGGAGTGAGAATAAGCTATGTTTTAATCAAAACAACGCCCGTGCTTCTATGCCGACGGCAATAAAATAATCTTTCATCTTTCAGGTGCCCCAAGTCACAAACAGCGATTTGATATCATAGTCTTATCAAGAAAACCACTGTTATCGTCATTACTTACGATCTATCGACTTGCCAACGTTCAGTAGATTCCCATCTGACAGCCGCCGGACAAAACACCGCCCAGTTCCCGACATTTCTCCAGATCCTCGGGTTTGACATCGCCCTGGACAATCACCGGTTCATACACTTTTTTGAATTTATACCCGAGGGCAATTCTTTCAACCGCCCGGAGGGCTCCTGTTCCATCATTGCCAGCACTGATGAAAACGACGTAAGGCTTGCGAAAAACCCGGCCTTCAACGGCATAAAACGTCCGGTCGAAAAAATCCTTGATCATGCCGGAGAGGTACCCAAAATTCTCGGGCGAACCGATGGCAATACCGTCGGCCCAGAGGAGGTCTTCCGCCGTCGCATCGGCGGCGCGTTTCGTGATCACGGTTACCCCTTCGATTGCCGCCGCGCCTTCGGCAACCGCTTCCGCCATTCTCGCCGTATGACCCGTCTGGCTGTGGTAAACAATCAAAATATTGGCCACGTCCCTGAAATACCTTCTTTCATTTTCTCTGATTTATATAACGACAAAAAAATGAATTCAGCTTTTTTTTGGCCGGGAAACAAGAATATGGAAGGAGAACCGACGGAAAGATTTCCGGCTTTCCATCGGCCGGACATGGCCTGAACCAATGCCAAGAGGATCAATTGATGTGGCTGCGGACAAACTCAGGACGTGCGTGCTTCGCTGCGGTTATAAAGGCTGGTGATCCTGCTCACATAATTTCGGGTTTCCTGGGGCATCCAGTTACGGTGATTTTCCAGATTGCCCATCCCCCAGTTGTAAGCCGCCAGGGCCAGGGAAACATTCCCGTCGTAGCGATTCAGGAGTTTCTTCAGGTAGCGCGTCCCCCCCATGACATTTTCCTCCGGATCATAGGGATTGGCGACCCCTAACTCCCGGGCGGTACCGGGCATCAACTGCATCAACCCCATGGCCCCTTTGGGAGATTGTGCGGAGGCATTGAAACTGCTTTCCACCTGGATGACTCCCCGGATCAGATCGGGATCGACGTCGTAAGCCGCGGCCGCTTTCTGGATGATTGCCTCATAGTTGTTGTTGGACATCATCAGAGCTGCTTTAGGCAAAACCGGACTGCTCTCCATCTCCGATGATTCCGTCTCAATCGGCTTTGCTTTTGTCAAAGTCGACGCGAGGGTGTCAATTTTCCAACGATAAGACGAATCGAATCCGCCCCCACCGACGGACCGCAGCAGATTCTCGTTCATCTTGATATTCATCCACTGGATCAATTGCAGGACCTTTTCCTTGTCCAGGGGCTTCTCGTTATTCGCTTGTTCTTGAGATAATCCGGACTTCTCGGCGACCAGGCCGTCCAGAATCCGGGAAAAGAGATCGGTCTTGTCTTCATCCGGCAAGCGGTTCACCTGACCGACCTTGTCCACGGACGAAACGGGTGTAACAGCTGCAGAAAGAATATTTTTATTAAAAGGCTCTATACTCATCGGCCACCCTGCCAGGGGAAATCATGCTTCCTACGCGTATATTTACTAACAATATTCATGCCAGCAAAAGGGTATCAGACTTTGTTGTATAACCCAATTTACATTTGAGGTCATGCTGGGTTCTTCGCTTCGCTCGTGAATAAACTCCGAGAAGAATTGAATAATCACGTTATGTTGAGAGGAAGAGATCCTGCGGCTTTCACCTCAGGGTGACGTTGTGACACAGCGTCGCTGTCAGGCCGGCGGGTTTTGTTTTAAGAGCAACTTGACGAAACAATCGACGACTTTTTCGTCGAACTGGGTGTTGCGGTTTTTCAGCAACTCCATGATGGCGTCTTCCACCCGCATGGCATTGCGGTAGGGTCGGGTATTGGTCATGGCGTCGTAGGAATCGACGACACAGAGGATGCGCGCCAGGAAGGGAATGTCTTCTCCCGCCAGACCGTCCGGATAGCCCCGGCCGTCCCAGCGCTCATGGTGATGAAGGATGATATTGCGCTCGTTCTCAAAGATGACGATTGACTGCAGAATACTTTCACCAATCGTCGGATGTTTTTTGATGATGGCGTATTCTTCGTCCGTCAGACGATCGGGCTTCAAAAGAACGCTGTCCGGAATGGCGATCTTGCCGACATCATGGAGAATACCGGCGATTCTCAAGGATTCCCGCTCCGCTTCATCACAACCCATGGCCTCCGCCACTTCCAGTGCCAGATTCATGACCCGGTAGGAATGTTCCTCCGTGTAATGGTCCCTGACCTGGATGGAGGCGACAAGTGATTTAAAAGTTTCAATCAGATTGCCGTAAAGGCTTTCGTACAGGACCTTGTTTTCCAGATTCAGCGACGCCCTTTTCGTCAGGCTCTGAATGTGCTGCAGATCATTCTGGGTCACACCGGGACCGCGCCCGTCCTTCTTGACAACCAGGACACCGAAAACCTGACCGCGAATCATGAGCGGGGAGCATATGATCGTCGGCAGGAATTCACCCGCCTCCTTGCTCTTGGCAATGACGGCTTCCTGTTTCTCTACCACCTCAAAAAATAACGGCGCCATGGCGGGCAGTTTCTTGTCCAGGTAATCCTGGACATCGTCGCTTTTTATCACCTGAGGATGGAAAAGTTTCTCCCCGTCGTCATAGAGCAGCAGGGCACTGCTTTCACCGTCCACCACCTGCATGGCCATATCCACAATTTTCTGAAAGATCTGATCGTTCCCCCCGGACGCATTTTCGATGCTTTCATAAATATAGCTTTTTAGGGAAAGCTCCTCCTTCTTATTGATCAACTGAATGGGTTCAACTTCCGAAACATGCCCGTTGTTTTGGGAAATTGCCGATTCCTGAAGGGAAACACCGACTTTGAAAATGAGATTGTCGATATCGAAGGGTTTGGGAAGAAAATCGACGGCGCCTTTTTTCATGGCCGTAACAGCCAGATTTGTCGCGGGATGAGCCGTAATCACCAAAACCGGCGTTTCCGGCTTCTCCTCCCGGATCTGGCTCAAGAGCTCCATGCCGCTCATGCCGGGCATCATCATGTCCGTAATGACCAGATCGAAGGCACCATCCATGATCATCCGGATGGCCTGCGTACCGTTTTCAGCTTCCGTAATTTGATAATCGCAGGTGGACAGGGCTTCCGCAATCAACTGGCGCAGGGTTGCATCGTCATCGACGACGAGAATCCGTTTTTTTAATGAACTGATTTGTTCCGATACGGCCAGTTGTAACATTCCGGTCTCCTATCCCCCGAGGCGCATGATAAACCTGCGGCGGATACAAAAATCCCTCTTCATGCATGATATCAGAGGGTTAAAGCGATAAAGGATTACAATCTGTCTTTCAGAATCACATCCAAAAGACTGTAGGAAATTTTTTGATAGGCTTCCTTTTTGTCCACAGTGGTGGACAGAGAAACCATGTCCACATACTGCTCGTCCGTTTTAATCCCCTGTGGGCTGGAAGGACGTGCGCTCACCCTGTTCTGCTTGTTGTAGGCCTTGATTACATTGTCGACCTGATACGTTGATATCGTCATAAAGCTTCTCTACCTTCCCCCCGTTGGTCCATGAAACACTTTCGATCATTTTATCGGCAGGGGGGTAAGAAAACTTTAGGGCATGTTGGCCGATTTGTAGAATGTGTGAAATAAATCACATCGTTCTTTTATAGGCGGCAAGATCCGATCTGAATGGAATTCATGATTTGCGCAACATTTAACTGGTTTTGTAATATTGATTCTCTCCTGTGCTTAAATAAAATTTACACCCGGAACGGATAAATAATTTCATAAATGCCTATCCATGTCACAGTAATTGCATGAATACATTGCGATCAGGTCATGATCAAATCCGTTCTTTACGGGGGAGAAAAAAATCAGAAACGAACCGGGTAAGTAGCGTATGAGCGACGCCATCGACAGAAATGCCGTAGTTGACATCAACATCAAGCTGAACGAGTGTAAAACGCATCTTCAGAAGCAGAACATCTATTCCTGCATTTCCGGCTTCAAGGAGGTCCTGGAAAAACTGAAGGCCACGCCGATGCTCGCCTCCGACTCAAAAGAACTGCACAAGGACATCAACAAGTTTCAGGATCTCCTTGCCGCATCCAAAACCTTCAAGGATGTTTACGGCCCGGTTACCTTCCGCGACGACGACTTCGACACCTCCCTGGATTTCATGCATCAGCTCATGATCATTAAGGAAGAGGAAGTCCGGGAAATCATGGCGCAACGTCAATTGGATGAC
>CAZBQX010000090.1:0-4291 GCA_964494155.1 uncultured Syntrophales bacterium
AGGAGTTACAAATGATCCCTCACGCCCGGCAACCCATCGGCGTCTTCGACTCCGGCATCGGTGGCCTGACCGTTGTCCGCGCCCTGATGGAACGGCTTCCCTTCGAAAACATCATCTATTTCGGCGATACGGCCCGGGTCCCCTATGGCATCAAGTCCGTCGAAACGATCAACCGTTACGCCACCCAGATCACCGAATTTTTGCTGAAGCAGGAAGTGAAGCTCCTCATCATCGCCTGCAACACCATGGCGGCTGTGGCCCACCAGGCGGTGAAGGACCTTTCCCCCGTCCCGGTTCTCGATGTGATCGAAGCCGGAGCCAAAACGGCTGTGGCCCATACCCGGACCCGAAGCATCGGCGTCATCGGCACCATGGCAACGATCAACAGCAACGCCTATGCCCGGGCGATCCATGCCCTCGATCCGTCCATCCGGATTTTTTCCCAGGCCTGTCCTTTGTTCGTACCCCTGGTGGAAGAGGGCTGGTGGGATCATGAGGTCACCCGCCTCACGGCCCTGGAGTACCTGCGGCCGGTCCTGGCGGAAGACATCGACACCCTCGTCCTGGGCTGCACCCATTACCCACTTTTAAAGGCCCTTTTGAAAGATCTCGTCGGTCCCGGCATTCAACTCGTCGATTCCGCCGAAGCCATGGCCTCCATCACGGCTGAACTGCTGGCGGGAAAAAATCTGGCCAACCCCAACCATGCCGTTCCGGATTATCAATTCTATGTGACTGATGTGCCTCTGCGGTTCCGTCACATCGGGGAGCATTTTCTCGGGAGAGCGATGCCGAATGTCCAAGTGGTAAAATTGTAACCGCTCGGTTTCTTTAGCAACGCAAGTTTCATAATGGAGAGGGCCGCTACGAAAAACGTTACAGTTCATGTAATAAAACCAATCCTTTGGCGCATTGCCCTGGCCTGCACCTCCGCAGGCTTTCTTTTTTTATCCCTGCCGAATCCCGATCAGGGCTGGCTGGCCTGGATCGCCCTCGTCCCCCTGATTGTCGCCTGCCGGGGCATGGGACTCCTTTCATCCTCTTTGATCGGCTTGGTCTGCGGAATGATTGCCCATGCACTGGTTTTCTCCTGGATTTTCAATGTTCCCGGTTTCCGCTGGTATCATTTCATGCTTCTCGCCTTTTACCTGGGCCTTTATCCGGCGGTGTGGTGCGGCGCGCTGGCTATCCTCAGGCGTTCAAAACTGCCCGTCTTGATCGTTGCCCCGGCGCTCTGGGTTTCTCTGGATTTCGTCAAAGCCCATGCCGGGTTTCTGGCCTTTCCCTGGGGTAATCTGGCCTACACCCAGCATCAGAACCTGCCCCTTCTGCAAATTATGACCCTTACCGGAGAATACGGCGTCACGTTTCTGCTGGTTATGGCAAACATGGCACTCTATGAACTTATTTTCAGCCGGGCCTGGCGCAGCGCCCTGGTTGTTCTCGTCCTGATTTTGGCCACCTGGTCATGGGGGTACTACGAGATGAACAAAACTCCTGCCCCGGGACAAACCATCCGGGTTGCCGTGGTCCAGCCCAGCATCCTCTTAAGCGAAAGAAAGACCGCGGCGGGACATCTCGCTTCTCTGGATCGGCTGGAACATTGGACCCGGAAGGCGGCACACCAAAAGCCGGCATTCATTGTCTGGCCGGAAACGGCCCTCCGCGGCTTTCCCAACGAACCGAAGCAAGCAGAACGAATAAAAAATTTAGTCCGAATTGTGCAAACGCCTTTGGTATTAGGCACTTCCGAATATGAAAAATATTCGCTGCCAGTCAATCCGGGTGAACATGTCGCCAAATTCGGAACCCGATCCTACAATTCGGCCTATCTTGTCCTGCCGGATGGAACGCTGTCTCCACCCTATCGCAAACGATTGCTTGTCCCGTTTGCCGAGTACCTGCCGGGACAAACCTGGTTCAAATGGCCGTCCTGGATCGTCGACAAGAGCTTCCACATCACGGCGGGAGAAAAGCCGGGATACATATATCCGCAAAAAGAATTAAAAATTGCGCCCATCATCTGCTGGGAGAACCTGTTCTCCGACTTTGTCCGCCCCCTCGTGCAAGACGGAGCCCATATCCTGGTCCAGCTCACCAACGACAACCACTTCGGTCGCTCCGCCGCTCCACGACAGCACAATATCGCCTCTCAATTACGGGCCGTCGAAAACCGGACGCCGGTTGTCGTCGCGTCCAATACCGGCCCTTCCGTCATTTTGGACGCCAGGGGTCGAACCGTCGCCAAAAGCGATGATTTATTTTCTACTGGCACATCCATTGCCTTGATTTCGAAGGGCCAGGGTGGTACAAACTATTCACACTACGGCGATATTTTTACCTATTTTTGCATGCTCCTTGTATTGCTTGGCTTCGGCCTGCTGATTCTTGGAGAGGTCATTGCAAAAAAGAATCGCTTGACGGGGAAAGTCGTGTAGCATGACACTGGCTTTTCATCTTTTACACGAACAATTTTATGTGACGGGGGTAACAGCCATGTGTAAAGTATGGATCGGGGTAATCGGAATCGTGTTTCTAATGGTGTTTTCTTCTTCAGCATTTGCCGTGGTTGATCTGGGCGCGAAAGGAGAAAGCTGTGGTGCAATGACCTGCACGGTGGCCTCTGCCGTGCTGAAAAGTGACCTGCCGGACAGGCTGGTGTATGAATTTAAAGGCCAATGCGGGTATCCGTATGCCTCGGGTGTTGCGGCCTGCCCGCCTTCTGTACAGGTCATGGCAAACGGCATATGGTATAAACATACCAAAATCGCCTATGAAAAAATCTTCTCACCGCTCGGAAAGACGTCCTCCGTTACGGTTCATTCCGAAACGTCAAGCACCTGTTCCAAAGGAAATCCCTGGCTCAACGCAAGTTTTTCCTGCTCCGTCATTTCCGGGATCGCCGAGACGGGCATACTTTATCCCCGCAGCGCCTTCGTGCTGAACAATGCACAGCGGAGTGCCCTGGCCAATGCAAAATCCTCGGGCGCCATTTATGCAGCACCCACCGTGCCCGTTATTGTCATGCCTGCACAAAACACCACTTTCGTGGTAACACCGGCACTGGTCAAGCTTGAAATTAAACACAATCCCAACTATGGCTTAAATTATGAATTCCAGTGGAAACCGTTCAACAAACCGAATACCCCGCCGGGTTTATTTACAACGAAAAAATTGACGCCGTCGAATGTTAAAACCGTGTCCGGCGTAACGACGGCGGAGGTCAAGATCGACACAAGCGGATATTGGCGCATGCGTACCCAGAGCGTTGTTCCAGGCGCCCTCTGGAGTAACTGGACATCCTTTACTGTTGAAAACAAATATGTTTCCTTCGACTTTATAAATGTCAAGCAGAAGGGGAAATAAACGGATTACACCTCGAAAAGATTCGGTTGGGCGAAATCGCGGGCAAACCTGAGGGTAGAGTCAACGATCGGATCACTCAAGCTAAAAAATGAAGGAGGTTATCATGAAGAAATTATGGATGAGTATCCTGGCGGTCATGTTCATTTGTCTGGTGTTCACAACCATTGCCTTTTCCGCCACACTTGACACACAGGGTCAAGGCTGCGGAAGTATGATCTGCACCGTGGCCAACGCGGTGCAAGCCAGCGCGACACCGGACAAAATCGTTTACGAATTTGAAGGCACCTGTGGCTATATGAGTTCTAACGAAGAAGTGGCGTGTCCCCCCATGACGGCGGTCAAGGCAACCGGAGAGTGGTTCAAAAGCACAAAAGTCGCACATGAAAGGATTTATAAACCCATCGCCAACACAAGCTCCGTCATTCTCAAGTCGGAGACGTCGAGCAACTGTCCGGAAAATCCCTGGATCAAGGCTGGCGTGGCTTGTACCGTTTTCTCCGGTGCTACGGAATCCGGGGTGAGTTACCCGCGCAGCGCCGCTGTTCTGTCCAGTGCTCAAAGGCAATACATGGCCAGCCTGCAACCGTCCAGTTCGCCAATTTTGCCTACCCCTGGGGCACCGGAGATACAGTCGCCCTATCAGAATCAGAAATTCGGGTTCATTCCCGCAACCGTTAAGATTACGGTCAAACATAATCCCAATCACGGGGTGGCCTTTGAGTTTCAATGGAAGCCGGTCACAAAACCCAACACCCCTTCAGGATTCTTTATTACAAAAAAATTGACCCCCACCAATCAGAAAACGAGTGCGGGCATCACAACGGCGGACGTGAAGATCGAGACAGCCGGCTATTGGCGCATCCGTTCCCAGAGCGTTTTCCCCGGCGCCCCATGGAGCGACTGGCGGGAATTCACCGTGGACAAT
>CAZBQX010000091.1:0-3595 GCA_964494155.1 uncultured Syntrophales bacterium
CGAATTCATGATCCGGCAGGCCGAATTCTTTCGCATATTTCAAATGAAGATAGATATCACCCGTGTTGTTGCCAAAGAGGAATTTTATCGAACATTTCAGGTCTTTAAAGTATCGCAGCATAAACGGCGAGACAATATCGCCGCAGTGGACGACCATTTCCACCTGCTCCCGGTTGAAAATCTCAACCGCTTTTTTCACTCGCCCAATCTGATCGTGGGTATCTGAAACAATACCGATTTTCATGGCCTGATGCACCCCATACGGTTATTTGATGAAACAAGACCGTGATTATTGACGAGAAGTATCATAATAACGATCTCTTGTGTCAATTTAAGATTCTACCGGATGCTATGCACCCAATTTGTTATTTTATAAACGTTTTAATAATTTCATTAAAGACCATTCGACGAATTATTTAAGAATTCATTCCACCAACCGACGAACCATCAAAAAGCAAAATATTATATCCAATTATTACGCACTGTTACATATATTATATCCTGTTTAATCGAGATGGCATACCTTCTGCAATATACAAGGCAAAGAAAACAAATAAACTCCCAAGGAGGAAACAGATCATGAAAAAGACATTCGGAACAATAATCGTGGCGGCAGCAGTGGTTCTTTTAACGGCAACCTTCAGCTTTGCAGAATTCGCAGCAACCGGCGTGGGCAGCTTCCCCTACTTCCAGCTGGGCGCCCTGATCGTCGGCGGATTAATCATTATTTCCCTTAAGCACAAGTATTCTCAGATGTACACCAGTGAGACGGTCGGCGCCTTCGCCCTCTACACGGTCCTGATTGCCCTTTTCACCAGCCCCGTGATTGATGCGGTGAAAACCTTCGTCAGCTAAACGTCCTTCTTAAATAGAACTTAAAGATCTTTTTCGTGATCTGCCGCAAGCCCCTTTTATGATGGTGTCATAACTGGGGCTTGCGTGCATTCAGGAAAGCATCATGACCATCTGTAAATCCACACACGCGATTACAATTTGAAATGATCGGGCATGTCGGCCAAGGCGACCTCGCTTGCGCCGTTTGGGTCAATTTTCAAAACTTTACTTTCCAGCATGCCCTGATCGATATTTTCCTTGACCCACTGGTTCCATGACTCCCGGCGGGACGCAACGATCGCATCGAAGTTCCGGGCCCCATCCAAGAGGGGCAGAGCCTCGTCGGTAATCCACACACAATAATGACATCTCGTGTTTCCCTGTTCGGAAACGACGTAAAAATACTGAAATTGCAGACTCCCCGGTTTCAAACCATCTTTGATCTGATAACTTTTATGATACCATGTGTTTTCCATCTCCATTTCTCCTTTCTTCTCAATTTTTCTTCGAGCAAATTTTATCATGAATGGTTTACAGTTGATAGACACAACCCTGTATCTGTTGGAAGGCATGGAATTTTCAGCCATGTCCAACCCTGAGATACAAACCAGGTGTTGACTTAAAGAAAATAGTCCTTAAATTTTAAAACGGCAATGAATAACTTATCCCTTTATCAATAAACCAATCTTCGTCCGTCGTTTGTAAACGGTTAAACAACTCCCGCGAACAGGATTCACAAGAAAGGAGATCCATTATGCCGGAAAGCACTTACAAGGTTATCGAGTTGATTGGTGTCAGCAAGGTTTCCTGGGAAGAAGCAGCCAAGAATGCCATAGCAATCGCCGCCAAGACACTCAAGGAGATGAGGATTGCCGAAGTCGTCAAAATGGACCTGACTATTGAGGATGACAAGGTCACCACGTACCGCACCCGGTTGACCGCTTCTTTCAAATACTTGGGTGACTGAGGATTCATCAAGTCCGAAGCAGACTGATGAGATAAAAATTGGTGACATTAATTAAGAAACCACAGACAAGGCACCGCGTCTGATCGGCACGACCTGACATCACAACATATCAAGGGAAGATTGGTTTATTAATAACAGGATAAGAAGTTCCGCGTTAGACGTTTACAAAGATGACCGCGTTTCGTTGTTCAGTGTTCAGCGCAACTGATCCGTCGGCACAACTCTGCAGTCCGGCAAAGAAAATCCGCTTTAATCATTGTGATGTGCAAATCAGGATCAAATAAAATAATCATACCCTCCTTACAAATAAAACAGGTCAACCTGCCGTAAACATTTCTATAGCAAGGTATTCTCCGCTTGACACAAAAAATCTTTCTCAATATACTCCGCCCTCGAAAAGGCAGTTCTTGTCAAGCTTGATTCAGGAAGTAAAGTTTCGGCCACAGTTGGGTAAAACGTGATGGAAACTGACCGGTAATTTCAGTCCGGATACATAACCATTTCGCTTTCGGTTCTGTCCGGTTTTCGGACAACCCCTTGACTTATCAAGCGATATTTCCTTCCAGGCAGGCGCCTTTTTTAAGCCAACCCAAACATTCGGGCACCTCATAATTGACCACGCTCGGATATGTCCGGATGATACCAATATTTTCAGTGAAGGCCGGAGGCAAGTGATTAAAAATCTGAATCGTGCGATGAAAAAATATTTAGCTCTGGACGATATACTGCACACCGCCCAGGCTGAACTTGTTCATGCGGGTGCCCAGAGCAGTGTTGAAGCCGTGGTCGCCTCCAGTCTCATGAGCGATGTGTTGACCATTGAAGAGAAAAACGTCCTCCTGATCTCCAACCTGAAGACTGTTCAGGTGGTTCGCACGGCAGATGTCATTGAAGCGGGTGTTATTCTTTTGATCTCACAGGAACCCATTATCCGAGATACCACCCAGTTGGCACAGGAACTCAATATCACCTTGTGCCGAACACCGCTTTCCTTATTTGAAACCTGTTATCGTATCGGGACATTGATTTACAAGGATAACCACCCATGAATCAGGTGTTCCCCCTTAAGGCCACGCGGGCGGCGGCAGCAGTCTGGGATGTTCTGCTCCGGCTGAAGGTCCGAGACGCCATGAGCCGCACCGTTCATTGCGCCTCGCGATCCGATACCTTCCGGTCGCTGAAGGCTATCATGAAAGAAAAAAATATCTCCGGCATGCCGATCGTGGAAGACGGCCGCCTGCTCGGCCTTGTCACGATAAATGATATCATAAATGCCATGGACCTCGGCACAGCCGATGAACCTGTCGGCAAAACCATGACCCGCGACCTGATCGTTCTGGAAGAGGACATGCCGCTTACCTTTGCCGTTTCCCATCTCAATAAATACCCCTACCGGCGCTATCCCGTCATTGATAAAAACAAGCACTTGATCGGTGTGATCACCAGCCGGCGTATTCTGGCCGCCCTGGTCCGGGAGATGGATAAAGAGATCCGCGAACTGGAAGCCAAGATCCAGGAACAGGCAACGACCGTCCAGAATGAATACCACAATGAATACTTTATTAAGCGGCTGGACTTCGAAAACGCCGGGCGGGCTTCCTATGCCATCAAAAAAGTCCTGAAAGATCGCGGATTGCCGCCGGATATCGTCCGGCGCGCCTCCGTGGCAGCCTACGAACTCGAGATCAATATCGTTGTCCATTCCAACGGAGGCAGACTTACGTTTCATCTGACGCCGGACATTCTGACCATCCGGGCCATCGATGAAGGCCCCGGCATTGAAAACGTCGCCGA
>CAZBQX010000092.1:0-3591 GCA_964494155.1 uncultured Syntrophales bacterium
CAGGTCTCGTAACAATCCCCCAGGACACTGTTGCAGTTATCCTGACATGTTTTCCGCTGTTTTTCGGTCTCGCCAGCGCCAAACATCTCGTCACAGGCGGCGCTGCACCGGGTGTGAATCGTCAAACACCTCTGACCACAAGCCTTTTGCTCTTCCGTCGTAAAATTGGGCATATCCGGCACCCCATTATGGGCACAACCCAGTATCATGATGAGCAATATACCCGCTAAATAAAGATGGCGCCGCATAAAAGCTCCTTTTTCACTTACCGCATCACCCTATCCTTTATATATATGCACAAATCTTACCCGTTACCCCCTCTACCTGACAGCATGACCGAGGAGTAAAGCTCCGGTTTCTTTGCATCCATCTCCGGAAGTGGGGCTGGCCTGCCAAGCCGCTCTGGCGGCATGGACATCTGCGCCGGCCGCAATCAGCAATTTGACGTCGGGCACCGCACAACGGCGGGAAGCGATCATCAATGGCGTTAAGCCGTCGCCGTTTCTTGTTTCCATATCCGCGCCGTGAGACAAAAGAACGGCTACGGCATCCTTGTATTCCGCAACATCGCTGGCTTCTTTTCCGTTCTGGACTGCCAGATGCAAAGGCGTGGACCCCTGAATAGTCAAGGCATTCACCTCGGCATGATTTGCCAGAAGCGCCTCGGCGGCACCGGCCCGTCGATGGTAGGCGGCATGATGGAGTGCGGTCCACCCATTGGCATCCAAGATGCTCACATCGGCGCCATTGGCGATTAACAACTTAACCACATCCCTGTAGCCACGATTGGCCGCAACGTGCAGCGGCGCGGACCCCTTCTTGTTTTGTTTATTCGGATCCGCCTTCCGCGAGAGCAGCGCCTGTACAACGCCCTTGTCTCCTCGATAACTAGCCGCATACAGGGGAGTCACGTCGGCCGTACCCGGATTGTTGACGTTTGCACCATAAGCAATGAGCAGGGCCGCAATCTTTGCCTGGGAAGCATAATGTAACGGCGCGGTGCCGTATTTGCTCACAGCATTTGCATTTGCCCTGTATTTCAAGAGTAATGCCACCATGTCCGCATTTCCGTACCCGCCGGTCGATACGGCGACCGCCAAAGGCAAAAGGGAATTTTGCGACCTACCGTTACCGATGTTGGGATTGGCACCGTACCGCAGCAGCAGTTCGGCCATGTCGAGCTTATTATTGAAGACCGCCTTGTACAGGGGGGTAGATCCATCCTTAGCGATGACGTTGATATTTGCTCCGTGCCTGATGAGCACCTCGGCGGTTTTCACTGCCGACTGTGCACCATGAACGCCATAACCTCTTTCGGCGATGTAATGGAGCGGGGTGCATCCGGTGACGGTCAGGGCATTGACGCGAGCACCCCGGTCAATAAGCATCTCGGCGATCTTTGCCTGATTGGCATAATGCAGCGGCGTGACGTGATTTCTGTCCACCGCGCGGGGATCCGCACCATTTTCCAGCAGCAATTCGACGATTTTCGGATCGCCGATGGTCCCCTTATGTGCACCGATCGAGCCTTTTCCCACATCGCCTGCGTCTCCAAGGTCTACCGCACGGTGCAGGGGCGTTTCACCCGCCGCATTACGCTGATTCACATTGACCCCACAGTCAATCAGCGCTTCTACCCTGGCTGCGTTCCCCCTCACCAGGACATCCGAATCCCACAAGGAGCCGCCGCAAGGCCCTCGGCGCGTTGTGCCACAGGAACTGATCGTCATGATGATGGGTACGAATAAAAACAGAAGGGTTATGGTTTGAATCTTTTTTGTAACATGTTCCAAAGAATGAGGTCTGAATGTGTTCATCAATGTTACTTCTTCAGGTTAGATTTTCAATTCCCAAATAAACTTTAATAAACGCCCGCCTGCGCTGTCTTCTCGCGGTGGTTGCCGTTTTTCTTCCACTGGTAAACACGCATCGGGGGAATATTGATGAATTCCAGTTCCATCTGCGCCGCACCCAGGTGAGGACGGCAAAGCCTGGCGACACAGTCGCTGAACTGGTAAGCCACAAAACATCCGTTGGAGGCCAGCATCGTTGAAACCGCCTCGATAACCTGACAGCCAATCTGATGCGGCATCGTGGAAAAGGGAATCCCGGAAATCACGGCCTCCGGGGCTCCAAGTCCGTACATGGCCAGAATGTCTTTCAACTCACAGGCGCTGCCCAAGTGCGCAATCAGGCGTTCGTCTTCGATCTTGCGGACCATATTATGAAAATTCGGGTTAATTTCAATACTTAACAGTTTGGCGGACGGTTTCATCGCCTCCAATATGGCCTGGGTCGTACCGCCTGTGCCGGAACCCAGCTCGACGACGGTCGTGGCCGAGGCCACCCCCGCCGCTTCAAGGACGCGCCGTTCGAGAAAGCGCGAACTGGGGATCACCGACCCGATCTGCAGGGGGTGTTTCAGAAATTCCTTAAAGAAAGCAACATGGCCCTTCACGCGGGATTGATCCGGTTTCGTTCTGGACATCCAACTCCCTCCTTCGGTTGGTCTTGATGGTTCGGTTTTCTGAATGATCTGGTGAATCGGTGGCCCGTGAATGTCGTTCCCCCGATGATCATGATCACGTCCTGTTTGCTATATGGCCAATATTGTTATCTAAAACGATGTGCTCTGCGTAACAGAGCGTGGGGAAACGATGGCGGAAAGGAAAGTTTTTGTCAAGCGAAAAGGCACAGCCCCTCATCGACGCAAGTGAAGGACCGTGCCGGTTTGCCGAACCTGAGCAGAGACCTCTCAGGGTGGTGTTTGCTTCCTTTTCTCCAAGTCGCATTCGGACTTAAGGCGCTTGATTCTGAGATTTTGGCGCGATCTTGATTTCAACCCTTCTGTTCTTCTGACGCCCCGCTTCGGTATCATTCGTCGCGACAGACAACGCCTCCCCGAATCCCACCGCTTCGATGCGATTCTCTGCTATGCCTCTTTGCACCAGTAAATTTTTTACGGAATTGGCACGGCGCTCGGATAGCCCCATGTTATACTCCTCAGACCCCACACTGTCGGTATGGCCTTCGACTCGAATGTATGTCTCAGGATACGACCTCAGAACATTGGCAACCCGGTCGATTTCAGAAAGCAATCCAGGCCGGACCTCCGCGGAATCGGTATCGAAGGTCACATCTCCCTTGAAGGTGACGGCCAGCATATTTCCTTCCCGTGAAATCTGTGCTGCTTCGGAATCGGCCATGGCATCACGCATGGCTTTTTCCTGATTGTCCATCATTTTACCGACCGCGGCCCCGCCAAGACCACCCACGGCGGCGCCGATGGCTGCACCGATTAAGGTTCCCTTCGTATCACGTCCGATCACCTGACCCGCAACGGCGCCTGCCACCGCCCCACCGGCAGCACCGTAAACAGCACCTTTTTGCGTTTTTGTCTGGGGTGCGGCACACCCAACCACAAAAAACAAACATAATCCCGCGGCGATAAATGTCTTTTTCATGCGTATTCCTCCTTATCCGGCTTATTTTTGATTCTTTCTTTTTCCTCAGTATAAACTGAAACCGTGTCGCTGATCGGGGGGCAAGTTTTTTTATCCTTTCTTGGCCTTCTCACACAGATCGGATTCT
>CAZBQX010000093.1:0-3553 GCA_964494155.1 uncultured Syntrophales bacterium
GCGTCCATTGCCGCCCATCTGACCAACGCCGGGATTGACTGTGTTCTCCTGGACATCCTGCCTCCGGAGTTGACGGAGGACGACCGGCAGAAGGGGTGGACGGAGGAAACCCCGGCATGGCGGAACAAATTAGCCGTAAATGGCCTCGCCCAGGCGGTCAAGGCAAAGCCGGCGGTGTTTTACACGAAAAAGAATGCCGCTCGGATCAGGCCGGGAAACCTTGCCGATCACTTGGATTGGCTCAGAGAAGTGGACTGGGTCATTGAAGCGGTGGTGGAGAACCTGGAAATCAAACAACAACTCCTCGCCCGGATTGAAAGTCGTCTCAAACCGACCTGCATCGTTTCCACCAACACCTCAGGTCTGCCGGTAAAGGATATCATCGCCCAGGCCGGAGCAAGTCTGAAATCACGTTTCGTCTGCACCCATTTTTTCAATCCTCCCCGCTACATGAAATTGCTGGAGATTGTTCCCGGCCCGGACACGCAGCCGGAAGTCCTCACCTATATGGTGAAGTTCTGCGAGGATGTTCTGGGAAAAGGGGTGGTCGTCTGCAAGGATGTGCCGAATTTCATCGGCAACCGCATCGGTGTCTTCGACATCGCCAATGCCATGCACCTGATGGTTGAAAAAGACATGACCATCGAAGAAGTGGACACGATTGTGGGGAAGGAACTGGGGCGGCCGGGTACGGCCCTGTTCGGTACCGTTGACCTTGTGGGCCTCGATACGGCGGTTCATGTCATGACACATCTGCATGAAGCGGTGAAAGATGACGAGATGCGAGATCTCTTCAAACCGGCCGGTTTTCTGGAGGCCATGCTGGAGAAAAAGCTCTTGGGGAACAAGGTCGGCCGGGGGTTCTACCGTCGGTCAAAGAATGAAAAAGGCGAAAAGGTCAAGGAGGTCCTGGACTATAAGACTATGGTTTACGTGCCGCTTATCAAGCCGAGATTCCCTTCCCTGGGGGCGGCGAAAAAAACGGACGATCTGATCGTCAAGATACGGACCCTGTTTCAATCCGAGGACCGGGCCGGTGATTTTGTCCGGGAATACCTGTGCAACAACTTCATCTACGCCGCCAACCGCATCCCGGAGATCTGCGACACCCTCACCGGTGTCGATTGCGCCATGAAGTGGGGTTACAACCACCAGTTGGGCCCTTTCGAGATGTGGGATGCCGTCGGGCTGGAAGAGTCGCTCGAGGTCATGGAGCGTCTGCGCAAGGCGGTGCCGGAGAAAATCCGGGAAATGGTTAAAAAGGGCTGCAGATCGTTCTACGAGAAGAGAGGAGACGGTCTTTACTTCTACGATTTTGCAACCGAGAACTATATCCCGATGGAAGTCCACCCCCGGGTGATTTTCCTGCCGTCCCTGAAGGAAAGAAACCGGGTCATTCTGCACAACGAGTCCGCCAGCCTCATCGATATCGGCGAAGGGGTTGCCTGCCTCGAGTTCCATACGAAGATGAACTCCCTGGACGATCTGGTCATCAAAATGATCTTCGAGAGTTGTGACCGGGTGGAGCAGGATTTCCTCGGTATGGTCATCGGCAACCACGGGACCAACTTCTCCGCCGGGGCCAACGTGTTCAAGGTCCTGATGGCGATTCAGATGGGGAACTGGGACGTTTTGGAAGAATTGGTGGCGGCGTTTCAGCAGGCGAACATGCGGATGAAGTACCTCGGAAAACCGGTCGTCGCCGCCCCGGCGGGACTCACCCTGGGCGGGGGCTGCGAGATCTGCCTGCATACGGCGGCCTGTCAGCCCCTGGGGGAGACCTATATCGGTCTGGTGGAAGCCGGGATCGGCGTTATACCTGCCGGCGGCGGGACGAAAGAACTGATGGTCCGCATCGTCGGCGATCTATATCCGGATGTAGTCGAAGTGGGCTTGAATATGCAGCAGTTCTACGCCAAAATCTTCGAGACTATTGCTATGGCGAAGGTCGCGACCAGCGCTGTCGAGGGAAAGGAACTGGCCTATTTCCGTAAAAGCGACCGCATCAGCATGAACCGGGATCAGCAGCTCTGGGACGCCCGGGAGGTGGTCCTGGGCTTTTCCCGCTTCTACCGGAAACCGGAACCGGCACTTATCCCTGTCATGGGTGAGAATTTGCGGGGCATTGCCACGGCGATTCTCTACAACATGCGCCACGGAAACTACATCTCCGACTACGACGTCCACGTTTCTCAGAAACTTATCCATGTTCTTTCAGGAGGTGATTGCGCCGAGGGGACCTTCGTCACGGAACAGGAGATTCTCGATCTGGAGCGGGAGGCTTTCATGAGCCTCTGCGGTGAAACGAAGACGCAGGATCGGATGATGTATATTCTGAATACGGGAAAACCCCTGAGGAATTAAGGAGGCAGGCCATGAACGATGCAGTGATTATTGAAGCGGTGAGAAGCCCCGGCGGCCGGTACAAACGGGGCGCCCTGGCGACGACGCGGGGGGACGAGATCGGCATGCAGGTCCTCAGGGGGCTTCTGGCCCGGGTGCCTCAGGTGAAACCCGAAGCGATTGAGGACGTCATTGCAGGCTGTGCTTTTCCGGAAGCGGAAACGGGCATGAACCTCGGCCGGGTCCTGGCTTTGGGAATCGGTCTCCCTGTCACGACGGCGGGTATGACCATCAACCGTCTCTGCTCCTCGGGGCTCCAGGCCATTGCCGACGCGACGGCCAAGATCAATGCCGGCTGGGCGGAGGTGATCATCGCCGGCGGCGTGGAGACCATGTCCCATATCCCCATGGGAGGGACCGTGTTCCGGCCGCATCCGGAGTGGGGGGATCTGCCGAACACGTTTGTCTCCATGGGCGTCACGGCGGAGAATGTGGCCCGGGATTACAACATCTCCCGGGAAGACCAGGACCGCTTTGGCCTGGAAAGTCAGCGACGGGCACATGAGGCCATTCTGGACGGGAAATTCAAGGAAGAGATCATCCCGATCCAGGGCTGGCATTACACCCGGGATAAAAAGGGACGGCGGATCATCGAAAAGAGGCTCTTCGATATTGATGACGGGGTGCGCTGGCCCGTCACGATGGATGAGCTGGCGAAACTCAAGTCGCCCTTCCGCGAAGGGGGCGTCGTTACGGCGGGGAATTCCTCCCAGATGACCGACGGCGCCGCTTTTTCCCTCGTCATGAAACAGTCCCGGGCCGAATCCCTGGGGCTTGTGCCGAAAGCGAAGCTTACCCATTTTGCCGTGATTGGCTGCCGCCCTGAGGAAATGGGAGTCGGCCCCGCCTATGCCATTCCCAAGGTGCTGGCCATGGCGGGATTGAAAGCCTCGGACATCGATGTCTTTGAAATCAACGAGGCTTTTGCGTCCCAGGCCATTTATTGTATACGCAAGATCGGGATCGAAGATCGCCTGAACGCCGGGGATGTCAACCCGAACGGCGGCGCCATCGCCCTGGGGCATCCCCTGGGGGCGACGGGGGCGAAGCTCACGGCCCAGTTGCTTGCAGAGTTGAAACGGCGCGGGGCCAAACGGGGCATCGTTTCCATGTGCATCGGCGGCGGCATGGGCGCCGCGGCAATTTTTGA
>CAZBQX010000094.1:0-3461 GCA_964494155.1 uncultured Syntrophales bacterium
TCACATTCGGAAACACCCCGACCTCGTCAATCAGGGTCTTCGTCCAGTACATCCCCCGCGGAAGACCGTACTCCGTCTTGCACGCGAGCGAACATGCCTGGCATCCTATACAAAGCTTCAAATCAATTACCATGCCCCAAATCATCTTGTATTCCTCCTCATTATCCTTAAAGACTGCTGTCTTGTCTCTCGTCCATCCGGCTCCCCGGGGCGGCTTGCCGCCCCGGGATGTCCGTCCTCATTCCTTAATACCGCGGAGGAGGCGGCGGTGCGGGCAGTTTCGTGATCTTCACCTTCGCCACCGATTCCATGGCCCCCGATACGCAGTCCGTCCACTTCACACCCACACCCAGAAGCGTATTGAACTGACCACCGCCCATGCGGGTGATGGGGTTGTGGGTCACCGTCCGGTTCGTCGCGTTCGAAATACCGATACACTCCGGATGAATCCCTTCCGACAGCTCGACCCAGCCCGTCAGAACACCATATTGGGACCGGACCTCAATATAGTCCCCCTGCTGAAGCCCCTTTGCCTTTGCCATCTTCGGGTTGATCATAAGACCCCGATGATGGGGATCCCGGTCCACCAGCTCACGGATCCATGGAATCGACAGGTTCTCCGTAAAGTTCAGAATTGTCTCCTTGAAGGTAATGGCGTACATGTCGTACTCCGGCGGCTCCACATGCACCGGTGACAACTGGCCGTCGGGAATCGCCCCATACTCGTCAAAATCCCAGGGCTCCGGTAACTGAATGTTAAACTCCTTGAACTTGTGCTCCAACTCCGCACGGGTCTCCAGGAAGAATTCGCAGTAGAAGGGACGCCGCATATCCTTGCCGCGCTTGTTGCTGACAAAGTACTTGCGTGTCGGCGGACGGACGACGGTGTTGTGGCCGTTCTCCATGAACCACTCGATGGGCTTCTCGCCACCCCAGACGCTCTTCGTCCAGTAACGGCCGCAATTATCAAGAAACTCCTTGTGGGTGTAGCGCTTCGTCACATCGAGCATCAGATCCGAATCATTCACCAGACCCGTAATGAACGCGTTGACGCCGTTCATGATGTCGAGTTTTCCGATCCGCTCTGCCAGCTCCGCCATGATGTCGAACCCGTCACGGCAGGAACCGGGGGCCTTCACCACCGGCTGACGACAATTCAGGCCTTCCGTCACCGGGGGTTCGCACATCAGCAGCGCCCAGGATTCAAGGTAAGTCTGATCGGGGAGAATGATGTCCGCAAACGTGCTCGTCTCGTTGTGGAACAACTCAACGGCAAAAATAAACTCCATGCTCCGCAGAATATCGTACCAGCGCTCCACGTTCCCCGGCATGGACCAGATCGTATTGGAATGGTACAGGCAGCAGACCTTCGGCTTGAACTGCACCCCCCACTTGGGGCCGTCCAGAATGGTATGGAACGCAAACTGGCCCGCATCGACGCCGATGGGCATCAACTCGCACAACTGAGTTGTGTTCGGCGGCCAGCTGAAGGGTACTTCAGGATGCAACTGGTGCGGCTTCGGATCGAGAAGACCGTCCAAACCCGGCTCCTCCGTCCAAACCATGTGGGGCGAACCCAGCACCACGCCCAGCATCCCGCCGGGCACATTGTAGGCCCCAACCAGCATGTTGAGCAGAATGAATACCTGGTTGTCCATGCAGCCCCCCTTGTGCCCCTGGGCACCCCGGTACCAGTTCGCCGACACGGGACGGAAGGGATAAACCTCCCCGTCAATCGTGATCGTCGCACCGATCTGCGCCGCCTCGCCGAATTCCTTCGCGATCCGGCGGACCGTCGCCGCCGGTACCGTCGTGATCTTCTCCACCCAGTCGGGGGTATATTCCTTGTAGCGATCCTTGATGAACTGAAGGGCCGGGCGCACCCGTTCCCCTTCCACCTCGTAGTTCCCGAACAGGGCGATGTCCTTGATCGTCGGATCGTCGAACACCTTCGCCTTGTTATCGACGGGATCCCAGATCATGGGCTTGTTCTTCTCCATCCCCCGCTGGGCGAACCAGCGCATCGAACCAACCGCCCGACCCGCCGGCGCCTTATGCTTCTCCGTCGCCGATCGCTTGAACCAGCCGTCGTCGCGGATCAGGTAACCGCCGTTGGCGTACCACTTCAGGTACTCCGCATCATAAATGTTGTGGTCGTAAAGCAGGGAATGAATCAGGCCCAAAACAAAGTGCCGGTCACAGGCCGGGCGAATCGGCACCCACTCCTCCGCCTTCGCCGCCGATGTCGAACAGCGGGGCTCCACGCAAACCACCTTCATTCCCCGAGCCCGGGCATCCGCCATGTGCCCCTGTGCCGCGCCGACATGCAGATGCGATGAGAACCCGTCGCCGCCGCCGATCTGCAGCCAGTAGTTGCAGTACTTGTAATCGCCCACCCCGGCAAACGCCGAATTGTAAATACCTGCCGTGATGTGGTAGGCGCCGCCGCAGTAGGTGCCGACCACATGAAACTGGTTCGCACTGCCTACACAGGCCGGCCAGGCCCAAAGATAAATCTTCTGGAAATCCGTGATCGACGCGATGAATTCCCGGGGATCCTTTTCAACACAGGCCTTCACCTTCGCGGCAACCGTACTCATCGCTTCTTCCCAGGAAATCTCCACCCAGCCCGGATCCTCGTTCGGACCCTTCCGGGGATTGGTACGCTTCACGGGATGCGTCAACCGATAGGGATCGTAAGTCCGCATGATCCCGGTGATGCCCTTCGTACACATTTTTCCTCGGTTGGATGGCGAGGTAGGATCGCCTTCGATCTTGTTGATCACTCCCTCCGGTGAAACATGACACGTGATTGCGCAGGTGTGCAGGCACATCTTGCACGTACTCTTGATCCATTTCCCAGGCTTCATCGAATTGGCTCGTGCCTGGTTCTCCACCCTCAGCTTCTCTTTCAATGTTATACCCTCCTTTTCACCTGCATTGGTTCATTATTCTTGGACATCTTTCCTATGTCCACAAACGCCAATTATTGAAAAAGAAAAACCCCACCCATATCTTTAGAATATGAGTGGGGCCGGATCATTCGTGCCTTTCTTGATACCCCGGTAAATTGTGTGTACGATATTCTCCCCAGTCTCCTCTGAGTTTATTATTCCGATTCTGACGAACGTCCCGTTCTCCGTACCCTTCATCGCTCCGTCCCTGTCGATTTTTTACTTCTCCAGAAAACGATCCCAATTCCACTTACGGTAAACTATATGAACTTGCTCAAATCCTCCGAAAACGCTGTTTATGCGGTTGATAAGCGGCCTAAAAAAAGCCCAGTGTTGACTATCAATTTTAGCCGAACCTGTCAATACAATTTTATGGAGATTTAAAATTATTTTTCGAGCTTTATTGGCTACCCCAGAAACACCTGGTCACACCTGTTTGTTTGCTTTCTGGTAAAATAAGAAGGGCCCCTTTTTGAGGAGGGGCCCTTCGTTTACCCGGGGTCTTGC
>CAZBQX010000095.1:0-1633 GCA_964494155.1 uncultured Syntrophales bacterium
GGGATTGTGACCGCCGTCATCCGTAAGTATCATCAGTAAGCGGCAGCACGATGAACAACACCATTTTCAGCCTGCACCGTTGGCCGAAAGCGATTATTCACGTGGACGGCGACGCCTTTTTTACTTCCTGTGAAGAGGTCATCCACCCTGAGCTCAAAGGCAAGGCCATCGTTACGGGGGGCGAAAGGGGTATCATCGCCTGTGCCAGTTACGCCGCCAAAAAAATGGGGATCAAACGGGGTGTTTCCATTCTCGACGCGAAGAAGATATGCCCGGGACTTTTGATTCTGCCGTCCGATTATGAAACCTACAGCCTTTTCTCCCGCCGGATGTTCCAGATCATCAGGCAGTTTACGCCACAGGTGGAGGCGTATTCGATTGACGAAGCCTTTGCGGATATAACGGGTATGCGCAGAGCGCTCCGGTCGTCCTATGAACATATCGCTTTTCAAATCCGGGAGAGCATCGGAAAAGAGCTGGGTTTTACCGTTTCCGTAGGACTGAGTATCACGAAGGTTTTGGCGAAGGTCGGTTCCAAACATCAAAAACCCAATGGATTAACGGTTATTTCGGGAAGGGAAATACCCGACTACCTGGAAAATCTTCCCGTTCAGGATGTCTGGGGAATCGGCCATGCGACCACGAACTATCTGTTGAAGATGGGTATCAGGACGGCTCTGGAATTTGCCCGAATGCCGGAAAGTATGGTTAAAGCCCGTTTTACGAAACCGGGCGTTGAAATCTGGCGTGAATTGCGCGGTGAATCTGTGTACCCGGTCCTCCCGGAAGAAAAAAGCGACTACGCCTCCATCAGCAAAACCAAGACCTTCGCCCCGCCGACGAGCGATCCGGATTATCTGTTTGCCCATCTTATGCGGAATCTTGAGTCCGCCTGCATCAAGGCCAGGCGATACCGGTTGCTGCCCGGAAGGATTGTGGCTTATCTCAAGAAACAGGATTTCGATTGTGTCGGGCAGGAGGTAAAGCTCAACCGTCCCTGTGTTTATCCGATGGAATTGACGGGTATCATCAGGGAGGTGTTCGCTGTTCTGTACCGCCCGCAGGAAATATACCGGGCGACAGGAATTGTCCTGCTTGACCTGGATCGAACCGTCGAAAGGCAATATTCCCTCTTTGAAGACCCCGTAAAACCGGAAAAAATAAGAAATCTGTACAAGGGGGTTGATGCCGTATGCCATAAGTACGGCAAACATTCGCTTCATCTGGGCGGATCTCATCTCCTGGAAGAACAGGGCAAGGGCAGGAGAGGTGAACCGACGGTCAGGGAGCAAACGCTGCTGTTCGGTGAAACCAAAAGAAAACATCTGCCCCTGCCGATCATCCATTTGAAGGTATAGATTCTGCTTCGCATTTTGTTACGTTGACATTAAAAGATATGATAATTATTCATGTAAAGAGTTATGAGCATGTCCGAACGATTCGTCAGTGAAGCCATCCGACCGGTAACCGCCGGCTGTGACACCTTCCTCATGGCCGGCGGTGGGCCCGGACTCCCGCGTGAATTCCTCTGGCGGAAACGCATGGTTAAAATTACAGGAGTATTGCGTACTTGGCGTGAAACGGGCAAGTGCAACCATGGTTCGGCCGAGATGTACGTCCGCAAGCACTGGTT
>CAZBQX010000095.1:1733-3292 GCA_964494155.1 uncultured Syntrophales bacterium
TTTATCATGTCGGATTGTTCGCCATCCTGCCGGAAATCGATCCGGGGCGGATCGTCGGCATCGGCCGCTATTTTATAATCGATCAGACCCCTGCGAATGCCCTGGCCGAGATTGCGCTATTGGTTGTCGACCGATACCAGGCACAGGGAATCGGAACGGCCCTTTTAAAGCACCTGGCCTTGATTGCGCAAAAGACAGGAGTCCGAGCGTTCGAGGCTTATATCCTGAGAGAAAACAGCCATATCCGTGAGCTTTTTGAACATTGCGGTTACCAAATCCACAGTGAAGCAGAGGGGGACCTGTTGAAGTTATGCATGAATATCAGTTAATGGTTCTCAAAAAGACCATGCAATTCATGATGGGTTGATGCTGTCCGCATGCTCAAAAGGAATCTTCAGCGCAGACACGCTTGCAGATGCCGAGCCGTAAGGCAGCACATCCGGATGTATTCTTTCCTTGTACTGAAACCAAACGGCAGGCAAAACGGGCAGAAATCAATAAAACTTGTGATGATCAAAATTACGGCCGGCATGCCCAAGATAATGGCCGTCAGTCCTGTCAGGCTATCCGTGAAGTAAAGGACGGCCACCAAGACGGCCGGGAATATACAGATGACTCGATCCGCGGTTTTTATGCACCATTGCTTCGTCACGTTCTTTTGTTTCAATATGTGAAGCGTTGAATCACCAGACCCAGACACATGATCAGGGCAATGCAGACCGGAAAACCAGTACCGGTTTAAGAACCTTTTCTTCGTACTCAGGCCCGTACGAAAACAGATGGAGATCTGTTGCGGATGCGCCTTGATCATGCACGGTGGGGGTGATGCTGCCGCCGAAGTGCCTTATTGCCGGCGGGCCTAATCCAAAAAATATGCTCTTTTGCTGCCGGTAACATTTGTAGTGGCCAGCTCTTTATGGTAGCTTGATGAACAATTCATTTCGAAAGGAGTTCCCATGAGTGAAGCGCCTGTAAAATCCAATACCCAAGTGAAACAGGAAATCCTGGAATTCTTGGACAAAACGTGCGGTTTGGTTGATACAGAAAAAGCGGACCACCGCTGCGGTACCATTCATCGTAATTGCCTTGTTCTGGCCACGTCCAGAAATGACATGCCTCGTGCCACGCCTCTTGAATTTTTCCATGAAGGCCTGACTCTGTATATCTTTGGCGAAGGGGGTGGAAAAACAAGCAATATCAAGCACAACGAGAATATCTGTGCCGCTGTTTATGAGCAACCCATGCATCATGATGTCCTCCAAAAAAGTCTTCAGATTTTCGGCAAGGCGCAATTAATTAACGCAAAGGACAATGAACTGTTTTTTAAAGAGAAGGCGCGGAAATGGAATATGTATGCCGTAGCCGAAGCACTGGGCCGTCCGTTTATGAAAGGTTTGGATCTTCAGGGACCGGAGAAAGAGGCTATGGTAGAAAAAGTGTTGACCTCACTGATTTTAATAAAAATAGAACCGTATCATATCATCGTCAGAGAATATCATACCGATTTTTCCATGCCCAAATATGAATGGAAAGCCTCCGAGGAGATGTCCTGAGGAAAA
>CAZBQX010000096.1:0-3279 GCA_964494155.1 uncultured Syntrophales bacterium
AGGGTCGCAAGACCCCGGGTAAACGAAGGGCCCCTCCTCAAAAAGGGGCCCTTCTATTTTCCGGCAGATAAATCTTGGTAAGATCAGTTGCCTTGCCGCTGCATGATGGAAAGCAAATTCCCTACTTTTCCCTTGATATTAGGGCTTCCCGTGATTTCACTGACCAGACAGATGCACCTTGCGCCCCGCGTTGCCACTTCGAAGATATTGTGCTCCTTGATTCCTCCGATGGCCACGAAGGGAATCCGGGTATGGGCAACGGCCCATTCCAGGTAGGTCAACCCGACCGGAGCCATGACGTCTTCTTTGGTGTGGGTTTCGAACAGGGGGCCCACCCCAACATAATCCACATCCAAGGCATGGGCTTCCTCCAACTGCCGCGGCTCATGGGTAGACCAACCAAGAATTCGCTCGGGTCCGATAATTTTGCGCACCGCCGCCACGGGATAATCGTCCTGACCCACATGGACCCCATCGGCGTCACTTAGAAGGCAGAGATCGGGGTGATCGTTTACGATAAAAAGGGCACCATGGTCTTGTGTAAGACGGCGAAGCTCCAGACATTCCCTGTATTTCTCCGCCATGGACTTCTTCTTTTCCCGGTATTGAATGATCCGGATGCCCGCCTCCAACATTTCAAGGACCACCTGACGGTTCTTACGACCGGCGGAAAGATTTTCCGCCGTAATGCCATAAATTCCCCTGGTGTTAAATTGCCGCATTTTTTCCTGTTTTGTCATGGCTATATCATCAACCTCGCTATTTCATCACCATGCTTTTCACTCGCGTTTTTACACAATTCCCTTCACCCAGTTGCAGAATTCCGGCCGGTACCCTCGTTGGCGCAGCATGGCAATGATCTCGGCAACGCTGCGCTCATCATCGATCACAAACTGTCCGGGCCGCGAACAGTTATGGGCATATCCTCCCACCGTCGTCTTTGAACCGGCAGACATCCGGGTCATGCCCAAACCTACCAGGTGATCGCGGATATAAGCGTTTTCGCGGGTCGAAATGCTGACGCCGACCCGGGGTAAAAACAGGCGGGTAGCCAAAATGAACCTTACGAAGCGGATATCATCTACAGGATCCGAGGGCCCGGCCATGGTCCCGGCCGGCCGTAATCTGGGATGGGACAGGCACAATTCCACCTCGGGATAGCGGCGCTGCAGATAGTCACCATGGATCCCGGCCATGAACATGTCATGGACCGCAGATCCCAGCCCCAGAAGCGGCCCGATGTTGATATGCTTCAATCCAGCCGCAATCGCGCGCTCCGGCGCTTCCAGGCGAAAAAGGTAATCCTTCTTCTCTCCGTAACGGTGGACCTGATCATAGAGATTCCGATCGTAAGTCTCCTGGTAAAGGGTCAGGCCTGAAGCCCCGGCATCCCGGACCACATCATATTCTTCCCGGGTCAGGGCATAGATTTCCAGAATAATCTCGGAAAAATACATGGACGCCATACGTACCGCATCAGCAATGTAATCAACCGGCGACTTCCTCCGATCACCACCCGTCAACAAAAGCACGCTGTCAAAGCCCATCCGTTGCAGAGCTTCCATCTCCGCCCGCATCTCTTTTACGTCCAGCCGCTTGCGTTCATAAGACCCTGCCTCGAGGGAATATCCGCAATAGGTGCAACCGTTGGTGCAGTAGTCCGACAGATAAAGGGGGGCATAAAGAAGGATCACCTTCCCGAAGTATTGCTCGGTCAGGTCATGGGCCCGGCGTGCCATCCGTTCCAGCACCTCCAAGTCGTCCGTAAGGAGGAGTTTCAGATAGTCGATCCGATCCAGGTAGTCTTTACCGACGATCGTCATCAGCTCGGTGCGGGTCACCACTGACTGATGAGCTTGGTATAAAGTTTCCGCGTCAAGCAGTTCCCGATAGATCATTCGCCTCTCCTGAGAAAACCTGTCAAGGGTGACGATGCATCGGCAAAGTCCTTTTCCGCCAAAAGTCCCATCTCATAGGCCATACGCCCTGCCTCCACGGCTTTTGCCATGGCAACCGCCATCAGGATAGGGTCCGTAGCCGTGGCAATAGCCGTGTTGGCCAATACGGCATCAGCTCCCAGTTCCATGGCCGTAGCCGCATGGGACGGACGTCCAATCCCGGCGTCAATAATAACGGGAATTTCGATTTCATTGATGATCGGCTGCAGGAGCGCTGCACACGTGATACCCTTATTGGTGCCGATAGGCGCCGCCAGGGGCATGACCGCCGCCACACCCGCCTTTTCCAGTTTTTTTGCCACCACCAGATCGGGACTGATATAGGGAAATACCTGAAATCCTTCATCAACCAGAATTTTCGCTGCCTTCAGGGTTTCTTCATTGTCCGGCAGCAGATACTTGGCGTCGGTTTCGACCTCGATCTTGATCCAGTCGGATCCGGTCAGTTCCCGGCCGATCCGGGCAATCCGCACCGCCTCATCGGCACTGCGCGCCCCGGACGTATTGACCATAACGACGCATTGCTCCGGAATGAAATCCATGACATTTTCATGCTTTGCGTGAGGATCGATCCGACGCACCGCAACAGTAATGACTTCCACGCCGGCCTTTTCCACCATCTTTGGAATAACCGTGTAGGAAGGCAGTTTCCCTGATCCTATGAAAAACCGGCTCTTCAAATTTTTCCCACCGATTTGATAAGTCATATGTTCCTCCTCACCCACCGCCGACAAAAGTCACGACATCCACTTCGTCCCCCGGCTTCAGGTCGAAGTCCGCCCAGTCGTCTCTTTTTACAATTTCACCGTTGACCAGGACCGCCACCCGTTTACGGTTGTACTGATGTTCCCCTAAGAGCGTATCAATATTCTTGCAGTCCGGTTTTTCCTTACCGTTGAGTTTGATCATGCATCCACACCTTTTCCAAGCAACAAAAAACCTCCACCGGCGGTCATGCCTGTGAAGGTTTTTATTCCTGCATATTATCCTTTCTCCCTACGCCGGCATTATCCGTATCAGGTTCATCGGGTATAATCTCAGGCATCCCTTCCAGGATACCACCCCAAAGCGCCAACCTTCTCTTCGTTTGATAAGTCGATTTACGCGCTGTTCACCAATCGTCACGGGCAAGCAGCCGTTGCGATTGACATATGGATCATTGTTATTTTTTTATCCCCTTTCAGCATCCATGCATTTTTTGCCTTTATAATAAGGAAGAAGAAGCCTTGTCAACAGGAAAATCGCCTCAGGCTGGAAAATGACTGAAGCAAAAAGAAACCCCCCGTTCCTTCTGGAGGAACAGGGGGTTGTTGGTTTATGT
>CAZBQX010000097.1:0-3217 GCA_964494155.1 uncultured Syntrophales bacterium
ACATGACAAGAGAATCCCCATCCTTCGGTAAGTCCCGGCACGCGCGGCACGTTGTTGAAAACCACCGTAAGCCGCAAAACTCTCTTTTGGCCTGCAGCACGAACGACAGACCCATCCATGGTTGTGATGGTCATAATCAACACTGCGAACCAGAGGACCAGAATGCCCCTGACCATGTTTCTTGTTAAGATTCGATGCATTTTGAAAAACAATGAAAACAAGGGACGCCATGCTCGTTTCTTTTTGAGAGCATAAAAAATCCTGCCGAGAAGCAATTCGATAGGATTCATATGCTTTCTGTATGGTGCTCCCCCAGATCTTTTATCATTCCATGTCCAAAAACGGATTTTGAAGAACTCAACTAGTGAAATTTATAGTTCATTTTTCCCGCCGGTCCAAGGCATTTTTTCTTATCTTCTCTGAGAACCCGTCGAACGCCGTTTGGCTTCATGTTTTCGCTTTTTTGCCGAAACGGAAAAGTGAAAGGAACCAGTGGGCAACCTGTTTCGACCGCCTCGTACGGACGGACCGGGAGGACTGCAACACAGGCGCGGGAAAGAAAGCATTCTATAATTGATTAGCGCAGGAGAGCATCCTAAAATCTTTCAAGAAGCTCTTTTCGCTTAAGATCGTACTCTTCTTTTGAAATGAGTCCGTGAATTAAAGCTTCCTGCAATTCGATCAGTTTCCGACTGAACGTTTTTTCCTTATCAATCTTCGAGGCGTCCGCTTTTCCGGCCTTACACAGGATGTAATCCCGGATTGCAGGGTCATCAATCATCTGCCTTGAGACATCATGCATGGCATGGGCAGCGGAATCCCAGGCCGACTCTGCGTTTGCATTGGCCTCATAGTATTTGGCGAAACCTGTTTCCGGGATGGTCAATTCGGCACAGAAGCGGGTATCGAAGTTGTAGAAACGCGATTTCGACTTTAAGTCTACCATTTTTATATGCAGGATCTTTTCGGAACGATTGTCAACTTTTACATGACTCTTTTGGAATCCGTTTTCTAAATATGCAACAAATGCCTGCATCACGTCTTTCGGATTGATCACTTCACTGGTGACAGCCTTTCCCACCGTTTCATAGTCACCGGTTCTGGATTCCATATTCACAATCCTGACGGCAGGAGGTTGTGGACATTTTGAAGCGGAAGACAAGTCAGCCGGATGAACCTGGTAAGTTTTATACAATTCATCGACAATGAGCCTGTCGGCGATGTGCTGTGTCATGTTTGACGCGCAGCCCGATAATGAGAGAAAAAGAACAACGAACATGCAAGGGTAAAGCAGACGAGGCAGTATTTTCTTCAAGATAAGACTTTCCTTCTGTCGTCAATTCACGAAATTTATTGTTTCAGGAAAAGGCAGGGTCAAATGACCCTGCCTTTTTAGTATGTTGTGTGACACTCCGAAACATCACTCAGGGTAATTTTTTAACGATCTCCGTAAACTCATCCAGGGAAAATGCCTTCATCGTCGTGGTTCTGAGGCTACCTTCCGCGCCAAGGCCGAGCAGGAAATTGCATGCCACTTCATCACTGGGCGCTTCGGCAATGGCAACGTAATCGTATTGCCCCATGGTGTGGTAAAACGCATTAATTTTGCCTCCCACTTTCTCCATCATTTTGCCCGCCGCCCTGACCCGCTTGGGCAGATGCTTGATGTCCTTCGCTCCCTGATCCGTCAGCTTGATCAATACAATGTATGCCGCCATAATTGAACCTCCTTATCTGACTAAGCGTAAAAAAGAATTGTTAACCACCCCATGTCCCAAATATCCCCTTTTCAATTGCGTTTATTCAGACGAATAGCCATTTCCCTTGCGCGGTTGGCGTTTGCGAAATAGATATTCGGCAGCAAGCCCGTTCCATATACGGCGTTGGGCAGAAAAGTTGTGAAGTGAATGCCCCCGTCTCGATAGACAAAACTGCCGAACCCGTAACCGGATGGTTTCACGGTGAGTTCTTCCGCATTCAATGCAAGGGCCAGTTTTGCCCCCTCGGCATCGGACATTTCACCAACGGGGAAAGTCTGCAGCAGGAAAAGCCCGTTCCCGTACCTCGGGTGTGGTTGATCAGCCCTCATCAGGCAAAGGGATGAGCGCTCTCCATAAGGAAACTCCGCGACACAACCCGGACCATCCGCGCAGGCGCCCAGTGCCGGCGGTCCCTGCATGTATTGATTGACCACATCCTGAAAATCTTTTGCCGACCAGCGACAGGGTTCCTTTCCCATGGGAACGATCAAACCCGCAACGACACCGACCATTTGATCAGGGTCTTGTCGGATGCCGCGCTCGGGATGCCCGCTCACGGCTTCCTGTGCACCCAGAACCCTTGAGGCCTCGTTAGCCATGATTCTGGCCTCTGCGATCTGCATGACCGCGGCAACGCTGATCAGGGAATTCATCCATTCACTGATGCCGCGGTGAACGCGTACCAGCGAACAAAGTTCCAGGGTGCGTTTCTCGGAATCATAAACCGGGCCCGCCATCGCGGCGAAGACCATCAATAATGCGTTCATGGCAGCCAGGGAGTGATCGGTCAGCTCAAGGTTGCAGAGGAAATCCGTGCGAATCGAAATCAGGGAGGCAATTTCACGGTTTGGGCCAGTCTCCTCTCCGATCACCTCGATCGTCTGGGCGTTCTTGTCGGCCCACCACTTGAACCCATTTGACGTGCGTATCGCCCAGTCGTCATTGATCTTCAGCTGATCGTGATAGAGCCACTCAATTGTTTGCTCGCCTATATTCACAAAGCTTCTCCTTCGGACAGGCTATGCAGATCATGACCCATTTGCGCAAAAAAGCCTGGTTTTGTCGAATACATTGTCTGTTCAGGTTTGTTCCTTTACCGCCTGACTTGACAATGGGGTCAAATTATCAAACCCTTTGATATCATTATTTTGCATAATTCTAACTTGATATCAACCGATGACTTTAAAAAACAGATAAGGAACAAATGTTTTCTCCGAGGATTCATAGGTGCCAGACAGCTCCGGACCCTTATGAAAGCCTGGGTGCGGGACACCCTGTATATCGTCGTCGAACGGTGTCGCATAAAGGACAAACTCACCACTTGGTTCGTCTTCCGAACATGACGGTTGTTTTTTACATCGCAGGAGAAAATCCGGATTTTTGAGAACTTATAATGTTGCGCTGACATGGGGTTATTTCTTGATGAAACGTAGTAAATTTTATAGCGTTATAAAAAA
>CAZBQX010000098.1:0-2696 GCA_964494155.1 uncultured Syntrophales bacterium
TCCTTAGAGGAATATGATGGTCGGGCCGCCATCTGACATGGATGTCAGATGGTTTTTTTATTTAAAAAAGTCTCTGATCAAGGCAGATGGATGTCCGTGAATATATTTCGGTTCGTTGCATTGGTAAGGATAAATTATTGAAAACACGATATTTCTGCATCATTATCGTTTTTTTAGCACTTGTCATCTCGGGCTGTGCCTCCTCAAATATCAAGGACAGAGTGACCGTGTTGGAGACGCAAGACGGGGCATTTGCGGAACAACTGCGCAATCAGGAAAAGGATTTGGCGCGGCTGAAATCTTCTATGAATACATCTATCGAGGTCTTTGAAAACAAGCAGGCGGGTTTATCGGCAGATTCGCAAAACATCCGGAGCAGAATCAAAGAACTGCAGGTTGCGAACGAAAAACAACAAAAAGAAATCACCACACTGCTGACGCGGTTATCACAGAAAGATGATGAAATCAAGGTGTTAAGAGACCGGATGGACCAACTGGCGTTAAAAACCGGTTATCTTGAGACATACCTGGGCCTGATTGAAAGAGATTACGGGGATCAAGGAAGATGGGGCAATGGTATCGCAAGAGAGGCTCCCAAGGCAGTGTCCGACAAATATCAGCAGTATTCCCTGGCTTATGACCTGTTTAAGGACGGTCAGTACGCAAAAGCGCGCGGAGAATTTCAGAACTTTTTGAAGAATTTCCCCAATACGGAATATTCCGACAATGCACAATTCTGGATTGGGGAATGCTATTTTTTCGAGGGTAACTATGAGCAGGCGATACTGGAATATGATAAAGTGCGCAAAAATTATCCCAACGGCGATCGGGTGGCGCCGGCTCTGCTGAAAAAAGGATTTTCATTCATCAGCCTGGGGGACAAAACGAACGGCAAGCAAATTCTTCAGCAGGTGATAAAAGATTATCCGCGGACTTATCAGGCCCGGGTGGCAAAAGAAAAGTTGCTTGAGCTGAGATAGCAGACGGCTTTCCCCGGTGATGGCAGCCACATAGGAAAATACCTATCACGAAACTTATCTTTGGCATCATTGAGAACATCGACGATTTTTTCATGCGCAGAGTTTTTGTTATAAGATTATCCAGAGCTTTGCACCTCCGAACTTATACGGAAACTCTGCGCCCATATTCTTCAGCAAAGCCACTATCCCGCAAACAACCTTGAGCCTTTTCAAAGGTTTCCAGCGCCCGATTTCTTACCGAAAGGTTTGACGCATGAAATATAAGGCTTTATTATGGTGTCTCTTGATCTGCTTTTTGGTCGCCTGCTCAACGCTGTCGGAGAAGAGCGTTTCTCAACCGGAAGTACCCAGAGTAAAAATCGGACTGGCATTGGGTGGCGGCGCCGCCAAGGGGTTTGCCCATATCGGCGTCATAAAAATGCTGGAATCCCAGGGCATTGTTCCGGATGTCGTTTCCGGCACCAGCGCCGGCAGTCTTGTCGGAAGCCTTTATTGCAGCGGCATCGATGCCTTCGCGCTTCAGCAGAAAGCCTTTGGTTTGGATGAGTCGCAGATCAGGGATTTCAGCCTGCTTTCAGGAGGACTGCTGAAAGGTTTGAAACTCCAGAATTATGTGAATCATTTGGTGGGACAAAGGCCGCTCGAAAAACTGGGCAAGCCGTTTTCCGCAGTCGCCACCGAGCTGAATACAGGCCAGAGAGTCCATTTCGTACGCGGCAACACCGGTCTGGCCGTTCGCGCATCCTGCAGCATACCGGGCGTTTTCGAACCTGTCGAAATCCGAGGCAGGAAATACATCGATGGCGGCGTCGTAAGCCCGGTGCCGGTGGATGCCGCACGAGAATTAGGCGGCGTGTTGATTATTGCCGTGGATATTTCACGCAAAGCGACGGACGGCAGTATCAACCGCAGCATACTGGGCGTGGTCGGTCAGTCGATTACCATTATGGGCCAAAAACTGGGGGAACAGGAACTGGCTCGTGCCGATGTGATCATCCGGCCCAAAGTCGGCAAAATCGGGGCAACCGATTTCGATCAAAAAAACATAGCAATTCTGGAAGGAGAGAAGGCCGCTCTTGCGGCAATCCCTGAAATCAGGCAAAAACTGGCAGAAAAACAGAAAGCCCTTCAAGGTTTGAAGTAACGATAACGCATCGGCACGGGCATGCTGATAAGCTGAATAAGAATATTATCCAACCTCTCTTAGAAAGGAGCCGTAGTCATGCAGCAGTTGATCGGAAAACACTGGCATCATCTACCCGCGGAAGAGGTGCTTGACCTTCTGGAAACCAATCCGGAAAAAGGTCTTGACCTTTTTGACCTGGAAGATAGGCGTAAACATTTCGGCTATAACATGATCACCTCAAAAAAGGGCAAAGGCCCCCTGCTGAGGTTTCTCCTGCAGTTCCATCAACCCCTCGTCTATATCTTGCTCGCAGCGGCCCTGGTAACCCTTGTGCTTCGGGAATGGGTCGATTCCGGGGTTATCCTGGGGGTGGTCTTCATCAATGCGTTGGTGGGGTTTCTGCAGGAAGCGAAGGCGGTCAAGGCAATCGAAGCCCTGGCCCGTACCATGACATCAGAAGCCACGGTCATTCGTGCCGGTCAGAAACGCCGCATTTCTTCCGAAGAGATCCTTCCGGGGGATATCGTGCTCCTGCAATCGGGAGACAAGGTACCGGCCGATATGCGCCTGTTTTCGGTCAAGGACCTCAA
>CAZBQX010000099.1:0-2646 GCA_964494155.1 uncultured Syntrophales bacterium
CTCGGGCATAAGGCCAGGCCATGATGCCCCCTTCCATAACCTTGACATTGTTCCAGCCGTTTGCCTCCAGGACCAATGCCGCCTCATATCCTCTCAGAGATATTTTGCAATAACAGACGATTTCCGCATTTTTATCCGTCGGGAGTTCATTGAGCCGTCTGCGCAGGGCCCCCAGCGGAATCAGTATCTCTCCGATACCCAGACGCATGGTTTCAAATTCTACGGCATCGCGGATGTCTAAAATAAAGAGCGGGGTTCCTGCATCCAGTTTCTCCTTCACTTGTGTGGCGCTGATCCCTTTCATGCGGTTTTTCATCTTGTTCTGCATCACATGCGCTGTGGCAATGAAATGATCGATGGCCAGGGAAAACGGAGGGGCATAAGGCAAATCTGCATTCACGATATCTTCCACACAGAGTTTACCGGAAATAGCCATGGCCCACTGTGCAATCTGTTTGGCCACATCACCCGGACCGATACACTGGGCTCCCAGTATTCTGCCGTTTTCTCTTTCCACAACGAGCTTGGTAACGAGAAGCTTTCCGTTCATGAATATGGGCTTGTCAGGGCTCGAATTGACCACGGCAACAACATCGAATCCGGCTTTTTTTGCTGATCGCTCCGTCAGGCCGGTTACACCGGCGGCATATTCAAAAATCTTACAAATGCCTGTCTGAATCGTACCTGGGAATTTAACCGTATTGCCCAGAACGGCATTTTCTCCGGCAATGCGACCCTCAAGATTGGCCAAATCGCCGTAGGGTGCATGCACTTTCACACCAGTAATCCGGTTGGTAATTTCAATACAATCACCGACAGCATAAATATTCGGATCCGATGTCTGCATGTACTCGTTGACCTTAATACCCCCGACCTCACCAATCTCCAACCCGGCCTCAACGGCCAGTTTGGTATTCGGCCGTACACCAACCGCCACGACCGCCAATCCACACGACAATTCCGTTCCGTTGGAGAGCTTCACGCCTTCAAGTTTGCCATTCTGCCCTAAAAAGGCCGCCACCCCATAATTTGTAATCACGTCAACCGATTGGCTGCGGACATGATTCTCCACCAATTTGGCCATCTCCCAATCAAGAAACGTGAGGAGCTGAGGCATCATTTCGATCACCGTAATGTCGATGCCGGCCAACTGCAGCGCTTCACAGGTTTCGATGCCGATTAACCCGCCGCCGATGACCACCGCCTTTTTAATTCTTTTCTCGTCTCTGATTTTCCGCAAGTAGTCCGCGTCCTGAAGTCTCTGAAGCGTCGTGATGCCCTCCAGGTCGGTCCCCGGAACGGGGGGCATATTGGGTACGGCACCGGTCGCCAGAATTAAAGAATCATAGGACAGTTCGTCCGTTTCTCCGCTACGCAGATCCCGGCAGGTAACTTTTTTATTCATGCGATCGATGGCAATAGCCTCGGTTTGAACACGCGCCTGAACTTTTTTGGCATTCATGTAGAATGTCGGATTGCGGACGATGCCGGTCGGCGTGCACAGCAGCATATTCCGGTCGTCGAAAAAACCCCCGACGTAATAAGGATAGCCGCAGGAAGCCATTGAGAGATCCGCCTCCTTTTGGATAATGATCACTTCCGCCTCTTCATCAAGACGCCTTGCTTTGGCCGCCGCCTTCGGTCCGGCGGCAGAACCGCCGATCACGATGATTCTTCGCATTTAAATCTCCCTTCTCCTCAGTGAATTGACCATCTCAAATGATTATATAAGACTATCTTTGCCGCCACTTTGGAAAAACCACATAAGGTCCTTCCGACCTGAATATCTAAGACCAATGCCCTGCCACATCGGCCGCGCCAATCTCCGGAAGAGCTCCCCGGCGGTATTGCTCCAACGCCTCAACCACTGTTGCCGCATCCGAATGGAAAATCTTAATGCCCGCAGCCGCCAGAACATGAAACGCCTTCGGGCCGCAATGCCCTGTTACCAGGGCCTTGCCTCCCGCGCGGGCAATGGCTTCCGCGGATTGAATTCCCGCGCCCTGGGAGGCATGCACACCTTGTTGGTTGTCCATGACTTCAAAGGTTTCTGCGTCCAAATCATAAATGATAAATTTCGGTGCGCGGCCGAAACGACTATCCAGCGGCGAATCAAGTTGATTTCCTGTCGTCGAAAAAACCACTTTCACTATTATTCTCCTTTCATATATGTCTGCAAGAGTTAACGTGCCTCCTATGTGAAATCACGCAGACCGGGCTCCTTATCAGGACAGCAGGAACCCGGTCTGCCAGAAGGCAAAGCTTCTCTTTTCTCTCAACTTCTAAGGTTGAGCTCCCCTTATACTTTTTTTTCAGACTCAATATCTTCGAGTCGCTTTTTGATCTGATCCAATTCAGATTGCAGAAAATCGGCCTGCGTCTTAAGCGCCTGTTTCTCCATCTCCGGATCAGCCTGTGAGTAAGGCGCCCAATTCCCGTAAGGTGCACCATAATCACCAAAACGCGTCCAGCCCGGACGGCCTGTCGCTGCAAAACCCTGACACCATCCACGGCCGCCGTTGCGGAATCCACGGCCACGGCCATAAAATGAACCTTTGCCGCCTCCCGGCATCATATTCGCGTACCCCGGGCGGTCATATCCGGCACAAAATCCCATACCACGGCCGGTCATCGCTCCCATACCCA
>CAZBQX010000100.1:0-2544 GCA_964494155.1 uncultured Syntrophales bacterium
CAGCGGCGGCCTGGGTGAAAAAAGCGGTGGGTGTGCTTTTGAACAAACGGGCAGGACCTGTTGTGGTCGCAATGAGCGCTGCGGACAATCCGCCTGCGGGAGTGAATGATGAGCGGTACTGAACTCAGGCATGTTTACGGGCCGGTCATTTCGAGGCGTTTGGGAAGATCTCTGGGAGTTGATCTGGTGCCACATAAAGTCTGCAGTTATGACTGCGTTTACTGCCAGCTCGGAACGACCACACACAAGACGCTGGAACGACGGGAATACATGCCGGCGCAGGTGATTCTGACGGAACTGCGGGAGAAGTTAACGCAGCAGGCAGATGTGGATTTCATTACCCTGGCCGGTTCCGGAGAACCGACCCTCAACAGTGCTATGAAAGAGGTGATCTGCGGTATCAAGGAAATGACGGCCATTCCCGTTGCAGTTTTGACCAACGGATCGTTGTTGTGGATGCCCGAGGTACAGGACGCATTAATGGGTGCTGATGTTGTTCTGCCTTCATTAGATGCCGGAGACGAGGCGCTGTTCCAGTACGTAAACCGTCCTCACCCGGATCTTTCTTTTGACAGGATCGTCGAAGGGTTGGTTGATTTCACCGGGCGTTTTCCGGGTGAAGTCTGGCTTGAGGTTCTTTTGCTGGCAGGTGTAACGGGTGTCAATGCAGAGGTGAAAAAGATTGCCAAACTGGTGGAACGCATCGGCCCGGCGATAACCCATCTCAACACCGTCTGCCGTCCGCCGTCCGAAGGATTTGCCTGCCCGCTTTCCCTGGAACAACTGTCCGCTCTGCAGGAAATTTTCCCGGGTAAGGTCGACATCATTATGGAAAAAGGTGATCAAGAAATCATGAAATTCGATATTCCCGAATCGAGAGCAGGGGATATTGTGGCCTTGCTAAGCAGACGTCCCTGCACCTCGTCCGAAGTGGCGAGTGGTTTGGGCATTCATCCGACAGAAGTTCTGAAATACATGGAAAATCTGGTTGAGACGGGAAAGTTAAGGAGGATGCTGTCCGGAGGACGATATTTTTATGCAATTGTCCGTTCCCAAAATGCGGAAGATGAATCATGAAGGGCGAAGAGAGTCACCGTTTGAATGAAGACCCCAAGACGATGGATCGCTATGTTGAATCCTGTCGCAAGGATTTCTGGCAGGCCGTTTTTCAGGTTGAACGGGATTATCTGTTGACACATCTGTCAGGCTGCCGTGACATTTTGAGTGTCGGCTGCGGTCCCGCGTTTATTGAAGGAGAATTGAGCAAACAGGGGTTCCGGGTGACCGGTCTTGATGTTTCCCGGGAAGCCCTGGGTCGTGCACCGGATCAGATCCGAACCATTACGGCCGGAATAGAGGACGTAACTTTGCCGGAATCCTCATTTGATGCGGTCATTTATGTCGTGTCTCTGCAGTTCATTGAAGACTACGGGAAAGCGCTGGCGAAAACAGCCTTGGTCTTGCGGCCCGGCGGCCGCATCATCGTCATGCTGTTGAATGCGGAATCAGCCTTTTTCAAAGAGAAGATGTCTGATCCCGATTCTTATGTCCGCAAGATCCGCCACACGGATTTAAAGGCGATTGAGAAGACCATGGCGAAACGTTTCCAGGTGCATGCGGAATACTTCATGGGTGTCCGGCAGGGAGAACTGTTTGAAAGTCGGGATCCGATTTGGGCGGCGCTTTACATCATAACCGGAACAAAACCGTCGGGAATGGGAAAGGGGCGGAAAAAGTGAAGGAACTGGTTGTCATCAGCGGCAAGGGAGGTACGGGAAAAACCAGCTTGACGGCCTCGTTCGCCTGTCTGGCCGATCAGCCGGTTATTGCCGATTGTGATGTTGATGCGGCGGACCTGCACCTGGTTCTGAAGCCCCAGGTTAAGGAGCGTCACGATTTTTACAGCGGCCGGGAGGCGTTCATTCGCCCGGAACGCTGTATCGGTTGCGGTATTTGTGCCGATGCCTGCCGCTTTGAGGCCATAAAAGAAATACAGAAACCGGGGCAGCAGACGCTTTTTACAATTGATCCGATTTCCTGTGAAGGGTGCGGTGTCTGTGTCCGGATCTGTCCGGTCCAGGCTGTCGATTTCCCGGAGCGTCTCTGCGGTGAATGGATGGTTTCGAAAACCCCTTACGGTTCTATGGTGCATGCCCGGCTGGGTGTTGCCGCCGAAAATTCCGGCAAGCTGGTGTCTACGGTTCGTCGCGAGGCGGCACGCATCGCGGCGGAGGAAAAGGGTAACCTGATTATTGTGGACGGCCCCCCGGGAATCGGCTGTCCGGTGATCGCATCCATTACGGGAGCCAGTCAGATCCTGGTGGTAACGGAGCCGACTGTTTCCGGGGAACATGATCTGGAAAGGGTTCTTTCTCTGGCAAAGCACTTCAGTATCCCCGCCGCCGTCTGTGTGAACAAATGGGATTTGAATCCCCAAATGACGGAGCGCATCGAGAAACAGGCCGTTCTTTCGGGATCAGAGATCGCAGGGCGTATCCGTTATGACCGTTCGGTCACGCAGGCCCAGTTAAAGGCTCAGGCCGT
>CAZBQX010000101.1:0-2515 GCA_964494155.1 uncultured Syntrophales bacterium
CCCGGCACCACGATGTATCTGCTGGGGTCCATTCACTTTATGCGGGAAGCGAGCTACCCTCTGAAAGATACGATTGAGCGGGCCTTTGCCGCCTCCTCGAATGTGGTCTTCGAAGTCGATATGGCCACGATGGATTCGCCCGACACGCAGGCCATGATGCTCTCCCAGTCGGTATTCACCGACGGCAACACCCTCGAAAAGAGCCTCAGTCCGGCCACGTACCGTAATCTTGCGGAAAAAACGGAGCAATTCGGTCTCAATGTTAAAATGCTGGACAACTTCAAACCCTGGAGCGTAGCCATGACCCTCATGGGGCTGAAACTGAACCAGTTGGGATTCGATCCTGCCAAGGGCATTGACCGCTACTTTTACGCCAAGGCCCGGACCGCCGGGAAAAGAACCTTCGGCCTGGAGACATTGAATTACCAGATCGGTATTTTCAGCGGCCTGTCTCTGCGGGAACAGGAACTGCTTGTTGAGCAAACCCTAAATGATTTCGATACGATGGAAGCGGAAATGGGCGAGATGCTTAAATCCTGGACCAACGGCGATGTCCGGAATCTTGAAAGCATGCTCCTGAAGAGTTTTGTGGATTACCCGAGTCTCTACCAGAAATTTCTCGTCCGGCGCAACCGCAACTGGCTCTCCCAGATCGAGCTCTTCCTGGGTCAGCGAAAAACCTGCTTTGTTGTTGTGGGGGCGGGACATCTCCTGGGACAGGACGGACTGGTCAACCTGCTGCGCGCGCAGGGTTACACGGTCGAGCAGCTCTAAGGCGGCAGGCGGCGCAGGAAATTGGCTCGACGGAAGCGCGAATGGTATAAATGCAAGTTAAATCAAAGGATTATGCCGGTTCCCATGCACAAATCCGGAAAAATACACTTGTCAAAACGGGGATTTGTTGTTAGAAATGGCTACTTTCAGGAAAGGGTAGGGTTATGAGTGGGGGAATCAACGATTACACAAAGTTTTCCATTGATCTCAGGCGCCACATGTGGTTGGCCGGGGTCGATCAGGAACTGCGCCGTCTGATTTGGCAGATCGGCGTGATGGGGAAATATATTTCGGCGAAAATCTACGAGGCCAACCGGAAACTGGCGGGATTCAAGAATATCTACGGCGAGGATCAACTGACCCTCGATCGCGGGGCCGACGAAATCCTGAAAAACCAGCTCGAGCATTCGGGATTTGTTCTGGACTATGCTTCGGAAGAGCAGGACAGCGTTATGCGGATCGGCAAGGGGCATGAGAAATTCATCGTCACCGCCGACCCTCTCGACGGATCATCCCTGGTCGAAACGAACCTCTCCATGGGGACCATCATCGGGATTCACAAGGATTCCGTATTCGACATCGGGCGCAACACCATGCTGGCCGCCATGTATATTACGTATGGGCCCCTAATCACGATGGTCTATTCCGCTGGAAAGGGCACCCATGAGTTCGTTCTGAACCGGGAAGGGGAGTATGTCCTGTCCGAGGATAACATCAGGCTCAAGGAAAAGGGGTCGATCTACAGCCCCGGCGGACTACGTAGCGAATGGACGCCGGAGCATCTTCTGTATATCGAATCCTTAGAGGAAACGGGGTACAAACTACGCTACAGCGGCGGCTTTGTTCCCGATATCAACCAGGTGCTGATCAAGAAGGGCGGCGTCTTTACTTACCCGGCGCTGAAGGACAGCCCCAGGGGTAAACTCCGGCTCCTGTTTGAACTCCAGCCCATGGCGTTCATTATTGAGCAGGCCGGAGGCCGGGCGACCGACGGTCACCAGGACATCCTCGCGGTGCCCGTGACGGAGTTGGGTCAGCGCTCGCCGGTGTATATCGGCAGTCGATTCGAGGTGGACAAGGTAAACGACTATCTGAAGTCGGATGTGATTTGCTGAAAATGAAATAAACAGACAGAAAGGACGGTTCGGGACGTGGCGGTATTGGAAACAGTAGGGCAGGTTAAGGCGGCGTTTGCGGGGATATTGAAAATCAACGGTGATCGCGTCGATATTCTCGACGAGCAGAAATTGCGATCCGGCCTCATTGACGACCTCATATTTTCCGCCGTACTCAGCGACGATTCCGATGTTTGCCTTGTCTGCCAGTGGCTCATCCGCCAGTGCGGCGCGGCCCTGGGCGCCTATCCGGCATCGATCCAGTCTTTCTATGAGGCCATGGGGCGAAAAGAGATCAAGGGTTTCACGGTTCCCGCCATCAATATCCGCACCCTGACTTACGAGACGGCCCAGGCCATCCTGCGGGCGGCGATGAAGGGCCAGGTCGGTCCCGTCATTTTCGAAATCGCCCGGTCGGAAATCGACTACACCATGCAGCGGCCGGCGGAATATACCAGCGGCGTCATTGCCGCGGCGATCAAGGTCGGTTATCGGGGTCCTCTTTTCATCCAGGGGGATCATTTTCAAATCAACGCCAAAAAATTTGCCCAGGACGCCGAGAAGGAAACACGGGCGGTGAAGGACCTCATCTGGGAAGCCCTGGATGCGGGATTTTACAATATCGA